>CAZKRU010000083.1:0-18105 GCA_964555235.1 uncultured Verrucomicrobiota bacterium
TTTTAAATCCCATCACCTTCACTTAAAAGTACCCTTTTTGCAGAGGTCTCTATTTATAAGACAGAGGAAGTAGATCAGTTTTTTCATAGATTAGTTATTATTAAGGTCACCTAAAAAGACAAAACCATCAAAAACAGTGTGAACGTAGGGGTACGACACGTTATATAAGTCGCTATGCCGCCAGTCTTGATCCCCTCGCTCAGATGGCCACCCATTTTGCATGCTCATCATTTCTTGATTTATTCCGACACGGGTTGGATTCAACGGGTTTCTCCCAACAGCTAATGTCCGCGCAGGAAACATATTGGCCAGCAATGCACTACGAGTTTCTGGATCCCCGAGATAAGCATTAGCTGACGACGTTGAACCGTAAAGTGTAAGTGCTGGTGCTGGAATGGGTGCTGAATTCGTCTTTATAAAATATGGTTCCTGCGTCAAGGCCGCACCATCGTATCCAATGAAAACACCATTGTCCCAAATTTTTGGCAACGGTTTTCCGCTCCAATAATCATTAAATCCCCATCCTCCATATGTACTCCCAAGAACCATATCACTCAGTCCACGCCCTTTGGTTAGCTCTTGCAATGTCCATGCATTTTCACCAACTGGTGAAATGAGAGACCATGTTGCCGGGTCCCAAAATGAATGAGGATTATCCAATACCTCTTCACCATTCGAATAGAAATTGTATGTCTTTGTATTCAAGACTGCCGCAAAGCGTCCTCTCCATGTTAATTGAGATCTTTTGTCGTTCGCCGGATTAAAAAATTTATACCATTCACTGCAATATAAGACACGCCATAGGGACGTGTCTTAACATTTAACATCTAGACTCTTCATCAGCATTTCGTATCTCATTTTCATCGCTTCTTCCCTTCTCATTTGCTCCTCTAACCTTCCCAGTCCCATTGCTACCGCTGGATAGGAGACTCCACTTTCCTGCCCATACCGCTCACTCTTGTACCCCACCGCTGCGTTCCTCCAGCTCTCGGATCGTCATTCTTCCCTTTTCCTGCATCAGGCCCAACCATGGGAACGCATCCCGACAATTCATTTTGAGTCGTTCGTAGATCTCCAACAGATTTTTGTCATTTTCGAGTTTTTCCCGAATCCTTTTCACCCCTACTCTCGCCGCACGGTAGTCTGCCTCGATCTTTTCTGCAATCTCCAATGAGAGCTGCGATGTTTTCGTTGGGGAGCAATATCCAAAATTCACTTCAAATCCCCTTAAAACCCGCTACGAGTATAAGAATGGCTCTTCGTGTGCTGATTCTCGATGTCGATGGGGTGATGACGACCGGACAGTTTTTTTACAGTAAGTCGGGAAAAGAGTTAAAGGTCTTTGGTCCTGACGATGCGGATGGGCTCGCACTTGTTCAGAACCATCTCTCCATTCAGTTTGTTTCGGCGGATCATCGTGGTTTTCCAATTTCAAAGTGCCGGATTGTTGATGACATGAAATATCCGTTGGACTTGGTTCCCAACCATGAACGTCTCCAATGGATTGCCGATCGTTATCCTCTGAAGGAAGTTGCCTACATGGGGGATGGAATCTTTGATCATTACATTCTCCGAGAAGTCGGCTATGCCCTCGCCCCTGCCAATGCACATCCCCATTGCAAAGCGGTCGCGAATTACGTTACTCAGGCAAGCGGCGGGGCAGGAGCCGTTGCGGAAGCCTGTTTGCATCTTCTTTCCAAATTCTTTATTCCCTATGATCCGAAGCAGCCCCTCGAATCGACCCTTTAAATGACCCGTTCTGACCTGGATCTTTTTTTGCAAAAACGGCGCTGCACCCTTCTGGGGGTCGGGCCGATGAGTCTTAATTGTGTCAATACGACGATCGACTTGGCCAATGAGTATCAAGTTCCGATCTTTCTGATCGCCAGTCGCCGCCAAATTGATGCCTCGGTCCTTGGAGGCGGCTACGTCAATCGCTGGAATACTCGCGACTTTGCTACCCATGTCCGATCCCGAGATCGCGGATCCTGGATTTCGCTCTGTCGGGATCACGGGGGACCGTGGCAGGGAGATCGCGAGGAAGCTCTTTCAGCAAATCAAGCCATGGAGTCCGCCAAAACCTCCTTCTCGGAGGATATTACCTCCGGATTTCAAATCCTTCACATCGACACCAGCCTTTCTCCGGGCGGAAGCCCCGATTTTGAAACAACCTGCCAACGGGCCTTTGAGCTTTATGAATATTGCTGGAAAGAAAGCCTCCAACACCAACGCGAGATTCTTTTTGAAATTGGAACGGAGGAGCAAAGCGGTCTTCCCGCCGCATCTCTTGAAGAGCTTCGTCGCTTGATTAATGCCTTTCAACGATTTTGTCATCGAGGGGGATTTCCAGAGCCAACGTTTTTAGTGGTCCAGACCGGCACTAAAGTTCTCGAAACGCGCAATGTCGGCAGCTTCGATTCCCCTTTCCGGATCGCCCATGAACTTCCTGCAGAAATCCAAGTCCCCAAAATCCTCGAGATCTGCAACGACTCCAAGCTTTACCTCAAGGAACACAACGGCGATTATCTCTCCGATGAAGCCCTCCGGTGGCATCCAAAACTTGGAATCCATGCCATGAATGTCGCTCCTGAATTTGGAGTAACTGAATCCCGAGCCCTCCTTCAAGTGCTTGAGGAAAACCATCTCCACAAACTTTCGGAAGCCTTTATTGAGCTCGCACACGGTTCAGGAAAATGGGGAAAGTGGGTCCCCCCTGAAACGAAGATCGACATGCGACAAAAAGCATTGATCGCCGGACATTATGTTTTTGCAACTGACGCATTTTGGGAAATCAAAACACGCGCTCAACGCGCCCTCGATCCGATCGGACTCGATCTTGATCAAATTCTCCAGAAAGCCGTTTGTGCTTCCATCCTTCGATATCTTCGACTCCTCCGCTTGGTACATCCATGAAACCAGTCGCCACCCTCATTCTCAACCGGAACCTTCCTGACGTCACTGATGCGCTCTGGGAGAAACTCGACCGTCAAAATCGCGACCTGAGTGATCTTTATGTGATTGAAAGTGGTTCCGAAGAATCCAAACGCTCCAAGCATTCAACTTGGTGGGCGAACTGGCCTGAGGCCTTGGAACAGGGACTTCGTTATCCGCGCGGATTCAATTACGGGCTCTCCAAGCTTCTGGAAGAAAATCGTTATGATTCCTACGAATATTTCTTTTTACTCTGCAACGACACGGTTTTCTCGGAAGGCCCCATTCTCCTCCCACTTCTGGAAGAAATGTCTCATCATCCTCGCCTCGGCATTCTCTCACCCTGCTCACCATCCTGGGGCGAATCCCGACTCATTCCCCCTGGAGAAACCCGCTATTTCTGGTACATCAGTCCCAATGCCTGGCTCGTCCGACGCGCTTATGTGGATTGCATTCGCGAGAAAGAATCCCCCTCATACATGAATTTTTTTTATGACGGAACGAACTTTCGTGGCTATGGGGCCGACGTGGAACTGGCTGCAAAAGCCTACATCAATGACTGGGCGGCGGGAGTAACCTCTCGACTTTTTGTTGAGGAAAATAAAGATCTCCTTTTAACGAAAGCGGATTTGATTCGCACTGAGCCGTATCACGAAAGCCTCGTCAAATGTCTGGAAGAAGGCAAACAATGGATGCGGCGCAAATACGGATTCCATAGCTTCTGGAACATGCAGATGTATGCAAAATATTATTACGATAAATACTTTGAATATTTTCCAGAAGATTTTCGCTACAAAATTTAACTGAACTCCGCATGAGCCAAACGTTAATCACCCAATACTTCGCCGCATTTGGAAACAAAGAGTGGAATCACGTTGCGGAATGTTTCCACGACCAGATCTCGCTGCAAGACTCCTTAGGTGCTTCTTGCCAAGGGAAAACGCGAGTGATTGATTTCTGTAAAAAAACACTCGAGACTGTGACCCTCCGCCTCGATCTGCTTCGGGTTTATCAAGCTTCTGACTCCCATTGGGCTGGAGAGTTTCATCTGGAAATCACCGACCCAACCGGAACGATCACCATCCTTCAAGGAGTGGATCTCTTTACGATGAAGCAAGGCCTCATCGCATCCATTCGAGCTTTCGTCGAAATCATCGGAACTGAAAAACGCTTCGGGGGGAATCGGGTCCGCACCCTCAATCCCGAAATCTTGGGAAAATATGATTTCGCAAAAAACCCCTACGTTTATTTTCATTATGCCGCAAACCCTAGGGAGGTTTGGAATTTTGATTCATTGGAAAGCTTCAGTCTTTATTTACTTCGAGTTCCCGAAGGAAGCCAGGTCACGTGGGAGAACTCTTCCACGCTTCTGAAGCAAGGAGACGTTCTGCAATGCGAAAAGACTTCGATCTCGCTTCAAGTCCATGGAGCAGGAGTCAGATGGCTGGTCGCAGGAACGATCTCCCCCTCTACGCTCCCCTCGGGGATCTCTCACATTCCTCATTCGAAAATTTACCAAGTCAAAAAACCGTGGGGGCATGAGCTCTGGATCAGCGGGGAGCATCCAAATTACGCCTTTAAACAGATCCGGATCGTCGCCGGAACTAAAACGAGCCTTCAATATCATCGGCAAAAGCAAGAGACCAACGTCCTCTTTGAGGGAACCGCCCGACTTCATTACAAATCGAATCCCGAAGTGGAAAACGAAAGCATCACCCGCACGGCTCTCGACTCCGTTGAAATCATCCCCATTCAGGCCATTGATGTTACTCCTCCAACCCTTCACCGCTTAGAGGCCATGACCGACGTCTTACTTTATGAAACATCGACTCCCCATCTCGATGATGTCATTCGGGTTCAAGATGACAGTCAACGTCCTGATGGCCGGATCAACCTTGAGCACTCCACGTAATGAATCCCCGCGTTTGTCTTTTAACTGCCGGATTAGGCACCCGAATGGGGGAGGCCTGTCGCAGCATGAACAAAGCGCTTCTCCCCTTACAAAATCAAGCCATCCTTTCCCATCTCTTCGATCGCTTCCCTTCTGAAACCGAATGGATCATCGGTGTCGGCTTTCAGGCACAACAAGTCAAAGACTACATTCAAGTGGTCCATCCGGAGCTTCGTGCGACCTTTGTGACGGTCGACCCGTATCAGGGCCCTGGCAGTGGGCCTGGTTACTCGCTCCTCTGTTGTGAATCCCACTTACAAGCTCCCTTTCTCTTTGTCACTTGCGATACGCTTTGGGATCCACCGCTCGATCTTTCTGTCAACGGGGATTGGCTGGGAGTTGCTCCCGTTCCGAAAGAGAAAACTCCGTTTTACTGCAACCTACGCCTTCAAAATCATCGAGTCGTTGATCTTCGTGACAAAGAACTCGTAGAGGATCCCGATTATCAGGCGTTTGTCGGAATCTGCGGTATCCACGACGTCAAAACCTTTTGGTCCGCACTGAGAGAGCCGAGTGTCATTCAAGGAGAACATCAAGTTTCAAATGGACTACGCGCCTTAATCAACAAAGGGACGACCGAAGCTCGTTCTGTTGTTTGGACGGATGTCGGAGATGAAGCCAAATATCGTGCCGCCGTGCTTCAGCACGAGAATTTTGATTTTAGCAAAACGGATGAAGCTCTTTACTTTCGAAATAATCGGGTGATCAAATTCTTTGCCGATCCGAAAATCAGCCAAAGACGCGTCGAAAAAGCCCGCATCCATCCTCACGCCTTTCCGACCATTGATCGACATCAAAACCACTGCTACTCCTACCCCTTTCAAGAAGGAAAAACACTTTATCAACATCTCACTCCTCCGCTCTTTCGACACTTTCTGGAATGGATGAACCAAGAAGTCTGGACTCCCGTCGAAGTTCGCCCCGAGATCTGGCAGCAAGACTGCCAGGCCTTCTATCGCGAAAAGACCTTGAGTCGAATCAATCGATTTTGGGAGAAACACTCTTCCTATCCGGAAAACATTCCCGTGAACGAGATCCCTCTCCCAACGGTACAATCGCTTCTTCATCAAGTTCCGTGGTCCCAACTTGAAACAGGAATCCCCACCTTCCAACATGGGGATCTCCAATTTGATAATATCCTCTTTTGCCCGGGAACAAATCGCTTCCTCCTGCTCGATTGGCGCCAGGATTTTTCCGGTCACATCGAATATGGCGACCTTTACTACGACTTTGGAAAACTCATGGGCGGAATTTTACTTCCTTACGACTACGTCAAATTAAACCTCCTGAGTTACACCGAAACCCCGGAAGGGATCTTCTTTGAACACGCCCGCCGCTCCAGCGCTCCGGAATACCTTCAGATTTTGGAATCATTCATCATCGCCCGGGGGCTCGACCTTCAACGAGTCCGGATCCTCGTCGGACTCATCTATCTCAACATGGCCCCCTTGCATCATGCCCCGTTTGATCGCCTTCTCTTCTCTCTCGGAAAAACGGCACTTCATCGGGCCCTGGCCGGAAAATCCCTGTGAAAAATCTGGACGGCATTTGCATCTCCCTTGCCTCCCGTCCCGGTACGTTTGGCCGTTGCGTTCATCAGGCAGGATATGAAGCGCTAGGATTGAACTGGACCTACCTTCCCCTCACTACCACCGATCTTCCAAACGCGCTCGAGGGAGTTCGTGCCTTGGGGATTCGGGGGTGCAGTCTCTCCATGCCGTTCAAAACCGAGGCCCTTCCACTGCTGGATGCGATTGATCCGATGGCCCAACGCATTGGCGCGGTCAATACGGTTGTGAATCAAAACGGAACGCTCATCGGCCACAATACCGACTACGAAGCCGCTTTTAAAATTCTCAAACCGTTGCGTGAATCTGGATTGAAAAGCGTTCTTCTTCTGGGAGCAGGCGGCGTAGCCAGGAGTCTGCTTGTCGCGACGATCGAAACCGGATGGCCACAGATCACCGTTTGTACCAGAAACCCCGTCCAATCCAACGCGCTGATCGCAGGAACCGAAGCCCATTCCATTGATTGGTCCCAGCGTGAGAAAATCCAAGCCGATCTTCTGATCCAAGCCACCCCCTTGGGAATGAAGGAAACGGATCCCCTTCCACTGCGCATCTCCCCATCAAGCCATTTCAAAGCCGTGCTGGATTTGGTCGTTTCAAAAAAACCGACATCGCTCCTTCTGCAAGCGACTGAATTAAACCTTAAGATCATCCACGGGTGGGAGTTCAGCCTTGAACAGGCACTCCGCCAATTTGAATACTATACGGGGCATCCAGCACCAGAAAGTGCCATGAAATCTGCCGCTAAAGAATGGATTGCAAGCAACCCGATTTAATCCTCGATGAGACCATTTTATCCATTTCCGGCTAATCGAACTGAATTGTCTTCAGTCGGATAAACGAATTTATGGAAGCAACAATGCTTAAAATTCGAGATCAACGCATTAATAATATCGATGCACTTCGCTTTATATTAGCGACATGGGTCGTCTTTAGCCACGGGATTTTTCCACCACTTTTCCATCACCTTGATCGAACACCGAATACTCTCGGCTGGTGGGTCGGAGGACTGTACGGTGGAATATTCAACGGCGCGGCAGCGGTAATTTGTTTCTTCATTATTTCTGGTTTTTGCATCCACTATCCCTATCGGGAGAAAAAGTTGATTGCGAAGCCGTTCTATTTCTCAAGGATTATTCGCATTGGGATTCCATGGGTAGTAGCAAGCCTCATCGCGGAATTAGTCGGATTAAAATCTGACTATATGCTTGAGGGAGTGGTTTGGTCTTTGGTCGCAGAATGCACTTATTACACTTTATATCCCCCGCTCTATTATTTATCTAAGAAAGTTTCATGGAGATCAATCACTTACTTCTTTGCACTGATATCAATCATCATCTTATTTTTAGTTAAGCCTCTCGAGGAACATTACATTCTTCCAAAGATGGGATTAGCTGTTTGCGTTCTCTTCTGTCTGCCATTTTGGCTGATGGGATGTTGCCTTGCTGAGTTTAAAAACAAATTCTCAAAATATCAAAAATACTTGTGGTCTGTGCGTCTTACTACTTGGGCATCCGCCTCTTTGTTTCTCTTGATTCGATTTAACACTCCGGTCGGAGATCCATGGCTACTTCCTATCTTTTCCCTAATCGCCTATATTTGGTTGGGAATTGAAATTTCGAACCCAAAACCCCTTCCAGAATGGATGCAATCCATGGGAAAAGGAAGTTATAGCCTTTATCTATTTCATCTCATTTTAATCCATGCGTGTCTTGAATTTTTTAAAATTAAGCCAGACTCGTGGTCCAATTGGATATTAACGATGTGTTTCTTGTTTTTGGGCTGCTTCGGAATCTACATCGCCATTGAAAAGCCTTCGCATCGTCTAGCACAATGGTTGAATCAAAAAACACTCAAATCCTTTGAGAAAACATAAACCCTTTGGAGCTTGAAGAGTTTTTGCATTCCAAGAAAATTGAGAGTAAAACTTTGATTAATTTCCAAACATGATTCACGCAGGAAAAATAAGAGAATATGGCTTAATTCTTCTGGGACTGATTCTAGCCTGTTATATCGGTACCGAAATTTCCTCCAGTGAGGCAAATCCAATCAACACGGCATTTCAAACACTTTCCTGGGGAATCTACTTTATCGCCTTTTTAAGCCCTCGAGCGGGATTAATCCTCCTCCTTTTTTTATGCGGATATTCTGATTTCTTTAAACGCATTATGGTCATGTTTGGAAGCGTTAATATCTATGACGTTAAAGACATTCTTTCAATTGCCCCCATTACTTGTGCCGTCTTGTTTTTTAGAGAGGGCGTTTCTTTTCTTTTAAAAAGGCAACACTATACATGGCATCATCTTCTAATTTTTTTTCTCATCGTCATCGTCAATTTAGTGGTACTACTGCAAAACTATCGTGACACCAAAATGATTTATATCGCGATCATTACCTCCGCCAATTCAGGGATTTACCTAACCCTTCTATTGACAGCAGCCATTACGCTTCAAAATTTCCAGGGAGTTCAACAACTTCTTAGAACATTGGTGCTTCTTTTTATCCCAGTCGCTCTTTACGGAATCAGCCAGGGAATCTTTGGACTTTCCCAGTTTGAGATTGATTACTTACGAACGGGACTAACCAGCATGATCAAGGAGCTTTACGATGTTCTCCCAAGACCTTTTTCAACCTTGAATTCAAGTCACGCCTTATCAATCGTGACTGCCTCCCTCTGTGTAATCTCAGGGTACTATCTCAGTGAAAGCGCCCGACATCGAGAGATTCCGGTTACTTTCTTTTGGCTTGGGATGACCCTCTTATATGCGGTTGCCTGCGTCTACACGTTTAACCGAAGTGCCTGGTTTCTTTTGATTAGTAGTCTTTGCCTCTCTTGGGCCTTTCAAACTCGCCTACGAACCATCAGTTTCTATGTTTCCTTCCTCATCCTTTTTTCTCTACTGATTGTGAACGCCAATTGGATTCTTTCCCATCTGGGCGATATTCAAAAGCTCTTACCGTTGGGAGGCGGTCGCCTTGACCAAACATTTCGCGTCGGGACTTACAGTGATCGACTCCAGGGCTACATCAATGTGATGCATAATCCCCATTTGTGGACTCCCTTCGGTCGAGGGCTTCGAAGTCTTGATGTGGGAAACCGGGAAGAAATGGTCCATGACTCACTGACTTGGTTACTCGTCTCGTTTGGATATATCTCCCTCGTCATTGTCCTAATCATCTTAGCCATTTTTCTTTTCATCTCTCATCGTGAAGTTTTTCGAACTCCCATTGGGTCGACTCGACGACTAACAGTACAAATCCTTGCAGTAATTGTTGGAATTATTATTAACAGTTTTCTGTTCGGGAGTCATTTTCATGTTTTTCCGATCAACGCCCTATTCTGGCTTTTTGTTTCTTGCTTACTCTGTCTGATCTATTTCCCCAATCAGGAATTACCACTACCGAACTCTTCCAAGATGAATTCCAGTCCTCCGGATTCAAATCCATGAGCAGTCTCTTTCAATGGCTCCTCAAGCTTCAACGAGAAACGTTTTCTGGACTCGGAAAACAAATGGCGGAGGGGGTCATTCTTCAACTTTTCAGCAAAGTCGCCAATCTTCTCGGAACGGCATGGGCGGCTCGTTGTCTTGGCCCCGCATCGCTCGGAGTCTCAGGGATTCTCCTCAATCTCCTGAGCCCTGCCCTTCTTCTTTCCACCCAATCCCATGATCCCCTTTTAATCCGAACCCACCGACTTCTGGAAGACTCACCATCGCGAATGCGGCTGGTCGGAGTGGTCTTCCTCTGGAGACTCAGCATCTCCTTTCTCCTCGTCGGCATTGCCTTCATACTCTTCTCGACACACCTTCACTCGCCGCTGTGGAGTCACGGAATTTGGGCAACAGCGGCTCTCATGATTCTGAATACCATCCTCCCGACTTGGCTCTTAATTGCACAGGAGCGCATGGTAATTGTCTATCGATCACTGGCCCTCAATGCATTGAGTGTCACCCTAATCTACCTGATATTTTTTCGTCCAGGGCAAGCGACTGGATCCGACCTGATCGCAATGACCTGTGGTTCGCTGATCGCCAATTGTTACGCCTGGTCAAAACTCTCACTCCCTTCAATGGACTGGAGTTTTCTCTCTCATTATCTGGAATATCTCAAAAATGGGAAATGGCTTTTCTTTCAAGGACTTCTCTATCACTCCTACACCTCCCTGGATTTAATTCTGGTGGGAAGCTATTGTTCGTTGGAGGAGGCGGGGCTCTATCGAACTGCGATTTTAATTGCGATGTCCGCTCAGCAATTGGCAGGAATGATTCCCAATTTAATCTATCCGCGCATGGTTGATTGGATGAAAGAAAATCGACTCTCGGCACTTCACCGCCTCCACCGACTCGCAATTCTCCTACTGGTCGTCGCCATTATTGCCGGAGGACTCTCCGCACTCCTTGCCCCCTCACTCTATCCGCTGCTTTTTGGGGGAAAATTTGAAGGCGCAGCACTTCCATTTACCATTCTACTCACGGCCAAGTTAATCGCAATCGCAGGGTCCTTCTACACGTGCGGACTCTTGGCTGAAAGTCGGGATCGGGATTTGGTCTTAAAAATTCTCCTTCCAGCGGGCGTCGCAAGTGTGCTATTGAATCTTTTCTTGATTCCTCGAGGGGGGATGATGGCGGCTTCCCTCATCAATTTAACCACTGAAATTCTAATCGGTTTGAGAGCCTATCAAATCATTCGGCATCACGGAAAAAATGCGACATCCTCGCAACCACCTTTGACTCCTTCTTTCTAAGGATCCACATATGGTTCTCTTCCTTAATGTCTTTGTCAGTGATCAAGCGTTTGTTCGCTATCATCGGGGCCTATATGGAGAAGAAGAGGACAAGCTTGCCATATTTCATTATATGCTCGCCAGTCTTTCGGTTTTACCCTGGCGCAAAGTCATCCTCTATTGCGAGTTAGACACCCCTTACCAACATCGAAAAGAGGAACTCGAAAAGATCGTTTATTCTCTTTACCCTACGGCTCGACTGCATCATTTCAGAAATCAGTACCAGCCTCAGTGGAAAAAAGCGGTTGATCACCTTGGAACGGATGCTGAAGGGGATCTTGTTTGGTTTTGCTGTAATCATGATCACATTTTTGTGGATTATGAGATCCACTATGTCAAACGGATCGAAGAGAAGCTCAATCAGCTCCGAAAGGAACATCCCTACGTTTCGTGCTATTACTCCCATTGGCCGGAATCGGTTGCCTATGTGGACCCTCACTATCGAAGCCAACACCACTGGCAAATCCAAGGAGGGCAGCATCTTGAATTTGCCGATGAAGGCCTTGTCCATTTTTGGCGAAACACTGACAGCATCCAGGTCCTCAACCCCGAACTTCTCCGCTACTGGTGGTTTGAGACGGATTACGGAAATCGTTGGATGTCACGGACCGATCCACTCAGAGGGGAAAGCGTCGTTTCACCCGAACGAATTGCCTGCCTGATTCCCCGTCGGGAGATCGTTCGCCATTTTGATGCCTACAGCCACGCAGGAATCGATATTGACGCTGCCCCGCCGTTAAATATTCCTGGCGGATTTTTTGACCGGTCGATGCGACTTCATTATGCGGGGGCAAAAGCCTTGGAAGGCTTTGTCGAAATCAACCCCCTTCGTCCTCACTACCGCTGTGTTGATCCTGAAGGAGCCGATTGGCGATGTACACTCGATCGGATCCCTCTCTTCTGGAAAGATCGTATCTCAGAAATTCGAGATGATTCAAATGGAAATCATAAAATCCTACAAAAGTTTCACGATGCCGCTGTTTTGAAAGCCGCGACTCAGCGGGGAAATCTTCCTCTCGAAAAACTTTGGGAATTTGTTGCCCCTGCGAGAATGCAAACCGATACGATCCCTCCCTCTTTTCATTCTTTTCTTTCACGATTTCCATCCTTTCAGCGAATCGCCCTCACGGAGCCTTCCCTCACTGCCTTCCTTTTTCAAAGAATTCATTTTAGTCTCTGGTATCTCAAACGACGTCTTTCTCTTGCGCTGAAGCGTCGCTCCTCATTCCTCAGCAATCTCTCCTACCGATCGAAACGTCGTTTACGCTGGATCGTCACCAACGCTCAGACCCTACGCTGGGTCACCCAAGAGCGAGTCATCTCCAAAATCTGGCCGCACCTCATTCAAAAAGACCATCTCTGTCTCGATGCCGGATGCGGAGGGGGAGCCTATGCGATGGAGTTTTTTCTCAAACGAGGCGCTCACGTGATTCTCTTTGATTACGATGAGAAGCATCCCCGACTGGCTCTTCAACAGCTCAGGGAATCTGGATGGGGAAAACAAATTTTAGTGGTTCGGGCCGATGCCCAAGCACTCCCTTTCAAGTCAGGGGCATTTGATAACATCCAATCTTTTGAGGTTTTAGAGCATCTCCGAGATCCAAAGAAGGCACTTCAGGAATTTCATCGGGTTGCCAAAAACACCGCATCCCTTGCAGTTTCGGTCCCTCATCCCCCAGAATGGACCCCCAATCCGGAACATCAGATCGAGGGATACACGACTGAGGCACTCTCCCGACTATTGGAAAATGAAGGATGGTCCGTTACTTCGATTCGCCACTGTATGTTAATTCTAAGCCGAATCGTCCTCGCCATTGTACTTCGGGCTGGAATCCCACTCCCCTTGAATCCACTTCTTTGGATTGAACCGTGGATTCCAGAACGGTGGAGTCGCCGACTCCTTCCTTATGATGTAATTGCGGTCTCAAGCAAACGCGAATAAAGCGCGTCATATCGTTCTGCCACTTTCTCCACCGGAAGCGCGCGACCAACTCCAGCTTGGAAATGTTCCCACCCTTTTGGAGTCCAAGCCCCCAGCGATGAATTTCCCTCCAATAGTGAAATCAGCGTTGCGCTCATCGATTTCGGATTGGGATCCAAACGCAGGCCGCTCACTCCCTCTTTGAGAATCATTTCGGAACCAGGATGACTCGTAATGAGCAATGGAAGCCCCAACGCCGCCGCCTCGATTTCAGCCAGACTAAACGCTTCAAATTGCGAGGGGAATAGAAAAGCATCCGCCGCTGAGAGAAACGGAATCGGATCTTTTTGATCTCCGGTCCAAATCACCCAATCTGGAACCGCTCCCCATCGTTGTTGCCATTCCCGATTCAAGCGAGCAATCGTCTTCGGATTTCCTCCGATCACTAGAAAACGGATCGAATCCTTCCTCGCTTTTTGAACTTCTATGAGCGCCTCTGCGGCAAGCCAGAATCCTTTCCGCTCATGGTGTCCTTGAGAGCAAAATGCGAAGACTCTTTCTTTGTCGGTAAACTTCAGGGAAGTACGCGCAGCAAGTCGTTTCTCCTGGCGAATTTCAGGAGAAAATCTCTGCGGATCGTATCCATTCGGAATCACCTCGATCTGTTGACAGGCGGGATCCCACTGACGAACGATTCGAGCGATCCCTTCGGAGACTGAAACCAAACAACGAGAGCGGGGATCTCGAATTTGACGAATATCCAAAAGGGCATCACCCCCATTCAAAATCCACTGCACGAATTCCCGAATGCTACGAATCCCCGAATCCGCCTGTAATTGAAACCAAGTGGGATTAAAAAATTGAATCGTGACAACATCAGCCCCGGGATAATGACTCCCAATCGTATGCACCAGATCAAACGGTGGGCGGTTTCGAGCATGTGCTAAAAATCTCCATCCATCCCAGAGGTGTGAGATCCATCGAGGAAATAAACTTGGAGAAAGCAGCTCCACTTTAACTCCCGAAGGCAACCCTTCCGCACGAAATGCCCAAACCGTCACCTCCCAACCTTTTTTCAACAAGGCAGGAAGCGATTCAACCATGGTTTTGGTTTGCGGACAGGAAGGACTAAAGTCATCCGCCACCCAAAGAACCCTGCGCGCAGCCTTCATGAACCGACTCCCTTTTGATTCGAGGCATAAGGGAGGTCATTCTCAAAAACTCGCATACGCCATGTTCCTGGAATCAAATCAAGACTTCCTCGATAGAGGAGCTTTAAAAGCTGCCGACGAATTCGATGATAAATCTTTAAGACAACTCGCAAACCCCCGTCCGGTCGACCATGCTCCGCGAGCATTGCCTCTTCCTCCATCCGTCCCATCTCCAACACGCGGCGATTGACCGACTGACTTCCCGCATGAATCCGGTAACGTGCCAGTAATTGGGGAAGTTGTCCGATCTGAAAAGCATCCCGTCCCAAGCGAAGCAGGAGATCATAATCTGCCACCCGAAATCGTTTGAGATCATACCCCCCCACCCGATCATAAGCCGTACGTCGAAGAAAGAGGGTTGCTGAACAGATATTATTCATTCCAAAGCGCAGAATGTCATAATCGAAACCAAACTCTTTCCTTAGAAAAAGTCGTCGCCCTTCCACATCAATAAATTCAATATCTCCAAAAACCCCGTCCCAGTCGGGATGATCCAAAAACGCCGAACCAACCGCAAAAAGAGTTCCCGAGCATGAGAGATCATCTGCAGGAAGCACCGTAACGATCTCTCCTTTTGCGTGCGCATGGCCCTTGATCACGGCATCCGTAGGACCACTGTCTTTTTCAGAAAAAAGTAAAACTTCAGGAAACCCGCGAACGATTTCCACCGTTTGATCGGTGGATCCTCCGTCCATGACCAGAATCTCAAGCCGAGGGTATTGTTGATCGAAAAGACTCTTCAGTGTTTCGCCAATGGTACGAGCTCCGTTGTAAACGGGAACAATCACTGAAATCCAGGGAAGTTGATCCACTCTTGCGCTCAAGCAATTTCAGATTAGACTGCTCTCATGACAGATCCAAGGATTAATGTCAGCGGTTTTGTCGATTTCCCTCGAGACTTATGAATCGTTTGAATGATCTGGTCAAGCGCTCGGCCCTGCATTTCCTACCAGCCGACAAAGCCTATCAAGGACGACGTTGGCTGAGCGAGCTCACTTATCAATTGCGTTCCACGCTACATCCTGAGCGAGAGGTTGGCGGATGGAAATTTGTATTGGATCGTCCCCTTCGTCTTGGCATTGAAACAACCAACGCCTGCAATGCAGACTGTATTTTTTGTGCCTATCAATATCAGGAGCGACCGAAAAGCGTGATGCCGACGTCGGTTTTTGCCAAAGCGGTGAAAGAGTACGCAGCATGGGGAGGCGGTTCGTTGGAGCTGACCCCGGTGGTAGGAGATCCGTTGATGGATAAGGAATTTCTTGAGAAAGTTTGCCTGGCGGCCGCGGAGCTCCGGATTCGCCCCCTCTACTTTTACACCAATGCAATCCTTCTTGATCCAGTTCGCTCTAAGGCGTTGATTGAAAGCGGAATCACGGACCTCCATATCAGCACAACCGGTTTTGACCAGGAAATGTATCAGCGGGTCTATCGGTCCAATCAATATCCTCGCGTCATTCAAAATCTGATCGACCTGCTTGAAATCAACCAAGGCTTGAGCAATCCGGTTAACATTCGGATCTTTGTGCGAGCAGACCGATCCATTGCCGAGGTGGAGCAATTCCCGGATTACGCCCGAATTCGCAAGTACCCTTGCGAATTTCATTACAGTTACTATTTCGATAACTGGGCAGGAGCCATCGCCTCAACCGATCTCTCTCCGGAGATGAATCTGCTCCCCATTCCTGAAAAAAAAGGTCCTTGTGAGCTCCTGATGGTTTACCCAAAAATTCTCGTCAATGGTGATGTCACCGCCTGTGGATGCCGTGATTACAACGGAAAGAGCGAATTAATTCTCGGAAATCTCCATCAAAACACGCTGCAAGAAATCTGGCAGAACGGAAAAATTGAAAAGATCTTCAAACGTTTTTGGAATCAAGACTATCCTGATATTTGCAAAGATTGCCGACTGTATCGCTCGGCACGACAGTTTCTAGCTTCACCCACCTCAGAACGAGAAATTGCTACCCTAAAATCAAAAGATTCAAGCTCCCATGCGCCTGCTGCTTTTTGAACTTTGGGGATTGGGCGACCTGACCTTCACCACTCCGCTTCTTCACCGATGCCGCGAAGAAAAGGTCAAAGTCTTACTGGTTGGAAAAGCGCATGCTCGCGAATTATTATCCGGAACTTTTCCGGAGATCGAATTTATCGAATTTGACGCCCCATGGACCGCATTCAAAGGGAAATATCGTCTGTTCTCATGGCCATGGCATCAACTCTGGAAGATATCCCAAACCATCCGCACCTGGAAACCCGATGTGGCCGTCTCGCTTCGTCCCGATCCTCGGGATCATTTCTGGATGCGATTGCTTTCGGTTCCCAAGAGGATCGGTGTAATCCGTCTGGGGTTTCCTCATTTGTTGACTTACCCCTTGAATCCGGCTCCTCTCGCTCATCGTGTTGAAAATGGGTGGATGATTGAATCCGCCCTCTTCGGTCAAAGCCACCAACGTCCGCCACAATTAACGCCACCGAAATGCGATGAAAAACCGTCAAAACCCGTTCGCATTCTCCTCCATGCGGGAGCTCGAATTCCGATTCGCCGCTGGCCTGAGCCCCATTTCCGAAAGATTCTGGAACAAATCAAAACGAACTTCGAGGTCCACCTCACTCTGATTCCTGACGTCGACCACTACGGATCTGGACTCTCTAATCTCGCGAACGAAACGATTTCCGTCACCTCCGTTACAGCACTCGTCAAAGAAATCGCCAAGGCAGATCTTTTTCTCGGAAACGACAGTGGCCCCGCTCATATTGCTGCTGCTTTCGGAATTCCCACAATCACCCTTTTTGGTCCAACCCAAAAAGAATGGTTTCGCCCCTTTGGCGATCAGCATTTGGTTCTTCAACGCGATCTTTGCCCCCATCGCCCCTGCTTCGATTCCTGTAAATTCCCGGAGCCGTACTGTCTGACGCGACTGACTCCCGAGGAGGTCTGGCCGGAGATTCATACCTATATTAAAAATTTCGGTTGTGAGATCTTGAAAAGAGATCCTTAACTTTGATATTTCAATACATTTGTCAAAAATAAAAGCAGATCTCCAAGGTGAAACCGAGGTGAGTGAGTTTTCACACGGAGCGAACTGAGATCACGGAGGTTGATCTCAAGTCAGATACCTCCGGCAAAGCCGGAGGCTTGAAAAGTGCGAACCGCTCAAAGCGGTTTATTTGTTATCGTGAGGCACTCAAAGTGCCGTCATCTCCAGTTGTTCCATTCTCTTATCTTCCTTCTCCTGATTTTGGATGTAGCGACGAATCTCCCCTTCGTTATGTCCTACGGTTGATACCCAATATCCCCTTGCCCAGAAGTGCTGCCCCTCAAAATTTCGCCGCCTTCCTCCATACACTCGCGCAATATGAATCGCGCTCTTCCCCTTGATGTATCCGATCACCGTAGAGACTGAGTATTTGGGCGGCACCGACAAGAGCATGTGAACATGATCTCCCATCAAGTGCCCTTCTTCTGCACGGCATTCCTTCTGCTGCGCCAGAGACCGTAGCACCTCGCCTAACTCTTTTCGCAAACTCCCATACATCACCTTCTTCCGACATTTTGGAATAAACACCACATGATACTTGCATTCCCACTTGGTATGCTTGAGATTTTCATAGACCTACATCGTCTGATCCTTTCGTAAACTTTGAGCGGTTCACGAATGTCAGACTCCGGTCGACTCCCGGAGTTGTCAAACTTCGGGAGTCCTCCGGCAGAGCCGGAGGATTACCTATTTAATTTA
>CAZKRU010000084.1:0-16802 GCA_964555235.1 uncultured Verrucomicrobiota bacterium
CAGAATCGGATCGGGCCGAATCGGGCGGGCCCGTTTGGTTGGTTTCAACCGGTCGCCGACGGCATTAAATTACTCACGAAAGAGGATCTTGTTCCGACCGGAGCGGATCGCTGGATGCATGGCATTGCTCCGGTGATGATGGTGGTGGTGGCGCTTTTGACGACGTTGGTCATTCCGATTTCCTCCTGCTACCGGGGGCTTCCCCTTGAAAATACGCTTCTCGTTTATTTTGCAATCGGGGCCTTTTCGCCTCTGGCGCTTTTTCTGGCGGGATGGGCTTCGCATAATAAGTTTTCGCTCTTGGGGGGGCTTCGTTCGATGGCGCAACTGATCAGCTACGAAATTCCGCTGGCGCTTGCGGTCGTTCCGGTGGTGATGCTTTCGAGCAGTCTCAACCCGGCGGTCATTGTAGAGCGTCAGGCTCAAGGAGGTTGGTTTTTACTCACCCCTTGGGGGATTGCGGCGTTCCTAATTTTTGCAGTGGCGGGATTGGCGGAGGCGAATCGTGCACCGTTTGATCTTCCCGAAGCGGAATCGGAATTGGTCGCCGGACCGCTGACAGAATATAGCGGATTTAAATACGCCCTCTTTTTTTTGGCGGAGTACGTGAATGCCTTTGTGATCGCCAGCTTGGCGGTGACCTGTTTTCTCGGAGGGTGGAATGGTCCCTTCGGTGGCGTGGCGATGGAGCCGGTCTGGTTTGGATTGAAGTGGATCATTTTAATTGCAGGAATGATTTGGGTTCGAGGGACGTTGCCGCGATTGCGAATCGATCAGGTGTTGGGCTTGGCCTGGAAATTTTTAATTCCTCTCGCTTTGGTGAATCTGATGGTGGCTGGATTTTGTTATTATCTTCCGGTTTGGAAGGGATGGGTGCTCGGCGGGATTCTCTTAGTGGCAGTTTACCGGATTTTATATGGAATGTTTTTTCGCTCCACCTATCAACCTCGCATTTACCGGTTTGAATCATGATGGCGCTTCTCTTTTCTATCGTGACGTTGGCCGGGGCATTGGGGGCGGCCTTTTTTCGGCATCTTCTTTATTCGGTTTTGGCCTTGCTCGTGGCGATGACCGGCTTGGCGGGACTGGCGATCTCGCTTGGATTTGATTTTATCGGATGGGCTCAACTTTGGATTGGAGTGGGAGCGGTCGGGGTGGCCTTTCTCTTTGTTTTGATGCTGACCCGAGGAGATCCTTCGGAGGCTGAGAGTGGACGATCGGCGTCGGGATCCTGGGGGGGATGGGCCGTGGTCGGGATTCTCTTTGCGTTCTGGGTCGCCAAGCTCCGAAGCGGTTTGTATTTCTGGCTCTGGAACGATTCGCGAGTGACGACAGAAGAGATTGGACGCCGTTTGGTTCAGCAAGAGGCCATCGTACTAATCGCGTTCGCCGTTTTCTTGACGGCGGCACTGGTCGGTGTCGTTGCGCTCTGCTCAAAAGAGGAGGAATCATGACGGCGGAAGCGTACGGATTGATTTCGGCGGGGCTTTTCATTTTGGGATTGGGGGCGGTTCTTTCGCGTCGTCATGCGGCGTTGACACTGGTCGGAATCGAGTTGATGTGGGGAGCGGGAATCTTGAATTTTTTGATTGTTGCCCGATTTCGTGCGGATGCGCCGCCCGTCACAGGGGCCATGCCGGCACTTTTTGGAATTGGTTTGGGAGCGGTTGAGACGGCGATGGGGTTGGCATTGATTTTGGTGGCAGTGCGACGATGGAAGAGTGCGGATTTAACCAAGTGGAAGACGGGAGATTCGAAATGAAATCGCTCCTTCCGTGGATTCCCTTAATTCCACTCCTGATGGCGGTCTTGATTCGCTTTGGGGCCTCGCGCCGGTCTGCTCCGGGATTTGCGGTTGTAGCGGCGCTCGGGACCTTTGCACTCACGGCGTTGGTTGCGGGACGGGAAGGATTTTCAGAAATTCTCTGGCGACGAAATTGGTTTCAGGTCGGAACGGAACTCATTCCGATCTCACTCCGTTGGGATGGCTGGAGTGGAATCATGGCGTTAGTGGTTTCGGGAGTCGCGCTCCTGGTGGTGGTTTATTCGACCGAATACATGAAAGAGGAACCGGAGAGAGTTCGATATTATGCGACGCTCTCTTTTTTTTCCGGGGCGATGTTGACGGTGGTTTTGGCGAATCATCTGCTCCTCCTTTTCATGGCATGGGAGGTCGTCGGGTTGGCTTCGTATCTTCTGATTGGATTCTGGCATCGCCGTCCATCGGCAGGAGCGGCGGCACAAAAAGCGTTTCTACTGACGCGCTTGGGAGATCTTGCATTCCTGGCGGGATTGATCGGATTGTGGGAGGTGACCGGGGCGTTGGAGTTCTATCATGAGGGTCAGGGGCTTTTGGAATCGGGAACCCTGCAGCTCTTGTCACTCATTCCGGGGCAAATTTTGGGAGTCAGCGTCGTCGGAATGTTGGGATTTCTGATTCTGATCGGGGCTTTTGGTAAATCCGGGCAATTCCCGTTGCACGGATGGTTGCCGGATGCGATGGAGGGTCCGACTCCCGTCTCGGCACTGATTCATGCGGCGACGATGGTGGCGGCGGGAGTCTTTTTACTCGTTCGACTTTATCCATTGATCGCTCTGGATGCGGCGGTTCTCAATTTCATGGCCTGGATCGGATTGTTTACCGCGCTGATGGGAGGAGTCGGAGCGTTGGGAACATTTGATCTGAAACGGGGACTCGCTTATTCGACGGTCAGCCAATTAGGACTCATGATGGCGGGGTTGGGTTGGGGTGGGCCGGGGGTGGCGATGTTTCATCTTTTCACTCATGCCTTTTTTAAGGCGCTCCTCTTTTTGACGGCCGGTTCCATCATTCACGGATGTGGCGGGGAGCAAGATTTACGAAAGCTCGGCGGGCTCGGATCGCGTTTGCGTGGAACGATGATTTGGTATGCGATCGGGTCGTTGGCGTTGGTCGGGATTTTTCCGATGGCCGGATTTTTCAGCAAGGAGGGAATTCTGAGTGCCATGGAGCAGTCTGGGGTTTTGCCTTGGGGATTGCTTGTGACGGTACTCACCGGATTTTATACGGCGCGACAGGCCGCTTATTTATTTCGCGGAGAATATCGGGGCGACGGAGTTCCGCATGACTCTTCGGCAGCGATGCAGATGCCAATGATGATTTTAGCAGGAGGAGCGATGGTGGCGGGAGGGGCCTCGGGATGGTTTTTGTTGGATGCCGATCATGGAATGATTCCGTGGATGGCGACTGCGGCGGCGTTGCTGGGAGGACTCGGAGGATTCTGGTGTTATCGAAGTCCCAATCGCGAGGATCTTGCAGGACGATGGGGAGTTCTGGAAGAAGGGATCACGTTGGAAGGATTTTACAAGGAGGTTGGTCCGAACACGTTGGGCATGTGGGGACAACTTGCGCAATGGGTGGAGTTTTTGATTCAGGCGATCTGGCTGTGGATTCGTTTTTTTGCCAAGCAATCGAGCCTGCTTTTGTCGGGAATCGTTGAGGGATTTGGATTCCAACGCGGGATGGTGGAGGGAAGTAGCGAGACGATTCGTCGTTCGGCGGAGGGAGTGCTTCGGTTTCATCGTGGGCAGCTTGTCGAGGCGTTTCGGTGGATGGCGATCGGAGCGGTCATTCTCGGGATCTGCGCGTGGAGGGCTCAATGATTTCCGCGATGATCCTGATCTATCTCCTCGGGGCGGCGTTGGCGTTCAGTTTGCCTGCCGTGTGGGAGCAGACGATTCGTCGTGTGGCGTTAGCGGCGACTTTGCTGGTATTGGGGATCTCGATTGTTCTGGTGAGATGCTTTGTCCCGGAGCAGGGACTTCAGGCGGTGGAGCGTTATCGATGGATTCGAAGTCTCGGAGTGGAATGGTTTGTGGCGGTCGATGGAATCAGTCTTTCTCTGGTGATTCTCACGGCATCGGTGGGGCTCCTGGTGGTTTTGATTTCGTGGGAACGGGAACGAGGGGTCGGCTTGTTTTATGGGTTGGTCTTGACTCAATTGGCGGGACTTATGGGAGTCTTTACCGTCCAGAATTTTATTCCGTGGTTTTTTTGTTGGGAGGCGGGATTGATTCCGGCGTTTGTCATGATGAAGCGTTGGGGTGGGGAGCGACGCCATGAGGCGGCGATGCCTTTTCTGCTTTTTACCGTCATGGGAAGTTTGCCGATGCTGGCCGGAATGCTGGCGGTGGCGCTTCAAGCAAACACCTTCGATCTGCCGACGATTGCGCAAGCGGCGGCGAGTGGCGAATTGAAGGGGCTCTCGAGTTCGGTCTTTTGGATGATCTTATTGGGGGTTTGGGTGAAGCTTCCGCTCGCTCCGTTTCACTCATGGCAGGCCGATGCTTATGTGGAATCGCCTCCCGGTCTGACGCTTCTTTTTGCCGGAGTGATGTCGAAGATGGGGCTCTATGCAATGCTGCGATTGGTGCTCCCGCTTTTTCCGAAGCAGCTTCAAGATTTCTCTGGAATGCTCATCGCATGGGCTGTTTTTACCGTCGTCCTTTCGGCGCTGTTGGCGAGTCGTCAGCGGGATCTGAAAAAAATGATGGCGCTCGGTTCGCTCGGACATATTGCCTTTTGCGCCTTGGCCTTGTTGGTTTTGGCCGGGGCCGGTTGGGGGAGTGTGGCGGAAGGAGGGAGGCTCGCATTATTGCAGGGAGTTGTGCTGCAGATGATCGGACACGGATGGATGGCGGTCGGGCTTTTTCTGGTGATCGAAATGATTCAACGACGAACGGGAACCCGAGCCCTTGAAGAGATCTCTGCGCTGCGGGAGCGCGCTCCTCGTCTGGCGACGGTCTTCTTTTTCTTTGCGATGGCCTGGATCGGCTTTCCTTTTCTCTCCGGATTTATGGCCGAAGTCCTGATGCTTCGAGGGGTTCTCATGATGATGCCGGCCGTGGGAGTGACGCTTCTCCTGGTGCTTTTGATTCTCGCGGCTTACACCCTGAGCGCGGTAAAACAAATTACGACGGGTGAGGGGAGTGCGGGGCCGTTTGAGGATTTGAATGGACGAGATTTTGTGATGTTGGTTCCCCTGCTCTTGGGAGTGCTTTGGATTGGAGTTTGGCCGGGACCGTGGCTCGCGCTTTCGCGGGTGAGTCTTCAAGATCTCTCAATGCTTTTTCAACGACTTTAAATCATGCTGACCTTTTGGACCATTGGGCTTTGCTGGATCGGCGCACTGAGCGTGCTGCTGATCGGATCTTCGCGTCCCCGTCTCATTCGCTCGGTGGCGCTTGGAGTGATTACTGCCGGGGCGATGATGGTGACGTGGCGATTTGTCGCTTACTGTCATTTTCCGGGTGCAACGGAAGAGTGGTTGCATCTTCCCTGGATTCCATCGCTCGGAATGACCTTGGCGCTCGGCGCGGATGGGATCAGCTATGCGCTCATCTTGCTCACGGCGTTGGTCGCCTTTTGCGCGGTCCTGATGTCGTGGCGGATTGAGCTTCGAGTTGCGGAATATCATGCGCATCTCCTTTTCCTCATTGGAGCGGTTTACGGGGTTTTTCAATCGCTCGATCTCTTTGTTCTTTTTGTTTTTTATGAACTGGCGATTTTGCCGAAATATTTTTTGATTGCGATTTGGGGTGGGGAACGGCGAACGGCAGCGGCGATGCAGTTGGTGCTCTATTCATTTCTGGGGGGAGCGTTGGTCTTGCTTGGAATGGTGGGACTTCATGTGTTGGGGCCACAGCAGACCTTGAGTCTGGAACGCCTGATGCGCTTGCCGCTTTTGGCTCCTGAGATTCAGCGAGGACTCTTTTTCTGTTTCTTTATCGGGTTCGGAATTCTGGCGGGGTTATTTCCCTTTCATTCGTGGGCACCGGTTGGACATGTCGCGGCTCCTGCGCCGATTTCGATGCTTCTGGCTGGAGTGGTAATGAAGCTTGGGGCGTATGGGTGTTTGCGAGTGGCGGTGGCGCTTTTTCCGGAGGGAGCACGATTTTGGGCGCCGTGGATGGCGGGATTGGCGACGGCCGGTATTTTGTATGCTGCGTTGGTGGCGTATGCTCAGAAGGATTTCAAAGCGGTGATCGGATTCTCCAGTGTGAGTCACATGGGTTTTGTGCTGCTCGGATTCATGACGCTGAACGAAACGGGATGGTTGGGCGCGGTCTTGCAGATGATTTCTCATGGAATTCTGGGATCACTCCTTTTCGCCCTCGTTGGCGAAATCTGGTACCGACGAATTCACACGCGGAAGTTAAACGAGATGGATGGTGGGTATGAGAAATTGCCGGGAGTCGGGTTGGTCTTGATTTTGGCGATGACGGCAGCAATGGGAATTCCGGGATTCAGCGGTTTTATTGCGGAACTGCATGTCTTGATCGGAATTTGGCGAGTCGATTTTCTCACTTCCGGGATTCTTCTGACAGTCGTGCTCGGAATGGTTGCGACCTTTGCCTATTCGGGAAGAGCGCTTCATGCGGCGTTGTTTCAGCGAGCTCCGGAGTCGGCTTCAAAAGCGGAAGCACTCCCGATGACGCTTCAAGAACGGTTCGCCGTCGGGCTTTTGTTGACGGCATCACTCCTCATTGGAATTTTTCCCAATGGGATCTCTGATCCGGTGGCGGCGAGTTTGAAGCCGATCTGGTTGAGGTTTTGTCTATGAACCGGTTTTTATTTTTTGCATTGCCGGAAATTCTGATGGTCGTGGGGGCCTTTCTGATTCTTGGATTGGATTATGGGATCTGGAGGAATTCGACGGATGAAGCCGGACGTCGGCGTCGCGTTTTTGGCCTGACTCAAGGGATTTTATTTTTGGCGATCCTGGCCTATGCCGGAATCCTCGTGAAGATCGGTTTTCAGGCGACGGGATGGCAGGAGCTGATGTGGAAGCTCAATCCGGTGACGGTTTGTTTTAAGATCTTTCTCCTCGTGTTGACTTGGGGAAGTGTTCGGATCGCCTCTCAAGAGAAGATTCGTCAAGCCTCGGAGCGAGCGGCCTTGTTTTTGTTGGGATCTGTCGGAATGGGAGTGGTCCTCTCCTCGAATCATCTGTTACTTCTTTTTGTCGGATTGGAGACCTTTGCGATTTCGGTTTATGCGCTGGCCGTTCTTGGAAAAAAGGAGCCTGAGACGATTGCGGCGACCTTTCAATTTTTTGTAGCAGGATCACTCGCTGCCGCCTTTTTCTTTTATGGAATGGGACTTCTCGATGGAATGTCGCGATCGCTTTATCTCGGAATGATTCAATCGCTTCCCGGTCTTCCGGTGATGCCGATGGCGTCGCTGACCGGGATCTTCCTTCTAGTGGCGATTGGATTCAAGATCGCTGCGGCACCCTTTCATTTTTGGGCACCTGACTTTTATCGTTCCGCTCCGATCTCGGTGATTTCGTGGATTGCCGGGGCTTCGAAAGCATTGGGCGCGTACGTGCTGATGTTGGTTTGGCTCATGTTCCATCGGGGAGAACCATTGGCCCCGTCGTTGAGAGCGATCTTTTATCTCTTGAGTGTCATGAGTCTGGTGGTTGGGACTTTGGGGGCACTTCGGCAAACGCATGTGGGACGTCTGATGGCCTTTGGAAGTGTGGCGCATGCCGGCTTTTTGTTGATGGCGGCGCAAGCGGCAACGGTTCACGGAGCCTATGCGATGATTTATCATGCGTTGGCGTATGGTCCGGCGGCGCTGACGGTCTTTTGGATTTTATCGAGACTTCCCGATATGAAGCTGGAGACGCTTTCGGGGCTCTCCCGGAAATCGCCTGCTGCTGCAATTTATCTGAGCGTCGCCGTTTTGTCGTTGGCCGGAGTTCCTCCCTTGGGTGGATTTTTTGGAAAATACTATCTCTTTGCCGCCTGTGTGGCGACGTATCCGTTTCCAGGGTGGAGCTACGGATTGCTTGTACTGGCACTGCTGATGGCGGCGATTGGAATTTATTATTATCTCCAAATTCTGAAACGAGTTTGGATTTTGGATCCGGACGAGCGAGGTGGGGTGACGCTTTCGTGGGGAGATCATACCATGCTTGGGGGGCTTCTTTTAGTGATCGTTGGATTGGGAATCGCGCCGGAAGGGGTGATTCGGGTGTTGGTGAGTGGATGGTGAGGAAGATAGTTTCGCGCAGAGTTCGCTGAGTGCGCTGAGGTTTTTAAATTTCTCGGCGTCCTGCGATTGTGCCCCCCTTCGCCCCCGCACCAAACCAATTACGCCTCCGGCAGGTGAGATTTTTCTTTCAGAAGGTTTTCTGCGCGAGGACAGATGGTTGTTTTATGATCCTCTTTGAGGGGAGGTGCGTGGATAAACCTTGAAGCGGTCGACTTTCCATGACAATTTAAATTGCGTATGAGGGTAAAAGTTTCGAATTTATCTGAAATAACGGTTCGGTTGTTCTGTGCATTCGACTCTGGAGCGGTCCAGTATAAACCGACCGGTCGGTTGAATAACTGTTAGCCGGAAATGAACACTCCTCCTTCAATATTTGGTGAAGATTTTTGGTCAAAAGCCGAGTCCATTCCCAGAAAGGATGGAACTAGGGCTTCTTGGCATGATGTTGGAACTTGCATTACCCCAAAACACACTGAAGAAGAAACTCTGAAGCATGCATGGCATTTTGTTCGAGAACTAGCCGGCTGGATAGATATCCAAAAGCCAAGAATTTCAGATAATTTTAGGATTATTGTCGGATGGAGCAAGAAAGTCAGAGTACACCAAGGGCAGATTTTTAAGATATGGGAGTCAAATGAAGAACTGCCTTTTATTTGCTCTTCAGAATCTTATCAGGAATACTCCCAGAAAAGAGAAAAGGACTATATTTTGCTGAAAGGTTGGCAGAAAGATGTATTCCAAAAACAAGGCTAACCATTCCAGTCAGCCAACCTCGCTAAGCTCGGTGGCTGCTGGAGGACGTTCGGCGTATTCAAACAGCACATGAGAGCTTGCGGCTTCATACTTCTGGGCATCGGCTTTTGCTGGTTGATGCTTTCGGCAGTTCTCCATCCGGGAATAACAACAGCTATTTGGTCCCAATCTCACGACTCGCTGCCACAGAGTGACTCGTTTCCTCGAAAAGAAGTGCTCGACCGAATCACTGCACTCTATGTTCGTTTACGCGACTCACAACCTTGGATTGTTCCACCAGCGTTTCTCATGCTTTTCGGCGGTATTCTCTTAAGTCGCGTTTCGACCGCACCCACTTCGACCTCGAAACCCTGAAATGCCGAACAAGATCGCCGCACTCGAGCCGCCGTTCCCCAATGAACGTTCGTGTCATGATGTTAATTATTAAAATCAAGCCACTCCTACAATTGCTGGACATGAGGTATTGGACTCACTCATTGCTACCCTTTCCCTTGTTGACGGAATATCCAGATTGACATTTTAGTAAACCAGACCAGACTTAGTTCAATGAAGGTTGTCAATATTCAAGAGGCCAAAACGCACCTTTCCCGTCTTGTTGAAGAGGTCTTGGCAGGGGAGGAATTGGTTCTGGCCAAGGCGGGGAAGCCTCTGGTGAAGGTGATTCCTTTTCAAGCGAGTGGAACTCCGCGTCTCTTGGGAACAATGGCGGGTCAAATTCTGGAATCCCCTGGCTGCTGGGATGATGATCCGGAGGTTGTGAAGGCATTTTATGGCGAGGAGATTTTCTCTCCTCTGCTCAAGGCGGCTGAAGAACCGCCCCCAACTCCATGAAGCTTTTGTTGGATTCGCATATTTTGCTTTGGTCCCTGAGCGCTCCCGAAAAATTGACGCCGCAGGCCCGGGAGGCAATCATCGACCCGGTCAATGCAGTTTTTTTTAGCGCCGCTTCGGTATGGGAGTTAGAATTGAAGGCTTCCAAGGGGAAGTTGACTCTTCCCTTGGGCTGGGTGGGGGAGATTCGTAAAGTCGGGTTTGTGGAATTGAAAATTGGTTCAGAGGTGGCCGCCGTGAGCGCACGACTGCCTTGGTATCATACGGATCCGTTTGACCGACTCCTGGTTGCCCAAGCGCAGGAACATGGACTGACGTTGGTCAGTCGCGATCTCGTGTTGGCATCCTATGGAGCAACCCTCCTTGCAGGATAATTAAGAAGGGTAAACCTCTCTGTCAGCTGACGGGCTGGAGGACTCCCGAAGTTTGTCAGTTTATCCGTTAGTTGCACTGCGGACGTTTTATTGGTCATCTGGCAAGTGTTGAACTGTTTATTGGGTTAAAAGGTGATTTCTCGAGGGGAGATGCGTGGATAAACCTTGAAGCGGTCGACTTTCCATGAGAATTTAAATTGCGTATGAGGGTAAAAGTTTCGAATTTATCTGAAATAACGGTTCGACAGAGAAGAATATGACCGAGATCAAATGCCGCAGAGTTATGTTTTACTCTCAGGGAGACGAGACAGCATTTTTCACGTTCGCACAAAGCATCCCTGCGGTGCGAAAAGTTGACGGAATTTCAGATTCAATAATTTTACGACTCAGACCTATCTGCTCAGACAGGTCTCTACGTGATCTGATCGCATTACTCTTTAGATACAAAATCGATATGCGGCCATTGGCCGCCTTGAGATCAGAAAAGAATTCAGATTGGTTTTGTGATCCCAAAAAATTCTGGCACAAAAAGGTATTCAAGAAATGAAACCAGAAAAGACAGTTCAACCATGTCATTGACCCAACGCGCTGCGCGCGCGGGTCATGACAGACGTTCGGCAGAATAATATGAATATGTTGAGGTGGTGTTTTGTTTGGGGATTTAGTCTTCTGGCTATTTTTATGGGCTTGATCGCCCTTTTACTAGCGGTGATGCCCTTTATACAAGCTGCATTTGGAACCTATGACGGCGACGGCGCTTTAAGTCCGTTTTTTGCGTTTTTCGTTTTTACTCTACCCGCTGGAGTAATCACTGGGCTTTGCTTCCTTATTGCACCTGATCGACGCTGCCGATTACTGAAGGTTACTCTTGGTGTAGTCGCGGGACCTCCCGTCCTCTTTATTGGCGCACTGCTTCTTTTTATTATTCTGGCCATTGCTTTCAAACTTTTAGGAATGTCAGGATTTGGGTTAATCCGGCATCAATTGATCGGTTCAGTTACATTTGCTTAGGGATCTGACTAAGGTGTTGAGCCGGAGATCGGAAGGCTTTTGCGAAACGCCCGTGGTGATTTTCCGGTGATTTCCTTGAAGCGTCGGGAGAAATAGTAGGCGTCGCAAAATCCGAGCGACTCTGCAATTTGAAGATCGGTCATGCGACGACTTTGCATGAGCTCGCAGGCACGATCGATGAGGCGACTCATGCGATAGCGTGCGGGGGGCTGGCCAGAAAGTCGGGTAAAGCGTTTTCGAAATCCCTCGACGCTCAGACCCAGTGGACGGGCAATCTTTTCCCAATCAGGAGGTCCCCCGAGTTCGGCTTCGATGAGGGTGCAGGCGCGTGAGGTCCAGCGAAGATCGTCTTGATAAACGGTCCTTTGGCCAGTGCCGGTGATGATTTCCGCGAGGAGTTGTTGCAATCGACAGAGATCTTGCAACGGCGGGGCATAGCCGGTTTGACGAGGGGCGGAGAGAATCGATTCGAGTCGTTGACTCCACGTGTGTACCGGCTCCAGATGGAAGAGCGGTTGGCGGGGATGAAGAAGCCCTTGCTTCTGCCAAAGATCAAAAACGGGACCGTGAAAACAGAGATAGGTCGTGACCCATTCGGTTCCGGGAGTGGGATTATAGGTATGGGGAAAGCCTGGGAAAATGATCATCAAATCGCCGGGAGTCAGCGCTCGGTGAAGTCCATTTCCGTCCTGATACGTTCCAGTTCCCTCTTGAAGATAGACAATAGCGTACTGATCGAACGTCCGCCACCCTTTGAGAGCGGCAGTCTGACGGAGAGCGAAGGCGGCAAGGGTAATCGCTCCGATCGGAGTGGAGAGGGCGTTGCGGAAGTTGAGGGATGAATCTGCGTGAGGCCTCATTCTGAGGAAAGGATTTCACAAATACCAGAAAACACAAGTCTATTTCCAAAAGCTCCATTTTAAGAGAGAGTGAGTTGTGGTATTTGTTTAATTATGAACACAACAAAGCCCCTGCTTGCTTCCGGTTATGAATTGGATTTACGTCCTGAATCGTTCGGGGAATTGCGTCGTTCGGATGATGTGGCTCACGATCCGACGGCATTGAGGGAGCGCCTCGCTGAAGATGGATACCTTTTTGTTCCGGGATTTTTTCCAAGGTCCGAAATTCAAGCGGTGCGAGATGAGGTTTTGAATCGACTCAGTGAGCGGGGGCAGCTTCATCCGGATTATCCGGTGGATGAAGCCGTAGTGGCTGACGAAGAGATCCCTGCTGAGAAGGCTCCCGCCGGAGTTACGGCAACGAGACGTTCGGTCGCGGCTGAAAATCAACCGCTTCGTGACGTGGTCTTTGGCTCGCGACTGCGCGGCTTTTATGAGCGGCTCATGGGGGGGACGATCGCTCATTTCGATCACATCTGGACGCGTGTGATTAAACCGGGAAAAGGAACTCCGGTGCATGCGGATGCGGTTTACATGAACCGAGGAACGCCACGATTGATGACGGCTTGGATTCCCTATGGCGATGTCTCGATGGAACTTGGCGGGCTGATGATGTTGGAGAAATCGCATCAGCAATCGGATCGCATTCAGAATTATCTCTCCAGCGACACGGATGTTTATTGTACCAATCAAGATCGCTACAAAGATTCCGGCGTTCTTTCCAAAAATCCATACTCCTTGCGGGAGAAATTTGGAGGACGTTGGTTGACCACAGAGTTTAAGATGGGCGATTTTCTGACGTTCGGAATGACAATGCTTCACGCGAGTCTCGATAATCAAAGCCGTCGGTATCGTCTCTCGACGGACACCCGCTATCAATTAGCCAGCGAAGCGATTGATCCTCGTTGGGTCGGGCCGAACACGGAGGAGTGGGCGATTAAGAATCGGATCGGGAAGATTTGTTGAGGTGCGCGGGGGCCATCCATTGTTCTGAGGAAAGGTCTAACGAATGGTAGGGCGACTTCTCCGAAGGCGCCGTCATTCGCTCCGCTCGCTTGCCGCGCGAAGTCGTTGGGCAATCCACGGCACGGCGCCCTCGGAGAGGTCGCCACAATTGGGAGAGAATGGATTACGCTTTCCATCATTTCGTTGGGAAAATTCCTGAATTCCTCATTTCCTCAGAGAAAAGGTTTTGAGAGACGATTGCATTCGTGCCGATTCCTGTTACAAAACGCGGATGCTCATTGCGGGAATGCCATTGGTCCAAATCGAGCTACAAATCAGACCTGCCACTCGTGACGATGCGATGGCGATTCTTCGTTTACAGAAAGCGGCATTCGCACGCTTTGTTGAGTATCAGGAGTTGCAAACGGAGACGGTTTCGTCGGTTTATCAGGATCTGGAGCAGCTCTCGGTTTTCGTGGGTGAAGTGGAAGGGATTTTGGTCGGGGTGATTCGTGCACGAGTGGAGAAGGGCGTCTGCCTTCTCTTTCGATTGGCCGTTCATCCGGACTTTCAGCGTCGCGGCTATGGATGGCAACTCATGAAGGCGATGGAGAGATTGCACGGTCATTGTCATTGCTTTCATTTGGATGTGATTGAATTCAACGAGGAGGCGATCGCGCTTTATCAAAAACTTGGATATCATCAGGTTGAGAGCCGAACGGATGCCTTCGGTCGAAGGGTGGTTGGTATGGAGAAGATGAAGTAGGTGGCGTTAAACAATGAGTGGGATTACTTTTGCCATAAAAAGCACAAAAGCCACACAAGGAGCCCGCCTCCAACTTGGGGTTCTTACGTTTCGCTTATTTCGCGTGTTTCGCGGGCAAAATTCCTGAATTCCTCGCTTCCTGGTTTCTTCAGACAAATCCTTTGTGCATTCTGTGCTTTGTGTGGCTAAATACAGAAAATATGATTAAATAGTCATCAATATGAGCGAGGTGTCTTTACCGAAATTGAATCTTGAATTACGTAGAGATCCCTTTCTAGATCCTGACTGGCGCGAACAACTAGGAATGGATCTTGATAGTTTTAGCGACGTGTGGATTCCTCTCGAGGTTGAATGAAAAGTCCTCTGGATCTGATTAGATCGTTTACGCGTTTTCAGAGTGCTCTACTATCGGCGGCCGTTGGAACTATCGTTGTTGCGGTCGTTTTATTCGCCTCAATCATGAAGTCCACTTCATCGACGGCGGCTATCGGAATTTTTTTTCTCCCGTTTACGGTCGTTCCGTTTACGGGCCTTTTTTTTATTTTCGGCTACTGCCTTCCTGATCTAGTGCTTTTGTATTCTAGAAGTCTCTCCGAGTTGCCAGTTTTAACTCCCGTGCGAGCATTCGTTGCGATACTCTTGCTTTTTTGCGGCGGTGTCTATTTGAGCTACGGAATTGTCCTTACCCTTGAAGTGGCTCGGGTGCGGATGATGGGTGAGACTGAGCTGGAGGGGTTTCTTGAAAGATCGATGTTAAGAGAAAATCGATTTGTCTTAGGCGCGCTTGCTCAGAATTCAAATGCATCCGCTGCCGTACTCGATCGAGTTGCTCAGATGCCGGATCAAGATTTACATCTGAAAATGTGGTCGGTGTGGCCTGTGATGGGGGAGAACGGCAAAGGATTGGCGGTGATGCGCCTGATTGCCAGACATCCCAATGTCTCTGAAACGACGTTGGTTCGGCTGTCAAAGAGTTCTGATGAATACGTTCAAGGTGATGTCGTCGAAAATTCAAAAACGCCAGTCTCAATTATTTCTGAGTACGCGAAGAATCCAGGATATCTGATTCAATGGGGGCTTGCTCGGAATCCAAAGACGCCTGCTGATATTCTTGGGAGTCTTGCTAGTACTGGTAATGAATATACGCGTTCATCTGTTGCGAGTAACGTCAACACGCCAATCGAAATATTGATTCGACTCGCTAAGGACCCGGTTTGGCATGTTCGGAGAGACGTTGTCGCAAATCCACGTACTCCTCTTGAAACGATCGAAAGTCTTCGTAACGATCCTAACGAATACGTGAAGTCAGCGGTTGAACATCTGCTATCCAAGCAGAAGCGGCAAAAAAAGTTGAACGAGTCTTAGTATGCGCTCCAGATGGATTTTTGCATGGATGCTTATCTTATTCGTTTCTTCTATTCTGAATGGTGCGGAGCTGGAAACTCCCACAGCCTCCCACCTTCCTCGTTGGCGTGGGTTTAATTTGTTGGAAAAGTTTATGAAACAGTCGGGCCCCCAGCCATTTCGAGAGAAGGATTTTCAGTTGATCTCCAAGCTCGGATTTAATTTTGTGCGGCTTCCGATGGACTACCGCATCTGGGCGATGGATGAAAAGGGGGAGCAATTTAAGGAGAAGGAGCTTCTCGAAATTGACCAAGCGGTGGAGTGGGGGAAGCAGTATGGGATTCATGTCTGTCTCAACTTTCATCGCGCGCCGGGATTTACGGTCGCAAAACCGGCAGAGCCGAAAAATCTTTGGACGGATCCGGAGATCCAAGAAGTCTGCGCGAAACATTGGGGAATGTTTGCCCAACGCTATCGGGGAATTCCGAATGATCGCCTGAGCTTTAATCTTTTTAACGAGCCGAATGGGATCAGTGCTGCTCAATATCTTCCGGTGGTTAAAAAAATCGTCGCAGCGATTCGCGCGGAAGATCCCGAACGACTGATCATTTCCGATGGACTCGATTGGGGAACAAAGCCGATTCCGGAATTAAAGGAGCTTGGTCTCGCTCAGGCGACTCGAGGGTATCGGCCGATGAATGTGACGCACTATCAGGCTTCCTGGGTCAATACCCAAGGGCAGGCATTTCCGCAGTGGCCTCAGCCGATGCGAGTTCCAGGAACCTTGCTCGCTCCTGAAAAGAAGGAGGGGAGTTATCCGCTCGTGATCGAAGGGACTTTTTCAAAACCGATGACGCTCCGCTTCAAGGTCGGTGCGGTCAGTCATTTTGCCCAGCTTATTTTGATGGCGAATGGGAAAAAAGTTTTCGAAAGGGAATTTCGCCTTGGGCCAGGCAAGGGAGAATGGCAGCGCTCGGATTGGGTTGAGAAATACAAAATTTATCAGGGCTATTACGGAACCACCGATACGGTCGTGATTCCTGAAGGGACGACGCGACTGGAGTTTCGAGTGGCACGAGGAGATTGGCTGGAACTGTCGGAAATTTCATTGGAGCGAGAAGGGGAGAAACCGGAGATTGCTGCGTTTATGCCCGCTTATGGAGAGAAACCGCCGCTGCTTGTCTTCAACGCAGAAAGGCCGCCGGGGAATCGATTCCAACTCCCTGCAGAAGATCGGGATTGGCTTTGGAAAACCGGGTTTCTTCCTTGGAAAAATTTGGAAGGGCAAGGAGTCGGTGTGATGGTCGGAGAGTGGGGGTGTTATAATAAAACGCCTCATGATGTCGTTTTGCGCTGGGCAGAGGATCATCTTCAGTTATGGAAAGAGGCCGGCTGGGGTTGGGCTCTCTGGAATTTTCGCGGTTCGTTCGGGATTTTGGACAGCGAGCGAGCCGATGTGACCTATGAAAAATGGGAGGGACATCAACTTGATCGGAAGTTGTTGGAACTCCTTCAGCGGTATTAAAAGTAGGAGCTTGGAATGGTCACACGAAGCCACGAAGCTCACCAAGGATTTATTTCAAAAACATCGAAAAGATTATCAAAAAAGAAGGAATAACCGGCTTTACCTTGGTGCCTCTCGGTGAAGTAAACTTCTAAGCACTTGAAATCCAGAGGTTTCTCGCCAAGGTCGCGAAGGCGCTAAGTGAGAAGGAATTTGTTTTAAATCCAAACACTTCTGTCCAAAATAAAACCGGATTTCCGAGGTGAAGCCGGGTGGGGGGATTGAAATCCAAAAGGAGGGGGCATTTCCCGCGAAATACGCGAAACACGCCAAA
>CAZKRU010000085.1:0-16677 GCA_964555235.1 uncultured Verrucomicrobiota bacterium
AGTCAGCGCTCGTGTCATGATGTTAATTATTAGTTGTCTTCAGTCTCAACGCTTTGCTCAATTTGTTCTCTCCCTCCTTCGTTGCGTCGCAAAGCTCTCACCCCGATAAATCCTCCCGTATTCCCACTGATCACATCTATCTAATCATTAATATCCTGACACCTTTTTCAGTTGATGAATTATTACTTAAATCGGTTCAGTGCTGGGAGGTCTAGATGACTTTACGATGACGAAAAACGGAGCCCAAAGCGGAAATAGGGTGATAGCAAAAACTCCGAGGTATCCACCAGAAACACCTGTAGCAGATGCAACGCTCCCACCAATTTCAGGATTCAACCATAAAAATGCTGCACCCACAAAAAACCACATCATCAGCATGCATGTAACAATAAACAAGCGAGTCGCACGGGGCTTCTGCAAAACAATCAGTATTCCGCTCAAAAGCAACATGAGATGTATAACAATAGAAATACCCATCATGATAAAGAATGTATCCGCAAATTGCGGAGGATCTTGAGGGATCGGAAACTGGGCTGAAGTAACCCACTGATAAGAACTATAACTCTCTAAAAGACCAAGTGCCGCGCCCACACTTGAAAGAGCACCAATGATTTTAATAATTAACAATCTTGTTTTTGTCATAAAACTTCTTTCATTGGCTTCCAAAATCTCATGAGAGAAGGATGGTAGGAACAGATTTTTTAATCAAGGGCAAATGACGTCATATTGAAATGCATATAAGCACCTATCCGAAGTAATCATTTTCTCTTCGAAAATTTTATCAGCGATGGCGATTTTTAAGCTTTTCGCGCCATTCTGTCGCTGAAGTGGTGTCGCCCAGCTTTTCGTAGCATTCCGCCGCGCGAGTCATCGCTTTGGGAGTCAGGATCGGATCATCGTAGAGAAGGCTCAAGGTTGCGAAGGTTTTAGCCGCTTCGAGATAGTTTTTCCGCCCGGCGTGAGCCTCGCCAAGAAGAAAACGAGCCTGTGCTCCTGAATTTCCTTCCGGGTCTTGGAGCAACACCTTTTCTGCAAGACTTTGAGCGACGTCCTCATGATGCGCGCCAAGATGGGCCTGGCTTAAGGCGAGAAGAACCTCATTGGTATTGGCCTTGTCCGGAACAAGCATTCGGTAGCGTTCATAGGCATCAATCGCCGACTTCCAGCTCGAAAGATGGCGTTGGGATTCGGCAAGAAGCCACCAGGAGGGGGCTCTCAATTCGTCGGAATCCGGATGAGCGTTGACTTGATTAAAGTACGGAACGGCACGCGCATAGAGTTGCTTATCAAAAGCGGTCTTTCCGAGCCAATAGGGAATGGCGGCAGGAAGAACTGGGGCCGTTGGAGTTTTCTCCGTCGCCTTTTCGTATTCCTCCCAATAGATTCCTGTTGCATCCGCGTCTTTTAATTCGTAGCCCAAATAGACGAGGCGTTGGGTGGCCGGAATTTGCCACGATTTGGAGTCCCATTGGCGGGCATTTTTGAAATGAGTCACTGCCGAAAGGGATTGTTTTGAGTCCATTGCAGCGATTCCCAACTGATAGGAGGCGAGGGCGCGAACGGGGCTTTGAGGAAATCGTTTGATGAGCTCTTCAAAGGCAGAAATCATTTTCTCTTTCGTCGAAGCTTTCGCATAGAGAAGCCCTAACTGCTCCAGGGAAGTCTGTCGCTCCAATGATTTCTCCGGAGAAGTCTGACGTACCTCTTCCCAGGCTTCGGGCGAGTTTTTGCCCGCATTTAAAAATGAGCGCGCTCGTTGGAATCGTGCATTCAGTGTCTGTTCGCTTTTGGGAAATGCTTCGATAAAGGAACGAAAGGCTTCTGCGGCAGGGATCCATTGTTTCGTCTCAAAGAGGCACCGCGCTTTTTCAAAAAGAATCTGATCACGCGGAAGCTCGGGAGAATTGAGTGTCGCCAACGCTTCCCACATGCCAACGGCTTCTGAAAACTTACCGCGAGCGGTGAAGTCCTGGGCGCGCATTAACTGAACTTTCGGAGCAAAGGGCGATTGTGGCCAAGACCCTAAAAACCCGGCCGTATCTCCAGCAAGATTCGTCGGGTCGAGTTGGAAGCGGGCCAGAAGACGGGCGTAGGCGGCGGTCGGAGCCTGCTCGTGGGTTTTGAAGTTTTTCAAAAAGACATCAAAGAGCTCTGCCGCTTTGTCCCAATGCTTGAGGGCAAAATTCGATTGGGCGACGTTGTAAAAAATTTCAGCCCGGGCACTTTCGAGAAAGTTCTGCCGCTCGGTTTTATAAAGCATCAGGACGTCGTCGTAACGCTTTTGAGAAAAATCGATCTGGAGAAGACCGGTATTGGCGACTTTGCGCCAGTCACTTTGGGCATCGAGGCGGCGACAGGTTTCAAAAAGAGCTTCGGCTTCTTTGAAGTTCTTCGCTTGAAGTGCCGCCCATCCTCCCCGAGCGGCCGCTTGAGCCTGAATGGATTTCGTCTCGGAAAGCTGCAGGGTTTTATTCCAGTAACGCAAGGCTTCTGAAGGTTGTTTTTCTTTTTCGTAGTAATCCGCAAGCGCAAAGGCGGCAAGTCCGGAGTAGGAAGAGGGAGGTTGGAGTTCCATGAGCCCGTCCAGCAGGGGGCGCCCCTTTTCAAAGGCATTCGTTCTCAAATAGGAAAGGGCGAGAAGGTAATGCGTTGCGGGACGAAAGGCCGGATCTGCTTTTTCTCGAATCGCTTCAAGCGGTTCAATGGCTTTGGAAAATTCATTGGCGGTGACGAGAAGTTCCCCTTGCCGAAACAAGGCCTGAGCCAGAAAAGGACTCGTCGGATAGGTCTTGGCAAAAAAAGCATAGGCGGCGATCGCATCCGGGGCTCGATTTAAAAGACGATAGCATTCTCCAATTTGATAAACGGCCAATTCACTTCTAGGATCCGAGGGAAAACTGCGAAAAACCAGGGCAAATTCATCCAAGGCACTCTCATATTGTCTCTGGGTTAGATACGCTTGAGCACGAGCCATTCCGGCTTCGGCAGGGGAAAGGACGACAATCGAGGATGAAATCGAATTCGTTTGAGCGATGACGGAACCGGTGAGGAGAAGGAGTGCGAGAAAAATCACGGGGATCAGGCTCCTTCCGTTTTAAATCAAAATCACGGCTGCGGTTTTGCCGTAGCAAAAGCAATGTTCCAGAGATTGGCTCCGCGACAGGTATCGAGAACGCCGACGATGTAGCGATAATTCGTCTCTTCATCCGCGCGAAGAATGACCGCTTGATCGGGATATTGTTTGGAGATTCCCTTGAGAATTTCCAAAAGCTCAGGAATCGGTACTTCTCGTCGGTTGAGCGTGATGACGCCATCTTTGCGAACGTTAATAATGACTTCGCCCGGGAGACGCTGTGGATCTTTTGCCTCTTTGGCTTTGGGAAGATTCACTTCAAGATCGGCCTCGTATCGGGCCAGATTCCAAGTGAGAAGGAAAAAAGTGAGCAAAAAGAGAACGACATCGATCATCGGCGCCAATTGAAGCGCGATCGGCTCCTGAGTGAGTCGGCGACGAAAATTCATTATTTTTTCCGGGAGAGGAGGAGCGGCTGGAGGACTTGAGTGGTTTCGGTTTCCAGCACCGAGATCAGATGTTGAACGCGACCCCGGAAAAAGGAATAGAAGAAGAGGGCGGTAATTCCAACGACCAATCCGGCGGCAGTAGCGACGAGCGCCTGGGAAACTCCACCCGCGAGAAGCATCGTCCGCATCGGGCTCGATTCCATGGCAATGGATCCGAAGGAGCGAAGGATTCCAACCACCGTTCCGAAAAGTCCGAGCATCGGGGCGAGGGATCCGATATCGAGAAGATAAACGACCTTTTGATTGAGTGAGGCAGCAATTCGACCTCCCTCAGCTTCGCTGACCGCTTGAATCGATTCCGCATCGGCCTCCGGATGTTTTTCAATAAACTTAAGTGCTTTGGAGAGAACGCGCGATACGGCTTCGCTCCGGCTGTCGAGGTAGAGATTGAGTCCTTTGAGATCTCCATTCTCCATGAATCGATCGACTTGAGTGGCTAGATCCTGCGAGAAGATCGCGCTCATTTTGATGCTCATGAAATAATAGATAATCAGGGAGATTGCCGCCAGCGAGACGAAGGCGAGGGGAATCATCACCCATCCTCCCGAGACGAGAAGCTCGAGAAGAGTCACGGGTTGATTCGTAGTGGCTGGGGCGGTTTGGGCGAGAGTGAAAATGCCGATCATGGATCGGGATCATGCCGAAAATCTCAACAAGGGGAAGTCAAAACACGATTCACGGTTGAGAATGAAAGATCTCGAGAGCGTAGAAGGAAACCTTCGCGGTAACATTCGTTTCGGGGACCGTGTAATAGGCTCCTGCCTTGAAATACTGGGTGGTTTTCAGCCAGTCCGGGTCGTTTTGATACATGTCAAAGTGGGCGGACTTTCCATTGACCGTGACATCGAGTGTCAGACTCTTTTCGGTGCCGACCATTTTGAGTTGATATTCGATGAGGCTGTTCAGGGGAACTCCAGGGAAGACGGTCGTTTCTTGAGCCTTCGAATCCGCGTGATGTTTCTTGACCGTTACATAAATTTCAGGGGAGGGTTTGGTGTTATCGTAACGCAGAATGACCGTCGGAATATTCGGGTCTTTGCCATGAATCTGCCCAATCGCCACTTTTCCCTTCCCGACGACATTCACGGCACAAGTTCCCTTGAGGATGTGAGTCCCCCCGGAGGAAGCGGGGATCCAATTATAGAAAGTTCCATCCGGAAAGGTTTCTCGCAATTCCGTGCGGGGAGATCCACTGGAATTGGCGCCATTCCAAGGAACTTCAAAGACCATGGCACCATCTGTTCCCGTATAGAAATAAGGAGGCCGCGAGTAACCGGCTGCAAGTTGAGGCGTTTTGATGTTCAGAGAGTGCCCCGTCAATCCGCCTTCCGCATCAATCGGAATCCCCAAGTACCAATGGGTCAGGTCAAAATTACCAGAAGGAGGTAGTTGGCTATTAAGCGGGGCGGCTGACGCATCAACCCAATGACAAAAGAACGCGACCCAAACGATCCATTGCGATTGGGAGGTGAACCTTTTCATCTGAAAAAATCCTAAGTTTACTCGAGGAAAATGAAAGGTGAATTTTCATTGGCGATTGCCATGAATCCCGCTAGGGGAGAGGCATGATTCATTCCTCAGCCATTATTTCGCCTGAAGCTTCTTTGGGCTCCGGAGTCCGGATCGGTCCCGGTGTTATGATTGAGGCAGGGTGCGTGGTTGGAGAAGGATGTGAAATTCGCGCTCACGCGATTATCACCGGGGGAACGACGCTTGGGGCGCGAAATCAAATCGGTTATGGAGCCATCATTGGCGCAGAGCCTCAGGATCTCACCTTTAAAAACGAATCGTCCCGGGTGGTGATCGGGGATGATAACGTGATTCGTGAGTACGTCACGATTCACCGAGGAACCAAAATGGGGACCGAAACGGTGATCGGCTCGAAAAACTTTCTCATGGCTGCCTGCCACGTCGCACACAATTGCCGCATTGGAAGCCGCGTGGTGCTTGTGAATAATGTGCTTCTTGCGGGACACGTCGAAGTCCATGATGGAGCCTTTCTCGGAGGAGGCGCGGCGGTTCATCAGTTTGTGAGAATTGGCGCCATGGCGATCATGCGAGGCCAGACGCGAATCGGCAAAGACCTTCCCCCGTTTTTTATGGCGGTGGATACAAATCAAGTCGCCGGATTGAACCGCGTTGGACTCAAGCGGGGCGGATTTAGCGCCAATCAACGTCGCAATCTTCAGCAGGCCTACAATCTCCTTTATCGGGGCGGCCTCAATGTGAGTCAGGCACTCGATCAAATTGAAAAAGAAATGTCGGGCGAAGAAATTACAATGCTCGTTCAGTTTATTCGCGGCTCCAAGCGCGGGATCTGCAAGGAATCGAAAGATGGGGAGAGCGCGGAGGAGTAGAATGAATACTTTGGAAACTGATTTAGACTTACTTGAGCCAACTGCTGCGGAGTATCAGAATGGGTGGATAGTTGTTCGGGTCAGCGACGGACGGGAGGTGCGCTTTCCCTGCTCCGCAAACGAATACCTAAACGTTGCCAACGAAAAAGAATTATCAACGATAGAGCTTTCGCCGTGCGGTCTTCACTGGCCGCTTCTCAACGAAGATTTATCTTTAAGAGGAATTTTAGAAGGCCGCTTTGGCCGTACGATTCGCTAATTTTATCAGGATCTCAAATGGCTTCAGAGCATCTCAAAATTAAAGCCAGTAGAATCAGAAAGATTCTTCCGCTTCTGCCACTTACCGCTTCGCTTGTGGGACTTCTCAAGGGAGGCCGAGTGAAAGAGGGGGACTACCTAAAGCATCTTCTGAAGAAGCATTCTTGATGCCCACCAAACCGCATTGCGCGGCTAATTCTCGTCGAGGAGCTCATGGACAGACTGGGACTCGAACCCAGAACCAAGTGCTTAAAAGGCGCCTGCTCTACCATTGAGCTATCTGTCCGAGAGCGCGGATTGTGCCACTCTTTCAAAAGGACGCAAGCTCATTTTCCCTTGTCATCATCGGACTCTCCGATAGGATTTTTTCAGATCATGGATTGGGCACGGAAAACATTTTGGAGTTCAGCAGTGGGAGTCGCGATTCTTTTCGGAATTTCCGGATGCGCGATCAACTCGACGCAGGTGACCTTTCAACCCTCCGGAATGCCGATGAAGATTCCACCAACGCGTCCGGAGAATATTGAAATCCTTTACGAACGTCCTTACCGTTCTGCTGTTTATCTTGGTGAGGTATCGGTCGAGGCCGGGTCCTCCTCGCTGACCAAGGAGCAACTGCTTCAGGAGGCGCTTCGTAAAGCGGCAAGTGTCGGGGCTGAATTTGTCGAGGTGACCGATTCCACGCGAAAGGATCAACTCGTTCCGCTTCCCGGCCCCCCCGATCCCCTCAGTGTCAAACCGGACCAGACACAGGGTCAACTGGGGGAGAGTTATAATTTAAATTCCACGCCGCGCTTTGGAAAAGTGATCAACCCGACTCTGAATGTCCGTGTGGGACGGTTTTGCCCCTCCCGACTCGGTTTGATTTATGACGAAGCGCGCCTTCCCCGGTTTTTTATTCGTGCCTTCGATGAGCGGAGTCGGGGAATTCGAGCGGGACTTCGCATTGGCGATGAAGTCATTCTGATTGATTCATTCCGAATTGATGATCCTCGGCTCGCCGAGCATTCATTGCGAGTGCAAGCCGGAGCAGAAGCGCGGGTTTCGGTGATTCACGAAAACGAACAGCGTCAGATGGTCTTGATTCGGATTCCGAATTTTTAAGAAAACACGCAGATTTATTTTTCGCGCAGAGGCGCAGTGTCGCGGAGTTCTTTGCTTTCAAAGATTCAACCTAACAATCTCCCGGCGCCACTGCGTCTCTGCGCGAAAATCACCCGCGGCCCTATTCATCACTTCGACGGGACGTATTCGTAAAGGCGGAGATTCGGCGTCGCAGAGCGGAGTTGAAGGGATGGGGGAACACCGAGAGTACTCCAAAGCTTTCCTCCGATCGTTCCCATGATCGGAGCATTTGAGTTTTCCGAGAGGATTTGACGGGAATTGAAAAGCAAGCGGTCGGCATCATAAACGACCACCCAGCGCACTTGGCGGGAATCGAGAATGGAGAGCGCTTCAGGCCAGTGATGGGTGGTAAAAAAGGAGGCACTGTCGAGAATTCCTTCGATGCTCTCATGGGAAGAACTGCTCACAATCGGTTGCCCGGAATAATAAAGTAGTGCTGGCGAGATCCACCACGGTCCCAGAATCGCTCCGGGAGTTCGGATCGATTCACTGAGCCTGCGGCTTTCCGAAGTTAAGGGAGGTTCCGTAGTCGAGTTCCATCCCACTTTCCACGCTCCGAGGAGACAGCATCCGATCAAAAGGATCCTTAACCCGATTCGGATCGGTTCGGAAAGCAAGTGAACCCAACGTCCCATCAGAAAGACCAGAGGAAGTCCGGCAAAATACATCCAGCGACGTTGAAGGAGCGATGCCACTAAAAGAAGGACCGCCAGAAGGGTCCAGAGAATGACTTCACGGCTCAAAGCATTTCGGCGGGCAAAGTCCCAGAAGAGAAATGGAACGAGAACTGCAAAGGGACTGAAGAGAAATAGAAACTCAAAATAACCAATGGGGCGGAGTTCTCCAATCGTCTGAAACCAAGGAGTGAGGCGAGGGGTGTCGAGACGACTCAATGCCTGAAGATGATAGCCTTCGGTCATCCCCTGAATGGCAAGCACCAGTGCAATCGCTCCCAAAAACCACGGCTGTTCCCGGCGACGACTGATTGCATTAAAAAGGAGAAGTGCCACCAACAGAATCAGCGGCTCAAACCAGGAGGTCCAAAGGGAGACGCCCCAGCAGAGCCCGGCGAAAACGGAGGGGAATTTTGAAGAGGAATGCCAGCGTGACGGTTCCAGGATCCAAGCAATGCCAATGAGAACACAAAGCAGGGCTTGATGATCGGGGCGGGCAAAGGGAGTTGCCCAAACGAGAGAGGGGAGGAGCGCAATTCCCGTGAGCAAAACCCACGAATCCATCGCCAGGACTTGAGCCCGTTTCCATGCAATCAAAAATAAGGCGCTGAAGAGGAGCGGTCCAATCAAGGCTCCCGACCAATCCATTGAGAAATGAAGAAACGGTTGAAGGAGTTTGGTTCCTAATACGAGCAATCCGTCGAGAGGAAAGGTCGTGTGGGTGGCGATTCCTTCTGGAAAGTTTTCGAAGCTGTGGCGATTGAAAAAGGGCCCTTCACCGGAAAGAATTCGAGCGACTCGGGCCATCCGGGTATAGCAATCGGCATCGACAAAAAGCGGACGACCTTCCCAGAGCCAGGAGCCCGCATAAATAAAGCGGGCAGCGATTCCTGCCAGAAACAAAATCGCAACACCAAGATAGGAACGCTTCACTCGTATTTTTTGGAGAACTTGACTTTGTTTTCAGCAGGCTCGATTTTTGCTGCGGGGGCAGCCGCAGGAGCCTGAGTCGGTTGTGAACGGGAAGGAGCCGGTGCGGTCCCTTCAGGCTCATCATCCAATTCGTCCAGCATCGGCATTCCGCGCATCGGTCGACTTGGAATCATCGAATGAGGGGTTCCGCCGCTTGCTTCCATGAAGGCCATCTTCACCTGGGAGATCGCTTGATTGAGAATGTTCGATTCCGGTTTGGAAAGATTCCCTGCGGTTTTTTCCTGCATCATTTCAAGCTGTTCAATGAAAATTTTGGCGGATTCGAGATTCGGAGGAAGCAGGTCGCCTTCCGGAGTCGGAATTTTTCCGAGCATCAGAAGAATGTTTTGGGCCTGAATCATCACAAATTGAACAAAACGTTGAGCCATCTCTTTATTGGTCGGGGGCATGGGACTTTCGGTTGCGGGAGAAGCGGGGGCTTCTTCCTTTTTAAGCTTATTCAGGACTGACGATAGCAGTGACATAATGAGTGGTGGTGAAGTAGTGTTGCGCGATTTTGTTGATCTCGTCCAGTGTGAAGTTTGCCAACCGAGAGCGGCGTTTGTCCCGGTAGTCATATCCAAGACCATAAAGTTCATCCAACGCGGAGCAGTAAAGCACACTGCTCGGATCTTGTGCCTGAAGTTGTTCCTGACTGAGAATCTTGGATCGGGCGCGTTCCAGCTCAGGCGAGGTAATACCTTCTTGGGCGATCTTTTGAATTTCGTCCTTCAACTCCGCTTCGACTAATTGACGTTTTTTCGGATCGGTTCCGACATAAAAAGTAAAGTAACCGGTATCAACTCCGAGAAATTGAGAGGTCCCGACAAAATAAGCGAGTCCGAGTTTTTCACGGATTCGAATGAAGAGTCGAGAGCCGAGATCGGAAAGGGCTTCGTCGAGTACTCCCAAGGGAAGCGAGTCCTCATGGGTCGCTGAGACCGTTGGGAACGCGACTTGAATCACCGCTTGCTGCTTCGGCGTCGATTTTTCCCGGCGCAGATCACTCGGGAGCGGTGGCACGGCAATCACGGGAGGCTTTGGAGAGATCTGATATTCTGCAAAAGCCTTTTCGACCAACGGAGACCATTCGGAAAACGGAATGTTTCCCGCAACGGCCAGGATCGTCTCTTTGGAGAAAAAGTGCTGCTGCCAAAACGTTTCGATATCTTGCACGGTGATCGATTGAACCATCTCAGGGGAACCCAAAGGAGAATCCTGATACGGATGTCCTGGAAATAACGCTGCACGAACAAGATTCCGGGCTTGTGCCATCGGCTGGTCTTTTTCCAATTGCAAGGAGGAGAGTTGCTTTCGGCGCTCGGTTTCCAATTCGCTTTCGGTGACTTTTGGTTCGCGAAGGATTTCGAGAAAAATCTCGAAGCCGCGCTTCCAGTCCGACTCAAGAATTTCGAGCGAGAGGACAGAGCTGTTGTTTCCCGCATCGGTGCTGAGAAGTCCCCCCATCTGTTCGATATCCAGCGAGAGCTGCTCGGAGGAACGGTGACGGGTTCCTTTGATGAGAAGTTGAGCCGCCAACCGTGCAATGCCGCTTTTTCCATTCGGTTGATGAAGTGCTCCGGCAGGGAAGATCGCTCGGAAGGAGATGAGGGGAAGCGAAGCTTGGGGAAGCGTTAAAACTTTTGACCCGCACGGCAGCACCCGTTTTTCAGGAATCAATTTAGCCGCGGCATCCGTGGAAAGGGTTTGAGGTTTGATCGCAAAATCCTGAGGCAAAACCTCCACTTGATTTTCACGATGAGGAATGAGGTAACGACTGGCAACACGTTGAAGATCGGCCGAGGTCACTAGTTTTAATCGCTCTAGGTAATGGTGATGAAAGTGCGGATCGCGAACCAGAAGCCAGCCGCTTCCAAACGTCGCCGCTTTGCCAGACATCGTCTTCATGCTCCGGATGTGTTGAACCAAAGAGAGACGAAGGGCTCGGGCAATTTCGACATCGGGAACGAGTTCCGTTAGGACGCGTTTGATTTCAACACGAAGCGCTTCGGTCAATGCTTCGCGTTGTTTCGGTAAGGCACGGGCATCAACTCCCCAGAGGCCAATTTGGGAAGGTGTATAACAGAAGGCTGAAACTTCTTCTGCGAGTCCGCGTTTCTCGACAATTTGCTGATGAAGTCGGGAACTCCGTCCGCCGCCCATGAGCATTGCCAGAAGATCCAGGGCGGGAGTGTCCTCGTGTTCAATTCCAGGAATATGATAGACCAAGGCGGTTCGTAGGAGATCGGTTGGAAACGAGAGTGTTTCGTGGCGTGCGGTGACCTGTTCGGGTTCCGAGGGAATGGTGAGATCGGGGAGTGGCTGACGCGGAAGGGTGCCGACATTTTTTTCAGCCCATTCAAATACCGACTCCGGATCGATATCACCGACGACGATCAAGGTCATGTTTTGGGGGACATAACGTTGATGATAGTAGGCGAGCAGATCTTCGCGTTTGAGCTGATTGAAAAGATCGAGCAATCCAATGACCGGGAAACGATACGGGTGACGGCTGTAGGCGGTTCGAAAAAGAAGCTGGCTCAACTGACGGTCGGGATTGTCATGCCCCATCGCAAACTCGCGGCGGATGACTTCCTGTTCCGTCGCAAATTCCTCTTCGGGGAGGAGGGAGTGAAAAATCGCATCGGTCAAAATTTCGAGCGCCGGAGTCCATTTTTCTGCAGGAAGATCGACATGATAGACGGTGTGATCAAACGAGGTGTAGGCATTTAAATGGCCACCCAATCCCTGAATTTCCTGAGCCATCTCGGAATTTCCACGCCGGGGAGTTCCTTTGAACATCAGATGTTCGAGAAAATGAGAAATCCCACAGCCGAGCCATCGTCCCTCATGAATGCTTCCCGTGGCGCACCAATATTGCAATGAAACCACCGGAGCCGTTCGATCCGGAGCCACCAGAACGGTCAACCCATTGGGAAGTTCTCGGCGATGTAAAAGGGGGATTGGTCCTAAGGAGACCGCAAAGTAGCTCGACACAGTCAGCTTTCCGACTTCGATCGGTTCCGCTTCCGGGGCGGCGTCTTTTTGAGGGAAAGTTCAGGAGTTGAAAGGCCTCGTCGAATTTTCGGCTGGAACGGTTTGACAAACGCATCCTCGAAATTGAAGCCCTCTTTGAAATCGTTCGGCGAATCGGTCGGGGTTTTCCCGAGAACCCCTTTGTTGACAAGATTAAATACAATCTGGCCAAAATCTTCGCAGGTTTTGATTCCCCACTCATCCAAAACGGATTTACTCATCGGACCGAATTCCTTGAGGGTGAAATCTCGGATCCCTTCCAAAAGTTCGCGACCGCTGACATGGCCGGAGGCACCGGAACTGTTTCGCTTCAGAAATTTGAGCGTGTGATCAAGCCCTTCCCGAATGAAATAGTAACTTTCCACGGGATATCGTGAGTCCTTCTCACAAATCTCATCGACTTCTTTTTCGAATTTCAGGCTGGACATAGAGTTCGTGATTCGGAGCCGGTTTCCAATCTCCCGTCTTCCGAATATGATTTACAATGCCACCCGTGATGAGGAGGGCAAGCAGAAAGAGGAGGAATCCTTGTTCCTGACGCGTTAATAAATGTTGCTTCATCGAAGTGCGCTTGATTCAGATTCTCAACGAATCATTTTGCTTAAAATTTCTTCAGCAATGGCATCCGCATTTTTGTTCTCCGTGGAGACAATCCAAGGGGCATTACGATAATCGCTCTCCCGCAACGCCAAAAGTTCACGCAACGTTTCTAACGGATCCGGTTGATGAAGGAGCGGGCGATGGGTCTGATGTTTGACCCGTTCGTAGAGAAGTTTCGGTGAAGCTTCGAGATAAACACAATCCGTCTGATCGAGAAGAAGTTGTTGCAGCGCTGGCTGACAGAACGCCCCACCACCCGTGGAGAGAATTCCCGGAGGCTGCCGCAGAAGTTGGCGGATGACGGCTTCCTCCTGTTTGCGAAACCCAGGCTCCCCTTCCTTTTTGAAAATTTCCGTGATCGGCATTCCTGCACGAGACTCAATTTCAGTATCAGCGTCATAACGCTTCCAATTCGTCAAACGATGAAGGGCCTGACTCACCGCACTCTTGCCACACCCCATCATCCCCACGAGCGTGAGATGTCGGGAAAGCGGAGGCAATTTGAGATCCATCGCTATTCGATCTACCAAGGAGGAGGCCGATACGCAAGATTCTTGAGAAAGCTTATTGCCCAATTTTAGATGAAGTCCGATTTAAATAATTTGAATAAAGGAGCAATCATCAAAGTTGAATGGTAGGGCTCGATCTCCGAGCGAGCCGCAGGTGACGGCGCCTTCGGAGAAGTCGCCCTACCAGAGATTTAAGAATGTTTAAGGCCCATGAACCGCATCCGCAAGTGGACTTACAAAACCGTGGAGCTTCTGCTGAAGGTCCGGGCTTTTGCCGTGAAGCTCAATTTGTTTCACGATGGCGCTTCCGATGACGACGCCATCGGCGGCGTGGGCGACTTGACGGGCTTGCTCGGGATTGGAGATTCCGAAACCGACGCAGACGGGGACTTTGGTTTTGGCGCGAATGAGGTTCACTCGTTCAGGAACGGCTCCTGCGACTTGGGATTGCATTCCAGTAACGCCTTCACGGGAGACGTAGTAGATAAAGCCGGAGCTGAGTTTGCAGAGGGCATCGAGACGATCGGGTGGTGTGGTTGGGGAGATGAGCCAGATGTGACGAAACTCCGCGGGTGAAGCAGCTTGAGAGACTTCAGCTTCTTCTGGGGGAAGGTCGAGGATCAGAACTCCATCGGCTCCGGCTTGATGGGCATCGCGATAAAATTTCTCCAGACCGTAGCAATAGATCGGATTGAGGTAGGTGAAGAGGACGAGGGGAATTTCGGATTTTTTGCGAATCGCCCGGATCATTTCCAGCAGTCGAGGAACGGTCATTCCGGCGTCGAGTGCGCGTTGAGCGGCCATCTGGTTGACAATTCCATCAGCCAGAGGATCTGAAAAGGGAATCCCGAGTTCCACAATATCGACTCCGGCTTTTTCCAGGGTCAGAACAATTTCGACGCTCGCTTCCGGAGAGGGATCCCCGGCGGTGATGTAGGCGACAAAGGCTTTACGTTCGGCGGCGCGAAGTTTTTCAAACTGGGCATCAATACGGTTCATACAAAAAGAAATTGGAGGCCGATGATGCGCAGGCCCTCGAGGGTTAGTAAAGGATTTACTGAGTCGATTTCGCACATTCCACGGGTGACGAGTTCCGCCTGTCCTCCGGTGGCGACGACGGATGGTTTTCCGTGAAGCTCTTTTTTGAGGGCGGCAAGGATTTCGCGAACGAGACCTCGATAACCGTAAACCGCCCCCGCAAGCATTGCCTCTTCGGTGCTTTTTCCAATCGCTCGGCGAGGGGAGCGAAGTTTGATTCGAGGAAGGAGCGCCGTTCGTTCGTGGAGGTAATCGGTCATCGCATTCAGTCCAGGAGCAATGACTCCACCGCAGTAAGCCTTTTGATCATTCACGACGTCAAAGGTCACGGCCGTTCCAAAATCGAGAACAATAACCGGCGCCCCATACTGCGAGAGGGCGGCGACAGCATTTGCGAGTCGATCGGCGCCAATTTGTCCCTTGCGAGGATAATCAATTTTCAAACCAACGGGCCGATCACCCTGAATCGCAAAGCACCCTTTTCCAAAAACAGATTTTACGCGATCGCCTTTGTTGGGAACCACCGAACTGAGGACGGCATGGGACGAGGTTTTCAACAAGGTTTTCGCCCAAGCTTTGGAGACATGGCGTGTCGGAATTTTGGAAACCGTTCCGAGTCCACGTGACGTTGCCAGCGCATACTTGGTAAACGAGTTGCTGATATCGATCACCCAAAAAGGAGCGATTCGTTTAGGAGGGGTCGGCATGGTAGGAGCGAAGGTTGATCAGGCCTTCTTCGATCTTTTTGAATTGCTTTTGCTTTTCACGAACCTGCGGAAGCGAGGTGTTCTTTTCCTCAATCGCTTTCGACCAACCGAATTTCAGGTAGGGAAAGAGCTTTACGCATTCATCCGGCTTGAGTGATTGATAGACCGTGTAAAACGTCGAGGTCTGATCATAAAAAAGCTGTCCCAAAGTACGCGCCGGAAGATCATTCTCCGGGGAGAGATAAGTGAGTTGGTACTGAATGAGGAGTCGGATTAGTTCAGGGTCTGGCTTGTCGGAAGCGAGTTTGCGAAGTGATTCGACGGTGGCATTGAGTTCCGTAGGGGGGGCGGTGGCTTTCTCCGGTTTGAGATCAATCGCTTTTTGAAGAGATTGAATCAGGGTGTCGCGGGAGGGGGCTTGTGCGGACAAGGAACTGCACCAGAAGAGAGCGAGGAGAAGTGGAGCAACGCATTTCATGATTTAGAAGTAGGTAGAGGCAAGGAGTTCGTCAGCGACACAGGTTTGCTACGTATTCCTCGGACGGCATGATTAGCGTTTTTCAATTAATACTTCACACCATGCCGTGGGAGAACTAGCGGAGGCTGGGGTATAAAAATCAAAAAGATGATACTTTGATTTTCCTTTACCTTCGGGGAGCTGAATTTTGTTAGAGTCAGACTTAATGAGATAGACAGTTGAGTTCCCTTTCGGTGTGCCGAAAGTGATTGCAGTTTTTTTGGGGTCACTCGGATCTGGTGCCTGAACCATAAAGAGAGGTGTTGAGGAATCCGTGAGCACGACTTCCTGAATGAGTTTGTCCGAATTCTGCATAAATTTGAACGTGACCTTATATCCTTTGGGAATCGAGCAGATCCAATCAACTCGTGTGATGTGCAAATAGTCTTCAAGAAATGCCAATCGATCGGACACATTCTTCTCAGCCTTTATGATTTGTGGCATGGTTGACGTCTCTTCTGCTTGGCAAAGGAGTAGAAAACTGGTGAAGAGGAGAAGTATTGTCGTTATTTTTTTCATATATTTTTGAAAACAGGTACCCGTCACCCTAGGAAAAACTGAATGAACATCAATCTTTGTTTCGCCCTCAACTCTTGGTAGGACGGGGTCGATGACCCCGCCGGCTTGGGGATTGGAGGTGGATCGCGGATCCGGCGCCCTCGGAGAGGTCGCCCTACCAGATCTCACCAAATCAATCTTGTCTAATAGTGAAACGGAGAATAAAACCAAGCTGATGTCGTTCCTGCTTTCAATATGAAAATCGTGATTTGGGTGATCTCCGCGCATGGGGCTCGAATTCAGGATCCGGAGTATTGCGAAAGTCATCCGCTCGGTGGGAGCGAGACCGCCGCAGTCAAGATGGCCGAGTGCTTTCGGAAGATGGGGGAGACGGTCGAGATTTATACCGATGCTGAAATTCAATCCGATTTTCGATGCGATGTCTTTATCAGCTTGCGGTACTGGACGGTCTTTGAACTCGGAATTCGCCCCGGGAAGTTGAACTATCTCTGGTGTCAGGATGATGTCGATCAGGCTTTGGTGAGTCCCTTGTCCGACGGTGAGCGAGCGAAGAAGGTCTATCAGAATTGTGACGGGGTGATGGTAATCTCGCATTATCAATTCCGACGATGGATCGAGACCTTGAATCTTCCTCCCGAAAAGGGATTTCTCACGCAGAACGGAATCTCGCTTGAAAAATTCAAGGTGGATCCTGGAACCTTGGCGACGCGCGCGCCCCGGGCCTATTATGCGTCAACTCCCTTTCGTGGGTTGGCGTTAATTCCGGATCTCTGGCCGTTGGTC
>CAZKRU010000086.1:0-1275 GCA_964555235.1 uncultured Verrucomicrobiota bacterium
TTTTAAATCCCATCACCTTCACTTAAAAGTACCCTTTTTGCAGAGGTCTCAGATTGGGAGTAGGGGGTAGAATGATCTTCGGTGGGAAGGTTGAGGAGCGTTTGCATTTCGCGCTCCGAGAGGCCTTCGCGCAAATCAACTAGATCATTATTCAGAATGAAATTATAAATCTGTTGAGGATGGAGATCCATGCCAACGTTTTTCAAAATCTGGTATTCGGTATGAATACACGCGCCTTGTTGTCCCAGATTGATCACAGATTGGGGAAGTTCTTTTTCGAGATGAGAACGTACGGTAGAAGACTCTTCCACGCCATGACCATAAATCATCGAATCCCCCAGGAGTACAATGCTCGCTTCGGTTCGAGTCGTCGGATTTCGGAATCCTAATCCATCGGTTTGATGAGTCCAATGGTAGTCATTGAAGAACATCGCGCGGCGATAATTCGGACGCATTCGCAAGAGATGCAGTTGGGAGTCATATCGGTAAATTCCCGATCCGGTATCATAATAGCCGGAACCAAGATGATTCCCAAACGAAGCGGGGATCAGATCCAAGGAAAGTCGCAATCCAGCTTCTACCATTCCAAGGCAGAGGAGAAGGCTGATGATCGTTAGGGAGAGATCTTTACCGTAGATAATGAAAACCGTCTGACACCATCCGTCCCATCTCGAAAGTCCGAGCGTCGTCATCAAGCCGTTTCGTGTGGGGAGAATGCTCTTGGCTAAAAGGAGTAGGGTCAAGATCGAACCTTCGAACAGCATCCTTCCGTTAGAATCCATCAGACGGATAAAAATATTTCCAAATTTTCCAATATCAAGTCCATCAGAAATCAGTGCATAAACGGTCAGGAAGATCCCGAGATCAATCAAACTCATATACGCTTGTACAGATGGCGTGTTTTTTCCTGGGTCAGAATTTTCGGTGGGTGCCATCGGTGAGTGAACACTAAAACGCAATAGTAAAAACTCAATTTTAAAACTTTCTGGAATGCCTTGCGATTTCGATGGGAATTGTTTTAGTAAGTGTTGAAGTGAAATCAATGCAAAGCAGTAGTCAATTTATTCTGGGGATTTCAGCCTTTTACCACGATAGCGCTGCCTGCCTTGTTCGTGACGGGGAACTGGTGGCGGCAGCTCAGGAGGAGCGATTTACTCGGAAGAAGCACGACGAAAATTTTCCAACGAATGCGGTGGAATTTTGCTTAAAAGAGGCCGGCATTGCTGTGGGTGAGTTAGATGCGGTTGCGTTTTATGAGAAGCCATTCGTAAAAGG
>CAZKRU010000086.1:1375-16550 GCA_964555235.1 uncultured Verrucomicrobiota bacterium
TGGAAGGCAATGGGGACGTGGAAGGCAATGGGGACGTGGAAGGCAATGGGGACGTGGAAGGCAATGGGGACGTATCCAAACTAATGACTATTGACAGGGGGAGGGAGTTGGGATAGATGGGTTTTGCTCTTGATGAGGGAGCGGGGAAGGATGGGGCTCAAGCAGATGGCCGAGAAAGTGGGAATGACGGGAGAACGAGCGATTTCGACAGCGCTCCGACGGTTACGCAAGAAAATGGAAAAGGATGATGGACTACGGAAGATTTACGAACAACTCAAAAGTCATTAGTTTGGATACGTCCCCAATAACTCAGCGATGGATGGGGGGAATGTTTTGAGTCTGCCCATTCTGGAAATTCGCGAGGCGATGGTGGAATCGCTCCGCAAGGTGAATCGGTTGGTGATTCAGGCACCGACGGGTTCGGGAAAATCGACGCAGGCACCTCAATATATTTTGGATGCGGGATTGGCCGGTTCTGGGCAAGTGGTGGTGCTCCAGCCGCGGCGATTGGCGACTCGAATGCTGGCAAAGCGGGTGGCCGAGGAGCGTGGGGTGGCTTTGGGGCAGGAGGTTGGATATCAGATTCGGTTGGAGAATCGCACCTCAGCGGCGACGCGGATTCGCTTTGTCACGGAAGGGCTTTTGTTACGGCAGATGTTGCATGATCCGGAGTTGCGAGGCATCGGAGCGATTTTCTTTGATGAATTTCATGAGCGTCATCTGGAGGGGGATATTGCGCTTTCGAAAGCACGGGAGATTCAGGAGCGCTCCCGCCCGGATTTAAAAATCATCGTCATGTCGGCAACGCTCGCCATGGAGACGTTGCGGGAGGTTTTGGAGCCGTGTGCGGTGGTGCAGTCCGAAGGTCGGATGTTTCCGGTGAAAATGGAATATCTGGACAAACCGTGGGATCCTGAGCGGTTTCCAGTCTGGGATCTGGCAGCAGAAGAGTGTGAGCGATTGATGCGGGAAAATCCGGAGGGCGATGCGCTGATTTTTATGTCAGGAGCGTATGAGATTCAACGGACGGTTTCCGCGCTTCAACAGTTTACCCGGGATTGGTTGATTCTTCCGCTGCACGGGGAGCTTCCTCCGGAAGCCCAGGATGCTGCGGTGCAGCGTTACGAGCGGCGCAAGGTGATTGTTTCGACGAATGTGGCAGAGACCTCGCTGACGATTGATGGGGTTCGGATTGTGGTCGATAGCGGCTTTGCCCGGATGGCCAAATATGATCCGCATCGCGGAATCAACACGCTTCTCATCGAAAAAATCAGTCGCGCTTCGTCGGATCAGCGGGCGGGGCGGGCAGGACGTACGGCTCCCGGGGTTTGTCTTCGGCTTTGGACGGAGCGGGAGCATTCGCAGAGAGCCGCGCAAGAATTACCGGAGGTGAAGCGACTTGATCTGGCAGAAGTCGTCCTGATGCTCAAAGCGGCGGGGGTTTCCGATTTGAAAACCTTTCGATGGATTGAGGCGCCGCTCGAGAAATCGCTTCAAGAAGCGGAACGGCTTTTGACTTTATTGGGTGCGATTGAGGGTTCGGGGGGAGCGATTACGGAGACCGGACGTCAGATGATTGCCTTCCCGGTGCATCCCCGTTATGCGCGAATGTTTTTGGCGGCGAAAGCGTGGGGAGGAGGGCGAGCGGTGGCGTTGATGGCGGCATTGACGCAGAGTCGCTCGCTCCTTGTTCGGAATGCCGACAAGAAGACAGTGGAGCGGCGTGCGGACGTTTTGGGAGAGGCGCACTCGTCGGATTTCTTTTTGCTCATGCGGGCATGGCGTTATGCGGAGGGGTGTCGTTATGATGTAAGTCGATGTCGCTCGCTGGGAATTCACGCGCAAAGTGCCCGTTTGGTGCGCCCACTCTTTGAGCAATTTCTAAAAATCGCAGAAGCGGAAGGATTGGATATTTCGGAGAAACCGGCGGCCGATGAGTTGTTGCGAAAATGTCTTCTGGCGGGGTTTGCCGATCAGTTGGCGGTTCGTCTGGATGGAGGAACGCTTCGATGCGCGCTGGTCGGTGATCGTCGCGGAGTGATCTCTTCAGAGAGCGGAGTGCAGCAGTCGCCACTCGTCGTTGCGTCGGAGATTCAGGAAATTGAAGGAAAGGGGCGAGAGCTTTCGGTGCGATTGAGTCTTGTGACGGCCGTAGAAGAATCGTGGCTCCCGGAGTTATTCGGAAATTGTTTTGAAACGGTCGATCGATTGGTTTGGGATGAAACGCTCAAGCGGGTTCAAACCGAGAGCGGCGTCGCTTTTCGCGGATTATCTTTGCGGAACAAACGTCGTGAAGCGGAGACGTCCGAGGCGGCGAGTGCCTGTCTTGCGGAGGCGATTCGGCGTTATGAGTTGCCGTTAAAAGGATGGGATGAAGCGGTCGAGCAATGGATTCTTCGTGTGAATGCGCTGGCCGGTTGGTGTCCGGAATTGGAAGTGCCGGTGATTGGGGAGAAAGAGCGTGAATTTTTGAGGCTTCAGATTTGTGAAGGGGCGGTCAGTTATAAAGAGATCAAAGACCACGAGATCTGGCCGGTACTGCGCCAATGGCTTTCTCCGCTGCAATCGAAGACGCTCGAGGAGCAGGCGCCGGATCGAAAAGAACTTCCCGGAGGACGGCGCGCGAAGATTGAGTATTTTGCAGATCGGTCACCGACGTTGAGCGCGAGGATTCAGGATCTTTATGGAGTTGAAGGGGATATTCGAATTGCGATGGGACGCGTCCCGGTCACGATTTCCATTTTGGCTCCGAATCATCGTCCGATCCAGACGACGCAGTCGCTCACGCAATTCTGGCGGGAGACGTATCCGAAGCTGAAAGTGGAATTGCAACGAAAGTATCCGAAGCATACATGGAAATGATTGGCGCGCTTGGAATAAGAGGTTCCTCACACGAAGGCACGAAGCTCACAAAGAGGTTTCTCCCATTTAGAAAAAACAAAAAATGGATTTTCTTGGTGCCTTTGTGGCTTTGTGTGAGACGGTTCCCTTTACTCGGTTTTTACTTCTTTTACATATTAAATAAATTTTCCTTTCCACTCCAGAAACTGCGGGTTAAATCACCCCGCGAATGGACCATACTAAAGCGATTCTGGCATTGGAAGATGGAACGATTTTTCGGGGCTTGGCCTTTGGTGCCTCTCAAGAATCGCTCGGCGAAGTCTGTTTCAATACGTCGATGACCGGATATCAGGAGATTCTGACGGATCCTTCCTATCGCGGTCAGATCGTGACGATGACTTATCCGCAGATTGGAAATTACGGGATCAATGATTTGGATGTCGAGTCGGCCCGCCCGCATGCTTCGGGGTTTGTCATTCGTGAGCTTTCTCCCCGGGTGAGTAATTGGCGGAGTCAGGAGTCGCTTGATTCGTATCTCAAAAAGCACAACATTCCTGGAATTTCAGGAGTCGATACCCGGGCGTTGACGAAGCACTTGCGGACGCGTGGAGCGATGCGCGGGGTGATTACGACAGAAGCTTTGAGTGATGCGGCGGTAGTGGCTCGAGCGAAAAGTTTCGATTATGTCGGTCGTGATTTTGTGAAAGAAGTGACCTGCGAGAAGCCGTACGATTGGGATCCGGAATCGACGGTGAGTCGGAAGTGGTCGCTGGTTCAGGGAACCCGTCCGGTCGGGGCTCCGGCGTTGACGGGCGAGGACTATCGCCTTCCGTTGCCTCCGGTGAAATATCGGATTGTAGCGTATGACTTTGGAATTAAATGGAATATTCTTCGCTCGTTACGTCAGAATGGATTTCAGGTCCGAGTCGTTCCGGCGACTTATCCGGCTGAGGAAGTCCTCAAGGAAAATCCCGATGGCGTTTTCCTCTCGAATGGCCCGGGCGATCCCGAAGCACTTACTTACGTGCATGATAACATCCGGAAGCTTTTAGGGAAGAAGCCGATCTTTGGAATTTGTTTGGGGCACCAGATGCTCGGTTACGCTTTTGGCGGTAAGACGTTCAAATTGAAATTCGGACATCGGGGAGGAAATCAACCGGTGAAAGATCTCAAAACCGGTCGCGTGACGATTACCTCGCAGAATCATGGATTTGCCGTCGATCCGGATTCGCTTCCGAAGTCGGAAGTCGAAGTGACGCAGATGAATTTGAATGATAAGACCTGCGAGGGAATGGTTCACCGAAAACTCCCCGTCTTTTCCGTTCAATATCACCCCGAAGCGGCACCGGGGCCTCATGATGCGGATTATTTTTTCGGAGAGTTCTCCAAGATGATTGAGACGGGGAAGGCACCGTAAGGGATCGCCTGAACTAAAATTCATCGATCTGGTTTCGTTTCCTTCGGTAATATTGTTGAATTGTTCGTTGACGGGGTTAGGCTCTATGTTAGATTATTTCTATCATGAAAACTGCAACCGTTGCTGATTTGCGTAATCATTTTCGTCGTGTTTCCGCTTGGATTGAGCACGGTGAAACCGTTCAAATTCTTAAGCGAGGGCGTGCTTTTGCTCAATTAACTGCGGTGTCGACGGCTGCTGCTCCAAAAATCTCAAAGCCTGATATCATGAAACAGTTGCGTGAGGTATGGGGGAATAAAGTTTTCACGATGGAGGAGGTAAAAGCGATGCGTCGAGCGGAACTGGAGGGTGAAGAGGGATGATCGCTTATCCTGACACTTCATTTCTATGTGCGCTCTATCGAATGCAGGCGAATTCCCGAAGTGCTGCCAAACATTTTGCGGCCATGTCGGAGCCGCTTTCAGTGGCTTCGCCATTACTCTACGAATTTCGTCAATCGACCCGTTGGCAGGTTTATCTTCATGGAAAAGATCCGCTCAAGGGTTTTGATCGATCGACCGCACAGGCGGCTCTTGCGATTTTACAGGCGAATATTGCGGGCGGCGCTCTGATCGTTGTTCCTGTCGATTGGGCTGATATTGCGGGAATTGCGGAGGGTCTCTCCTCTCGATACACTTGGACGGGGGGATATCGTGGGTTTGATATCTTGCATGTTGCTACGGCACTACATCTCGGAGCACGTCAGTTTCTGACATTCGATGTGAATCAAATGAAGTTGGCAAAAGCGGAGGGATTGGAGACTCCGCTAAAATCCACTTGAATGGTGAGGTAGTCCTTCGCCACTGCACCTTTTTGATATCGCCGTTTGCGATATCAAACTTTTAGCATTTCTTGGTAGGGAGACCTCTCCGAGGGCGCCGTTCTGCATTCCTCTTCATCCCAAAGCCGCGGCGGGGTCGTCGACCCTGTCCTACCAAGCGTAGAATCGGGATTTGAGTGTGAAAAAGCGGTCATTTTAGGGGTGATTTTTTGTGATCGATTCGTTCTGAGTATTTTTCACTAAAAATCCCTGTTCAAACGCAAAATTGACGCTATCCAAAAGGCATGCAGGAACCCGCTATTACTCCCGAAGTGATCGAGAAACACGGGATTCGTCCCGAAGAGTTTGACCGCATTTGCGAGATTCTGGGGCGGAAACCGAATTTTACGGAGCTGGGGATCTTTTCGGTGATGTGGAGCGAGCACTGTTCTTACAAAAATTCCCGCAAGGAACTTCGCAAATTTCCGACGACCGGTCCGAAGGTGATGGTGAAGGCGGGAGATGAGAACGCTGGAGTGTTGGATATCGGGGATGGCTGGGCGGTCTCGTTCAAGATTGAGTCGCACAATCATCCGAGCGCGGTCGAGCCGTTTCAAGGAGCGGCGACGGGAGTGGGGGGAATTATTCGCGATATTTTTACGATGGGGGCGCGTCCCATTTTTCTCTTGAATTCGTTACGTTTTGGCGACATTCGTGGAGATTCTGAAGCAGCGAAGACGAATCGCCGACTTTTTGCGGGAGTTGTCAGCGGTATTGCCCACTACGGTAATTGCATCGGGATTCCGACGGTGGGGGGCGAGGTCTATTTTGATGATTGTTATAACGGCAATCCGCTCGTGAATGTTTTTTGTCTTGGGGTATTGCGTCATGATCAGATTCGCAAAGGGGCGGCCAAAGGAATCGGGAATCCGGTCTTTTATGTTGGACCTCGGACGGGGCGCGACGGATTGGCGGGGGCGGCCTTTGCTTCACGTGATTTGACGGAGGAGTCGAAGGAAGATCGTCCCGCCGTTCAGGTCGGCGATCCGTTTATGGAAAAGCTTTTGATGGAAGCCTGCTTGGAGCTCTACGAGCACCGGGAAGCGGTGGTCGGCGTTCAGGATATGGGAGCGGCCGGATTGACCTGTTCAACCTGCGAGACGGCGAGTCGTGGAGGAAGCGGTGTCGAGATTGATTTGGCCAAAGTTCCCCAGCGCGAGACTGGAATGACCCCGTACGAGACGCTTTTGTCGGAATCTCAAGAACGGATGTTGATCATTGCGAAGAAAGGACACGAGCGCGAGGTTCTCGAAGTTTTTGAAAAGTGGGATCTGCCGGCCGCCGAGATCGGTTTGGTGACGGATGACGGCAAGATGCGGGTGAAGAATCACGGCAAAACCGTTGCGGAAATTCCGGCCCGTTCCTTGACGGAAGAGGGGCCACTCTATGATCGTGAGGCCCAACGTCCTGCCGGACAGGATGCCTTGCAACAGTTTGATTTTCATCGTGTAGTTGAGCCGAAAAATTATCGCAAGACCTTGCTCGACTTGTTGGCGGTTCCGAGTCTTGCTTCCAAGCGCTGGGTCTATCAGCAGTACGATCACATGGTTCGGGTGGGAACGATCGTGGTGCCGGGAAGCGACGCGTCGGTTGTCCGGATGCAAACAGGTGATACCTGGAAGTATCTGGCGGCTTCGGTTGATTGCAATGCGCGGTATTGTCTCCTGGATCCGTATTTGGGAGCGAAAATTGTGGTGGCGGAAGCCGTGCGAAATCTGGCAATGACCGGAGCGGATCCGATTGGGGCGACGGACAATTTGAATTTTGGCAATCCTTATAACCCGGAAATCTTCTGGCAGCTTCGCGAATCGGTGAATGGTCTGGCCGAGGCGTGCCGTTTTTTTGGAATTCCGGTGACTGGAGGCAATGTCAGTCTTTACAACCAATCGCCCAAAGGCGCCATTGATCCGACACCGACCGTCGCGGTGGTCGGAGTGATTCCGGATGAGCGAATGATCACGACATCATTCTTCAAAAAATCCGGTGATGCGATTCTCTTAATTGGAGACTGGGGTTGGGAAGTTTCGGGTTCGACCTATGCCCAGGAGATTCATGGATTGAAATGCGGACTGCCGCCGCAACTCGATTTCGGAACTGAGTGCCGCATGCATAATGCCGTTCGCACGCTGATTGCGGCGGGCGAAGTGACGAGTGCCCACGACTTGAGCGATGGTGGGTTGGGTGTGGCTTTGGCGGAATCGATTCTAGGAGCGCCTAAGCCCCTGGGAGCCCGTGTGGAGCTTCCCGATTTTCAACGTTGGGATGTGACGCTTTTTAATGAATCTCAAAGCCGCGCGATTGTGACGACTCCTGCGGAGAGTGCTTTCTCTGCGCTGGAGCTCTTTGCGTCGTGTGGGGTTCCTGCCAAGATGATTGGAGAAGTGACCGATCACCCGGAGTTGGTTGTTCAGACTGGGGAACGTCGGGAGGTTTGGGGTTACAAAGAGCTTCAACAAGCTTACGAGGGAGCGCTCCCTGAATTGATGAAGGCCTAGGTTGACCCATGAGTGACCCCATTAAACATGAATGTGGTGTGGCACTGGTCCGGTTGCTGAAACCGCTTTCGTATTATTTCGAGAAGTACAACACGCCGCTCTGGGGGTTTTACAAATTGTTTCTCCTGATGGAAAAACAACACAATCGCGGTCAGGATGGGGCCGGGATTGCGGCGGTGAAATTGAATGTGGCTCCAGGCTACCCGTATATTTTTCGCGAACGGGAGATGAAGCCGAATCCGCTTGATCGGATTTTTAATAAAATTCTTCGTGAGTATTCAGAATTGGTTCGCATCGGAAAAGTGCACCCGGAGTTTGTTCGGTCGGTCAAAGAAAATTTTGATTACGGCGCTGAAATTTACCTCGGCCATCTACGTTATGGGACTTCCGGGGGTTACACGATTCATTCATGCCACCCGTATTTTCGCCGCAGTAATTGGCCGACCAAGAATCTCGTGCTGGCGGGAAATTTTAACATTACGAACAATGACGATTTGAATCAGAATCTCGTCGACCACGGGCAGCATCCGATTTTCGAAACCGATACGCAAACCCTCTTGGAGGAAATCGGATTTCACATGGATCAGGAGCATGATGCGCTCTATCACGAGTTGCGGAATTCAGGCCTGAAGGGGGCGGAGATTGCTGAGGGAATTAGCGATCGTTTAAATTTAGTAGAGATTATTCGACGTGCTTCCCAAGGCTGGGATGGCGGCTACAGCTTGGCGGGAATTGTCGGGAATGGGGACTCTTTTGCGATTCGTGACCCTGCAGGGATTCGCCCCTTCCATTATTTCATGAACGATGAAGTGATTGCCTTTGCTTCGGAACGCGCGCCGTTGATGACGGTGTTTGATCTCGAGCTGGAACAGGTTCAGGAAGTGAAGCCGGGGCAGGTGATTGTTATCAAGAAAAACGGCTCCGTCGTTCAGGACACGTTTCAGGATCCGGTGGTGCAGCGCTCGTGCAGCTTTGAGCGGATTTACTTTTCTCGAGGGAACGATCACGATATTTATCAGGAACGAAAAAAACTGGGCGCGTTGTTGAGCGATCAGATCCTCAAGGAAATCTCGACGGATTTGGATCGGACGGTGGTGAGTTTTATTCCGAATACCGCCGAGACCGCTTATTTTGGGTTGTTAGAGGAACTTCGTCGTCGGCGTCGCCTCGAGGTTCGCGATCAGATTCTAGAGTTGGCAAAGACCGATTCGATTACACCTGAGTCCGTTGATTCGTTGATTATGCGTGGGTGGCCACGGGCGGAGAAAGTCACGCTCAAGGATATCAAGCTCCGAACGTTTATCAGTCAGGAAACGGATCGCAATCAATTGGCGTCACACGTTTATGATATTTCTTACGGGACGCTGACTCCCGAGGATTCGCTGGTCTGCGTGGATGATTCGATTGTGCGGGGGACGACGTTGAAGAATTCCGTGATCAAAATTCTGGCACGTCTCAAGCCGAAGCGAATTGTGATTGCATCGACGGCGCCGCAGATCCGGTATCCGGATTGCTACGGAATTGATATGTCGCAACTCGGCAAGTTCATTGCGTTCCAAGCGGCGATTGCGCTTCTGAAGGAGCGCGGGCAGGAAGAGCTGATGCGCGAGGTTTATCAGGATTGTGTGGCGCAAGCTTCGAAAAAACCGGTGGAACTTCAGAATCATGTGAAACGAATCTACGATCGCTTAAGTACCGAGGAAATTTCCAAAAAAGTATCGCAACTGGTGACTCCGAAGCTTCCTGATTGGAAGGGCGAAGTGGTGATTCTGTTCCAGACGATTGAAAATCTTCACCTCGCGCTTCCGGAACATACCGGTGACTGGTATTTCACGGGTCGCTATCCGACTCCGGGGGGGTACAAGGCCCTGAACCAAGCCTACATTAATTATTTTGAGAATTCTTCAAACGTCAGAAGTTATTGACGTTGGCATCGGCTGAGGAGTCTTGGTCGGGAGACATCGCTGAGGGGGGGGGGCGTTCTGCGTTGATCCAATCCCAAAGCCCGGTGGGTTCATTGAACCCGCTACCATGGATCGATTCGAACAAGTCATGAGTGTCCAAAATAGAATCTCTCCCGTCCATGAGAGTCTCCCTTCGAGATCTTGGAGTCTTTGCGGTGTGATCGGATCGTGGTTTTTCCCACCCCCGCCTGCAACGGCTATGCCGTAGGCATTGCGGGCAGGGCAACGCCCGCCAAGACGCTACGGAAAGCCTTTCTGTTTTACAGATGAAACTCACTCCTCCTTTGAGGTCGTCGAGCTTTCGCGGTCAAAAACCGATCCAAACCTCAAAGGCGCCAAGTTCTCCAATTCAATCCCCCCTCCGGTTTCACCTCAGAGATTCTGTTTTATTTTGGACAGGAATGCGAACGAGTGCGAGTTTTGGGTTGAACTCTGATTCCGGAGTGCTTTAATGCGCCTCCCTCTTTTTGGCGCTATCGTCTAGTTGGTTAGGACACGGCCCTCTCAAGGCTGGTGCACGGGTTCGAGTCCCGTTAGCGCTACGAGTACAGAGTTTTAGATGTACTCAAAATGTACTCAATTTTTAGCCTATCCCTACCCTTCATTACGGGTGTAATGGGCAATCCATACATTAAATGCCCTCGAGATGTCGGTTTTATTCAAAGACGTAGTCTCAATCGATAGCCGATGATTCAGAAAACTTGTCAAATAAATAATTACCTATTTTTTCGGGTTTACGTCCGTAATCCCCCTTTTTTTGCGGGTTTTTTCCACTCCCCCATTTTTTTAAAAAAGCGGGTGTATACTTCTAAAGTTAATCATGCGAGCCGAACCGATTTTGCATTCAGAAACGTTGTTGGATTTGCGCACCCTGAGCGAAAATTCTCAATGCTTAAAAGCCGAATCGAATTCTTGTCAAAAAGAATAATCGTCCATTTTTGACCCTCCGCCATTTTATCAAAAAACCTGGTGTAGCTGTGTCCTGTGCTCGAAAAAAGACCGAATCAAAGGAAATAACGAATCATGAAAATTATTGGACTTGAGAAACTGTCAGTAGCGACTGGATGGCCGCTTCCGCTTTTGGGGCGTCTTTGGAGGCATCGTCGCATCCCGGGTTCAAAGCCCGGCTATCGAACCATCGTCTTTGATCTTCAGCGCGTTCATGATGCGCTGGAAAGAATGGAAAGGAAAGTGCGATGAAAGAAGGGGACATCGATATTTTAAGAACCTTTACGGATGACCGAGAGGTTAGGCGACATCTTAAAAAAATTGTTTCTCCTCAAAAAATAGCCCTGTTAATCGCCGAGCGATTAAATCCACATCTGCGTTTGCGCCAAAGTGAGCGAGCTTTTCTCGCCGGGGTAACACCAAAAACAGTTAAAAACCGAAAAAACTTCTGAAGGCGGCCACCGTTCTTTTCCCAAAAGCGAAAACAACCACCAAAGACAATGAAAGCCCCTCCTTTTCGTGGAAAACCCTTTCAGAGTAAGTTACTTCCGTACTCGTCTCAAATCCGGCAATGGCGTAAGGACCGGATGAGCTACCGCCAAATCGTTCAACGTCTGCATGACGAATGCCATTGCAGCGTGACCCTTTCAACCGTCTTTAGCTTTATCAAGACGCGTTCCACCCGCCGCAAGGTGATGGCAATGCTCGACAACGAACCGGCATCACGCGCCCGACGCTCCCTCCCGATTTCTTCTCCTCTCTTTGAATATGACGACAACAAACCCCTCACACTATTAACTCGAAAGGATGCACCATGAAAAAGAAAGTGATCTTCACAACAGGCGGCAAAGGTGGCACTGGCAAAACCACCTTCATGATCGCCTTGGGCGAATGGCTCGCCCAAAAGCAAATTGCTGCCACTTATCTGGATTTGGATATTGAAAACAAGCGGAAAGGGAGTCTCATCCATTTTTTTCGGGAACAAACCCGAAAAGTAGATATTCACACTCCAGCGGGTCTTGATGCCTTGATTGATTTCACCGATCAGGACGGGGTTATTCTTGCGGATATGGGTGCTGGCAGCGGAAAAGTGGCCTACCAATGGTTTGATGCCATGTACGAGACGGTGTCTCAGGAGATGGCCTTTGTAGCGGTAGGAGTCATTACCAGTGATCCGGCCAGTGTCGAAAGCGTACTCTCCTGGGCCAGCCAACTGCAAAACCGGACGGATTACCTCATCGTTTTAAATCAAATCGATCCGAGCCAGGAGAACTTCCTCTACTGGGAGGAGTCTGCCGAAGCCAAAAAGTTCCGGGAAGCATTTGCTCCCCAGATCATCCGTATGATGGCGCGCATTCCCGATCTGCAGCACAGTTTGCGCAACCATGGGGCGACGCTGACTCAGGTGATTGACCGGCAGCGAGACTTGCCGGAATTAAACCGATCAAGCCTCATTGTGCGTGCTCGATCCTATCGCCAGCAACTCTTTGTCCAATTGGATGGGATTGCAGATTGGCTTCTCTCATGAATCCCGAAGAGGATTTGTGGGAGGAATTGGCCCAATTGGTGCCAGAGGAAAAGCGCGAAGCCTATTGGAAGTATCTCGCGCATTTGAAAACGCTCCATCCTCAGGATGAAATCTTGCGCCTATGTCAGGCGATAGGGTTTCTGCCGCTCCTCATCCGAACCGTTCCATTGGAGCTGGCCCAAGAGAGGGAGAGGTGGAAGTTGATTCTTGCGGAATCGGAGAAACTTCTTTCTCAGATCCAGGAGGAACGCCGGAAGGTGTTCAGTGAAGTTGCCTCCATTGAAAACAAACTCCGGGATGTTTGCAAGGGGATGAATAAGTGTGCGGACGAGGTGAGGCTTGATCTCAAGAATGCGACGATGCTGATGAAGTCACAGATCATGGCCGATGAGATCATGCGTCGGATCGAACCGGAGGTGATCGAAAAATCTCAACTGGCGTTAGCTGAAGCCAAAGCCAATACAGAACGAATGGCGCAGTTAATTTTAAAGGTCGATCAGGCTTTTGAATTCTGGCGAAAAATTTATTGGGGATGGATTTTGGTAGCTGTCGTCCTCTTGTTAATCCTGATTTTCAAATGAAAAACGAGCTATCAAAAGATCGAACAAGCTTCGAACGAAGTTCGAACCAAGCTCGAACGGTGTTCGAAGTTCGTTCGAGCTCTGTTCGAAGATTTTTCCGGATGGAAATTTACCCCTCAAGCGGAGCTTAGGAGAGACGTCTGACAACTTTCTCTGGGTCTTCAAAAGCAGGTGAATACGTGCATTCAAGGATTTGATCATGCTGCGAATTATTGCGAGTCAAAGTGTCAAACAGGCCAAGTCCTACTACACAGTGGGTCTAAAACAGGAAGCGCTTGGTCGCGGGCAGGGGAAATACTACCTCGATGAGCAGGAGCAAATTGGTGAATGGCGTGGCCAAGGTGCCGAACGTCTGAATTTGAAAGGGCGAGTCGATCAAAAGGCATTCGAGCAATTATGCGATAATATCAATCCGACGTCTGGTCGTCGGTTGACGGTTCGCACGAAACAGAATCGCCGGGTCGGATATGATTTCAACTTCCATTGCCCCAAGAGCGTTTCGGTGGTTCAGGCGCTTACGGGGGATGAGCGTATTTTATCGGCTTTTCAGAAATCGGTCACCGAAACCATGGAGGAGATCGAAGACGCCGTCTCGGCGCGTGTCCGTACCGGGGGTGCCACCGGAGATCGTTGGACGGGGAACTTGATCTGGGGGGAGTTCACTCACTTTACCGCCCGGCCTGTGGCGGGGAAGCCAGATCCCCATTTGCATTCCCACTGTTTTGCCTTTAACGCTACCTGGGATTGGACGGAAAAGAAATGGAAGGCTGGGGAGTTTGGACAAATCAAACACGACGGCCCCTATTATGAATCCCTCTTTTTGGCTAGCTTGGGTAAACGGCTGTCTGATCTCGGCTATTCGGTAGAGCGGACGAAAAGTAATTTTGAGATTAGAGGGGTTCCTCAATCCCTCATTAAAAAGTTTTCACAGCGCACCCAACAAATCGAAGAAAAGGCGGTGGGCATCACTGATCCCAAAGTTCGATCTGCCTTGGGAGCCAGGACACGTGCCAAAAAAGTCAAAAGGATCATGACGGATCTCAAGGATGAATGGATGGCGCGCCTAACATCCGAAGAACAACAAGCGATTGCGCGGCTGTATGAGGCCAGTCGCCGGGGTGGCTATCGGCTGAACCAACTAACTCCACGTCAAGCAATGGATTTTGCTTTGGAACATTGCTTGGAGAACGCCTCGGTGGTTTCTGAAAAGAAGCTGATTGAAACTGCCTTGCGGCATGGGATGGGACAAGTCGAGGTGAGTGAGGTAAAGCGGGAACGCTTTCGCTCGGGGATTGTGAATCGGGATCTGGACGGCCAATCCTATTGCACCACCCATGAAATTCTTGGGGAGGAATGGGCATGCGTTCAATACGTGAAGGATGGGCGGGGCATGTGTAGTCCGCTTAACCCGGATGATTATCTCTTTTCAAATCAAAAGCTTTCAGATGAGCAAAAAGGGGTAGTCCGGCATGTGATTGGGTCGCGGGACCGGGTCATTGCGATCCGGGGAGCCGCAGGGACGGGAAAGACGACCATGATGCAAGAGGCCGTGAAAGCGATTGAATCCGGGGGTCGGAAGGTATTTACCTTTGCTCCCAGCGCCGAAGCTTCACGGGGAGTGCTGCGCAAAGAAGGCTTTGGTAATGCCCAAACCGTGGCTCATTTGCTGGAAAACAGTTCCCTCCAGGAACAGGTGCAAGGCCAAGTCCTCTGGATTGATGAGGCAGGACTACTGAGTTCCCGGCAAATGCGTGGCATCTTCGATTTGGCGAAAGAGCGTCAATGTCGTGTGGTTTTGTCGGGAGACACCTTGCAAAATACTCCAGTAGAACGTGGAGATGCGCTTCGCATTTTGGAGCTTCATGCAGGGATCGAGTCAGCTTCTTTAACCGTCAACCGCCGTCAGAAGGGAGAAAAGCACCGGGAAGCGGTCGCTTGTTTGCGGCAAGGCAGGTCGGCGGAAGGACTCAAAAAATTGGAAGAATTAAACGCCTTGGTGGAAATTTCATCGGATACCGAGCGTTATCAACGCTTGTCAGAGGATTACGTTCAGGCGGTGATCGGGAAAAAAGAGGTCATCGTGGTGTCGCCGACTCATGCTGAGGGATTAAAAGTGACTCAATCCATTCGAGAAAGATTGCGGCAGGTCGGGAAAATTGGAATACAGGAAACGCCGATCTCAAAACTTCAGGATTTGCACTGGTCTGTCGCACAACGTCGGGAGGCACATCTTTATCAGGAAGGGATGGAAGTGCAGTTCCACCGGGAAGCTAAAGGATTTGATCGAGGAGAACGCGCCAAGGTAACGGGTCGCGATGATACCGGGCGGGTCTGGATAAAAAACACGCTGGGAGAGAAAAAGCAGCTCCCCCTGGATCAACCGGGACATTATCAGGTTTATGAGATTCAAAATCTTGGAGTAGCGGTAGGAGATAAAATTCGAATTACGCGCAATGGTCAAACCTTGGATGGTCATGCCTTGAGCAACGGGCAGGTTTATCAGATTAAAGGGCTTACCCCAGAAGGGGATTTACGTCTGGCC
>CAZKRU010000087.1:0-16503 GCA_964555235.1 uncultured Verrucomicrobiota bacterium
ATCTCTTCCTCAAGCATTTTTCACGCCACTTCACCACTTTTGCAGAGGTCTCAAACTGTAATACGAGCGTCTCACACGAAGCTCCTGCCCGTGGAACAGGCTGGCACGGCTGTGAAGGGAACCTCCTCACACAAAGGCACGAAGCCACAATCGGAAGGTGTTTTTGTTTCATTTCATCATAAATCAAAATGGCCTCAAAAGCTTTGTGGCTTCGTGCCTTTGTGTGAGGAACAACTTACTTCACCGAGAGGCACGAAGCTCACCAAGGCTTTATTTCATGATGATCCAGTATGAATAAAAAGAGACTTCCCTTGGTGCCTTGGTGTCTTTGTGTGAGAATTCCACTTTACCGAATTTTTCCTAGGACTACCAAAGATTGGGGATCTTACTTGTCTATTGCCATCCCGGAGGATTTTGTTACTAAAACAGAAGATGAGTGTTGCTGACTTACGTGGGATTCTGACGTATATTCCGAGTTTTCGTGATAAGACGTTTGTGATTGCGCTGGATGGAAACATTATCGCGCATGAGAACTTTCCAAACATGCTGCTGGATATTGCGGTTTTGCGGAGTTTGAACATTCGGATTGTTTTGGTTCACGGAGCGGGACATCAGATTCAAGAGCTGGCCAGCGTCACCAGTGTGGCGATTTCAAATTACACTGGGATCGGAATTACTGATGCTGATACGCTGAACATTTCGATGACTGCGGCGAATCGGGTGACGCATGAGGTGTTGGAAGGACTTTCCTCGACGGATATCCGGGCGTGCAGCACGAATGCGGTGATCGCGCATCCGTATGGAATTGTGGGGGGTGTCGATCACCAACACACGGGGCGGGTGGAACGGGTCGATACGGTTTTTCTGCACGAGCTTTTGGAAAAGGGGATTATTCCGGTGATTCCTCCACTCGGATTTGACGGCGATGGTCGGACGTTTCGGGTGAATTCCGATGGAGTGGCCCAAAAAGTGGCAGAAGCGCTCAAGGCTTCGAAATTGATTTATGTGAGTGAGTACGCCGGGATTTCCAACGGGAAAAAACTCATGCAACTTTCCGTGGAAGAATCCGAAGAGTACCTCAAGAAGCGGCGGAATGAAATTCCGTTGGAGCTTGCTCAGAAATTGGAGCATTGCGTCAAAGCCTGTCTCGGTGGAGTCAGTCGGGCGCACTTGATTGATGGACGGATTGATGAAGCGTTGCTGACGGAGGTTTTCTCTCCAGAGGGAATCGGGACCATGATTTATGCGAATGAATACCAGGCGATTCGCAAGGCAATGAAAAAGGATGTTCGTTCGATTTTGCATCTGATCAAGCATTCCATCCAGGCAGATGAGTTGGTGAAGCGGTCGCGACAGAGCATTCTCTCCCAGTTGGATGACTATCACGTTTTTGAAATTGATCGCACGATTGTCGGTTGTGTGGCGATTCATCTTTATCCGGAACAAGAGACGGCAGAGATGGCCTGCATGTACGTTTCCGGGATGCACGAGAATCAGGGGATTGGTCGCAAGCTCATGGTCTATGCGGAAAAGACGGCCAAGGAGCGAGGTTCCAAAACGCTATTTGCGCTCTCGACCCAGGCCTTTAATTATTTCCAGCAGAAGGGTGGATTTAAGGAAGCAACGGTTGAATCACTTCCCCCATCGCGTCGGGAAAAATACGAAACGAGCGGTCGTAATTCTAAAATTTTGATCAAGTCGTTGCTCTAATGAGGTGAGACTTGTATGAGCCGTTCGTTTTTTCCTCAGAACGGATTTCCGGATCCTGAGACAGCGACGGCGGAGGGACTCGTTGCGGTCGGGGGTGGCATGTCTGTGGACCGTTTGGAATTGGCTTATCGTTCCGGAATTTTTCCATGGACGGATCGTCCGGTCACCTGGTGGTCTCCGAATCCCCGGGCGATTTTTGAGCTTTTGACATATCAACCCCCGAAGCGGCTTATGCAAATTTTTAAGAAGCATTCATTTCGCGTTACGATGGATCACGGTTTTGAGCAAGTCATTCGTGCCTGTGCGGAAGAGACTCCGGAACGCGGAGAGACTTGGATTAGTAAGCGGTTTATCGAATCGTACCTCGAATTGCATCGGGCGGGTCACGCTCACAGCGTGGAGGTTTGGAATGGGAAACTTTTGGTGGGGGGCGTTTATGGAGTCGCCTTCGGCGGTTTTTTTGCCGGGGAGTCGATGTTTTATCGTGAAGCAAATGCTTCCAAAATCGGGTTGTTGACGCTTTTTCATTGGCTGCGTCATCGAGGTTTTGTCCTCTTCGATACCCAGGTGATTAATCCGGCAACCAAGCTTCTGGGTGCGGTGGAAATTCCAAGAAGCGAATACCTTCAGCGCTTAAAGGCGGCGCTCTCCTTGCCTGTGAAAATTGGAAATTCCGAGGAATTTTCGAAATTCATTCAGCAACGTGCTCAGCCGTAAGCTCAAAACGGTTTCACCCCCGCCCGCAACGCTTTGCGTAGCAATGCGGGCAGGTCAAAATCGCGAAGTCCTTCAATTCAATCCCCCCTCTTGGTTTATCCTCGAAGATCGGGCTTTGTTTTGGACAGGGATGTTTTTTGCCTAAAAAAAAACCTGTTCAAGACTCATAGAAGCCTCTAAGAATCAACGGCTTTAGCAGGAAAAACTTATGGCAGAAAAAGAAGAAATTGGTTCATCCGGATCTCTGTTTTCACAGGGGGAAAAACTCCAAAACGTCAACGTCGCGGACGAGATCAAAAACTCGTTTTTGGACTATTCGATGTCGGTGATTATCTCCCGCGCGCTACCAGACGTGCGCGACGGATTAAAGCCCTCCCAGCGGCGAATCCTCTTTGCGATGCACGAATTAAGACTTCTTCCCGGGCGTCAACAGATCAAGTGTGCGAAAATTTGTGGTGATACCTCGGGTAATTATCACCCGCACGGTGAATCGGTGATCTATCCAACCCTCGTCCACATGGCGCAGCCTTGGGCGATGCGGGATACGTTGGTGGATGGGCAGGGAAATTTCGGTTCGGTGGAGGGAGATCCCCCGGCCGCGATGCGTTATACGGAAGCCCGTTTGACGCATTTGGGCGCGGCCCTGATGAATGACATGGACCGGGATACGGTCGATTTCGTTCCGAATTATGATGAACGTTTGACCGAACCGAAGGTTTTTCCGGCGGCCTTTCCAAATCTTTTGGTGAATGGCGGCGTCGGAATTGCGGTCGGGATGGCGACGAATATCCCACCTCACAACTTGACCGAGGTTATTAATGGGATTTGTGCCCAGATTGATAATCCCGAAATTACGATTGCCCAGTTGATGAAGCATGTAAAGGGACCTGATTTCCCGACCGGATGTTCGATTCTTGGGATGGAAGGGATTAAAAATTATTTATCGACGGGTCGGGGAGCGGTCCGGGTACGAGGTCGGCTTCACACCGAAGAGCTCAAGGGAGGCAAGGAGATCATCGTCATTACGGAAATTCCGTATAACGTGAATCGTGCCACCTTGGTGGAGCGCATTGCGGATTTGGTCAATGAGAAGACCTTGACGGATGTTACCGATGTTCGGGATGAGTCGGACGAGAACACGCGCGTTGTGGTTGAAATGAAACGTGACGCCGTTCCAAAGGTCGTCATCAACAATCTTTATAAGCTGACCTCCCTAGAGACCTCGTTCTCCATCAACATGCTGGCGATTGATGGCGGGCGTCCGAAGACGTTGAACCTCAAGGAAGTCAATAACTGCTACATCGAACATCGTCGAGAGGTCATTATTCGACGCACGAAATTCGAATTGGCAAAGGCAGAGGAACGGGCGGAAGTTCTCGATGGTTATCTGATTGCCTTGGCGAACATCGACGACTTTATTGAGATCATCCGGAAATCGGATACGCGCGATGAAGCCCGAGTCAAATTGCAGGGGTACGAATTTACCAAGAAGCAGGTGGAGCACTTTGGGGTGACCATTCGCAAGGAAGATCGTTTGACGAATGGACGCTATGCTTTGAGCGAGCGTCAAATTGAATCAATCATGGAGCTGCGTCTCTACCAATTGGTGGGACTGGAACAGGAAAAGATCGAGAAGGAGTACAAGGCGCTCCTCGATACGATCCAGGACTTGATGGATATCTTGGCGAAGGAATCGCGCGTTCTGAAAATTATCAAGGATGAACTTCTCAAAATCCAGGAAGATTACGGGAGTAAGCGTCGGACGGATATTGTTCCCGACGAAGGGGAGATGAGTATCGAAGATCTGATCGCAAACGAAGGGGTGATCATTACCCTGACGCATAATGGTTTGATCAAGCGCACGAATGTGAGCAATTACCGCTCTCAAAAGCGTGGTGGCAAGGGCGTCATCGGAATGACAACCAAGGAATCCGAGAAGCCGGAGGATAGCGACTTTGTGGAGCATCTTTTCACGGCTTCCACGCATGACTACCTGATGTTCTTTACGAACTCCGGGCGTAGCTATGTGGTGCGAGTGCATGAGGTCCCGGACATGGGGCGCGCCTCGAAGGGGCGAAGTATTGCCAATCTCTTGGAATTCCGGCCTGGCGAAAAGGTGGCGGCGATGATTCGCATTGAATCACGCAAAAACAACAAGGCGGAGGACGTCACCTGGACTCAGTCGAATCAGCTCTTTTTCTGCACCAAGCTCGGCACAGTCAAGAAAACGGCACTCTCGGATTTTGCGAATATGCGAAAGGGGGGAATCATTGCGATTGGAATTGAGGCAGGCGACGCATTGATTGACGTGAAGTTGACGAATGGCACCAGCGAAATCGTGATGATCACGCACGAGGGAATGAGCATTCGATTCGAAGAGGATCAGGTTCGTTGCATGGGCCGTCCGGCGGCAGGGGTTCGCGGAATTACCCTGGAAAAGGGCGACGAAGTCGTTGCGGTGGCAATTGTTGATCCGAGCGCGACACTGTTGGTGGCCGGGGAGAATGGAATCGGAAAACGGACTCCGTTTGATGAATATCGCGTTCAGTCCCGTGGCGGCAAGGGAATCATCACGATGAAGACGACCGATAAGACCGGCAAGGTCATCGGAGCGCTTACGGTGCGGGATGAAGATGAGATCATGTTGATCACCCAGAGCACGCAGATGGTCAGAACTTCGGTCAAGGCAATCCGGGAAACAGGTCGTAATACTCAGGGAGTGAAACTGGTTTCGCTCGACGAGAAGGACAAACTCACGGCGATTGCTCCGGTGATTTCTGAGAAGTCGGAAGAGGGAGAAGGGGCTGCGGCGTAGTCCCTAGGATTCAATGGCGCGTATTGTTTCCACCGAACGCCTTCAGGAGGGGATGATTTTAGCGCATGACTTATCGACGCAGTTTGGACAATTGATTGCCAGAAAAGGTCAGGTCATTTCGGCGCGATTGATTCCATTGCTGCGATCCTTTGGGATTACTGAAGTGGAGATTGTCAACGCCGAAGAAGAGGAGCATCCGGTTTTGCCTGAGGAAATTCAGGTGGCGGAGTTGGAGTTGAAGGAGTGGTTTAAGTCGGTGGATCGCAAGGATCCGTTAATCGAGGAGCTCTTTCGACTTTGTGTCGTTCGCCGGGCTCGACATAATCGGGGGCATCCGGCCCATCAGAAGGTATGAATCCTGATTTGGAAAAGTGCATGAAGGAGCCGGGAGCGATCCCATCGCTTCCGTTGGTTTATGACGAGATCAACCGGGCGGTACGGGATCCGCTGATCACCATTCAGGCGTTGGCGGAGTTAATTGCGGATGATCCGGGGATTGGATCGCGGCTTTTGAAATTGGCAAACAGCGGTTTTTACGGATTTCCTTCCCAAGTGAATACAATTTCGGAAGCGGTGACGTTGATTGGATTGAAACAGGTTCGGGATTTGACTTTGGCGACGGTGGTCATCGAGGCGTTTGATGGAATCAATCCGGTTTTGATGACGATGAATGATTTTTGGAAGCACAGTCTTTCCTGTGGGATTGCGGCACGCGCGATTGCGGCGAAGTTGGAAGAGGCAAGTCTGGAGCGGTATTTCGTTGCCGGGCTTTTGCATGACTTGGGGCGGCTGATCATTTTCTCTCAGTTCACTGAAAAGGCGGAGCAAATTCTGGAGCGAGCCCAGGAGGAGAAACGACTTTTTGGCAGTTTGGAGCAGGAGGTGCTTGGATTTGACCATGCGGAGGCAGGCGAAGCATTGCTGGCCTACTGGCAGCTCCCCTTGCCGGTCCGGGATACGGTTCGCTGGCACCATCATCCGGAAAAGGCCAAACAATCATCTCAAGAGGCGACGATCATTCATGTGGCGGATCTGATGGTGAATGCCTTGCAGATTGGGACGAGTGGCGAGCGAGGGGTTCCTCCGATTTCGATGGAAAAGATTAAAACGCTGGGCCTCCCTCCCGAGTCAATGGGGGTATTGATCGATGAGATCGAGCGGCAATTTTTGGACGTCGAACACATTTTTTTGAAGACTTGAGCTGTGTGACAATCCTGTGACGCTGTTGGAATTGCTTTCAAAATACTTTCAACACGTGGGGATTCTGTCTAGCAAAGGAGCCGTATGGGATCGCTAATTCTTTCAGGAATGTTGTTCTTCGGGGCAATCGCCCCCTTTACCGAGCGGGGAGTGACTGATTTTGATACAGTACTCAGCATTTTGAATCCGGTCGGAATTTGGGAGTCAAGTGGTTCAGAACCGTGGGGGTTTCGTCCTTTTGAAAAAAATGGGTGGAGACCTTTAACGGAAGGCCATTGGATCTATTCCGATTTTGGCTGGTTTTGGAAGGGCGATGGGGCTCATTCGTGGGTCACGGATCATTACGGGGCGTGGAAATGTGGCGAAGAGGGAACATGGCGCTGGTTTCCTGGAACGGAATGGTATCCCTCGGGAGTCGATTGGCGAGGAACTAAGACCCATATTGGATGGCGCTTTTCCGCGATCAACAAAAAGGGTGAATTTGAGGAGACGGAAGAGGCACGTGTGGCGCGACCGGAAGAGTGGGTTTGGGTGGCTCGCGAGAATTTCTCAGAACCACTTTCCCGGAAAATTTTGACCACGGGGATCGACGGAAAAAGTCTTTTGGAAGAGTCCGAACCGCTGGGGCATAGGATCATGACCTATCGTGAAATTCATCGAGGGGGACCGGATCCGTTGGATTATCCCAAGACCCAGGCACCGACCTTGCCCGGGATTAAAAAAGAGGAAACAAAAGTGAGTTCATATTTGTTGATGTCCTTGCCAACCTTTTGGACGCCACTTCCCCCCGATGCCCGGCCCGAACAGGTTTATTGCTATCGCCCGAAGTTTTATCAGGATCGGGATGGACTTCAGCGACGTGTTAAAATTTGGATGAATCCGAAAGAGCGGAAAGAGGCGGCTGAAAAATTGAATCAGACCTTGATTCCAATTCCGACAAAATCGACGCCCGTTCCTCCTCCCGTCGAGAAACCGGTTAAGCCTCTTCCTCCGGTGGAGCCGAAACCGGAATCGAAGCCTGAAAAGCCGAAGTCACCGTATCGTTTCGGGTAAGAGTGACTTTTGACTGAAGATTGTGTGCGAATCCACAGATTCACGCAGATTGCCACAGATTTGAGATCAATGAGGGGAGGATCATTTTCTCTTCCAAAAATCTGTGAGAATCTGCGTTAATCTGTGGATTCCGCGAGAGATCTATTCGCTCTTCTTCAGGAACCTTTTGATAAATCCGATGACCAGCGGAAGGATCGAAATGACGACGACGAAGAGGATGATATGATGGAGTTGATCGGCCAATGGCGTTTGTCCGACCGCGTAGCCGATCCAAAGAAGGCTGGTGACCCAGAGGATGCCGCCGATGATATTGAATCCAACGAATCGACGATAAGGCATGTCGGCAACTCCTGCGATAAATGGAACAAATGTGCGGAGGATCGGCATAAAGCGGGCAATGATGACGGCGGCACCACCATGCTTCAGATAAAAGTCGTGAGCTTCCTGAGCATAGCGTTTTTTGAAAAAGAAAGAGTCATCTTTCGTAAAGATTTTCGGACCACATTTCGTTCCGAGCCAAAACCCGACTTGGTCTCCAATAATTGCGGCAAGCACGAGAATTCCGTTGAGCACCCAGATATTGAGTCCGGGAAGATGTGATGCTTTTGCAGCGACGACACCGGCGGTAACGAGGAGCGAATCGCCCGGGAGAAAAAATCCGACGAGAAGACCTGTTTCGGCAAAAATGATGGCAACGAGTACCAAGGCTCCACCGGAAACGATGAGCTGTTGAAGTCCTTCAGGAGTGTGAAGGCTTTTGAGGAATGTGAGGATTTCGTGCATAAGAAGGATCCGTTAGCGCCCTAAGGAGTTGGGGGTGACGAGACCGCAGGAGAGAATGATTTTGGTGGCTTGTTCCACGGTGATATCAGCAAGGACGAGCTCGGATTCCGGAACAATGAGAACGAAGCCGGCGAGGGGACTGGGAGCATTCGGAAGAAAAACGTGGCACCAGAGGGTCCCATCCGGTCTAGTGAAGCGACTAGTGACGAAGCCGAGGACTTGTGTTTTGGTTCCGGGGTAGGGGATGTAGACCACCTGATTGAAAGTTGCGTTTTTGTCGTCGCCGCTCAAATTCTGAACCGCTTCGACGGCTTGCTTAATGGCGTTGTAGATGGGGCGGACGACTGGAACGCGGCCAAAGAGGAGATCAATAAATCCGAGAAGTTTTTTTCCGACATAATTCCCCGTCAAGACTCCGATGAGAACGAGAAGAAGGAGTGTGAGAAGGAATCCCGCGCCGGGAATCGTTCCGTCATAGTGTGTTTTGAAATATTCGGAGGCAGGGAGGTGATGTTCGGAGATGAGATGACGGATGACTTGATCCAACGGGCCATTGATCAGGCTGTAGAGAAGATTCACGATCCAGACGGTGAGGGCAATCGGAATGGCAACACAAAGGCCAAGGAAGAAACGATCCCGAGTCCAAGCGGCAAAATCTTTTAAAGTTTTGGAGATATTCATGAGAATTTAAAAGATGGGACGTTTGTCGAGGCAGAGTGCCAGGAGTAGGAGGGGTAAGTAAATGATGGATCCAAAAAAGAGTTTTCGAGCCGTGGGAAGTTCCGGATTTTTTGAAAAGCGGACAGCAAGGCTAATAAAGGCGATTCCCAATCCGAGGGCCGCCACAAAATAGAGAGGGCCAGCCATTCGAACAAAAAGCGGAAGCAGACTGATCGGAAGGAGGGAGGCGCAGTAAATGACGGCCTGGCGTCCCGTGCTCGCTCCGGTCGGATCGAGGACGGGGAGCATCTTGAGTCCAGCACGCTCGTAGTCCTCACGACAGAACCAGGCGATGGCGAGGAAGTGAGGCATTTGCCAAAAGAAGAGAATTCCAAAAAGGACCCAGGCCTGGACCGGAATGGAGTTCGTGACTGCTGCCCATCCGATGACAGGCGGGAGTGCTCCGGGGATGGCTCCGACGAGTGTGTTGAGCGTGGAGATTTTCTTCAGAGGTGTATAGAGAAGAACGTAGGAGAGAAGAGTCGTGGCGGAGAGAAGGCTGGTCAGAAGATTCGTGCTCCATGCGAGGTAGAGAAGTCCCCCGGCCCCGGTTCCGAAGGCGATGAGGAGGACTTCGTCCGGATGCATGCGGCCGGAGGGAAGGGGGCGATCTTGTGTGCGAATCATCTTCGCATCAATCTGGCGCTCCATCAGTTGATTCAAGGCCGAAGCTGAAGCCGCAACCAGTGCTGTCCCCAAGAGCGTGTGAAAGAGAAGTCCCGAGGGGGTGAACGGATCCATGGCGAGATAAAATCCGGCCCAAGTCGTGAGCAGGACGAGAAGCGTCAATCGTGCTTTCGTGAGGAGCATGAGATCGCTCCACCATTGGCGGCTCGTCGAGGTTGAGAGGGCATCTGCTTTCATTTGAAGTGATTACTTTGGTTCAAGGCGTTTGGATTTAAGCGGAAAACTGGCTCAAACGAAGTCTTTTTTTCAACCGAAGCATCCGCCGATAGCGCAGGACGGCCCCCTCGGAGAGGGAAATTTCAGACCCGGGCCAGTCTTGACAGGGTCCAGCGAAGCGCAAAACTAAGGAGATGAAACCATTTTTAATCTTTTGCGCGATGATGGGGATGATTGTTCTTGGAGTGGCGGTAGAAGTCGGAGTGCCAGCTCCGGATTTTACCTTAATGGGGCATGAGGGGAAAGAGGTTCATCTTTCTGATTTTAAAGGAAAGCTCGTCGTTTTGGAATGGACGAATCAGCAGTGCCCGTTTGTGGTGGCGCATTATGCCCCGGGGGCGATTCAAAAACTTCAGGAAAAATACGCCGGAAAAGGAGTCGTTTGGCTTTCGATCATCTCCTCGGCTCCTGGAAAACAAGGGGCGGTTCAAAATGCGGCAGAGGCGAAGTCGCTCTATGCTGAAAAAGGGATGAAATCGACGGCACTTCTTTTGGATTCCGATGGAAAAGTGGGGATGGCGTACGGCGCGAAAACGACGCCGCATTGTTTTGTGATCGATCCTCAAGGGAACTTGGCTTATGCCGGGGCGATTGATTCGAATCCGAAGCCACAATTCGATCCCGCTGCGGAGAACTATGTCGCCAAAGCATTGGACGAAGTGTTGGCCGGAAAAGCGGTTTCAAATCCAACAACCAAACCATACGGTTGTTCGATCAAGTACGCGAAGTAGGGTGGGGTGATGTCATATTTCGTTTCTGATCCTTGGGGGATTATTTCGCACTTGGGGCTTCTCGGGTTCCTCCTTTTTTTAATGCTCGGCGGGGCTCTTTTTGTTTTGGCTTTGCTCGTTCCGTGGTTTATTTGGCGAACCAAGGTTTATACGAAACTCTGTTACATCGAATTACAAAAAATGAACGAGACTCGAAGCAAGGTTGCAGTCGTTGAAGAGTCGCCCAAGTAACCTCCCAGTATCAGATTTTTTTCGAAGTCGAAAATTCTTCTCATTGGCTCCGGGGTCTCTTCTGCGGTAAGCTTTTTTAGAATGAATGACCAGTTGCGACCGACCGGAGTGATCCGATGATGCCCCGACCCGACTCTCCTGAAGCATTGGAGAAGTTTCGCAAGAAAATGGCGATTCTCTCATGGGTGACGCTCGTCGTTTTTGTGAGTATTGCCGTTGCGATTTATTTTCATAAACCTCAAGAAGCGGTGACGACAGTTCAATTCATGGACCTTCAGGAGGTCATGTATCTCCCGGTCCGTCCGGCGAAACTCGTGTCGGAGGAGCCTGAAACGGTATCGCCCCCCGCCATTGAACTTCCGCGCAATCCGTATACTCGGGACATTGTCTTTGGGGGGATCCGATTTCGGGGTGCGATCATTTACATGACCCTCGATGCGATTTCGCCAGGCTCGCACTACATGGCACTCACTCCAGTACAATGTCTGACTTGGGCAAAGGATCGGGAGGATGTGGATGGGGTGATCTTAAAATGGAGCGAGAGCAAGGAGGATCTTTTGGCTAAATCCGTGATGCCTGATTACCTCCAACAGCTCAAAAAACGGACCGATTTACCGTACGTGATTCGAATTAAAGAATAGCTGGAGCTTCGGATTTTCAGAGGTAGAAACAGGGCCTTCTTTGAAGGCCAAAAATTGCATCTAAAACTTTTACAAAATTCTGCAAACCAATAATTTACATTATTACGTATTTTAAAGTAAAAACTACTTTAATTTTCTGTTGCTTGTGGCATAGTTTACGCATACAAGTCATTGGGATTTTTAATCAAATGAAGCGTCTTGATCAAATACGGTTTAACTTAGTCTGCATCTTCCGGCAGTCGCTCTCGCTTCGTTTTCGGCGCATCCCCTTTTACTTTGGGGGAGTGGTTCGGGCTTTGATTCCCAAAAAACGTCATTAATCCCATACTCTTTCTAAGAGTTGTTATTTCTCGCCAAGTCCGCCAAGGCGCGAAGGAGTGGATTCGACTTAAAAAAACAAAAATATTTTCTTGGCGACTTGGCGACCTTCGCGAGAGGAAAACTTTACTTCTTGATCGTCAAATCGATTTACGCTTTTGCTGAAAAGCTAGCCCTAAAAAGGCCAATTCGACGGCAACAAAAGCGAGCGCGTATTGAAATCCGCCGGATCCGAACCCGTAACTGTGGAGGCCAACTCCCAGTACAAAATTCACGCCGTACCAGGCCATGAGGACGCATTGGAATCCGACGACGGCTCCAACCATCAATCCAAATCCGCTCCACCAACCGGCGATCCGTCCATGGAGGATGAGCAGATACGAGAGCAACGTGATGAGGGCCCAAGTCTCCTTCGGATCCCAATCCCAAAAGCGACCCCAGGAATAGTTCGCCCAGACCGCTCCTAAAATCGTTCCGGTCGCGAGGAGGAGAACTCCGATCTGAAGCGCCCGATAGACGTACTGGTAGATGAGATTTAAGTCGCCTTTCGCTTTTGAAAAACAGAGTTTCCAGATCGCGACATGCGCCACGCCGAGGGCAAGGGCAAATCCTGCGTAGCTCAGATTAATCGTCAGGACATGAATCGTGAGCCAGAAGTTATCGCGCAGAACCGGGACGAGCGGATGAATCGATGGATCGAGAACGGTCGGTTGGGTATCGGCCAAAACGAGCGAAATGACGGCAACCGGAGCGGCGGCGAGCATGAAGTAACGCTTCCGTGTGAGAAATTCCTGCACCAGTCCAAAAACGACGACGCCGAAAGCCATCCAGACGACGGTTTCGTACATATTCGTCACGGGGGCCCGTCCTGAAATTAAAACGCGACAGGCAAACCCTCCGAGGTGGAAAAGCAGTCCAAGAATCGCAAGTCCCCAGGCTAGGCAATATCCCTCCTTCGATTTCCATCGAACCGTCAGTGCCAGCACGATTGCCACCAAGGCGTCTAAGATCCATGCGATGCGGAATGGGTGGGCCTTCTGATAATTTCGTTCCAGCGTTAAAATCGAGTCTTTTGGATAAACCCCAGGACTCAACGAGCGAAGCGTCTGTGCCAGGGCGAGCGAGGCTTGAGAGAAACGTGAGGGATCGTTGGATTGATAGGCGGCGCGAAAAGCATCTACGGCGAGATTGACCTGTGTAGCCGCGGTTTCACCATAGTAATGAGCGGTTGCTCCGACGGGGATCCAGTCACCGAAGGAGGCGCTTGGGTGGGGGATGAGCGTTATCGCTTTTCCGGTCATCAACGATTCAAAAAGATCGAGCCGCTTTTTTACCTGATTCACTTCGCGTTGCATGCGATCGAGCGTTCCGTTCGGGCTGAGCATTTGGACTTGTTGAATCGCTCGAATTCGATCATGAAGCTCCCGACATCCCATCAGAATTTCATAGCTGAATCGCTTCTCATGCGAATCCAATCCCAGGGCTTCCACCAAGGGACGGTAGGAAACGAGAATCATCGGTTCCTGTTTCCAACGCTCGGGAGAAAACCAGAGCGAGAGAATCAAGTCCTCATGGCTCCAGGTTTTGCCCTCCTGCTTCCAAGAGCTTTTACCGGTGATCGTCATCAGACTCTCTCGAGTGAGCGTCGTGAGTGGCTTCTTTCGGCCTTCGGCTTGAACAGCGATTTGACCGAGTTCGGGAACATCGAGGGCGTTGGAATGTCTGGAAAGAATTAGAAGGAGCAAAAAAGGGATGACTTTATACATGGACTGCTTCTTTAGGGTTTTTCGGCAACCACTTTTCCATTTTTCCAATAATAAAGAGAGGTCCCGTGAAGACGCGCCGTTTTTTGAGCTGCTTTTGCGGAGCGACGGAGTGCTGCGCCTACGGTTTTGGCGAAGATGGACGAGTTGGTTTTACGAGATTTTGTTTTCATGGGCCCTGCTCCAAGAGTCGTGGGTTCTGGTGTGAGTTGTCATAAACTGCCCAATCATGAGCGAGTTTGCGATAGATTTCATGAAAATTATGCCACCCTCGCTTAAAGCGTCGGATCACATCTTTTTTGGGAACATCATGCCCTCCTTGCCTTACGCGAGCCTGAATTCTTTTCAACGAGATTTCGGGGGAGTGTAGTTTTAGGAAAATAATTTCAATATGATAGCCTTCGGCCTTCCATCGTCTCAGTCGTTCTAGATAACTCAATCCACTCAGAGTGGTTTCAAACGAGAAATTCTGATGCTCGGATGCTAAGCGATCGAGCTCATTCAGAAAGAAGCGCGCAGCTTGAATTTTTGCAAGGTTCGGATTGAGCGGTGAGATCCCACTTGCAATCAAGTCGGCATTTACGAAATGAAGAATTTTTCGATCATGAGGCAGGAATTCCCGAGCGAATGTCGTTTTGCCTGCTCCGTTTGGACCTGCAATAATGACGCAGGAGGGTGAATTATGCTTACCTTTTGAATTCATTTCCTCTCCTCCCGTAGATAAAACATGGTAAAAATTCCGCAGCAAATCATCAGAGAGCCGATCCATTTGGGAAGCCAGCCGGGATCGTACAAAAGTTGAAGGGTGGATTCTCCGAGGTCTTTCGGATTCCAGGAGGCTTGCGAAAATTTGTAATTAGCCCCGATGATGGAACGCCAGAGGCCGCCGGGGAAGGTTGCCGGTTTGTTCATCTGGGCGAGATCCTCCCGCGTTTCTCCTGTCGTGGAATCGGTGAAACGGACGGTGCTGATGTAATTCGAAGGGGATTCGGTTCCTTCATCGCGCGGAACATCAAACTTTACCAGCTCGACTTGAAAGGGAAGCGGTTGGGTGCGCAGTCGCAAACCCGCATTAATAGTTCCTTCTTCACTTTGGAAGCGATCAAACATTCCCATGGCGAGCCAGCGGGGGGGGCTGATCGTTTTACCTTGAGGATCCGTCAATTCAGCGCGGACACCATCGCGACTCTTTTCAGTGGGTCGTTCGGACGGTTCAATTTCGTGACTCATGACAGCCTTTGATTCTGTCGCGACAAGTTCCATCTGCCAGTCGGCCCAGCCCAAGGGCAAGAGGTTGCCGACCGAGAGAGTTCCTTCCGATTGATGAACGGATCCCCGTTGAAGGCGATAGCGAATCTGATTTCCCTCCGGTGCGAGAAGCAGGAGCGGTTGTTGGGTGGGCGGTTGGCTGCCGACGAGTTGGAGAAGAATCGCCGGGTTTTTGGGTTGAGAGGAGACCGTCACCGGCTTTCCCTCCTTCATCGCAAAATCAGGCCAGAATCCGACGTAATTGATCAGGACTCCATTGATTTTTTCACTCTGAGGAAACGATTTCGGAACGGAGCGAGTGAACGGTTTTCCTTCGGGAGGTTGAATGAGAAGACGCCATCCGGATCCCGATTTCTCGAGGCGAAATGCATAGCCGTGCGTGGTTTCGGTATCGGAGATCGGAGGATGATCCCGGAAAACCATTTGGCTTTCGCGCCAGCGAGGACGTTGATCGGCGGCTGCGAGCGAGGGATGCCATTCGACTTTGGCCAGTCCGAAGAAATCGAAATCACGATGTTCATTCTGGTCGAGCAGAGCGACCGGAACGGCCTGCTTCATCATTCCGCTTTTGAAGCGAAGTTGGACGCCTGGTTTTCCCTGGAGATCTGGAGTGAGGCGCGGGGATTGAATCAGGGACTCGGAATAACCAGTGAGTTTGATTTTGAGATCGGAATCGGGAAGATCGACCATTCGGGGATGGGATTCCGTCGGAGCTTGAGCTTTTAAGGCGAGCGGATAGCGATAGAAATTTCCATCCTTCGGACTTTGAGCGATGAAGAGGGTTTCGTGAATCGTCGCAATGCTTTGAGGTTTTCCTCCGACTTTGAGAATCATGAAGGCTTCAAAACCGGCAATGTGCCCAATGACGGATCCGATCAGGAGCAAAATAATTCCGTAATGCGTGATGACAAAACCGTAATGACGTCGCTTCCACGGAAGTCGCGTGAGGGTGACGCAACAGAGATTGACGCAGAGCAAAAGGAGCCAGCCGAAGAACCAAGGAGCTTTGTAAACGTAGTGACGGGCGACATCGCTGGTGAACTTGGATTCCATGATCGTTGCGGCGGCGCAAGCCACCGCCAACGTCAGAATGAGAAGCATCGCTAGGGAGAGCGAACCCAAGAGTTCAATCACGAGCCAACCGTTCGGGTTCTCCCGTTTAAAAGTTTGAAGGCGATCGGACATAGCCAGCTAAAAGAGGCTCATTTCGTCGCCCGACTTTTTGGAAGAGGGAGGTTCCGGAGTCGTGGAGGGAGATTGCGTTAAAATTTCGACCTTCTGCTCGGCCTCTGCGAGTTTCTCCTGACAGACTTTCACCAGTTTGGTCCCTTCCTCGTAACGCTCAATGAGACGATCCAAAGGAAGCTCGCCGTTCTCCATCTCGTGAACGATCGTCTCGAGTTGTTCCAAGGCGGCTTCGAACTTGATCCCTTTTGCGTCTTTAGAAGTCTTCACAGTCAGAGAGAAATAGCGTTTCGCTCCCGTCTGACAAGTCGATCTTAGGATATCCAAACATTGGTGTCCAAAACAGAAAAAGAGAGATTTCTCGCAAAGAAAGGATTTTCTGAGGAAAGCAGGAATTTTTGCCCGCGAAACACGCGAAAGAGACGAAACGTAAGAATCCGACGTTGGAGGCGGGCTCCTTGGAG
>CAZKRU010000088.1:0-16423 GCA_964555235.1 uncultured Verrucomicrobiota bacterium
TTTTTATGAGGCAAATTTTGAAATAGAGGGGCTATTGCAAAATTTGGGTTTAATTTGGAACTCAAGAAATCAGGAAAAGAGACGCCATTTTCTCGGGGGGGAGGCTCACTTCCTGAGTTTCTGAGTTCCAGATTCAACCCAGCATTCGGGGTTCAACCATACGCGGCTACCGTTTTTGTCAACTTGCTATAATCAATCGTGCGCGAGCCCTCCCTCCTGCACGAGGCCCAATCCTATCGCGAATGGGGCTCGGAGGAGGGAGGAAGTGATGGTGACACGCTCGAATGGTTTGTAGTAGTCAGCAGGGTTAGTGGCTCGCGGGAGCGGCGGGATGTGTATCGAGGACTTGCTGCAGGAGCTGGCGCGCCGCGATGACGGCCGGGTCGGCGCTGTTCGCAGGGACGGGGATTTCATCATACGGAGCATTAATCAGATCGAACATTTCGCCATGGTTGGTGAGTTTATAACGGGCTTCGCGGGCAAATGAGTCGCCATTGAGTTCCACATAGACCCATTCACGTGGAGTGCCTGTTTGACCCTTGAGCTGGGGAGCGAAGCTTTTTCCGTCAAGCGTCACATTCGCAGGCAGCGTCGCTCCAGCCAATTCCGCCAAGGTCACGAAGACATCGGTGGAATCTACCAGGTCACGACTGACAACACCCGTCGGGGTGGTTCCTGGCCAGTTGGCGATAAATGGCACGTGGGCACCGCCCTCGTTCACCTCGCCTTTTTTGCCAAAGATTTTCTTGCCGCCAACCATGGGCTGAGGCCCCCCTGAACCGTTGTCGCCAATAAACAGGATCACCGTCTTCTGCCGCAGATTCAGCTGCTCCAGTTTACTCACGAGCTGGCCAACAAGCTTGTCCATGTAGTTCAGGTTGTCTTGTCTAATCACACCACCCGCCGCTCCGGGTGCGCTGTCGGGCGTTTTCTCGAGGAGTCTGTGCATATGCAACATCGGATAGTAGATAAAAAACGGCTCGTCTTTATGACGGGTCATGAAATCCGTGACAAACTGGTGCATTGTGTCGGGCGTGTACTCGCCTACCACAGGGAGCACCGGTTGACCATTGATCGTATTGGGGGTGCTGCCATCGGGCCAATATCGGTTAGCCATGGCAACTTCCAGCGATTCATCGAAATCCCATAAGTGAGGTCCGAAGTTGGAGTGCTGGCCCCATTTACCCGCGCTCATGGTCACATAGCCCGCGGTTTTCAACACTTTCGATATCATGACTTCCTTGCCTGGCTCGAGTCCTGTCTGGGTTGTATTGTTGTAGTTACATCCCGTTCGGAACGGGTAACGCCCCGTCAGCACTTGGGCACGAGAGGGACCGCAGACCGGCGCGACGTAGCCGAGCTCAAATCGGATGCCGCCGCCGGCCAGCGCATCAAGATGGGGTGTCGGATGGGCCGCTCCATAACAGCTGAGCATGTCCAGGCCGAGATCATCAGTGAAGATGACGATGAAGTTCGGTTTCTCGCTGCCACCGCCAGTCGTCGTCGTGCCGGCGCCTTGGATTTGGAAGTTATATGGGTTCTCGTTGGCATCGTTGTTGTCGAAGCTCAGGTTGGCCGTGCGCACTCCCGAAGCGCTCGGGTCAAACTTCACGCTGAAGGTGGTACTCCCTCCGGCGGCTACCGAACCCGCAGGCTGGGCAGTTACCACGAAGTCGGTCGCATTGGAGCCGGTGATGGTCACCGAATTAAAGGTGAGTGTCGCGGTGCCGGTGTTCCAGATCGTGTAAGTATGGGTCACCGAGCCGCTGGTCACAGCCACACTGCCGAAGTCGGTTTTGTCTGCTGTCTGTGGCGTGGTATCGCCGTCGACAATCTCTACTCCGTTGCCTTCTACTTTGGCTTCCGGACCGCCTCCGCCAGTCGTCGTCGTGCCGGCGCCTTGGATTTGGAAGTTATACGGGTTCTCGTTTGCATCGTTGTTGTCGAAGCTCAGGCTGGCCGTGCGTACGCCCGAAGCGCTCGGATCAAACTTTACGTCGAAGGTAGCGCTCCCTCCGGCGGCTACCGGGCCCACAGGCTGGGCGGTTACCACGAAGTCGGTCGCATTGGAGCCGGTAATGGTCACCGAATTAAGGGTGAGTGCTGCGGTGCCGGTGTTCCGGATCGTGTAAGTATGGGTCACCGAGCCACTGGTCAGATCCACACTGCCGAAGTCGGTCTTGTCTGCTGTCTGCGGCGTGGTGTCGCCATCGTTAATCTTTACTGCATTGCCTTCTACTTTGACTTCCGGACCGCTTGCGGATCCTTCTTCTAACGTCAGAGTGATCGTGTCGATAGCGATAACGTACCCGGAGCTGGCGGCGTTTTTTCCGGTGACGGTAATTTTAAATGGTTTGGGGCCTGTTGTTCCAAAATTCTTGGTTCCTAGATCGACCTCAACAAAACTTAATGACGATGCATAGAGATCGATGGGTGAACCTTGATTGGATCCTGAGGCATTCACTTGGCAAATTCCTCCATTACTCGACTTCACCACGCGAACTTTGACATTGTAAGTTCCGGCGACAGGAACATCCACGCCGCGATAATTCACATAATCGTTGATTGCATTGGACTCGAGATTGGTGAACTTGCCACCGCTGGCGGATGCGTTCGTTACAATGGCGTGCACCTCGCCTGAACTGGCTGCGACCGTACAATTTTCCGTTTCATACACCGTTTGAGCGAGGAGGCCTGCAGGCAATAACAGACATGCGAAAAGAATAATGGCGGTTGTCAGCAATACTCGACCGAGAAAGGCCGGGCGCATGATTTTCAAAGACGGCACGATGGTTTTTGTCATCTTGCAAGAATGCGATAAGTCCCGTTTACCGTCGACCTCGGTGATTGCGCGAGTATTTGCGGACAGCCGTTATCGAGGCTTTTTGACGTTTGTATTCTTGTGTCAGAGGCTGGGCACAGTCGTTTCGCCTTGGTGCCAGTCGCCCGTTACCAGGGTAATAATGTGCTCGTTGATCGGACCGCGCTCACGGCGCATCATGTGGGCTAAAACGACATCGACGGCCGTGCGTCCAACGACCTCAAGATTTTGATCGATGCCGGAACAATTTGCATGCGCGCGCGGGTCGGTGCTACTACGAATGTTAAGCACGAACCAATCCAGAGGCTTTCCTGAGAAGCTGTATTTTGTGCGAATGTCCCGGATCCCTGGCACTGCTCCATAGCTGATGAGCACCTCCGGTCGCGTTTTTTTCAGGAGCGAGTGAAGTAAATCGACCGAGGTTGTCTCCTCCTTGAAGATAGAGGAGAGCGGCTCGATGCCGGCGCGTCGGCATTCGCCGAAGTAGGCGTCGCTCCATTGGTGACCGACCCGTTCATCTTGCCAGTCGTTTAACCACAAGGCGATGCGTCGATATCCCCGCAACATCAGGCCTCGCATAGCCATCACCATTGAGAGATACGGGGAGTGTGCAACGCGCGCGAGGGACGGACTCTGTAGTGAATACCCGATGGCGCAGCACGAAAAAGCGTTCCAATCGAAATCCTGGAAGTGGAGCGCGGTTGTATAGGGCGAATCCTGCACGATCACGCCCGGCACCCCACGCGCCACTAGGATTTCGGAGAGACGCCGTGGATTCATCTTTGGCGTTGATAGAGAAAATTCTTCAATCCGGTAGCCGAGTTCGGATGCTCGCGCGATTGCTGCAGGGAGATACTCGCCCTGCCCCCAACGGAGTTTTGGCTCATGTCCGCGAGGCCAATTGGTGATATAGCCGAGAACCGTTTGGTCGCCACGGCGCTGATTTTTGCGATAGGCGCAGAGCGCGGAGAGAAGGGGATCTTTGCGGTAGCCCATCTCGTTCGCAAGGCGCTGAATGCGATCCCGCGTCGCCACAGAAATACTGGCGTCTCCTTGCAGGGCCTTGGAAACGGTGCCAAAATGTACGCCAGCGGCTTCTGCGATCTGCTTCAGGGTAACGGAACGCATGATGTGCATGGATCTTGTCACGAAGCCAATAAAAACCCAAGTGAAAAAAGGCGCGGGGGCGGAGAGAGTCGATTTCAGAGCTTTGCTTTTACTGATGGAATCGCAGCAACCTAAATTTTAATCCAATGGATCTGTCCGCCTCTGGTTTGAAATGTGGTTAGGTGGATGTACCTACGAATTGATTGGGATGTGGCTTGTAACTTCAAGCTAGGAGTCTATAGTATTAAGGACCGATAGAGAGAAGTGGGCAAAAAAGAGGCCGACCGTTCTTACACGGGAAAACTTATTTTTGAAAAATGAACGCATTGATAACGATAAGTTCAGGGAGTTGGTTGGTTGGTTTTAGAATGCTTTGATCATGAACATGACAGGAATCAAGAGGCAACTCATTTGCTTTGCTTTACTCCTGCTGGGGTTTAACGCTCCCATCGATGCGGCTTCCGTGACTTGGAAGGCTACCGCCACGGATAGCCTCTGGTCGACGGGCGGAAATTGGACCGGAGGCGCTCCGGCGAATGGAGATGATGTTTCTTTAGATGTATCGGGAGCGAATGATCCGACAAATCAGGATCTTGCGGCACTGACTTTGAATAGCATTACTCTCTTACCCAATGGAGGGCTTACGCTAACAACAGGGAATGCATTTACTCTCGCGAACGGCGGAAGTATTGTGAACAATTCGAATGGCACGCTCACGATTGGCTTAAGTATCGCTCTTTTAGGAGACGCAACATTGAATGCGTCAAGTACCGGAGGTCTACTCTTTAACAATGCGTCGATCATCTCGGGTTCTGGCAACATTACGATCCAGAGTCCTTCATCGGTGCAGACGATTACCTTAGTTGCGGTCAATACATTTACGGGAAATTTACTTGTTAACGGGGGAACCCTGATCGTGGGTGCGGATGCACGGCTGGGGAATGCGGCGAATGATTTGGTTTTTGGTGGAGGAACGTTTCGAGCCAACGGTAACATTACCTTAGGGGCGGGGCGGGTGCTCAGTTTCTCGACGGGGAGTGGCAGTATTCAGGTCACGGGTGGAAATACGTTTCAGCTGACGACGGCAGGACAGCTCGCGGGAGGAAATACGATGACGTATATTGGATCACAAAATGTAACTCCGAGTACGATGATCATCACTGCGGCGAATGCCGGATTGACTGGAACCGTCGCCGTCAATGCAAACAACGTAACGGATATCCTTGATCTCCAAACATCCAACGCATTGGGTACTGCGGCAGTTACGATGACAAAAGGAACGCTAAAATTAACGAATGATACGGCGACGACTTTTGGGAATAATACTACGGTAAATGCGGCTGCCTCAGGGGATGCCACAATTACCATTGATCGGGCCACTGCAGGAGCCGGAATTAATCACACGATGGGGACGCTCTCCGTCGGCACCAATCCGTTGACGGTGAACAAAGGAGCGAATGTCACTTCAGGAACCGCCGGGCTTATTTTTGGAGCGACGACGTTTACCGGTAATCCGACGTTTACGTTGACGGGAGCGAATATGACCCTGGGCAATCTTTCGACCGGCAACACAAGTCGCACGGTCACGGTTGCGAATGGGAGCACCGGGCAGTTGCATTTTTCAGGAACCGTCACCCCGGGGAATGGAAATCAGTCGCTCGTTTTCGATAATGCTGCAGCGGCACTGGCAGGCTCCACGACTTTTGATTCAGGCTCCACGTTTGTTTTTACGTTGGGAACGACGAGCGATAAAGTTCGGTTCTTTAATTACAGTAATGGCGAAGTCGTATTGAACAGTAATGCGATCACGATCAATCAAGGGGCGGGTTTTGCCGCGGGGAGTTTTACGCTTTTTGATTTTTTCAGTGATTCGGGGACTACGGCAACAGCTCATGGATTTACGAACGAACTCGGCGCCGTCACCATTGCGGGAGGGGGATTTTCAGGGGCCTTGGTTTACAATGCAAACACGATCAGTCTGACGGTAAGTTCGTCGGCGAACAATTTAGATCTTGCTCCAGACGCCACGGCGTACGGGGGAGTCAGCACCATTACGCAGACCGGAACGGGATCACAAACGCTCATTGGGACAAACACCTCGACAGGGACAGCGACGGTTAACTCAGGAACGCTCACCATTGGAACGTCCGCCGGCGGGAACTGGGCGGGAAGCGTGGTGGCGAACGGAGGGATCTTAAAAGGAAGAGGAACGATCACCGGAAACGTTACGATTAATAGCGGAGCGACCTACAGTCCCGGAAACTCTCCGGGGATTCAAGTAGTAGCGGGAAATCTCACCATCAATCCCGGAGGCTCGCTTCTGATTGAAATCGATGGAGCGACCGCTGGAAACGGAAGTGGATTTCATGATCAAACACAAGTGAGCGGAACTGCTGCCATCAATGGGGGAACCTTGCAAGGGTTCACGATCTTCTCGGGATCGAATAACTTCGTTCCTCAATTTGGAACGAAAGTCACCTTTCTGACGGCCTCCTCGGTGACAGGCTCGTTTCAGTCGTATGACTTTTCAGGCAATGGCAACGGAGTGAGCTGGATGCCGGAGTATCGGAACACGGAAGTGAATCTCTTCGCAGTTCCTGCAGATTTTGGAAATGTCTCCGGATTCAATTCAAACCAGAACTCCGTCGGTCGAGCCTTGCAAAGTTTTCGTCCGGCAGCGATTGATGCCAGAACGGTAGCAGGAAGTTCGGGAGTCACCGCAACGAGTGATGTCGGAAAGATCTTCAATGGATTGATGCGGCAAGACAACAGCGGATTAAAGACGGCCTACGATCAATTGAGTCCTGAAAAGTTAACGGCGATGAGTGCGACGGTGAAACAGTTCGGAAGCATCAGTAACAGCGGAACAAACCAAAGACTAAGTCAGATCCGATGGGGAGATCGAGGAGTCAGTCTGAATGGAATCACCCTTCAAACGCTCGATGGAGATTATGAAAATGAACTGCTCGCCGTCGAAAAGGGAGCAATCCTGATCCCGAAGAAGAAGTTTTCAGGAAAGACCGGATTCTTTGTGAATACGACCGGGAGCTACTCGGATGTCGATTCGGATGAAAGAAGGATCGGGTATGAGAACCGATTGGGAGGAATCACGGCAGGGATTGATCAGGAACTAACGAAAGAAGTAACGGCCGGGTTCTTTGCAGGTCAAGGGTACGCCGACACGAAACTTGGAGGGGGCGGAGGATCGGTGGAGGCAAATTCCGGAAGAATCGGAATCTACGGAGGATACCACAAGAACGGATACTATCTGAACGGAAGTCTCGGAGCAGGAACAACGAGCTTTGATACGAAACGAAACATTGGATTTATCGGAGAGACCGCCTCAGGCTCAACGCAAGGCTATGATTTATCAGGACAAATCGTCGGAGGCGTTGATTTTCAGACGGATGAATGGGTCTGGGGTCCGATCGCAAAGCTCGATTACGGCTATCAATGGATTGAGAAATACAATGAGCGAGGATCGGCTGCGCGATTGAATCTTGATAGCCAAGCCGGAGCCTCAGCAGAGACGGGAGCGGGAATGAGAGTGAGTCGCCCGTTTAACTACAATGGCTGGAAATGGATTCCGGAGTTAAGACTGATGGGATCACACCAGTGGGAAAAACCGAACGACATTCGCGCACAGTTTGCGGCAGGAGGCGATGCCTTTACGGTGCATCCGGAAGGAGCCGGCCAAGAGATGATCATCCCGGGAGCAGGCCTTCAACTCAGATTTAGCGAAACGACAACACTGAACTTTGGTTATGAAGCCCGCGTGAACTTGGAGTCCTGCTCCCATCAGTTGGATTTGGGAGTGATGACGAAGTTTTGATGAGATCGCTTAGATATGGCTTGAGGAAGGCAAGGCCTACGGCCCAAGTTCTTAAATATCAGAACAGGGCCAACGGAGACGAAAGAAAAAGCTCACTCATTGCAATGCACTAAGACTCTTAATCCAAAAACTCAACATTATGGAAAGCAAAAATCATCCTCAAACTGAACGCCTTATCGTTGGTAATCCGAGGCGTTCTTTAATGAATTGGTTCTGCGTTTTTTTCATAATTTTAGAGCGTGGGGCCGACGAGTGGTGAGTGGTGGTATGTGATCCGCTTCAATTCGGTTGTCACCCGCTCTTAGGTAGAGAAAAAATACAGGAGGCGGGTAGTAAGTTTTTGTCATCTTGTTTTAAGAATCCGAAACGTGTGTTCGAGCCCCGATCGAGGTGCAAAGTTGCCGGATTCTGCCAATCAATAAAGAGAGTTGGATAACGGAATATCTCATTTCTACAAGCTCCCGACATTGCAGAGTAAACGATACATATTATATTGAATGACAAATGAAAAATCGCCCCCGCTATCTGAATCCCGCCACTCATGACGAACGCGATCTCACCGCCGATCTCTGCGTATACGGAGGAGTTTCCGGCGGAGTGATCGCCGCGATCGCAGCCGCACGACGAGGATTGAACGTGATACTCTTGGAACCCAGCTTGCACCTCGGCGGACTAACTGCGGGCGGACTAGGAATGACGGATGTCGGCAACAAACACGTCATCGGCGGGTTAGCGAGAGAATTTTACAGACGCCTCGGCCGCCATTATGGAGTGACAGAGGAATGGCGGTTTGAACCGCATGTTGCGGAGGAAGTCCTGGAAGCGTGGCTGGCAGAAACCAATATCCAAGTTTTCCGGGGTCAATTTCTGGATAAGGTTTTGATGGAAAGAGGGAAGATTCATTCTCTGAAGACACTCAGCGGACTCACCGTCCGCGCAAAAATGTTTATGGACGCAACCTACGAGGGCGACTTGATGGCGAAAGCTGGCGTTTCTTACACGGTCGGTCGGGAGGACAACGCAATCTATCATGAGACCATTAACGGTGCACAGATCCACAATGGACATCAGTTTGAATTTCCCATCGATCCTTATGTGACGCCTGGCGTTCCCTCCAGTGGGCTTCTCCCGGGCATTGATGCAGATGGAGAATTTCACGCTGGGCGAGGGGACCGCCGCGTTCAGGCCTACAATTTCAGGATGTGTCTGACCTGCCAATCCGAACTGCGGATTCCGTTTCCAAAGCCCGCCGACTACAATCCAATTTGGTATCTTCTGCTAAAACGTTACCTCGCCACAGGGTGGAATGAAGTTTCTAATCGATTCGATCCCGGTATCCATGGCGGTAAGACCGATACCAACAACCATGGCGCCGTTTCCACCGATTTTATCGGAATGAACCATAACTATCCCGAAGCTGATTATGAAACCCGCGAAAAGATTTTCCAAGCGCACGTCACCTGGCAGCAGGGACTCATGTGGTGCATGGCAAACGATCCTGAAATTCCCGACGCTATCCGCGAACCCATGAGAGAATGGGGTTTGTGTAAGGATGAATTTCCCGACAGCGGCGGATGGTCACACGCCTTGTATATCCGTGAAAGCCGAAGGATGGTATCCGACTACGTCATGACCGAGGGCAACTGTCGAGGCGATGTCGTCGCTGAGGATTCGGCAGGGATGGCCGCCTATGGGATGGATTCCCACCACTGCCGTCGCATGGTGATTAATGGCAAGGTAGTGAACGAGGGTGACGTGCAAATCGGCGGCTTTCTTCCTTATCCGATTTCCTATCGGGCCATCGTGCCACGCGAAAGTGAGTGCCAAAACCTTCTCGTCCCATTCTGTCTTTCCGCGTCTCACATTGGTTTTGGTTCCATCCGTATGGAACCAGTATTTATGGTGCTCGGTCAATCGGCAGCCGTCGCTGCTGCCATGGCAATCGAGGAAAGTTGTGCCGTCCAGAAAGTCTCTTATCCCGCTCTCCGGCACGAGCTCCGCAAGGAGGCTCAGATTCTGGACCGGCCGGCCAACGTGGAACCCTTTATCATCGGAAAACCCGAGGCAGACTTGATTAAGGAGACCGCATAATACTGATTTTGCTCTTCTGAAAAACAAAATGAGTATGACAAAAGATTTATAACCTTCTCACAGGCTCTTTCTTGGAATGAAAGTGGCATTAAATAAACAAGACCTCTTCCGCGTACCGAGAGCCAACTCAACCGCGCGACCGACCATCTCATCCAAGGGCTGACGATAGGTGCTTAGTGGAGGAGTCGAAAATTGTGCCTGCGGAACATCATCAATACCGATGACTTTTATTTTTTGAGGAACCGAAAGATTTGCCTTTTTACATGTATCGAGAGCCAACAACGCAGCATGATCATCCACACCGATAATCGCATCGCATTTTCCTAATAAAAGGTACTGACGGAGCTCTCCTGTGTCTGGAGGCCAGCCTCCAATGCTATAAATTTGAGATTTGAAATATTTTCGCGCACACTCTGAAAATGCCTTTTTGCGTTTATCGTGATCCGGCTCGTTCAAACGAGAGCCAAACAGAAGCACGTTGCGACAACCCTTAGCCTTTAATCTTCGTAAAGCATCTTCCATCCAGCTCTTCTGATTCAATTGTACAGATTTCCAAGTAGGGCATTCAGGGATGTTTCCCATTAAGCAGACCACTGGCTTTCCTGCTTTTTTCAAAGCGCTAATCAATTCATCGTTGTGCCGAGGGTAGAGTAAGATCCAAGCATCACAACGGGACCTCTGCAGCGTCCGACGTGCATGCGCGAGTGCCTCAGGTTGCCTTCGATCGATGGGACTAACGAGTAAATCAAGGTCGTTTTTAACCAGATAACTCGTTAATGCCGCAAGAATCCGTTGAGCAAAAAAAGCATCAACACCTTCCACTTCCAAAGGCCATATTAAACCAAGGACATCATGACGACCAAGCACCAGCGCGCGCCCCGCGGGGCTTGGATAATAACCCAGTTTTTCAGCTAAGGTCAGGATTCGGAATCGTGTTTTTTCCTTAAGTTTTTCCGGCTCGTGAAATGCGCGCGACACCGTGGCAGTGGAAACACCGGCGCGTTTAGAAAATTCAAGAATGTTCATTTCACCACCATCGTCGCCTGATCGTAGCACATTCCCCTTAAGCAGGAAGAAATTATTAACTCAAATCAGTCATTTGAATTTAGATAATCCAAAAATGCCTTTATCTCCATTAAAATGTAAGGCCTTACATTTTAATTGACTTAATACTCATATTGAACTAGCGTCACTAATAACAAAAATGCTTTATGACTCTCCCCACACTTCAACCATTTAATCTTCTCGGCCGCGAGGGAATCACCGCGACACTTAATGGTCTTTCGAGTGCTTCCATTGCCGTATTGGGGGATTTTTGTTTGGATGTTTACTGGACTATTGATCCTACAGCTTCGGAAGTTTCCGTGGAAACCGGATTCAAGACAGAACCCGTGCGACTTCAACGTTATACGCCCGGAGGTGCCGGGAATGTCGTCATGAATCTATTAGCTCTTGGCATCGATCGCATTTATCCAATAGGAGTGTTAGGAAACGATCCTTATGGGAAAGAACTCCGACGGCTCTTAACTCACAAGTCTATTAACCAAGAGGGACTTATCTCTCAATCAGAGGACTGGGCCACCCACACCTATCTGAAACGCTATTTGGAAAATGACGAACTAAATCGCATTGATTTAGGAAACTACAATAAGGCTTCAAAAGCCACGTTGCAGGATTTTTTTTCCCGATTCGAAGAGATTATCACTAAAGTTTCCGTGGTATTAATCAATCATCAAGCGATCGGAAGCATTCACGATTCGGAAGCCTTTCGAGGCCGACTCTCGCATTTGATGAACCAAAATCCGCAAGTCCGTTTCATTGTTGATACACGTGGCTATCATGAATCCTACCCTCTTGCCGTTCACAAGATGAACGAACGCGAAGTCTTGAAAGCCTGCAATGTACCCGTACAGGCCGAAGATTTCATCTCCCTTGAAGATGTGAGGACCTACGCAGAAAAATTACATGAGCGATGGAAGGCTCCCTTGATCGTTACACGTGGAGACCGTGGTTGTCTTGTTTTCGGAGAAGGATCTCCTGCGCAAATCTTCGGCGTACAATTACCAGGAAGAGCGGACCCCGTGGGTGCGGGAGACACCTTTGTCGCGGCACTGGCTGCAATTACCTCCACCGGGACAAACCTAGTCACGGCAGCCTTTGTCGCGAATCTTGCGGCTGCAGTCACCGCTCAAAAGCTCTTTCAAACGGGAACCGCCACGCCCATTGAAATTGAGGACCTTGGAGCAAGTGCAGATTTCACATTTCGACCCGAACTTGCCGAAGCTCCGCGTCGCGCACAGTATCTGGACCAATCTGAGTTTGAAATTGTGGTCGAACCGTTTTCAACATTAAACATCCGTCACGCCATCTTTGACCATGATGGCACCATCTCTACCTTGCGTGAAGGCTGGGAACGAATCATGGAGCCGATGATGTTCAAGGCAGTTCTTGGGGCTTCTGAGGAATCCTTAAATGAAACTTTGTTCCACCGCGTGCAAAATCGGGTGCGGGATTTTATCGAACGGACCACCGGAATCCAGACAATTACCCAAATGCATGGATTGGTGGATTTAGTTTCAGAATTTGGACTTGTTCCAAAAGATCAAATTCTGTCTCCAACGGAGTACAAGGCAATTTACAACAAAGAACTCAAAGCCCTAGTCAATCAACGTCTCGGTAAGCTTGATCACGGAGAGTTGGATATCAATGACTTTACTCTCAAAGGAGCGGTACCGTTTCTGCATGCATTGCATCAGTCTGGTGTTCGCCTCTATCTTGCCAGCGGAACCGATGAGGATGACGTCAAGCAAGAGGCTTCCCGACTTGGTTATGCACATTTATTTAAGGGCGGAATTTATGGATCTGTTGGTGAGATCACAAAAGATGCCAAGAAAATTGTCCTTGAACGTATTTTTCATGAAATCGGAGGAGCCTCTGAGCAACTGATTACTTTCGGAGATGGCCCCGTGGAAATGAGAGAAACAAACCGCTATGGATCCTATACTGTGGGGATCGCCAGCGACGAAATGCGACGCTTTGGAATCAACCTTGAAAAACGTGCTCGCCTTATCCGAGCCGGTGCCCATGTGATTATTCCTGATTTTTCTCAATGGGAAAAATTATGGGACTTTTTGCGCTTACCTGAACCGAAGAGCCGATTATATGCCTTATCCCCAACTGGATCGATTTAAATTAAAGCTACATCCTCTGGCTAATCGCCACAATCGGGTGGATATTGTACGAGATACTATTCCCTTAGAGGCGGAACCAAAATCGCTTTCCTCTGCGGCTTTAAAAACTCTCCGAGAATGCGCCGAAAGAATTCGTTTAGCACGCAATGCCGGTCGTCCGGTAATCCTCGCCTTCGGTGCCCACACGATTAAAAATGGGCTCGCGAAGATCCTCATTCAACTAATGGAGGAAGGTTGGGTCACACTGCTGGCAACCAATGGGGCCGGAATCATACACGATTGGGAATTCGCCTACCAAGGGCTTAGCAGTGAGGATGTTTGTAGCAACGTCGATCAAGGGCAATTTGGCATCTGGCAGGAAACCGGATTGTATTTAAACCTTGGCCTAGTGGTCGGGGCGTACGAAGGACTAGGATATGGCGAATCCATAGGCAAAATGATTCAACGAGAGGGCCTTGATATTCCTGATCCAAGTAATTTATTAAATCTCGCTCAAAAGGAAGCCGATCAGAATCCTGATCGAGCCGCTGCTGCCCTAGACCTTCTAGCGACCATTCGTTCGATGAATGTAGCGCCGGGATTCCTCAATATTCCTCATCCATTCAAAGCTTTTAGCGCTCAGGCGGCTGCCTATCGATTAAAGATTGCCTTCACCGCACATCCCATGATCGGGCACGACATTATCTATAATCATCCGGCAAATCATGGTGCCGCCATTGGCCGAGCGGCATTGCGGGACTTTCTCATCTTCGCTTCAAAAATCCATCAACTTGAAGGAGGTGTTTATCTTTCGATCGGTTCCGCTGTCATGTCCCCCATGATTTTCGAAAAATCACTTTCCATGGCTCAAAATCTTGAAATCCAATCGGGCCGAAAAATTAAAAACCATTTTATGACCATCGTTGATCTTGCAGAAAGTACGTGGGATTGGATGCAAAATGGCGAACCTCCAACAGATCATCCCGCCTATTATCTGCGATTCTGTAAAACATTCAGTCGCATGGGAGGAATCATGCGATATGCAAGCGCCCATAACGAAGATTTTTTACTCACACTTTTACGAGAACTACGCAAGTGAACATCTTCTTGCGCGATGCCCATGATACCTAACAATCAAATGCAGATAAAGGAAATTACTCATGAAAAACTTAGACAGGCCTTAGATTTTAACTGAATAACACCAACATTGTTCAACCTTATCCTTGCAGATAGCTATCAATATATTCGTATGAAAAAATCACTTTTACTCGCTACTTTTTCCGTAGCAACTTTCTTCACTGTTCTTCCAGTCTTCGCAAAAGATCCCTTGCCCGATCGAACCATCCCAGCGCCTTTTGGTGTCAATTTAAAGCCACATAACTTCAGCCCGACAGTGCTGGACCAGGTGCACGCCAATGGCCTGGACTTTTGCATCGTAAGAAAAGGGTTTTACTGGAAGGATGTCGAAAAGAAAAAAGGGGTTTACGATTTCTCCGACTACGACGAAACCATGCAGCATGCCAAGAAGCATGGATTGAGAATAGTCGGCGCCCTTTTCGGCAGCAACAGCTTGTATGAGGATTCAAAAAATGGCGGCATCCGGAGCGAAGAAGCACGGAAGGGCTACGCGAACTTTGCTGCGGCAATGGCCAAGCACTACAAGGATCACGACGTTCTATGGGAGATTTGGAACGAACCGAATACGAAAACCTTTTGGAGGAAGGACGGCAAGGGCAATACGCCTGTGTTCGCTGAGGAGTACACCGCACTCGTCAAAGAAACTGTCCCTGCAATATTGAAGGAGGTTCCGGATGCTTTCGTAATGGCCGGTTCGGTGTCCAACTACTGGGAGCCGAGTTACCAGTGGACCGAAAGTTGTTTTAAATTGGGCATGCTCAAAACCGGTATTCGGGGATGGTCAGTCCATCCTTACGGGGTGAAAACACCGGAGGAACATGCTGTGGGTCACCAGCGTACACGTGAATTACTCGTGAAATATGGAGCTCCTGAAATGGCCATGCTCAATACTGAGCGCGGATTCGCCGTAAAAGAAGGGCCAAACAATGAAGGTTGGTCGGGTGGTTCCAAGGAACGGGCTCGAGAATTTCAGGCTTGGAATTTTGTACGTCAGTTCCTCATCGACCAATTGCACGACATTCGTGTGGTGATCTGGTATGAGTGGGATGGAGAAAAATTCGGCTTGTCGGATGACGGCGGCACACGTCCGGTTCACAAGGCCGCGGTAACCATGTTTGCACAGCTTGACGGGTATCAAGTCGTAAGGCGTCTGGAATCAAACTCCAAATCGGACTACGTAGTACTGTTTGAGAATAAAAAGAGCGGCGTCCGCAAACTCGTGGCGTGGACGGCTCCGCCTATGCAGGGCGCGCCAGATGAGGCCAAGGCCCATGTGGCAACTCTGGAGGTCACCGCTCCCGCATCGTTTAATGGTGAGGTGAAGAGCGTGAATTTGAATGGCGAGCCTGGAACCGCGAAGGCCAGCAATGGTACTATTCAACTCAACCTCGAAGGGGCTCCCCAGTATGTTACCGTCCCGGCCGGTGTGGAGTTGGGAAAACTCACTGCAAACATCTCGGACGCACCCACAACAACCAAACCAGTAACTCCAACATCAGGGCTCGATCACCAGGAATAAGCACACCTGAAACCAATCAGATAGAAAACCGATGAAACCAACGAAATTTATGAAGTTAACCACACTCAAAATGATCGCCAACAACTGTTGGCATAAACTGGCTGTAACGATGCTCGTACTCGCAGGGGCGGTCTCTGCCTCAGGCGCAGATGCGCCGCTGGCACTGTTCGAGGAAACCACAAAATGGGAATTTAAAAAGAACACCGGCGCTGGATCGTTCAAAGTTGAAAAGAACGCGGATGGAAAACGGATCGGAATTTTGGAATACGATTTTTCGAGTGCCTCGGGGACAAAAAACATCAGCGTCACCGCAAATGCTTCTGTGAGCATCGCGGAAGGCGCGACAGCGATCAACCTGGAGGCACGTTCGTCAACTGCTCTGGGATTTACCTTCCGGTTGGTGGACAGCACAGGTCAGACACACCTGTTCAGATACCGGATCAAGGAACCCGGCCAATGGCTATCCATTAAGGTTCCCTTGGATCGCAAACTTGAGCATTTTAACGGTGCAAACGACGGAAAAATTCACTTCCCTATTGCAACCTTCGTCATTTGCGTCCCTATGCCGCCTGAAAACAAGACCGGCAAGGTCGAGTTCAGAGACGTCAAGGCACCGTAAGAAATTTTGATCCTTTTAGATTTTAGTATAGAAGAGGCTAGACAAACCCATCATGAAAAATAGAAATTCATCCACAGCCATCCCATAGAGGGTGGTTAGATGATGTTTTCCCTCTGTAGGGGTTCCA
>CAZKRU010000089.1:0-15644 GCA_964555235.1 uncultured Verrucomicrobiota bacterium
TGGTGATGGCATCGAGTCCAGCCGTTTTATTCAAAGCAAGGATCCCTGCATTGACGTTCACCGCAACGGTTCCTGCGCCGCTCGCAAAGGTATTGGCAGAGGTTCCACTGAATTTCACCGTTCCACTTCCAATCTTTTTGATCGTTGTCGTTCCCGAGGCTTGCGTTCCCGTGATCACTCCCGTGATGTCCAAAATGTCATTCGCATCCGGAGCATCGAAGTTGTTCGTATAGGTTCCCGCTCCCGCTCCCGTTGAAATCGTCACCGTTCCCGAATGCGTTGCGGTTCCACCAGTGACCATGTCTGCTCCAAAGAACGTGTTCCCCACCCCTCCCGTACCACTGCTATACGTAAGATCTCGAGACATATCCATCCCCGAGGTTCTCAGATACATTCGTCCCAGCGGATTTAATGCTCCGTTTCCTCCGATAACGAGTCGACCACTCGCAATATTACTCATCAAAAAAAAGGTTCCCGTGCTCGACTGCGCCTGAAGCTGGCCATCGGCCCCTGTAAAAGAGCTTGGGTTAAAAAAGATATTTTCACCGGCACCCACCGCAATTCGCAACACCGCCGCAACATTCCCAAAACTAAAACCTCCATTGATCGTCAGTGACCCGGTATTGGCACCTCCGGTAAGTACCAGAGGAACTCCAGAACCAATCGAAAGGGAGCCATTCAATGTCACCGAGGAACCCGCAGCGAGCGAAAATTGAGTTTGGTTGGATGCACCATTGGTGTCATCAACAATCAGATTATTGTTCATGATGACCGCACCGCTCGTAGCGGTTGTCGTCAGGGCACTCGAATTTGCCGCCGCATTAATATCAATGGTTAGCGTGGAATTTTGGAACGTATAGGCTTGTGAATTGACATCAAAAACCAAAAGCTGAACGGTGGCAGCAGCACTTAAATCAACCGTCGTATTTCCCGTTGTAGAAAAAGTGGCCGTGGTCCCGTTCGAGTTTGGAAAGGTTCCCCCTGTCCAATTTCCATTCGTATTCCAATCCGAAGTTCCCGCCTGCCAGGTTTGTGCGGAAAGCGACAGACTCCCCCCTAAAAGAGCCAGACTTATTCGAATAAATTGTAAAAGGCGCACAGATCAAGACCTTACGTCGTTTAGCCACACAGATCAAAGCTACTGCATCCACTCGAGAATGTCGAGCTTCCGCCTGTCATCACCCTTTAAAACAGGCCTCCCAATATCTTCGTAAGTCCCTTATCCTTAAGATTCTTGTTCGAATTTCTATCCTAACCGTGCTATTCTTCCTAAGTACATTGAGTGCCTGAGCTCGATATGGAGAAAATTCAATGCCTTGACATTGAGCAATCCGGTGCTTGATTTAACCTGTGATCATGAGCTCTTCTAACCCACTTCGCGCCTTGCTTCGGGAGCCTCTTTCTGTGACCCTCCAATGCGTGAAGCGAAGCCTTCTTCTGAACTGTCGCCCCTCACGTTCCGCATTCAGTTTGATGGAAGTCACGATTGCCCTTGCGTTGGTCACCTTCTCCATGACCGTCATCCTGGGCCTCCTCCCTGTCGGCCTGAAAACCGTCCAAGATGCTGCGATCGAGCAGGGGCTGGGGCGAATCGCGCAACAGATGCGAGCGGAATTTCAGCAAATGCCTTTTACCGCTTCAATCGCGACTCCGAATTATTCGATTAAAAACCTTGAAGGAAATACTTACTACTACAATCGCCAAGGATTTAAAACGGAAGAATCCGACAACAACACCTACTTTCTCGCCCAGCTTTCCCTCGCAGAAGTTCAATTGCCAGACAAAGCGACAGACTCCTTCCATTCCAACGCTCAAACGATCGCAATCAAAGTAGACTATCCTGCCAGCGCCCCAACGGCCCATCGGAATAGCATGACATTCACGATGATCGTGGCTAGATAACGCAAGCGCCATGAGTTCCTCTCGAAAGAATTCAAGCCCCACCGGCTTTACATTGATCGAGTTGCTTGTCGGAATGGCAGTCCTCTCGCTTTTGATGGTCATTCTACTGGGGGTCATTAATCAGACGAGCACCGTGGTTCGGAAAACACATGCTCAGGTTGAAGCCTTTCAAGGTGCGCGCGCTGCCATTGATCTCATGACTCGAACGCTCTCTCAAGCGACGCTGAATACCTATTGGGATTATTATAATTCCAATGATGAGCGCCGCAGTCCGGCAAATGCCAGTTGGTTTAAACCGGCAAAATATGACCGCGCCTCCGACCTGCATTTTTTGATTGAGGCAAATCCCACTTACGGACAACAGATCTACTTTCAATCACCGCTCGGAGTGACCCAGGATGCCCAGCAAGCACAAACTCAAGGGCTCTTGAATGCCTGTAGTTACTACGTCGACTTTGGAGGGAATGCAAACTTTCGCCCGGATTTTATTTCAAAAAAAGAGCGCTTTCGTTATCGCTTAATGCAAGCCGTTCAACCAACGGAAAGCATGACCACTTACTTGGATACAACCTCGAAATGGAAAGAGAAAGTGAGCGACTCCGCCTGGCCAATCGCAGAGAACATTATCGCCTTGGTGATCTGGCCCAGACTCTCCCTCGCCGAAGATCCGAGAGGCATTTCAATTTCTTCCAACTATCTCTACGACTCTCGCAACGGCCCCAAAGTCCAAAAGTCGCAACTCCCTCCCGCCATTCAGATCACCGTCATCGCCATCGATGAAACCTCGGCCATTCGGATGGAAGCAGGATCTAGTGAACCAGCCGCCATCGCGCAGGCCCTCAGCGGGAAATTCGCAAATCCCGTCGCGTTTCAAGAAGATCTCAAAGCGATTTCCGCTTCACTCACCGATCATCACATCGGGTTTGAAATCTTTACAAGCGTCATTCCGATCCGCGAATCCAAATGGAGTCCGGAATGAAGCATCGATCCCAGCGTGCTTTTTCGTTGATCGAGCTTCTCGTGGTCGTCTGCATCATGGGGTTACTCATGGGGATCGCGATTCCCAGTATTTCCTCCCTGATGGAAAGCACCAATCTCACCTCGGCAGGACAGATGGTCGTTGATCAAATCGGACTCGCCCGTCAAATGGCCTCAACGATGTCCACCACGGTGGAAGTGCGCATCATCCAACTCTCTCCTGATAGCGAAGGATTCAACGCGGTTCAAATTTGGGCTCCGAGCCCGAAAGGAATGACTCCGGCAAAACGCATGGCACGACTTCCCAATGGGATGGTGATCTCCGATTCCTCGGGAGCGAGATCGCCCCTCCTCACCCTTCTCGCCAAAGATCAAATGCCTTCGTACGGATTAGCGGCCGACGCTCCTTTCCTCTCCTTTTATATCCGTCCCAGCGGGGCCGTCGTGACAGACCTCCCCGCCAACACCCGTTCCGACCACTATCTCAGCATTGTTTCTGAAAAGAAAATCGTTTCAGGAAAATTGCCCGCAAACTATATCACCATCCAGTTGAACCCGGAAACCGGAACAACCTCCATCTACACCCCATGAAAAATCGTCACTTAAAAACCCCTCGAATCGCTCGTTCCTCAAAACGAGGAATCGCTCTGATTATGGTCTTGTCCGGCATTGTTCTTACCGCCGCACTCGTCGTCGGACTCTTGGTTCGCGCCTCGACTGAAAAATCAGCATCGGCCTCCTTCACTGCGACTTCCACCACTCGCCGCCTCGCGGATGATGTCGTGAATCTCGTCCAAGCGCAAATAAATGATGCCACCACACAGGCAAACACCGCCTGGGCATCACAGCCCGGAGCTCTCCGCGTTTTCTCCGAAACAGGAGCCCTTCAGCGAATCTATCGCCTCTACTCGGCATTGCATTTGAACGCGGTGAAGGTGGCTGATTTAAATGCCGATCTCCCCCCAGTAACCTGGGGAAGCGAACCGGCCACTTGGGTCGATCTCAATGCGCCGATGGAAGTCAATGGAGCCAAGGATTCCGAAGGGAGAACCCTTAAGTCCTTTCCGATTTTCGATCCGAGAGATCCAAAAGATTCGACAAAAAACATCACCCTTCCTGGACTGACCCTCACGGCCCCTCCAGGAGCCACGGACTCACAGCCGGCTCCCATGCCCGTTCGATGGCTTTATGTTTTGGAAGATGGAAAAATTTCCGCGCCCGCCCCCTCCTCGAGTGGAGAAACGGTCACGGTTCCCGGAGCTTCCGCAAGGAATCCGATCACCGGCCGAATCGCCTTTTGGACCGATGACGATTCTTGCAAGGTGAATATCAACACCGCGGCCGACGGGGCCTTTTGGGATATCCCCCGATTCGAGTATGATGCCGATCGCGCTTATGCGTCGAAACAGCCTTCGGCAGGAGAATATCAACGTTATCCAGGACATCCCGCCACCACCTCGCCCAAGGAAATCTTTGATTCCCTCGGCGTGACCTCTGGAGCCTATCCCACCGCCAAGGGAACCCAGTCAGAGCTTTTCAAATTTTTTCCCCGCTACAATGATGATCAAGGATCCAAATTGGGAACCATTGCCCCCAGCGCTCCCCCAACTCCCAAAAACGACCGGCTTTACTCCTCCGTGGGGGAAATGCTTTACGACCCGATGAGGAAAGCCACGAGCATGACTCGAGAGCAGCTTGAAGTCGGAAAATTTCTCCTCACCGCTCAAAGTCGCTCCCCGGAACTGACCCTCTTCGGCACCCCACGCATTTCCATTTGGCCGGTCCACTCCGATTTGGCCAGTAACCCAAACTCACTCTACTGCACCGCATTCGATCGCCTCTCCGCCTTCTGTACCACCATCGGCAACAATTTCCGATACCATTTCCAAAGAAAAGACGCATCGCATCCTACGAAAGACTACGACACGATTACGAGAAATCAGGAACTTTACGCCTACCTCCAAGCCCTGACCGCGCGAGAAATTCCAGGGGTCGGCGGAAACTTCTTTGCAAAATATGGATCCGATCGGGATCAAATTCTCACTGAAATCTTTGATTATATTCGAACCACCAACCTCTCTGACGGCAATTTGTCGAATACCCCGTCAACCGTCTATCAGTACACGATTCCAAGCCAAACCATTGGGCACGGTCAGGTCGCTCCGATTCGGATTGGAACAACTCAAGGGATGGGACGCTGCTATACCATTTCTGAAATCGCACTCCACCTCATTTGTACCGCCGATGGAAATGGCCCACTCCCCGCAGCAAATGGCGCCGTCCATGATGCCCGCTCCGTCAGCAATTTAGCTACCGCACAAAAACTAGCGAACAGCGTAGGAGTCCTCGTTGGAACCGATTACACGACCACGGGGCCCAATTTCCCCGCCAATCAAACGCTCACCGACATCTTTGGAGGAGCTCGCACCACACTTTTACCCAATGAAAAGCGAGTCCAAGCCATGTTACTACTGGAACTCAATGCACCGATGCATGGCTACACCAATCTGATCCCCGACTTCTCCGTTCGCATCAACGGCCTCCCTTCTCTCACCTTCGCGGGTATTGCTCCTTTTCAAGCCAGTTCCAACGCAACCGTTGAAGGCCCCCATCTGAAAATCGGAACGACCGTCGAAAGTGGTGGAGTGAATGGCGTCCGACATTTTCTCACTTTATCTAACAACATAGGGAGTCGGGTGAATGGATGGAGTAACGCCGCGGCAGCGAACGCCTATCCCTACGTCAGCAACCCCTTTACGATCACGGGGAACTCCATCGCTTTTGGAGGAGGAGGCCCCATTACGATCGAAATTTTAATGACGGATTCATCCGGAACTTCTCATGTAATTCAAACCTTCAACGTCACCTTTCCCGCAACCAACCTTCCCACTCCGGATCTCCTCCGCTACGGCGTCTACAGCAACGCCACCGTCAATGATGCCTCGTCTTGGTGGGGCTTTGACAATCGCATCAAATGGGCAAACGAGTCGATTGGAAACGGCGGAGGCCGTCAAGGCATTGGCGGTGTCATCCGTTTAGACCCCAGGACTCCGACCGACTATTCCAATCCTGCCTCAACTTGGACTCTTAAAAAATCCGAATTCCCCGGTGCGAATCCTTACAACAAAACCTATTACACTGCCACCACCGCCAATTCTGATGTCGTGAGAAGCATGATGCCCAAGTCAGGCGATGTCCGATTGAGTGCTCTCAGTTCCACCATCGAAGTCGCCGATACCCCGACTTCACTTTTCCAAAAGCACCAACATTATGACCTACCCGCCCAGAAGCTTTCACACTCTTTAATGGAGCGGATCAGTTCGGAATATATGGTCGGATGTAGTACCAACAACACCCTCGTCTCAGTCGCCCCAAACAAATACGATAAAGATAGCATTCCCGATGTGCCGGGAGATGTCAGCGCCGCGGCTACCCTGAATGGAGATTGGGACAATGGACTTCCCTCCTCACAAGATGGAGCCTACTTCAATAAACCGGATGAAGGGAATATTCGAAATCTTGCGACTGAAACTCCTTACTACGATACGATTGGTCAGAATCTGGATATGGATCAAACCTACTTCACCCCCAATCGAATTATCCCTTCCGCTGGAATGTTTGGATCACTTCCGTCCGGAGTTAAGGCGAAAAAACCGTGGCAAACGTTGCGCTTCCGACCGAGCGATACCAATCCAGCGAATCAGCCGACTCCGAAAGATCACTACCTTCTCGATCTTTTTTCAATGCCCGTCGTGGAACCTTACGCCATCAGCGAGCCCTTCTCAACCTCAGGAAAGATCAATCTCAACTACCAAATGATTCCCTTTAATTATATCACCCGCAGCACCGGCATTCGAGCCGTTCTTGCCAGCGAAAAAGTGACGAAGATCCCGAAGTCAGATGCCAGCAAATATAAGGCATCGACCCAGTCAGTCCCCAATCGACTCAGTTTGAATCTCAGTGAATCCGACGGAACCCTGGCTCAGTTTAAAACGAAATTCGACTCCGGTGAGATCTTTAAAACGGCCTCTGAAATCTGTGACATCTATCTAGTTCCAACCGGATATACCTGGCCGACCTTTAGAACCGCTTGGTATGGGGATGACTTTATGATGGTGGGAGACAACACTCGTGAGCGCCCTTATACAAACATCTTACCGAGGGTCACGACCAAGTCGAATACCTACACCGTTTACTTTACCGTCCAGGCACTCAAAAACCCCTCCCTTACGCCCTCCCAATATACCGAATCCAAAGGAGTCGTCATTAGTGAGTGCCGGGGATCCACCACGATTGAGCGATATCTAAACCCTAATGATAAATCGCTTCCAGATCACGCCACCTCCACCACCGCACAGTCCCTCGATCAATATTACAAGTGGAAGGTCATCGCCAACCGACAATTTGCCCCATAACCCGAACCTTAACTGGAACTACAAGAATGAAAATCAGTCATCTCCTCCTCATCGTCATCGGTCTCACACTTCCTTGTTCCTCCTCTGCGGAGAAGATCGTCCCCCCCGAAAGCGGCGACCTTATTGATTTTAAAATCGCACCCGATAAGCGTCTTTTGAAAGGGAAAAAAGTGACGATCAAATCATTGGAACAAGACGGAGTCTATTCACTCAGTGTGAGCTATGGCACCGATAACGCTCGGCCTGGAATTACCATCCCAGCACCGAAAGATCAGGAGTGGGACCTGACCGGTTTCGGAAAAGTTGCCGTCGAAATTTTTAATCCCGGGCCCTCCATCCTTCATCTCTCACTTCAGCTCCACAATGCAGCGAGTGACTCAGGAGGAGATAAATACAATACGAGCCCCCCTGAAACCATTCTCCCAGAGGAAACCAAGGAAATTTCAGTTCCCTTTGAGAAGGTTCGAAGGGTCTCAAAAGGAACGGAACTCGATCCCTCTAAAATCGATTCCATTCATGTCTTTGACGAAAAACCGCAAGAACCGGGAACCTTTGTCATTAAGAGTATTAAAGCAATTCCTTGAACGAATCTCCCGCAAATCAGACGACCAACAGATTGATTTAACCTGGGATCATGCTATTTTACGGATCAAGCCCATGAAGAACTCCAAAGACTTCATCCTATCGAGAACTCTCCCCCTCTCGTTGATCCTCTTCGTCACATCGAGCCTCGCTGACGTCCAAGTCCCCGAGCTCTTCAGCGATCACATGGTCCTTCAGCGGGATCAAGAAAATCCCGTCTGGGGAACCGCCGATCCCGATGAAACCGTTACGGCGACGCTCGGCGATCAAGAAGTCCGCACCAAGGCTGATTCTGGAGGAAAATGGTCCCTCAAATTAAAACCCCTTCCCGCTTCTTTACAACCGTTAGAACTCAAAATCAGCGGAAAAAACAAACTCGTGATTCGCGATGTCTTGATCGGCGAAGTTTGGCTCTGCTCTGGACAGTCTAACATGGGATTGGGCCTAAAAAGGGCCCACTACAACTCCGAAGATCTCACCCAAAGCAGCAACTACCCCCTCCGCTTTTTCAAAGTCCCCAAAACTGCCTCCCACCAACCCTCTACCAACTGTAAATCTGAATGGATTCTGCCAGAACCGCGCCTCATGGAGGGGACCTCTGCGGTCGCCTATTTCTATGGAAAAGAGCTCTACGAAACACTAAAAATTCCCATTGGATTACTCATCTCCTATACAGGAAATACGCCCATCGAAGCCTGGATCAGCCTCGAAGCACTGCAAGGCAACCCAAATTTTCAACCCTTTGTCGCTGAATACGAAGAAGCAAAGAAGCGCCCGATCACGATCACCACCTCTAACAATGATCTGGATCCCCCCCCTGCGGATGCACGAGCCGGAACAAAAGGAGGAAGCAAAAAAGACAACCAAGTCTCAACAGTTCTCTACAACGCCATGATCCATCCCCTTCAACCTTACGGAATTCGCGGAGCGATCTGGTACCAAGGGGAAAACAACGGCCGCAGTCCTGAAATGGCAGAGCAATATGCGCCTCTCTTATCGACCTTGATTTCCAGTTGGCGTCAACAATGGGGACAGGGTGACTTCCCGTTTCTCTATGTTCAGCTTGCAGGCTTTAAAGGCGGAACCAATTGGCCCTGGCTCCGGAATTCTCAACTCAAAACCTTAAACATTCCAGCCACAGGAATGGCGGTGGCGATTGATATCGGCGAAGAAAAAAACATTCATCCCAAAAACAAAAAAGAAGTTGCCCATCGATTAACCCTTGCGGCACGTCATCTTGCTTACCGTGAAGATCTCGTCTACTCCGGCCCCTTGTACGAATCGATGACGATTGTTGGGGACAAAATCACCGTAAAATTCAAACACCCAGGCAGTGGGCTTTGTGTCGGCAAAAGCTCGAAGGAGAACGCCCCTCCCGCGACTTCAACCGATGGCTTGATCGGTTTTGAAATTGCTGGGAGCGATGGAGTTTTTGTTAAAGCAGAGGCGTCCATCATCGGAGAAACAATCGTCGCTCAAAGCAATAAAGTCCCGAACCCAAAGTCCGTCCGATATGGCTGGGATGGCTTTCCGATCGTGAATCTCTATAATAAGGAAGGACTTCCCGCCTCGCCCTTTACGACCGAAGAATCCAAAATCTCACTGAACTCCAACCTCGTTTTTGGAGAAAAAAACCAATGAACCTCCCCAACCTCTCGCAGCAAAAGAAAAGGCTTTCGACCATTTCTTGGCTACGGTACATTTTATAAAACGTTATGGACTCCACCCCAGAAAATCCCGACAAGACGCAGTCGAAAACAAGTCCTCTCCAAACCGAAGCAGCTCTCCCCGCCATTACTTCTCCAAGCTGGCTTTCTCGCAATCGGAGCGGACTCATCCTCTCCGCCCTTTTGATCGGAGTAACCCTTCTTCTCGGCATCATCTACGACATGAAATTAAAGGAACGCTCCGACTGGGGTAATCCGCTCGTGGACGAAAACTTCGAATCGCCCGGGTGGGAAAAAAACTGGATCCTCTCCAGTAATCGCTGGATCGTTACCAACGGACATCTTCAGGCAATCGAAAAACCGGCAAAGTCAGAATCCATATTCTATAAGCAACAAGTCTCCGCCCCTGTGGCCATTGAATTTGACTGCCTCGTTCACAAAGAATACATCAACAACGATCTGACCGGCGATCTCTCCGTGGTCTGGTCGGAGGGGAATGACGTCAATGATTGGGCCTCCTACACCATGCTACAACTCGGCGCCTATAAAAACCAAATCTCCCTCATCACACAATTTCGAACGGGAAAGTATTCAAGTCAGACGATTCTCTCCATGAGTGAGTTCGTCGTAGAAGATGGAAAAACGTACCATGTCCGTGCGGAAATCGAGGGGACCCATATCCGAATCCTCTGCAATCAGCAGCAGATTATGGAGACCACCACCCTCTTTCCCCTGACCTCGGGTCACATTGGACTTTGGCTCGGCAGTGGATTTGCCGACAAGCGATATGACAACCTCAAAATTAGCTCCAAAGGAATGGCCGAAAAACTCCCTGCCACAATCATTGGCGATCATTACTTCCAAAGAAAACAATACGACGATGCTGCTCGTGAATATGGTTTAGTGACAAGATCCCGAATGAGTGCCGAGATGATGGAGCAAGCCTTCTACAAGCAAGGGCTTTCGTATTGGCTCGGAAAACACCCGACCGAGGCGCTCGAAGCTTGGAAAAACGTTACCAACCCCACTCTGCGACTTGACTCCCGTCTTCATGTTTTACGAGGTGAATTCGAAAAAGGCAATCTTGACGTTGTCATTAAAGAACTCAAAACCCTGACTTCAGAATTCCCTTTTGAAAATACTCCCTTGATCCGAATTTTCTGGGGCCAATGTGCCGTCCTTCTCCCGGACCTTTATTGCCTTAAAAGCGATGCAGAACAATTCCTTGGCCTTGCCGACTTCACGAAGACTCCATGGAGTGAGTGTTCGAGCGGCCTTTACAAAATCCTCATGGAACTCGGAGAGTATCAAAAAATCGAAGCGGAACTGAAACGCCTCCCTTACACCGGCGCAGGCTACCTCGTTCAAATGGGCGAATATGAGAAGGCGATTGAACTTTTTCCCAAAAACGTCCCCTTCAAAAAGCAGGCATTCCTAAGCCAGAAGAAGTTTGCAGAGCTAAAAAAGGCCATGCCCTATGATCAATCCGCTGGCGCTGACATTGAGTTCTTTGAGAAAGGCGTCGATGAGGCCATCAAGAAATTCCCCAATGACCGACAACTCAACATGATTAAATTTCTTTCAGAGGGCAATCAAGAAGGCATTCTTCAGAAATATCTAGAAAATAAAAACTACGCGATTTACCCCTACCTTTGGTTGGGCGAGTCAACCGATCTTGCCTCCAATACAATTCTCGACGAAAGAACAAAACTTTTTGGAAAATATCACCAAGCTTTTTGGAATTATACTCATGGAAATCGCGAGCAAGGCTATCAGGACTATTTTGTAAATCAGCGCTGGATTTCAGAGCGACTCATCATGCCTCCTTGGTTTGAACAGTGGATCCTCCCCGCTTTTCTCACCCTAGACTCCGGGGACAAAGCTAAAGCCACTGGAATGCTTGAAGCTTTTCTGAAAGAACCCAAAAACCAATTTCTTCATGAACAAGCCCCTTGGCATTTTATTCAATACCTCTTGGGAAAAACCACCGAAGAAGCCTTTCTCGCGCAACCTCGCAAACTTGATCTTAACGCTCGGCTTCTTTTAGCCAAAGCCATTCGATCGGAATTAGAAGGGAAGCCGCAAGATGCCGTTCCGTACTATGCGGACTATCAAAAGCTCCCCATCAATCAAAAAATCCTTGCGGTCATGCCAAGTAAATTTGTGGAGTGGAGAGTGACAACCCTGCCCCCTTCCCCCTGAATCACAGGCCTGCAAACAGCTCTCAAAGCACCGTAGAACGCCTGACAATCAGGCGGGGCGGAAGAAGCTTGGATTCCACCGGCAGCCCTTCAATCTTTCGCCTAAGCGCCTCAATGGCAGCCGCCGCGGTTGCCTCCATTTCGGCCGTTACCGATGTCAGTGGAATCAGTGAATTTTCAGAAATCGGTGAATTATCGATTCCGACCACTTTGGGTAAATGAGAAATCGACATTCCATTGCCCACCAGCCAATGAATCGCAGCGGCCGCCTGCGCATCCGATCCAGCCACCAATCCGTCAAAAACGACTCCCGTGGCACATAGCTTTTGAATGCATTCCAACCCATCCTCATACCGGTATCGCTTCGTATCAACAATCAAACCTTGATTCATGCGGATGCCGCCTTCCCGGAGCGCTCGACGGTAACCATGCAGTCGGTCTTGATTGCAGTTAAAATGAGCGATCCGAGTACAACCAATCTCGAGAAGATGTTTTGTCGCCAGATACGATTGCATCTCGTGATCCACTTCAAAATTTATCACGCCTCGATTTCCAGGGATCGCATGAAAGGCGCAAATCACCGGAAGCCCATCGTGCTCGATTTGCTTTAGACTCGTCATGAGCTCCAGATGCGGGACCCCCCCGACAATCAGGCCATCAACCTCTCGTTGGAGTTTCCTCGTGCAAGCCGTCAAAAATTCTTCATCTCTCTCAAAAAAACGGAGCCAGAGTCGAAGATTGAGATCCGAGAGGCAACGGGAGATCTCTTTGATAAAGCATTCGGTCAGTCCACTTCCCCGAGTTCCGATATGATGCAGGAAAACACCAATAATCCCTTTTCTTCCGCTTTTGAGAGCGAGCGCCTGCCGATTGGGTTGATAATCAAGCTCCTTCACCCGCTTCAAAATCGCTTTTCGGGTGGCTTCTCCCACCCGAGTGGTCCCCATACGGCCACTGATCACTCTTGAGACAAGTGTGTGCGAAACGCCCAACTCTGCGCCAATTTCCTTGAGGGTCGCCATATTACCGATTCCCATGACTGGCAGTATACCACAGGAGCGATCCCGACGACAATGACTTCGATTGAGTAAACCGGTATCTCATTCTTCAGCCCATCAAATCTTAGATTGACAAGATTGGCAAGTGATTTATCGTGTAATCATCGGCATTTACTATGAAATACTCCTCTTTTGGGCTTTTCACGCTCTGCCTTTTTACTTTTGGATTACCGACGATCTCCCAAGCCACGATTGTAACTTGGACCGGTTCATCCAACGGGACCTGGAACCTCATCGCTTCGAATTGGTCCGGAAGCGCAACGTCAAAGTTTGTGAATGGCGACGATGTCATTTTTGACGATTCCGGCCTCGCGACAAATCCGACCATTACCATCCAAGCCGCCGTCACTTCAGTAGGTGCCGTGACGGTTTCCAATAGCTCAGGTACCTTTTCTTTTTCGGGGGTCCTTCCCGGAAGCACCCTCGCGAAAAGCGGCGCAGGCATCTTAAGCTTCACGAGCAACACCTCGCCGACTTTTTCTAGTGGAGTGACCTTGAGTGCAGGAACTCTTAATCTCAGAAGCAGCTTCGTTTCGAACGTGAATGTCACTGGAAACGCAACGATTGGTTCCAGTTTTGATGGAAGCCTTACACTGAGTGGTGCCTTCACCGGTAGTAGTGATCTGACCCTCACTCCCTTCAGCGCATCGAGGAACCTACAATTTGCTGGAGATATGAGCGGTTTTTCTGGAAAGATTAAAAGCGCTGCAGATGGTAATCTGACCTTTAACACCAGCGCGCTGAACGTGGCAACTGCAAGTGTCGAACTCAGCGGCAATACCAACCTTCAAGGAGTTGCTACAGGAACGCTGCAGATCGGTCAAATCACGTCAGGAAGCTCCAACGGACTCGCTAAAGGATCTAACAATGGAACCCTCACTTTCGAAGTTGGCGCCTTAAATAATACTTCATCCATTGCTGGAGTGATTACCAATAACGGCTCCGGCATTACCGGAGCCACCGTACTCCTCACGAAAGTGGGAACCGGAACTCTGACGCTCTCTGGCGCGAACTCTTACACAGGAGCAACGACCGTGAACGCCGGAACACTTTTAGTGAATGGAAATCAAAGCGCCTCGTCAGGAGCCACGACGGTCAAGTCAACCGGAACTCTGGGCGGAAGCGGAACCTTAGGGGGCGCCGTCACGTTAGAAAATGGTTCCTCTATTGCTCCCGGCGATACCGGTCTTGTCGGAACTCTTACGGGAACGAGCGTTACCTGGGATTCAGGCGCTACGTTTAAATTCGAACTCGGGGCGGCAGGCGCCAGCATTGCCTCACCCGGAACTTCTGATTTTCTCAGCCTCTCCGGATCGCTCCTCAAAGGCGCCTCGGGCGGAAGTGGTTTTACTTTTGACTTCCTGAATACCGGCAACGTCGGAGTCTACAAACTCATCAGCACCACGGGAGGCTTTGGAACCTTTGTCATCTCCGACTTTAGTGCCTCCAATTTAGCCAGTGGGTCCACTGGCGCCTTCACCATTGATACCAATCAACTTTACCTGACGGTAACCGCCATTCCTGAACCAAGCTCCTACCTCCTTTTGGGATTCGTCGGACTTGGATTCTTCCTTGCTCGAAGATTTCGCCACCCTACGGTAAAATAGATTCCAACATGAATGATCAGAGCCTCGTCGACGTAAACGCCGCAAAAGACTCTCCGGTCGGCCAACTGTATCTCTACAAATCCGTTGGAGGGCAGAACTTAACGCTTTACGTCCTCTCTCCCACTTCAAATCCTCTCAACCCAAAACGTCCCGCCATTCTTTTCTTTCACGGAGGCGGTTGGACCAAAGGAAGCCCGAGTCAATTCAACCAGCAATGCCGTCATCTCGCATCGCGAGGAATCGTTTGCATTCAAGTTCAATATCGATTCCTCGACTTGGCAAACCCACAACCGCCCCTCGTCTGCATCCAAGATGCGAAAACCGCCATGCGTTGGGCTCGGAGTCATGCCCAAGAACTGGGGATTGATGTCGATCGAATCGCCGCCGCCGGAGGTTCCGCAGGAGGGCATTTAGCAGCATGCACCGCACTTCTGGAGTTGATTAACGAACCGACGGACGATCTCACTCTTTCCGCCAAGCCACAAGCCCTACTCCTTTTCAACCCAGTCCTCGACAACGGTCCTCAAGGCTATGGATATCATTTATTTGTCGCACGACACCAAGAGCTTTCCCTCTTCGAAAAAATCGACTCAAAATGCCCACCGTGCGTCATTTTCCTTGGTACAGAGGATAAGTTAATTCCCGTGGAAACAATGGAAAAATTTCAAACCGCCATGCAAGAAAAAGGCGTTCGCTGCGATCTTCACCTCTATGAAAAGCAAGCCCACGGCTTTTTTAACTTCGGAAGACCTGACGGAAAATTCACCGAAACTCTTGCCGAATGTGAGAAATTTCTCATTTCGCTTGATTGGATCCCTCGCCGCGCTTAACGAGAACTCCTAAAAAAGATCAAAGGATGTGTTGAAATACTTCGCGGTGACTTCTTAAGTCAGATACCTCCAGCAAAGCTGGAGGCTTGAATTTTCCCCTCAAAGGGGAGTGTAAATCCGCCATCCATCCTCGCGCAGAAAACCTTCTGAAAGAAAAATCTCATCTGCCGGAGGCGTCATTGGTTTGGTGCGGGGGCAATGGGGGGCACAATCGCAGGGGTCGCCGAGAAATTTGAAAACCTCTGCGTTCTCTGCGAACTCTGCGCGAAAAAATAATCCGTATTTCTCTTCCACATTCATCGCATGATGATCTGTTCACAAGAGCACCGCGCGAACTTCCACTCTCATCTCATCCTGGAATCGTCAAACTTTGGGAGTCCTCCAGCCCCGCAGTCGGGGGGGGG
>CAZKRU010000090.1:0-14754 GCA_964555235.1 uncultured Verrucomicrobiota bacterium
CATCTCTTCCTCAAGCATTTTTCACGCCACTTCACCACTTTTGCAGAGGTCTCAAGCTTAAATTAAAAAGGTAATCCTCCGGCAGAGTCGGAGGATTACCTTTTTAATTTACCTGAGGGATTTTGAATGACGTAAACTTGGTGCGTCATGTTGGAGAAAAGTAAAAGGGTGGTGAGTTTGGCTTGGGTGCGGGCTTTTCAGTCGAGTGTCAGAGGTTCTGAGGGTTTCATGAGTCTTTTTTGGTGTTCTCGATGATGATGCTGGGTTCGAGCTCTTTCACTTCGGTATCGAAGTCACTCACGTAGAGGGGTCCTGCACGATTCGGTATTTCTCGAACTCACTTTCGGCGTGGGCTTGGGCGATTTCGGCGGTGACATCGTAATCGAGGGAGGTGGCGTAGATGTCGGTAATTTTCTGGTAGAATTTGCGCTCGCTCAGGCGGATTTCCCGAATGCGCTGCAACTGTTCTTCAAAATAGTGCTTGGTGAGAATGGAGCCGTCATTTTTCAGACGCTCGTTATCCATCGCAAAGCCCTTGAGGGTGAAGGATTCAATGATGCCGGTGGCCCATTTGCGGAACTGCACGGCGCGCTCGGAGTTCACCTTGTAGCCGACGGCGATGATGGCACTGAGGTTGTAGTGCTGGGTATTGTAGGTTTTGCTGTCGGCGGCAGTTATTCGAAAATTTCGAATAACTGAATTCTCCTGAAGTTCGTTGTCGGCGAAGACTTTCTTGAGGTGGTAGTTGATCGTGTGCGTCTCGACATCGTAGAGCAGGCCCATCATTTTCTGGGAGAGCCAGACGTTTTCATCGGCATAAACTGCTTCAACGCCATCCTTGCCGCTGGCGGCGACAAAGGTCAGGTATTCCGCTGCTGATGAGCGAACTAGAGATATCTCCGTATTCTTTTTAGCGTGTTTGCTCGGAGTGGGCTTATTTTTGCTCATACTAAAACTTGCCTTGAGGATTTTGAATGACGTAAACTTGGTGCGTCATGTTGGAGAAAAGTTAAGGGAGGATGGCAGGGCTAACAGATGAGTGAACACATCCATGTTGACTCGTTCGTCGCCCGACGAACTCGGGTCGCATCGTGCGACCCCCGATCAAAGATCGGGTCATTTTTTATCGTTCCCAACGATAAAAAATTGCGGGGGCAGGATTTGAACCTACTACCTTCAGGTTATGAGCCTGACGATTTACTCTGTAATTGACATTTGCGGATCAAATGCGGACAATTTAAGAACGATGAAGAAAAGCAAGGTGTCTGCAGAGAGTGTCCGCAAAAAATCACCGATTGCAGATCTTCCTCCTGGGGTCGGTTTGCTCAAGACGGTGAATGGAAGTGGGGACGAATATTGGCGGGTGCGTCTGGGCAAGAAGTTCACCGGTGGGGCTGTGCAAAAAAAGGACTTTCGTTCCCTCGGAGAAGCGCGGGAATGGATCTTCGGAGATCATACCAAACAATCCCCAGGTCAGACTGAAATGAAACAGAGTCTAGGGGCTTCTGCTTTTACGCTTTCCCCAAAAGAAATGGCCGAGACACAGGATGCTTTTCGCCGACTTGAAAAAAAGGGCTCGTTGACTCAAGCGGTCGATTATTTTTTAAAGCACGCCAACCCTGCGGGTGGAATAAAAACATGGGAGGAAATTCAAGGGGAATTTCTCACCAGCCGCCGTGTCATCGGCTGCAAGCCGAAAACTCTTGTCCAATACGAAAGCTATCTGAGTGTCATTGGTGAAGAGTGGGACAAAGAAACTATGTCCGAAATCAAGAGACAAGACATCGAAGATTGGCTGGCGGAAAGCGATTGGGGTCCCCGGACAAAGAAGAATTATTTGGTTACCCTTACCACGATCTTTAATTGGGCGATTGATCGAGAATATTGTCCCGCCAATCCTGCGGCCAAGATTCAGCGTCCCATATTGGATGATCGCCCGCCGGGAATTTTGACTCCCAAGCAAGCGGCGGCCTTGTTGAAGGGTGCCTTGAATTGTATGCCTGAAATGGTGCCTGGTATTGCTACGGGTCTTTTCGCTGGTCTACGACGTTCCGAAATTTGTGCATTGGATTGGAGTGAAATCGATCTTTCCGCCCGTCATATCGAGGTTAAAGGGACAAAAGCCAAAACCCGACAGCGTCGTCTTGTTTCGATCAGTGACAACTTGCTCAAATGGCTGCGGTCTTACGTCAAAAAAACAGGTCCGCTGGCTCCCAATGTCGATGCCTTCGGCGAAAAGCTAAAACATTTGGTGCGTGGACGACCGAAAACCGAAACTCATCCGGGTCGCCCCGCCATTATTAAAGAATGGCCTCACAATGCCTTGCGTCACTCCTTCGGCTCCTACTTCTTCGCCAAAATCAAAAATGAAAACATCACAGCGGCTGAAATGGGAAACAGCCCTGCCATGATCTTTAAGCATTATCGAGCTGTGGTGAAGGATAAAGAGGTTGCCGCATACTGGGCTATCAAACCAGTTAGGTGAATGAACCTATTGAGTTCTCTCGATGGAAGTCGCCCAAAAACAGCTCCAAATTGACATTGAAATGTAACCGAGTAAGATCCAAGGGATCGCTTACCGATCATGAACGACTGGATTTCACTTCTTAAAACGTACGTAGCTCGGGAGGGCCATCCCAACGTCCCCGTCAATCACATGGAATCGGGTAAAAGTCTTGGGAAGTGGGTCAGCACGACGAAACATTTCTATCGAAAAGGAAATCTTGATGGCATTTCAGTTCACGAGTTGGAAGCATTACCAGGGTGGTCATGGGAGCTCAGAAGACATAAAGCGCGAGCGATAGACGCCGATCACCCTTGGTTTTACCTTCTGACATTATTCGGGAGGAAATACGGTCACTGTAAGATGCCCTCTTCTCGAATCTACATGAACAAGCGACTCGGACAGTGGGTGCACAAAATTCGCGGCAAATACGAATCAGGTCAACTCTCTCCCTCAGAAGCAGAACTATTTTCTCATTTGCCCGGATGGGATTGGAATCTTCCCAAGAATGACTGGCGAACCAAGTATGAAATTCTGGTTAAATACCAAAAAAAAGCGGGATCCGTGCGAATTCACTGTCGCCATCAAGAGGGTTCGATTGCGATCGGTTCGTGGATTTCCACTCAACGGATTGCCTATAAAAGAGATGAATTAAGCAGGGAGAGAATTGACCTCCTGGAAGCTCTGCCAGGGTGGTCCTGGTACCCGCGCACCGAGAGTCGGGAAAAAGGACTCCGACTCCTCAAGCAATTTGTGGCCGAGAACAACCATTCCTCGGTTCCGTATCGATATCGTCCTGAAAATTTTGAATTGGCTGGCTGGTGCAGTCGATTGAGGTACTTGCATAAAACCGGTCGTCTCGATAAGGATTTAGAGTCTCGGCTCGTGTCGATGCCCCAATGGGTCTGGAACACTCGTGTTGATCGATGGCCGCAGCAGTACGAAGCTTATAAGGCAGCGCTTTTGGATTCGGGCCAGATTCATGACCCCAAGCTCAAGTTGTGGGAAAACCAACAGAGAATAAAATTCAAACGTGGGAAGCTTTCGGAGCCGAGAGTCAAATTATTGGCAGCATTGCCAGGATGGAGATTTGTGATCCGGAATCGTGCCCCCCGCAACCAGTCGTCCATCGAGCGAGTGAGACTGAATTCAGAAAAACGGGAATTACTTAAACTGGCTCCTGCTTGACGATGGCATGTGATGCTTGTTTTTGCATCCCCGGCTTCCGATGTGATTTTTTGGTGATTCCAATACTTTCCAGGCGTTTTTTCTTTTCCGGTGTCAGATTTCTCCAGTTTGAACGCAGGTTGCGATACCATCGTCCCAGGGTTGGGTTTTCAGGCCAATCCTTTGGAATTTTAACCACCCCGAACTTTTGATAGATTTCTTTGAGTTCATCGAAACGCATGTTCCAAATGTCCTGAACTACCTTCCAAAGGACGCCGCGGGCTTCAAGCTGCTCAATTCTTTCTTTCGGGAGTCTCCCGATCCGATACGCCGGGCGGGCTCCCGACAAGAGGACGCTTCCCCGAGGATATTCCTGGTTTTCTCTCGGGATATTCCCATGACCAAACCGTTTTTGATAAGCTGCGATTTCCTTGAGGCCCGAATCCCATATCGTCTCATACGGATCCCAGATGAACCCGGCGTCATCTAATTCTTTGATTTGTTTGGGGGTTAACTTTAAGCGATCCCGGCGTAATCTGGAAAACCATCCCCTCATTTGAACCGAAATATTGACGTAATATCCGCCCAAATGTTTCTCCAGCGTCTTCAAGACCTTCATGTCTCGTTCCCATCGCCACTCGTCCAAATCCCAGATAATTCCGATGCGATCCAGAAAGTGCTCTCTCCTGGGATCGAGTGTTCCCTCTCGTCGTCTCTTTCGCTGTTTGGAAATCCAACCCCGAAGAGGTTTTTTGGGAATCCTTCCTTTGCATTTTTCAAAGTTCAAGGCTTGGATTAAAAAAAGGCGGTCGGGCGGGGTAAAGGGATAGCCCAATTCGATCAGTTCCTTGATGGTTGAAGTATTTAAGGAATACGGGTTAGCGAGAACTCGCTGATGCAGGCGAAGAATGGGCTTCGCCTGAGGGGTCTTCAAGCCTTTGGGTCCATGTAGGCGGAGAAATTCGATTAATTCTTGCATAGGATTTTATTGAGAGGGTTCAGGTAATAATACCTATTAATTTCAACAAACAAGTTAAAATTACAAGGCCTAATGCAAATGGGTTGACAAATTTTAAGAGCCTCTTAGGGTCCGAAGTCGGTGCAACGAAACTGCCTATTTTTGGGTCTGTTTTTTCTGCTGGGCCTAGGGGGACTGAGGGCTCAGACAGTAGCAACTCCGTCTCTTTCCCCGTTACCGGGTGAATACACGACTGAAAAGAGCGTCACGGCTTCGAGTACAACGCCCGGGGCGACCCTTCGCTATACGCTCAATGGAGCCTTGCCGACGGAGCTTGATCCGATTTTGTCGGGTCCTTTTTTGGTGAAACACCCGCTGACGTTGAAGGTGAAGGCGTTTTTGACGGGAATGACTTCCAGTGCCGTGGCGACGGGAGATTATTTTATTACGGGATCGATTGCTGCGGGAGGTAATCATGAATTGGGGCTTCGCAGTGACGGAACCGTCTGGAGTTGGGGGCGCAATAATAACGGACAGCTTGGAGACGGAACAACGATTGACCGCTCGACGCAAGTTCAGGTCCTGACGGCGGCTGGAGCCCTCTCGGGAGTGGTGGAAGTCGCGGCGGGGGCGAATTACAGTGTGGCTTTGAAGGGCGATGGAACGGTCTGGACGTGGGGGGTGAATACCAACGGACAGTTAGGGATCGGGACCACGACGAAACAAACGAAGGCCGTTCAGGTTCAACTCGCGACGGGGGGAGTTCTTACGGAGATCATGGCAATCGCCTCGGGAGATAGTTATTGCCTGGCCATTAAGCAGGATGGAACGGTCTGGGCTTGGGGGCTCAACACCAACGGACAGTTGGGGATCGGAAGCACGACGCAGCAAACCAAAGCGGTTCAGGTAACAAATTTGACCGAAATCGCCGCCATTGCCGCTGGAGCCTCTCATTCCTTAGCGCTCAAAAGTGATGGAACGGTCTGGAGCTGGGGACTCAATTCCAAAGGACAATTGGGGAACAATAGCGTGACGCAGCAATTACAGCCCATCCAGGTGCTGACCGCGTCGGGATCTCTCACCAGTGTGAGCGCGATCGGAGCGGGAGCGACTCATTCCTTAGCGGTAAAAACGGATGAGACCGTGATGGCATGGGGCTCAAATGGAAGCGGCCAGTTGGGAGATAACACGACGACTCAGCGCAATGTGGCGACGTCGGTTTTGAACCTGACCGGAGTCTTTGATGTGGCGGGAGGAACCTCTCACAGTATCGCGCTTAAAAGTGATGGAACGGTTTGGACCTGGGGAGCGAATGCCTTGGGGCAATTGGGCGATGGAAGTGTGACGACCCGAAAAATAGCGGTTCAGGTCCCTGGAGTGAGCGGAGTCGAGTGGATTGCCGGCCGAGGAGATCGAAGTGCGATTTTGAAATCTGATGGGACAGTCTGGTCGACGGGAGATTATTATTACGGAGAAATGGGACACGGAGTCGTCGGTTACAGCTTGGTTGCGGTGGGAATCAGCACGCCGACCGAGGTGACGCAGACCGCTGCCGGAGGAAATTTCAGTTTGGCTCTCAAGAATGATGGAACGGTTTGGAGTTGGGGGCAAAATTTAAATGGTCAATTGGGAAGTAACACGACGATTGATCGAGCGACGTCGGGGATGGTCACGACCTCAGCCGGAAACCTTTCCGGGATCACGCAAATTGGAGTGGGAGTCAATCACGCGTTGGCGGTGAAAAACGACGGAAGTCTTTGGTCGTGGGGACTAAATACGAATGGACGATTGGGGGATGGAACAACAACCCAGAGGAATCGTCCGGTTCAGGTCTTAACGGCCAGTGGAGCGATCAACGGAGTCATGGCAACGGAAGGGGGAGATGCGTTTTCATTGGCACTCAAGAGCGATGGGACCGTTTGGAGTTGGGGATTAAACACAAACGGACAACTAGGAATCGGAACCACTACGCAGCAAACGAAAGCCGTACCAGTACAAACCGCATCGGGCGCCTTAACGGGAGTCGCACAGATTGTTGCGGGAGGAGCCCATGGGGTCGCCTTGAAGACGGATGGAACGGTTTGGGTCTGGGGAAAGAACGCGAACGCACAACTAGGATTGGGCAACACGACGGATCAAACGTTGGCGGTGCAGCTCACCGGAATCGCAGCAAGCGCGGTGGCTGCGGGGACCAGTCACACGCTGATTTTGAAGACCGATGGAACAGTGGTCGCGTGCGGATTGAATTCCAGTGGACAATTGGGAGATAATAGTACGACCCAAAGAACGACACCGGTGACGGTTTCAGGGCTCACGGGAGTGAGCGCAATTTCCGCCGGAGCAAGCCATTCGGCAGCCATTTTGACGGGGAATGCACTCAAGGTTTGGGGTTTAAATAGTTCGGGACAGGTCGGGAATAACAATCTCACCAATAGTAAAGTGCCGGTGACACCGACCGGAGTGAGCGGGATTGCAGGAGTCAGTGGTGGAGGTGCTCATACGGTTGCGCGCAAGACGGATGGAACGCTTCAGACGTGGGGCTTGGCGGTGAATGGGCAGCTCGGAGACGGACGGCTCGGTTATACCACGACGATGGTGCAGGCGACGAATGTTCGGCTCGCGGGAATGGATGACGCGGATGGTGACACGATTGCAACGTGGCAGGAGAAGGTGAATGGAACGAATCCGGATCAAGCGGATACGGATGGTGACGGAGTGAATGACAATACGGACGCGCAGGCGCTCGATTATTTTAATGGGCAAACACCGGTGATCACGATCACGGGAGGCAACAATCAGACGTCGCAGATTGGAACCTATGTGCCGAATCCGCTTCAGGTTTTGGTTCAGGTGGGAGGTGTTGCGAAAGTCAACGCACCGGTGACGTTCCATGTTACGTTGGGAGGCGGTGCGCTAGCGTTAACGACGCAAAGTTCGGATTACTACACGCAGCTGACGGTTCGAACGAATGCGTCCGGTCTGGCTCAGTTGGAATTTCGTCAACCCGGGGTGACCGAAACGAGTCAAATCCATGTAACATCAGGTGGAGCCAGTGTTGATTTTAGTGAAAGTGCAGAAGCCTCCGTGGCCGACCCGATCCTATCGATTGCCGGGGGAACCTACACGACCCAGCGCAGTGTCGTTGTGAGTTCGAGTACGTCTGGATCGATAATTTATTATACGACGGATGGAACGAATCCGACGACGGGGAGCGCAAGTGTTGCGACAGGGGGAACGATTTTAGTGGATCGCACGATGACGCTCAAAGTGATGGCCGGAGAGTCCGGGTTGAGTTCGAGCAATATCGTTAGTGCGAATTACAAGATTACCGGAATGGTCGCGGCGGGGCCGTATCACACAGTTTCACTCAAGAGCGATGGAACGGTTTGGACGTGGGGAGATAATAGTAGCGGTCAGTTAGGAGATGGAACGCTGGTTAATAAATCGGCGCCAATTCAAGTGAGTGGGTTAACGAATGTCGTGAGTGTTGCATGCGGTGGATTCCATGCGCTTGCTCTCAAAAACGATGGAACGGTCTGGGGTTGGGGATTGAACCAGAACGGACAATTAGGAGATGGAACCACCACACAAAAAATAACACCGGTTCAAGTTTCCGGGTTAACCAATGTAATCATGATTTCATCCAGGGGAGAACATAGCATGGCATTGAAAGAGGATGGAACTCTGTGGGGATGGGGATTGAACCAAAATGGGCAATTAGGAGATGGAACAACCACTCAACGAAACTCTCCCATTCAGGTGAGCGGATTGACGAATGTCACCAGTGTTGCATGCGGTTTGAACCACGCGATTGCTTTCAAAGGTGACGGAACCGTCTGGACTTGGGGTAAAAATTCTTATGGTCAACTCGGAGATGGAACCACGACTCAACGAACCACTCCTGCGGTAGTAAACGGATTAGGCAGTGTGGCGTCAGTAGCAGCGGGGGTAGATCATACATTGGTCATTATGACGAATGGAACAGTCTGGACGTGGGGATCTAATGCCAATGGACAGCTTGGTGATGGAACAACGATAGACAAAGCGTTTCCGGTTCAAGTAAGTGGATTAAGTGGGGTGCTTTCAGTCTCGGTTGGATTAACTCATACCTTGGCGCTTATGAGTGATGGAACGGTCTGGGGATGGGGATTAAATCCGTATGGACAATTAGGGAATGGGGTAACCGTCACCCAAACAGCCCCGGTGCTCATCAACGGGCTTACAGATGTTTCTGGGATTACGTCCGGGCAGCATTATACGATCATCTTAAAAGCAGACGGTTCTGTTTTAGGTTTTGGCTATAATGCGTATGGACAATTGGGGAATGGAACGACAGTTGCTCGTGTCACGCCTGTTCAGATAGGAGCAATCAAAGACGGCGTTGCTGTTTCAGGGGGATACGCTCATTCTTTAATCCTTCAGAGTAACGGCTCCGTTTGGGCGTTGGGATCAAATTCCTTCGGACAATTGGGAGATGGAACGAGCTTGACGAAGTCAGTCCCTGTCCAAGTAAGCGGTTTGACAAATATCATGAAAGTCTCTGCAGGGGCCTTTCACGGTGTATCGCTTAAAAGCGATGGAACGGTCTGGGCTTGGGGGTTGAATTCCTCTGGACAATTAGGGGATGGAACGACGATTAATCGATGGACTCCGGTTCAAGTCGTTGGATTAAACAGTGTGGTGGCAATTTCATCAGGTTATGCTCATAACATCGCATTAAAAGCGGATGGAACGGTCTGGACTTGGGGAGCCAACTGGTTTGGGCAACTTGGCGATGGGACATTTGATGATCGATACATTCCTGCTCAAGTTCCAGGGCTAACGGAAGTGGTGGCGCTTGCTACGGGAGAAGGTCATACGGTTGTGCTCAAAAACGATGGAACGGTCTGGGGTTGGGGAAATAGCGACTTCGGTCAATTAACAAGTACGGGTGGACCTTATTTTGAGAACCCGATTCAAATGATCGGAATGAGTGGAGTGGTGGAGATTGGAGCCGGCACTTATAATACGTTTGCATTAAAGGGAGATGGAACCGTTTGGGGTTGGGGCTATAACGATTCGAATCAATTGGGAGCAGGGAATGGTCAAATTGCAGGGCTCAACGAAGTGGTGGCGTTTGGCGCTGGACAAGAGCATTTGGTAGTGTTGAAGAAAGATGAAACGATCTGGGCTTTGGGGGGGAATGCATCTGGTGAGCTCGGAAACGGAACACAAAATGGCAGCAGTACGCCTGTTCAAACTTCAGGGTTGAATGGAATGAAGGCGGTGAGTGCTGGAACATTCCATGCAATTGCTTTGAAGGGTGATGGAACCGTTTGGGGTTGGGGACAGGATAGCTTCGGTCAATTGGGTTCTAAAGCGTTTTTCCCGGTTTCAACGGCGATCCGACTGACTTTGAATTCATTGGATAGCGATCAAGATGGAATGCTCGACTCATGGGAGATGATTTATTTTGGAAATTTAAGTCACAAAGGCGGAGATGATGGTGATTTTGATGGATTGACGGATGTTGAAGAATCATCGAAAGCGACCGATCCGACGAAAGTGAACACGGATGATGATCTATTCACGGATTACGCCGACTCGAATCCCTTAGCCGCAGATCCATACACGTTACCGATAACAGCGATCGCTGGAGGAAATAACCAAACCGGGATACTGGGGACATTTCTCGTACAGCCATTGGAAGTGACTGTCACCCAAAATAGTCAACCGGTTTCGAATATGCCGGTCATCGTTAAAATCAATTCTGGCGGTGGAATGCTCGCGAAATCTCCCACGGATCTTGTTCTAGTTACCTCTGCACTTGTGGTGCGCACCGATGCACAAGGAAAAGCTAAAGTTTACTACAAGCAAGGAAATCAAGCCGGAGTGACCAGCTCCATTGCCTTTGCTGCAGGAACTCAGACATTGAATTTTATCGCCCAAGCTTCTTCTGATACAGACAGCGACGGCCTTCCTGACGATTGGGAGGTACAAAATTTTGGGAATCTTAATCAAGGGCCAAATGATGATCCGTATGGAACCGGAGTGACCAACCTGCAGGCCTATCAGCAGGGAGTAAATCCGAACCCGAATCCGTTGGTAGATCAATATCCTCAAGATCCCGATAGAACTGAGGACGTTTCGACGTCAGCCATGGCGGCGGTGACGATCGTTAAAGAAGTTGATATTGATGATGATCCCGGCGTGGATCCAGCAAGTTTAATGATCAATATGAACGAAGCTAATCAGGTTTATTTTGCTTATTCTTACAATCATATCGAAGATTATGGCGGATACATTGCCAATACCCTTGATCGGGTTATCACCAAGAAATGGGACATGGGGAATGTATCCATTCTTTGGGATTATTCGGGTAATGCGCTAGGACTTTTTCCAAACAACATCAGTGGTATTGAGCAAATTGGAAAATCAGGGATGGTTACTGGAGGGAATTATTACGAGGGATATGTGAGTGGAGTGGACTCGAATAAGCAGTCTAATATTTGCAAATTTTGGCTTGATGCTTCGGGGATTCATTGGTCGTCGGATTTTGTAGCATTTAATGGGTCAACTAATTTACTCATAAGTCCAAGTAGTGGTGGTATTGTGGGCGATGTTGCGGAGGGAGGTACTTTTGGAGGAGATACATTTACTGGTGGGATACTCATTTATCAAGGGGCGACAACATATTTTGGAAATGGAACCGGAGCTTTTTCTGGAGCGTTGGGGCAGAATATTTTCTTTCCAGCTGCATGTAATAACAATGGTTGGACCATTGGTTATGGACCAAATCCGCAACCAGGGGGAATGTGGAATGGTCAGATGGTCACTTTTCCGGGGGTGCCAGTGGCGATTAATAATTCCAATCAGATAATCATTCAGATGGATCAAGAGGGCGAAGGAATTTTCTGGAGAAACTACCAATCAACTCCGATTAAGAGCTTGCTTCCTGCGAAATATCAAAAGCAGATCAAAAGTATCAAGCCCCTTCGATTAAGCGAAGTTGACGCGAATGGTCACGTCAAGATTACGTTTGATGCCTATAGCAAAGAAGGGGATGGAGCGGGAACATGGCAGTGGAAAACATTCCTTTTGACGCTTCAGGGAGATGGGGATTCGGCAACCTCACAAATCAGCAAAGTCGAGTATCCAGCGGATCTGGGTTTTACTTGGAATTCGCTTAATGCTTTGAATTCTTCGGGAGCAACCTGTGGAGTGGCGTGGAGAACTCGCGACGCCGAAGGAAATGCGATTCCTCAAAATCAACAAAAACGAGAGGGAACGCTTCTCGTCCCGGTTGAGTTAAACAGCAAAGACCGGGTGTTGCGCGGTAGCGTGGAAATTCCTGAAGGCTGGGAGGATTTTGCGCTTTCATTCAAGAACAAAGATAGCGGCCAAGACTTGGGTAAGTTTGAGAAATTGGAGCCTGGAGCCGCCGGTTCCACGGTGAAAATTTACGACACGCCAGATGACTTTTTCAGCGAGGAAGAGTTGACTCAAAATCTGAACGGTAATCTTCCCGACAACGTTAAAAATCAGAAAGTGGCTTTTGCTCGCGATCCCGAGAACCCTCGTAAGCTCCAGTTTTGCGCCGTTTTCGACGACTTGGGGAATATTGAAGTTAAACTCAACTTCGGTTCCAACCAGACGGCGGGTGTGGCGTCGGTTGAATTAAAAGCAGACGCTCAGATGGCTGATTTCATTACCACGATGGATCAGCGCATTTCGTCGATTGAGGTTCCCGGTAGTGAAGATATTCCAATTGATTTAGATGGTGATGGTATCCCCGATGATCCCAACCCCAATGATATCTTGCAGGCATTCCAGGCAGGAAGCCTGACGATACCCGGTGCGTCGTTGAGCGATGAATTGTCAACCGACCCGAATAATCTCGTTCTGCGAATTAATGATGATAACGACGACGGTGGACCGAGTGGTCAACAGGACAATCGCGACACCATCATCGGTGCGAATGATAATGATATCGTCCGTCTATTATTGAAGCGTCCTGGAAACTTAACCCAGAATGTTGGTACAATGACGTTGACCGTTTCGTCGGCAAGTGCGGTGAGAGTATTCCGTTCGGACGGGCAGGCCATTTTGAGCAATACCGGCGTCAATCTAGCCAGTCCCATGGGTGACCTCGCAGGATTGGCTTCGGGTTCAGTGCCTGTTTACGTAGAAGGACTTGACGTGAACAGTGACGTGATATTCACGTTCACTTATGCCGATGCTCAAGGACAAATCACCTCTACGGATACTGTGCATCTAAAGGTCGTCACCAGTTCTTCACTGGCTCTGATGAACCGATTAGGTGGTGGATTCTATGCGTCCAGTGGTGACCAGTTCAGTGCCAAGATGCGGACTTATGCCAGCAATGGGGCAATGCGAATCGAGACGTTGACTCTTGCATCTATTGGAGAGAATCCTCCTATTCAAAATCGAGGGTTACTTGCAAAGATTGCGTTTGAGCTTCCTCAAACTAAATTGCAGTTGGCTTGGACGAAAGGATTTGTTGATGGATTCTGGATTTCGTTAAAGGGTGAGAAAGATACTGTGGTTGAAATTTATCAGTTTTTCCGGGACGATCCATTTGGGCGGGCTGCGGGCATGTGGGGATCGACTCAACAAGTGTTGGCGGATTTGAAAAAAGTGAATCCGAATGATATTCCGACGATCCTCAAGACGATCACCACGAACATGACGACGGCCCTCTACACGGCGGCAGAGCAACAGTTGCCATGGGCGCCACTCACTCCGAATTTAAGCCCGGATGTGCTTTACTACATGTACGGGTTTGGCACAGGCGTGGTCTGTGAAGGTGCGGTGGTAAGTGCTGTTGGGGTTGGAGTGTTCACCAAAGTGAGTCAGACCGTCAAAGGCATTTTGACGACCTGCAAGACCGTACAGTATTCGCTCGAAGCGTTGAGCGATCTGAGTAAGGCCACGGCTAAGACAACCCACATCCTGTTACAGTTGGCCAAGAGCGAGAGAGGCTCCGTCAACATCGGAGCCATCGGTAGGTTTTTGGAAAAAACCGATTTACCTAGTGGGAAGAAAGCTGCCGTAGCATTTGAAGAAGCCTTCCACGACAAGCCTCAACTGACCAAAAAACTGCTTCAGAACTATGATGCGCACTGGCCGGAGATTGTAGATGAAGGACGGCGAAGCACTCGCTACCAAAAATGTGCTCACAGCCTTGCTGACTTGAAAGATGTGATGGGCAATAGCCTGACCGATGAAGGCTTGGAGTCGTTCACCAAATTGCAGCGCCAGATGTTTGTAAAAGGAAGTGACAGTGCTGACTGTTTACCGGAATTTAAAACGTCCGTATTCGACACTTCCACCGCTGTCGGGAAAACTAAACTCAACGAGTTCTTGGAAGATGCCAAAACTTTTTTAGATGATCCACGAAGTGCGCTTCCTGATGGTGGACTTCCTGGGAATGAAGGTTTTGTAGGGATGCATCCTCCGACACCTCTTGCTCAAGGAGCCATATTGGATAGATACGGAGATGCTACTGGAAGATATTTGTCACCAGCGGGCACGCCGCCGTGGGCTCGCGCTCTGCCACCTGGATCAGAAACTCGACCGATTACTCGCTATAGAGTTAAGGCAACCACTTTCCAGCCTTCAACGGGTCGAGCTGCTCCGTGGTATACTCAGCCTGGTGGAGGTATACAATATGATGCTGGGCAATCTATTGAGAGTTTAATAGCAGCCGACATTTTAGAGGCCATTCCTTGATAAGGTAGTAATGAAAAAATATTTAGATTTTGTTCCAAACGGCGCTCTTCCATCTGACAAGGATGTTTTTTTGGAGTGCTTGAAATGCAATGAGATAGTCCCAACCAAACCGGAACGAAATATGCACTGCAAGTGTGAAAATGTTTGGCTCGATGCGGATTACGGAAGAGCGGTAGTTCGAGACTGGTCGGCTCTTAAGGTTTTTCGATTGGAATGAATGAGCGTTAGAAACTACATTCCTTTGACTCCGGAAATTCAAAAGGACGGGGGCAATGGGGACGTATCCCGACAATTTACATTTGATTGTACTGGACGCTTAAAATTGAATGAAACTTACTAAATGAGACCTCTGCAAAAGTGGTGAAGTGGCGTGAAAAATGCTTGAGGAAGAGAT
>CAZKRU010000091.1:0-14176 GCA_964555235.1 uncultured Verrucomicrobiota bacterium
CGCGTGTTTCGCGGGCAAAATTCCTGAATTCCTCACTTCCTGGTTTCTTCAGGAAAATCCTTTACGAGTGGATGGTTTTTTTCTGTTTTGGAGACCAATGAAATCCAAACGCTTTGCGCCTTGGCGGGCTTAGCGAGAGATGAATCCACTTCACAACCGTGTCAGCACGTTCCACGGGCAGGAGCTTCGTGTGAGGAATCACTTACTTTCGAGTTGTCCTCGTAAAACGACTCCCGCTGAGGCGATGGCCCAGAGAATTCCTGCAACGACATCCATCCCGTAGTGGTAGCAGAAGACTAGGGTGGAAAGACTGACGCCGATCGCAACGGAGATCAACATTCCTCGGTAGAGCAGACCTCCACGATTCCAGCAGAGGGGGACTAATAGCACCGGGAGTGCGACGTGAAGACTGGGGAAGCAGTCCCACCGATATCTCAGGAGATCGAAATCCGATTTGATTTTTGCGAGTGGCGCGCAATCCGTTGCGAAGAGGTCCTTTCCCAAAAAAGGAAGGGGTCCCGCGACCGGGATTAAGACATAAAAAACGTATCCACCGAGAAGGCAAAGAAGAATTCCCTGACGCAAGATCAGAAACTGATTTAGGTCGCGTCGGATCCAATAAAACCAGATCAAAATTCCCGCAGGCTGCAAGTAGTAGAGGCCAAAATAAAAAATTCCGAGAATAATTCCTAAAAGACCGGTTTGAAAAGATTTAAAATAAGAAAAAAGCCCTTTCCCAAAAAACCATTCGTCTCCTTGAAGTATCAAGGCATCCTTCGGGTGAATTCCGAGCGCGAGACTGAGGCGATCCATTTCAAGGGTTCGCATGTTTCCGTAAACGAGGAGTAGTCCAAGAAAAGGGAGCCAATCGATAAGTAGATTGGCTCCTAGTGGTCGCGGTTTCACTCCTTTCCAAAAAAGAATCCCTGTGATCACGAAAAGAAAAATCCCGTACCCTATTGCTTGTGGAGGAAGTGAGAGGATGGAGGTTGTGCCTATGGCGGTATAGACGCTCATTTGCGTCGAAAGCAAAAATGCGAGAAAGAGGAGATCCCAGGATTGGCGCCAGCGATTCATTTTCGGCATGGAGTTTCTTTCAATATTTCTTTTGCACAACCGCTAAGAAGTATAAGAGCCATGGTTCCTGAGAGCAAAAACCATTTACGATACTTCGAGGCGTCATAACTCACTTCAATTCGGGAAGGGGCCGTAGGAAGATGAATACAGAGCTGCCCATCCTGATTTGTAATCAAAAGTGGGTTGCCTTGACTGTCGGTGGCTTGGTATTCCGATCGATAGCCAATGGAGATCAGATAGGGGCCGTCCTCGGTGGTGGGAGTGATCCAAAAGCGATTAATCCCCCACGTGATGGGGAGCTCGCTTCCTGAAAGGCTTCGGGCGTAGGGGAAAGAATCTTTGAGCTCATACACCAACAGCGTCGGAGTTTCTGAAATCAGATGGAGCCATGATTGCTGGCTCAGCCATTTTCGCTCCTCCGTTTTTGCGGGAGCGGTGAGATAGCGAACGCTCCAACGACGGAGTTCCGCTACAGATTGATCTGTCAGGGGGAGTTGAAGGATGGAGGAATGCTTGAGCTGCAGAGCTCTCTCAAAAGTCTCTTTTTCGACCAAGGGATCATATCCGCCAAAGGAGTCAACTTGAGCCAGGGTGGCGTAGTCGAATCCGAGCAATTCTGGGGCGACCTCGTTCTTCGAGAATGCGACGGCTCCCACGCGGCCCGGGTGAGTCAGCCATTTCGGCTGTAACGATTCCATGGATTCGAGATGACTCCACCCAAAGGGGATCCGATTTTTTTCGGGTAGAAGGGTGAATAAATTAATCAGAATGATGACGCTCCAAAGAAGGACGCCTCGACGGTCTGAGCCTTTTCCTGAAACCGAAAGAAAGAGGGTCAGGGCAACGCTTCCAAAAAAGAGAAAGAACCAGAACCACTTAAAAGGCCATCGGAGAATATCAAAAGGAGGAATTGACGAGAGGAGCGCATAGCACCGGGTTGAGAGAAAAAATGCAATGAGGGCGGGAAGAAGAAAAGGGAGAATGCATTTCCATCCCTCACGATCGGTCAGGAGTGAGGCCCACGGAAGCAGGAGGAGCGTCAACGCTCCGATTTGAAAAATCGATCCTGGTGAATAAAAGACGACTTGAGGATCAAATTGTCCAATTTGGGCGCGAACGAATGTTCCAAAATGCAGGGCATAGGCGAGAAGGGATTCGATGGGGAGCGCCTGACTGCGAAAAGCGGAGGATTGAACGAGCTCAAATTGAGGGGCGAGGAGGGGAAGGGAAAGTAAGAGAGAAGCTCCCTGGGCTCCACTCCAACTAATGCAAGCGACGGATGCTTTCCATCTTTTCAGAAAAATTCCACTCAACAGATAAGCCCCTTCCAAAAGCGAAAGCATGATGACGTAGTGCGTGTACCCTTGAAAAACAAAGAGCGTTTTGCAGAGCGCATAGAGGGTCACGGCTCTCCATCCCGGCTTTTCCATCAGTCGCTCAAAACAGAGGAGAAGGAGCGGCGTGAAGAGAAAGGTGTAAGAGATAAAGACCCACGATCGTGATCCCAAAATGACAAATGGAAAAGTCATGGTCCCGATGGCTCCGACGACGGAAAGCGCAAGACCGATTCGATGGGATCGAAGGAGATAGAAGAGTGCGATCGCGCCACCGATGCCATGCATCCCCACCAGGAGATCCATTGCTAGCATGGAGTCGCCGTGAAGGAGCCGGGAGAGCGCTACGGCAAGATATGCCGGAGGATAGAGGACTCCAGTTTGGCCTTGGGCGAAATACGCGTGGCCGCTGTACTGGTGAAAGTTAATCCACGGAATTTCTCTCAATTGAAAGATCGACCGAAAATTGTAATCGTAAAACGGAAGAAATTGTTGGGCGTTATCATCCCACAAAAAAAAATATGATTCGATTGATTCAAAAAAACAAAAAACAAGGAATGCGAGAGTCGCCACTAGCGCGGCTCCTGTAAGCTCATGCCGACGGGAGGAGATCATTTCGAGCGACGAGGGGTCAGTGACGTAGTGCTTTTTGCAATCGTCCCTTCCGCTAACACTCCGCGCCATTGAACTCCGGGATAAATCAAAGAGCGTTTTCCGATGAGAGAGCCGGGATTCAGAACGGCGTGGCATCCCGCTTCGGACTCGTCCCCCATGATGGCGCCAAATTTCCGAAGACCGGTGGGATAGCTTTGTCCGTGATGCCGAATCACAACTTCGGTTCCCCCTAATTTGAAGTTGGAGAGAATCACACCAGCGCCGAGATGTGCTTTGGCGCCCAGAATGGAATCACCGACATAATTAAAATGGGGAACTTGCGCGCCATTAAAAAGGATCGAATTTTTAAATTCACACGAATTTCCGACGACGCAATTGTTTCCAATGATGACCCAATCACGGATATAAGCGGAAGCCCGAATTTCGCAATTCTCCCCGATCCAAGCCGGGCCTTTGATCACAACGCCAGGTTCGATGACGGTTCCTTTTCCGACAAAAACCCGATCTCCCAGATAGTTGTTTCCGATCGTCTTTCCCAGCATTCCGGGTTTCAGGTGGGCTTCCAGATAGGGACGAATTTTTGGAAGGGCCTCCCACACTTGAGTCACTCCGTCAAAAAGAGTCGAGTGCTCGGTCTCTTTTAAATCAAAATAATTTTCAACCTTAAACATAGTTCCTCACGGGTGAATCACCGTTCCTCCGACATTTCCCGATTCGTCTTCAGCCCGAAGATAAATCGTCTCCCCAGCAGCGGCTAGAATCTCAAATTTCTCGGTGAGTTGGTCCAAGATTCCATCACTCGGTCGTGCCGGTAAAAAATCCCGCCCGTTTTTAGAAAATTGAGCCTGTGAAATCAAGCCGACGTTGTCGGTGACGGTAAAGGTGAGGAGGCCGTTTTTACGCCCTTGAACTTGAATCGTCGGGGCATGATGATCGACCACAAACGGACGACTCACGAGGAGATCGGTGAGTGCTTCCGAGGGAAGGTTTGAAGGAAGATCGCTCGCTTCGACTTGAAGCGTGTAACGGCCCTCCGCCCATCCTGTCGTATCCCAGGAGTAAACGGGCAACTCCAAATCTTTCGCCAAACTTTTCCAATCGTTCTCGCCTTCGCGTCGAGAAGCGATTCGGAAAAGGAGATTGTCTTGATTCGGGTCGGTCGCCTTCCAGACCGCCGTTCGCATCCCCGTGCCATCGATCGGTTGAAGGCGGAGATTGGTGCGTTGGGATTGACTGGAGGGATCCGGCTTTCCAATGGCGCCAATCAATTGCTCGATGGTTTTAGGCGAAGGGGGCTGAGGAGGATTCGGAAAGGACTGGTAGGAAGTTCCCGGCGCAATGAATTCCACCTGCTCCACTTTCGGAGGCTGATTTTTCGGGAGAACAAAGAGTTCATAACGATCCACTGTGCCGTCGATGATTTGGACTTCAACCTGTAAATAGGAAGCCGCAGGACTTTGGACCTGATCGCGTTCAACCGGAGCCCATGAATACCAGGTCCGATCCGGTGTCGGAGTATTTCCACTCCGGGTGCGCAATTGAAACGATCCTTTTCCGAAAGCGCGAAGCCCGCCCCATCGGGAAAATCCTTTGGGATTGATCACTTCCGATTCATAAATGGCCGCCTCGCGACTTGTCTCGCCGATTCGATAAAGTCCAGCGGGATGATTCACTCCGACCACCCAGGCATCGCCTCCGAGTGAGGTGAGAACCGTTGGCTGATCGGCGCCGACTTGTCCCATTCGTGTGGCATATCCATGATCGTCGAGTCGATAAAGATACCCTTCATTTCCGGCTCCGACCCAAATGCGTTCACCAACGGCTTGGAGCGCAAAAATCGAATCCTTCGTTCCCCAGACCGGTTGAGGATAATTGGAGGCGTCCAATCGAAAAACCTGGGCAGAAACCGAGGCGCTGGAGGAACGAGCCGCAGTCGAAGGAGGGGTAATCGCGGGGGGCGTACTTTTGGATGCCTCCGGCGTCTCGCTTTCGGTTGCAACCCCTCTCACGGTGACATTTCCTCCGATGTTGGAGACAGTAGTCGTTGTTGAGGTGGTTCGGCTGCTTCGATTGATGCCACTGTTTGCGGCAAAATAAATCACTCCAGTCGGGGTGACGGCAATTCGGTTCACTTCCGAACGTCCGGTTGCGGCTAGAACAACTCCTTGATTCGGGCCGGTGATTCGATAGAGATAGCCGGAATTGGAGCTTCCCGCGAGGAGCGCCCCCTTGGCATCAAACGCGAGGGAGCGAATATGGGTCTCTTCGGAATCAAAATAGACTTCACCCAAATTCGGGCCGGTAATTTTAAAAATCTTTCCGTCGGTTCCGGTTGCCGCAAAAAGCTGATCCTTGCTGTCGAAGGCGAGTGCCCAGATATATTTTTGTTTCGGCTCGAAATAAACCGTCGAGGTGCCTTTTGAATCAATGCGATAAATCTTTCCGTCCGGTGAACTGCCGACAAAAACCTCCCCTTTGCGATTTTTCGTCAAGGCATACAGATGGGTTTCAGGATATTTCACGATGAGAGACGATTTCCCTGCGGAATCAATTCGCATCAACTTTCCTTCCGGAGAAGTTCCGGCAACCAATCCCCCCGAGCCATCCGCCACGAGATCCCAAATTTCACCAACGGAGAGATCGGCGAATTTTCGGACCAACGGACCTTTGGAGAGGGTTCCGTCTTCACAGAGGGCGGCATTCTTGCATTTTCCATTTTGAAGTTCTGAAAAGCTGTCAAAAAGAAGTCGTTGCGGTTCGACGGCAAGCGCCTGTCCCAAGCCGGCCATCATTAAAATAAACGTGAGGCATCCTTGGTAAGATCTCAAAAATTTGGATAAGTAAGAGGTGTCTCGCGCGGGGTCGCGGAGGCCGCGGAGGAGATTCTCTTGTTTTCTCAATTCGAAATTCAATCCTCCGCGATCTCCGCGTCTCCGTGCGAAAAGCATCTCCATCTTCATCATGAAATTTTGTGATTTGGTATGAAAATTCATCATTTTAATTCCTTAGCTCGACGGTCACTTGTTCTTGTCCGAAAATCACTCCGGAAACGGGTTCGGCTTTTTCCGTCCAGATCAATTCATTCACTGAGCCTGCATGCTCCGAACGATTCCCGCCTTCAATGACTTCGCGAATGGTTTCGGGAAGGCCCGGTTGCTCTTGTGTCGTCTGAATTTTTCCGGAGGTTCGGGAAAGAACTTGAATATACATTCGGTTGCGGGGGCGTCGGTGATTGTAAACTCCGATCAACTCTTCCACCGACCGGGCGCTCTGGAGCTGTTTTGAGAGGAGCGAATGATCGAGGAGATCCGCTCCGGCAACGCGAATATCCACCGGACCCGACTTCAGGGATTCGGGGAGTGGAACGGAAATTTTGCGAGTCTCTTTGCCGCCGAGCCGTTCTCGTAATTCTACTTGGATCAGAAGCGATCCTCCCCGGTCTTGTTTTTTCGTTTCTGCCCTGACCGATTCAATCCCCCAGACCTGCTGACGTTCCGAAGTTTTGATTTTGAGCTTTAATGATTCCGCGCGCACCTCTTCCCATTCCTGCCGATGCACTTGAATGACGGGCATCAACGTCTCCATCAAAGCAAGCATGATTTCACCATCTTGCCCTGAAAACATTCCCCCTATTTTCATTGGGGTATGCCCTGCAAGCTGATACTCCCCTTCAATCTCCATCGAAAAAATGCGACTTCGGTCATCGCTGCTCACAAGGGGAGCGACTAAGGCGGCACCCACGAGCATTGGAGTAAGGAGTGGATGAGAAACAAAATCACCATCCAGCGGCTTTTTCGGTTTTCCTTCATGCTCAAGATCGACGTGATAACGGGCCATTCGTGGTTTCACGCCGACCAAGCCTCCAATGGCAGAGAATCGGTCTTCCGTGATGCTTCCGACAATGGGTCCGGTATTTCCGAGTTTGTACGGATAGTAATAACTCGGAACGATGGTTAAGATTTCTGCCGGTGCCATTCCGATCTCAAGACTTCCCATGCCGAGCATCGGGTGTCCAAAGGCGAGAATGCGATTCCCTTCTCGCCAGGTAAGGGTTCCGGTCCCTGCCATGGTAATGGAGCCGGTCATCATCACTGCCGCAACCGCAGACCCGGGCTTTAACGTCGAAGCAGTCAGATTCTCGGCAAAGGATCGTGATCCGGCTCCTGCCTGAATAAAACTTCCCTGGAGCCCCGTTTTTTTCAAGAGGAGCCCGACGGCGGCTTCATCCAATCCGGTGGCCGTCAGAGGAACCGAAAGGGGCATCGCTCCCGAATCGGAGGAGGCGGTCAATTTTCCAAAGAGTGAAGAGCCAATCCGTGTGGATGCCGTTTTATCGCGATTCGAAGCCCGGACTTTTTGATCAACCTCCAGCATATCCTGAATCGGAGTAAATCCGCAGTGGCCGTCCTTTTCAAAGGTTCCGAGTCTTCGGGAAAGTGCGCCAACTAATTTTCCATCAATGTACATCGGACTCCCGCTCATTCCATGAACGGCCCCGGTGATCGCTGTTTTCGGGTCGATCAACCGGGCAATAATCAGATCCTTGCCAGGCCCCATGCGATCTTTGGCGACACCGAGAATTTCCGTCTCCACCGGCTCCGGCTCAATGCCCCGCATGACTGTGTAAGTGGTGCCGCGCATTCCCGCCTGCAGCTTTTCGATCGGATAAAGCTCCACCGCAGCATTCAGGGTCGAAGGGATCACACAAAGGCAAAATGAGAGTAAGAATGCCCAAGGTAAATTTCTAAGAGTCAGCCGATCCAGAGTGTTCTCGCAAAGGTCGCCAAGTCGCCAAGAAATCCTTTTTGGTTTTAAACTCGAATCCGCTCTTCGCGCCTTGGCGGACTTCGCGAGAGACAATCCCCGGTTCTCTCCACGGATTGCCCGATGAACGTAAAGGCTTAAACTTTTCGAGAAAATCATCAGCAAGCTCCTAATGCGACATCCATCGTCTGGATCGTCTTCTCTAAATCCGACTCCGTATGAGCCGTGCTCAGGAACCCGGTTTCAAATTGAGAGGGGGCCAGATAAACTCCCTGATCGAGCAATGAGTGAAAAAAACGACCAAATTTTTGGCGATCTGATTGCATGGCTTGCTCCAGATTGCGCACCGGTTGTTCAGTAAAGAAAAGACAAAACATGGAGCCGATCCGGTAGAATGAGTACTTCAGCCCGTGGCGTTTCAATAAATCGCGCACAGACGCTTCGACTTGCTGGCCGAGGGTTTCCAATCGTTCATAGCCGCGCGAAGACTCGAGTGTGTCGAGTTGTGCCAGACCCGCCGCCATCGCGAGAGGATTTCCGGAGAGCGTTCCCGCCTGATAAACCGGTCCGAGCGGGGCCAGATAATCCATGATTTCAACTTTCCCTCCAAAGGCACCGACCGGAAGTCCGCCGCCAATGACTTTTCCGAAGGTGGAGAGATCCGGAGTAATTCCATAAATTCCTTGAGCTCCCGCTTTGCCGAGCCGGAAGCCGGACATGACTTCATCAAAAATCAGAACCACCCCATGTTCGGTCGCCAACTTGCGGAGTCCCTCGAGATATCCGACTTCCTGAAGAATGAGTCCCGCATTGGCGGGGACCGGTTCCAAAATAATGGCAGCCACTTCGCCGCGATGCTTTTCCAAGGTCGCTTTGACCGCGGCCAAGTCATTCAACGGAAGCGCCGTCGTCAGTTCGGCGAGGGCCGCCGGAATTCCAGCGCTATCTGGTTGCCCGAGCGTTAGTCCTCCGGAACCCGCTTTAACTAAAAGCGAATCAACATGGCCGTGATAACACCCCTCAAATTTGATGACGCGATCCCGCTTCGTAAATCCACGCGCCAGTCGAATGGCGGACATCGTCGCTTCGGTTCCACTATTCACCATGCGAACTTTTTCAACCGAGGGGACCCATTCCCGGATCCGTCGGGCCATCTCAACTTCACGCCGGGTCGGAATTCCAAAACTGACGCCCCCCTCGGCCGCAGATTGGACCGCTTTGATAATCGAAGGATGCGCGTGGCCGAGAATGGAGGGCCCCCAGGTGCAGACATAATCGACGTAAGCATTTCCATCCTCATCCCAAACCGTGGCACCGGAAGCGCGCTTGGCAAAAAAAGGTTCGCCCCCCACGCCACGAAAGGCGCGTACTGGGGAATTCACCCCGCCCGGGATGTAACGAATCGCCTCTTCAAAAAGAGCATGAGACTGGGAGCGATTCATCCGGCGATCCTACCCCACCTTTTCGGCATTAGCCAAGTCCGAAGGTAATCGAGCGATCCTAAAGAATTGGGATCCGGAAGAAATGTCTCCGCGCCTCCTAAGGAACTTCCAGTTTCACACGGAGATCACAGGGTTCACGGAGACAAATCAAATTTCAACCTCCGTGAGCACTGAGTCCTCCGTGTGAAATCCTCATGCGGAGAGTTCTCTGAACGATTGCTCCATGACCCTATGGGCTTGGGCTCAGCGCGAGAATCAATCTTTCTCCAATTTTTCGCGTTCTTGACAGGCTCTCTCCATTCCCTAAAAACAGGCGACGTCAATTCAGTTCATGGAGATAAAAGTTATGAAAGCTGTTGTTGGAATATTCGCTAAGTCTTTGGTAGTCATTGCTTTGCTTGGAGGCTTTGGGGCTTCCAAAGCAGAGGCAAAATCGTTGACTGCCCGGATCACCTTTTACTATCCAAATGAAGCCAAGAGCGGTTTTCGGGCAGCTAACGGGGATAAATTGGTTCCTTGGAAATCCGCCGCCGTTTGTTTCAAAACGATTCACGCAGGGAGTAAGATCAAAATTCCAGGAATCGGAACGGTCCTTGCCCACGATACGGGCCGAGCAGTCATCTCCCGCAAAGCGGCCAAGGCGAATGGAAAGAATGTTCCCGTCATCGATGTCTGCGTTCGGAATCGTGCCGAAATGATCAAAATGCAGAACACGTTCCCTGCCTTCATCAAAGTCGATGTCCTCGGGTAAGCGCGCAAACCGTTTTTCACGCAGGCTTCCCCTCCCTACTCTACTTAATGGGGTAATGGAATGCGAGGGGAGAAGAGAAATTTACTTCGTAATCACGCCGGGGGAGACGCGGCGGTTTTGGGCGTAATCGTTTTCGCTGGTCCCCTTGGAGGCGGGGCGTTCTTCGCCATACGAAATCGTGAAGAGACGATCTTGACTGACGCCAAGTCCCGTGAGGTATTCGCGAACGGAGAGGGCGCGGCGCTCTCCGAGGCCTCGGTTATATTCCAAGGTTCCACGATTGTCTGTGTGGCCCGCCATCATGAGACGCTTGCCGGGATTTTCAGTCAGCCATTTGGCGATCTTTTCCAGTTTCCCTTTTTCCGAGGCCTTGATGCTGAAGCTGTCATAGCCAAAGAAAATCGTTTCGGAGGCGAGGATGGAGTAATCGACATCTTTTTCAGGGTCAATGTCCGGGCGCGTATTTTGCGGAATGCCATCATAAATGTCTGTGCCTGTCGTGGTATCTGAGATTTCGGTCGGGAGGGATCCATCAACATTTTCACCTGACGTGTGCGATTTTGAGGGGTCCGTGCAGCCTCCAAAGAAAATGGGGAGCGCGATGAGAGCGGTGAGTGCGAGGAGATGGAGGAGTGATTTTTTCATAAGTCGTATTTCGTTGAGGTTATCGGGTGACATTCGGTTCAGTACAGGCGCTCAGTCCGTTTTCAATGCGAACGGCTTGTTTGGTTAGGGTGTCTAAAACGTGAAGGGCACCACCGGAGGAGTAAACCAAGTGGCGGGAATTGCGGGTCCAGGAAGGATCTTCGCCCGAACCAGGAGAGGCTTGAGCGGCAGAGCGTTTTTCCAAATCATAAACCCAAACGGAGAATCCGCCGCCGGCACGAGCGGTGTAGGCGATCTTTTTGCCATCAGGGGACCAGGTCGGATCACTATTGTAGGTACCGGAAAGATTGATCTTTTCGGGATCGCCGCCCGAAGCGGGAACGATGTAGAGTTGCGTGCTGCCGCGATCATCGGAGTTGTAAACAATTCGAGAACCGTCGGGAGACCACGAAGGAGAGGTTTCAGTGCCGCGAGTGCGGGTGATTCGATTGGGAAGTCCGCCTTGGGACGACATCGTGTAAATTTCCGGATTTCCATCCTTACTGAGAGTCAGCGCGATTTGTTTTCCGTCCGGGGAGAAGGCAGGACCGGTGTTGATCCCCGGGAATCCGGCGATGCGGGTGCGAATCCCTTGAGCGAGCTTGACGATATAGACATCGGGGTAACCGCTTTTATAGGACATATAGGCGATCGTAGAGCCATCGGGACTCCATGCCGGTCCGGTGCTGATCGATTTGTCCGTCGTGAGGCGGCGAATTCCTACGCCATCCATATCGGAGGTGTAGAGCTCTTTGTTGCCAGTGGTCGTCGAAATAAAGGCGATGCGGCTGGTGGCGAATCCGGTGACTCCGGTGAGGGCTTCGGTAAGATCGTCCGCAAATTCGTGAGCAATCTTGCGGGAGTCGCCGGTGTACGTTTTCTGCAGAAGATCTTTACCGGAGCTGCGACTGAAGAGCTTTCCTTGAAGCGTGTTTCCCGCATAGGTGGCATTGACGATCAGCGGGGCAACCGCGGAGGGCTCAATGAGTGAGGTGCGGCGAAGATCATCGGAAACGACGCGACGAATTAATTCCCCATCGGCACCGGCGAAAGCGGCAACTTCGACATTCACTTTGCGGTTTTGTTCGACGATGATTTCTGCAGCAAAGAGCGGCGCGAGAGTCAGCGCGAGGAGCGCGAGGCTAATCCTGTAAGCGAAAACGAATTGAGACATTACCTTCCATTCCTTCCGGCAACGGCTCGCGAATCCGACCGACCCGCCGCGCAGCTGCCATGATGCTCCGATCAAATTCACTTTGACCTGAGCTGGTTAAGAGGGAGACATTGGAGATTCTTCCATCTTTTTCAATGGTAATTTTTAAGACGGCTGAAAGGTCGGGTTGATTGAGGTGAAGTGGCTTTTCCCAAGCGTCGGTCATTTGCTGACGAATGAGGGAGTAATAGCTTCCAAAATTTCCAGTGCCTCCTCCCGGTTGACTGATGGGGCCGATTTCCACTGCGCCGCCCACCCCACTTTTGTGGAGCGAGGAGCCGAGGTGGGAGGAGATATCGCTGGCGCTAACTCCTTTCCCGGTGCCTCCCTTGGATTTTGAGGAAGTGGAAGTGTTATTCGATGATTTCGTCGGGGAGACCGGCGACTCAGAATCGGAAGCGTTCGAGGAAGAGTTGTTTCTCGCAACAAGTTGTTTGTTGATTTTGATTTTTTGGGTCGGCTTCGGCTTTGTCGAAAAAGTCGAATCGGCCTTTGTCGGCTGAGGAGCAGGTGCTGGAGGGGATGGTTTCGGAGGAGGCGTTGGAGTGGGGGCAGGGGTTGGTGGCGCGGGAGGCTCCGGCGTCGTCGGTTGAGGAGCCGGGGGTTCTGGAGCAGCGTCCGGCGGAGTGGGACTCGGAGCTCCAAGCACGGGACCTTTGGAGATCTGCGGGGTGGGAGCCGGGCCTTTACTTTGAGGAATTCCGACCGCGTCGATCGTCTCCATGTTAATAATGGTGATCGTTTCAGGAGGTTTGGTCGGAAGTGCGGACCAAAAGGAGAGGAGAAGAATGACCAAGGCATGGGCCGAGGTTACGAGAATCAGAATTTTTCGAAATCGAGAAGGAGGGGGGACCGTGCTCACCAGAAACTCAGGAGCCCGCTCGACGTTGATGGACGTTGGGCGTTTCGGTAAAAGAGGCTTCATGGGATCGAAAGAGAGGCGTTATTCAATGGGCGGTAGTATAAAGGATTGCATTCGCCAAAGCGAGGAGAAAGGGGGCGTTTCTCTGAGGAGAGCAGGAAGGCAGGATTGATGAGGTCCGCGGATTTGCACAGATTAACGCAGATTTTAGAGATCGGTATTCTCTAAAAGACTCCAAAATCTTGGATCTGTGACAATCTGTGTAAATCTGCGGATCCCACCAAGGGATTACGGTCTTGTAAAAAAGTCGTAAGCGGCATCCGAATTATTGGGCAAGGCTTCGTGCCCAAAATCCGGATAAATGCGTAATGACTTCTTCGACGTGATTTTATTGTAGGCCGCGAATTGCGTGGAAGGCGGGCAGATGCGGTCCATGAGTCCGACAGAAAAGAGGACTTCTGCTTTGATTCGGGGCGCCAGGTTTTGGATATCGATGTAGCCGAGTTTGGTGAAGACCTCCTCTTCGCGCTCGTGAAGCGGATCGAAGAGTCGGAAGTAGCGCTCCAGTTCCGCGTAGGCATCTTTGCAAAGATCCATGTTCCAGACGCGCTTGTAGTCGCTCAAGAAGGGGAAGGTCGGAGCCGTACGATAAATGCGAGGCTCCAGCGCCGCACAGGCAATGGCGAGCGCGCCTCCTTGAGATCCACCGATGGAGGCGACGCGCGAGGCATCGACTTCAGGGAGATTCAGAATGATCCCTGCGAGTTGGGCGGCATCCAAAAAGATTTGGCGGAAGAGTAGTTTTTTCGGATCGGCCTCATCGAGTCCTCGAATGATGTGGCCGTGATGGGTGTTGCCGACGACTTGCGAGGAGTCTTCGCTTCGGCCCCCTTGTCCCCGGCAATCCATGGCGGCGACGATAAAACCTTCGTTCGCCCAAGCGAGTTTATTGAACCACTCGCCACAATTTCCGGTGTAACCGTGAAATTGAACGATGGCAGGGAGCTTTCCGACGACTTTTTTCGGTTTCAGAAAATGGGCGTGAACGCGTGCACCTCCGACACCGGTGAAGTAGAGGTGAAAGCAGTCGATATTTTTTGAGGCGATTTCTTGAGTCGGAACGAGCTCGATTTTTGGATCAATCGCCTTCATCTCTGCGAGGGATTCATTCCAGTACTTTTCAAAATCTGCCGGCTTGGGGTTGATTCCTTGATATTGCTTTAACTGCTCGAGAGGCATGTCAATGAGTGGCATAGAGATCCTGTCTTAAAGAGGATTTTGAGGATTTCAATCTCGAATGATTGATGGGGTCCGCAGATTTACACAGATTAACGCAGATTTTAGAGATCGGTATTCTCTAAACGACTCCATTGGTCTCCAAAACAGAAAAAGATAGACTCTCTCGCAAAGAAAGGATGTCCTGAAGAAACCAGGAAGTGAGGAATTCAGGAATTTTGCCCGCGAAACACGCGA
>CAZKRU010000092.1:0-13392 GCA_964555235.1 uncultured Verrucomicrobiota bacterium
TAGATGTGATCAGTGGGAATACGGGAGGATTTATCGGGGTGAGAGCTTTGCGACGCAACGAAGGAGGGAGAGAACAAATTGAGCAAAGCGTTGAGACTGAAGACAACTAATAATTAACATCATGACACGAGCGCTGACTAATTTTTTGTGACGCGCTCGAAAAGTAATATGCAATTTTATCGATGCCATTCAAATCCTCTGGAGGAGCAATCAGGAGTGGTTGCGGACCAGATCGTGCGTCTGACGAATGCCTCATCCAAAAAAGATTATCCTGAGAAATTACGGCGAGTGGTTTACATTGATCCCGATACTCACTGCAGACTGGTGTTCATGACGAATTATTTTGGCCTCACCGCGTTGCAAGTAGCCCAGCTTTATAAAATGCGTTGGCAAGTGGAGTTGTTTTTTAAATGGATTAAACAGAATTTGAGGATCAAGGCGTTTTTAGGACGGGAATCGAATGCAGTGAAGACTCAGATCTGGTGCGCGATCTCGACGCATGTTCTACTGCTGATCATTCGTAAGAAAATCGACCTGAAAGTGAGTATGCACACGATACTCACGGTTGTGAGCGTCAACATCTTTGAGAAAGTCCCTCTGCCAGAGCTCTTTATGAATACTATAGAATCCAATCAAGAAACTCAAAACCCTAACCAGTTGCTACTCAACTACTAAAGACCGGACAGCACTGATCCGTGCTATATTAACCCATGCCCAATATGACCGTGGGCAATGGAAAAAGGAATAAAGCCATGACCATGATACAAATTGAAAAGACAAAGACGACGTGGCCCGCGCTGTCTGACATCGTGCATGTACCACATGGAGAGGCGGATTATCGGGAATTGGTCGTGTTACTTGATGAATTGGTGGACGAGGTGGGAGAGGATGAAAATCATCCTTTGGCGTCCCTTATGGAAGTGATTGGGGTTCTTATTGAGAAATACGAGGACGAAAACGTTCCCGAGCTAGCTTGATTTTTCCCATCACTTACTCCAGCATCTCTGCGTGATTGGCGTGGCTCCTAGACCCGCACCAAAACCGACTTTTTCAACAGAATCACTATTCATTAAGGTGAGATGCTCCAACCCTGATCGGGAATCGGTAACGGACAAGTGTCGGATGGTTTCGTAGTGGTGACACGGCCTCTGCAACAGAATGGCGCGAAAAACTCAAAAATCGCCATCGCTGATAAAATTTTCTTGCTTCTTTTAAAAGCCCCCCCTAGGGTCAACCCCTTAAATTAAAAATAAAGAATAAAAGAAAAATATGATCGCAGCAGAAGAAAAAAGCAAAATTACCCAAGAATTCCGGGTTAATGACAAAGACACCGGGTCCACGCATGTTCAAGTGGCCCTGTTGACCCATCGTATTAACGATCTCACGGAGCACTTGCAGCAGAATAAAAAAGACCACAGTTCCCGCCGGGGACTCTTGCGCATGGTGAATCGCCGTCGCAAGTTATTGGACTACCTGCAAAGCAAGGCTTCCGAGCAATACGATACTCTGATTAAGCGTTTGAATCTCCGTAAATAAGGGGATTTTTAACTCTTTGTCATACCCTCTTTTCCTGCTGAAAAGAGACCCGAATTCATTGAAATAAAAAAACGTACTCTCCTTTCCGGAGGGACGTGAAGAAAAGGATACTACCTATATGTCGAATAAAATTACTGTCTCGGCTCCCTTTGGGGCACTGCCGATTGCATTTGAATCTGGAAAATTAGCCAAATTGGCGGACGGTGCTGTCATCGTCACTTACGGCGAAACCATCGTGCTAGTCACGGCGGTTTCCGCAACGAAAATTAAGGATGGTCAGGATTTTTTCCCGCTCACCGTTGAATATCGCGAGCGCGCCGCAGCCGTGGGACGCTTCCCCGGCGGCTACTTTAAACGCGAAGGCCGCCCTTCGGAAAAAGAAATTCTCACCTGCCGCATGACGGATCGCCCGCTGCGTCCGCTCTTCCCGGCCGGTTACCTCTATGACACCCAGATCATCTCCACCCTCCTCTCTGCGGATGGCGAAAATGATCCGGATATTCTGAGCATCAACGGCGCTTCGGCGGCTTTGATGGTTTCGGATATTCCGTTTAACGGGCCTGTCGCCGCAGTTCGTATCGGACGTGTCGACGGTCGCCTCGTGGCCAACCCGACCCATTCTCAACGTGCGTTGAGCGATCTCGACCTCGTCTATGTCGGATCGGACAAAGAGATTTTGATGATGGAAGGAAGCGCCGAGCAGATGCCCGAAGCTGAATTCTGCAGCGCTCTCGATTTCGCCCAAAAGGAAATTCAAATTTCCATCCAACTCCAAAAAGAACTCGCTGCCAAAATCGGCAAGCCGAAGCGTCAGGTGCCGCTTTTCACAGTTCCCGAGGATCTTTTGGAAATCGCTTACCAAGTCGCCGGAGACCGCATTGAAGGCGCGATCTACACCCCGAGCAAAGTCGCCCGTTACAAGGCGGTCGAAGCCCTCCGGGATGAAGTCAAAATCAAGATTCTCGAGAAGAATCCAACCGCGACATCGTTTGTCATTAACTCGGCTTTCGATTACCTCCAAAAGAAAGCCTTCCGCCGCAGTATTCTTGACCTCAAGAAGCGCTGCGATGGTCGTGGTATCAATGACATCCGTCCGCTCTCGGCTGAGACTGGTTTGATTCCTCGCTCTCACGGTTCCTCGGTTTTCACTCGTGGAGAAACACAGGCTCTCTGTCACGCCACCTTGGCGGCGGTTGATGAGGCTCAGGATCTCGACGGTTACACCGGTGGAGAACAGACCAAGCGTTTCATCCTTCACTACAGTTTCCCTCCGTTTAGCGTGGGCGAAACCGGACGTGTCGGTGGATTGAATCGTCGCGAAATCGGACACGGCGCCCTCGCCGAGCGTTCCATTCTCGCGGTCATTCCTCCTGAGCAGGACTTCGCTTATGCGATCCGTATTACCTCCGAGATTCTGGAGTCGAATGGCTCCTCCTCGATGGCATCAGTTTGCGGCGGTTGCCTCGCATTGATGGATGCCGGCGTTCCGATCACCACGACGGTGGCGGGAATTTCCGTCGGACTCGTCACGGAATTCGAAGGAAGCAACCTGAAGCGTCACTTGCTTCTCACCGATATTCTCGGAAGCGAAGATCATTACGGCGATATGGATTTCAAACTTTGTGGATCCCGCGTCGGTGTCACCGGTTTTCAATTGGACCTCAAGCTGGCCGGAATTCCGCTCAGCATGATGAAAGACTCGATCGAGTTGGCCCGAGTGGCCCGCATGAAGATTCTTGATTTCATGGATACCGTCCTTGCCAAACCTCGCACGGAAATGTCCCCGTACGCGCCTCGGATTGAGATCATGAAGATCAATCCCGATAAGATCGGCCTCGTCATTGGACCTGGCGGAAAGAATATCAAGGGAATCGTTGCCGAAACCGGTGCTGAGATTAATATCGAAGACGACGGAACGGTGAAGATTTATTGTTCGAATCCGGACGGAATGGCGCGCGCCAAAGAGATCATCGGTGGAATGACCGGCGAAATCGAAGTCGGCAAGCTCTACCGCGGTCGTGTCGTGACGATCAAGGAATTCGGATGCTTTGTTGAAGTGATGCCCGGCATGGACGGACTCGTTCATATCTCCGAGCTCTCCGATACCCGCGTTCAAAAGACGGAAGATGTTGTCAAAGTCGGTGAAGAAGTTTGGGTCAAAGTCATCGGAGTCGATGATCGAGGCCGTTACAAGTTGAGCCGCAAAGCAGCCATGAAAGAACGTGGTGAGATTGCTGCACAGCAACCTGCTCAATAATTCAACGAGGAGAAAATCATATGGCCATTGCAATTGGAACCAAAGCTCCGGACTTTACGCTCAAAAGCAAAGTCGGAGATGATCTCAAAGATGTGAAACTGAGTGAGAATTTCGGCAAGAAAAATACCGTTCTTCTCTTCGTCCCTCTCGCATTCACCGGAGTCTGTACTCAGGAGTTATGCGATATTTCGAGCGGCATCGGAGCTTACACGAGCCTCAATGCCACCGTTTACGGAATCAGCGTCGACAGTCCCTTCGCTCAAGAAGCCTGGGCAAAAAAGGATAAGATTACTCTTACCCTCCTGAGCGATCTCAACAAAACGGTCACGAAAGCGTATGATGTCGTATTCCCCAACTTGGCGGGAATCGGTGACACCGCCGCTCGTGCAGCGTTTGTGATCGATAAGAGTGGTACGGTGGTCTACAGCGAACAGACCGCGACTCCGAAGGATCTCCCGAACTTCGAAGCGGTTAAGGCTGCCCTCGCAAAGTGCTCATAAATTAACGACCGCTTGGTTTTCAAAAAAGGCGACTCCACCCGGGGTCGCCTTTTTTATTTTAATCTTTGATTGGTAGGGCGGGGTCGATGACCCCGCCGGGCTTTGGGATCGGATGTGGAGACAAATGACTCAATGACACGCGCATCGAGAGAGACCAATCGAGTCCCCTCGATAATGGTTGCCCCCAAACTTTGATAAAAGTCTTTTCCCTTGGTATTATTCACGCCAACGGTCCAGTTAATTCTGGCGCACCCTTTCTCATGAGCAATGGAACAATGTTCACGAACCAAGGCTTTTCCGATCCCTTGTGAGCGATAGAATTCGTAAACAAAAAGATCGTCCATCCAGAGACACAGTTTGACTTGAAAACTCGAGAACGTGTTATAATAGGTGAGCATTCCTACCAGTTTATCGGACGAGATGGCAACCAGAGCCTTGAACAACGGTTGAGGAGAAAAGAGCGCCTCGTGAAGGGTATTCACATTCGCTAAAAATGAATCTGCTGCCCCATCAAATTCAGCTTTTGCCTTGAGAAGGGCAAGAAGTTCAGGGGTCTCCTCTTCCCGGATTGGTCGAATCTTCATGACTTCATTTATGGGGAACGCAGAAACGATGGCATCACCTCATTCTGCACAATTTGATCCAATCTCTGGCGATTTCGGATCAACTCCACGGAACCGTCCTTGGAAATCATCACCTCGGCGGCTTCAGGGAACGAATTGTAGTTCTTGGCGGACATGCTGGAGCAATAGGCACCCGCTCCACCGAGCACGACCAGATCACCGGGCCTTGCATCCGTTAACAAACGGGGCAACAAGGCTTCCGGATTTCCTGGGGCCAGAGTGAGCACATCACTACTTTCGCAGCAGTGTCCGACAATGATATACTCCTCTTGAGTTCGCTCACCCTGGGTTGTCGGTACGATTTGAATCGGGTGTTCAGCTCCATACATGCTTGATCTGAGAATCTCCGTCATTCCGGCATCCATTTTGATAAATCGGTAACCTTCACGTCCGGTATCGGTCACATCGATCACCGTCGCAATCAGGGCTCCGGCGTTTGCGACCAGATACGTGCCGGGCTCCACTTCGAGATGAAGTCTACGACCCTCTTTAACGGCAAAAGCTTGAAACGCCTCGACAACGGGAAGGCCGATCTGCACCAAGTCGGTTGTTTCTTCACCGGTCATTCGATCGATTTTATATCCACCGCCAAGATTGAGCGTTGTCACATCCGGAAAACGCAAGCAGAGTTCCAACGACATCAACGCCACCCGTTCCCACACCTTCGGGTCACTTCCTGAGCCAATGTGAGTATGAAGACGAGTGAACTTGAGGCCGTATTTGCTTCCAACCGCAAGCACTTCGTTCAAGTACTCATGCCAGATCCCGAAACTCGCCGAAGGACCGCCGACATTCGTCCGATTGCTATGTCCCGAACCGAGACCGGGATTGATTCGAATGGAGAGAGACCGACCGGGACATCGTCTACCAAAAGCATGAATCTGTTCGATGGAGCAGGCATTAAACAAGACCCCCTTTTCAATGAGCTCTCCCAGATTTTCCGGAATCTGTTGAGCGGTGAGTTGAATCAGTCCGGGGGAAACTCCCGCACTTAACGCGCGATCCACCTCATAGCCGCTGCTTGCGTCCAGATGCAATCCTGCATCAACCAGCACCTTGAGAACCGCACGGGTGGGGCAAGCCTTCATCGCATAACGAGCGGTCAACCCAAACGCATTGGGAAAACCGAGTACCCGCCGTGCTTGATCTTCCAACGCTGTCTGGTCATAGACGAAGACGGGGGTTCCAAACTCCTGCTGGATGGAGCGTGCTTTCGCTTCGGTAAGAAATGAGGCTGTATTCATAAGTGACTTGTTCCTTGACCTTCTTCCATCTATTCACCATATGGTTACAATTTGCCCTAAGAACGTCAATGCCCCTTTTTTTAAGGAATTCAGGAATTTTTGCCCGCGAAACACGCGAAATCCGCGAAACGTAAGAATCCCAAGTTGGAGGCGGGCTCCTTGGAGCCCTTTTCAGGATCGATCCATCGGTCTCAAACTCGTTTGAGCCCGTGGATCGAGTCCATGAAAAGACGTCCGTCGGACGACGCCTCCAACCCCCTCCCATTCTTGAATTCGATTCGCGGGCAGGATGGTTCCCTTTTTGGCGTGTTTCGCGTATTTCGCGGGAAATGCCCTCTCCTTTTGGATTTCAATCCCCCCACCCGGTTTCACCTCGAAGATCGGGTTTTGTTTTAGACAGAAGTGAAACAAGGCTATTTTCCGCGCTTGATGCCCTCCCCTTGTTCCGTTAAACAAAGGGCCACTCATGAATGCGGAACGACTCGATCATCTCCTGGCCCAAGTTAAAAATGTCCGGATTCTCGTCATCGGCGATCTGATGCTCGACGAATTCATCTGGGGAAAAGTCTCTCGCATCTCTCCCGAGGCCCCGGTTCCGGTCGTTGAAGTCGAGCGCTCGACCAATTATCCTGGAGGTGCGGCGAACGTCGTCCGCAATCTTTGTGCGTTCACACCTCACGCCGCCATGGCCGGTGTCGTTGGAAAAGATGCCACCGGTGCAGAATTGATTGAGCTACTCAACGAAGGAGGCGCCTGCGCGGAGGGAGTTCATCAGAGCCCGGATCGTCCGACGACCCGAAAAACCCGCATTATTGCCCGTCACCAACAGGTCGTTCGAGTGGATCGCGAATTAAAATCACCCCTCACCCCGAAAGAACGCGAAACCCTCCTCGCCTTTCTGATTCAGGAAATTCCAAAAGTGGATGCCTTGATCATTGAGGACTACGGCAAGGGAATGCTGGATCAAGCGCTCGTGCAACGAATTCTTCAGGAAGCGCAACGACACGGGAAAATCGTTACGGTCGATCCCAATCCCCACAATGTTCTTGATTGGTCCGGGGCGACGGCCATTAAGCCCAATCGTAGCGAAGCTTTGGCCGCAGCCGGACTTTCCCATCGTGAAGACAAGGAGGCGGTTTCGGATGCCGCCAAGATTCTCCTTCAACGATGGAAGACAAATTACCTTCTGATCACATTGGGCGACGAGGGGATGCTTCTTTATCACGGCACTGACAAACCATTCCACACCCCCACTCGTGCCCAGGAAGTTTTTGACGTTACCGGAGCGGGAGACACGGCGATTGCGCTTTTTACACTCGCATTAGCTGCTGGATCCACAGGAATTGAAGCCGCGGAGCTCGCAAATCACGCCTCCGGCGTCGTGGTTGGAAAATTGGGAACTGCCACACTGACTCCGGATGAGCTGCGACAAAGTTTTCAAGAAATTCAAAAATCGGCTTCGACAGGAATCCGGTAAGATGAATGGGCCGTATCCCGCTATCATTTTTGATCGGGATAACACCCTGATCGTCAATGTCCCTTACTTGGGAGATCCTGCGGGAGTCCGTCTCTTTCCCGAAACCAAATCCGCTTTGGATCAACTTGAAGCCGCTGGATTTCGTTTCGTCATCGTAAGCAATCAGTCTGGAGTCGGACGTGGCCTGATTACGGAAGCACAAGTCGATGCGGTCAATCAGGAGATGATTCGTCAAATCGGAAAGTCCTGTTTTCGCGGAATCTACAATTGTTATGGTGCCCCCGGTCAACCGGAGGGAGAACTGCGAAAGCCGTCGCCGCACTATGTTCTTGAAGCCGCCAAAGATCATCAGCTTGACCTCACTCGTTCCTTCTTTATCGGAGATCGCCTCAGCGACATCGAGTGCGGAAAAAATGCCGGATGTCGCACGGTTCTGGTTCTCACCGGCGATGATCCGGAAGAACAGGCTCAGGCGCGATCCCTGGCAAATTACACCGCTGCAAATCTGCTGAAGGCAACGGAGTGGATTCTCCTCCAGTTGAAGGCATGAACACCTTGATTATCACCCTGCTTCTCTTGGTGATTCTGGGGCTCGCCATTCAGATTTTCTTCTGGCGAAAATATTTTAATCGGCTGATTGCCATCGCTTTGGCAATCAGTGAAGGACGTCGCCCCACAAGTTTCATTCGTGATGGTCCCGAGGTATTTGTCCGACTTTCCAATTTGATGGAAGGATCTTGCGAACGCTTGGATTCACTCAGTCGACAGGTCACACGCGAGGAGTTCAATTTACGAGCCATTCTCAGCAGTATGATCGAAGGGGTCATGGTGGTGGATGAGCGGATGACCATTCGCCTGGTGAACGAAGCGTTTTTGCGGCTCTTTTCAATTTCCCACTCTCCGTTGGGAAAAACTCCATTGGAAGTCCTCCGGGACGCTGCCTTGGAGAACCTTCTCCGGGAAACCATTTTGCGTCAGGAAGTGCGTTCCGGTGAACTGCGAATCGAGGCGGGAACGTTGAACGGAGAACCCCGACATTTTCAGGTCAATGCGCTCCCCCTTGCCCTCAAAGACGGGACATTTTCTGGGGCGGTCGTGGTCTTTCATGAAATCACCCGCATCAAACAATTGGAGGAAGTTCGCAAAGAATTTGTCTCCAATGTTTCGCACGAACTCCGCACGCCGCTCTCCATTTTTCAGGGATATCTCGAAACCCTCTTGGATCAGGAGGAACTTCCTGCGGACGAACGTCAACGGATCTATCGGACGCTCAAACGGCACTCAGACCGGTTAAATGCGTTGGTCAACGATCTCCTGGCGCTCGCCCGACTCGAATCCCGGCGCATGACGATCGAGCCAGAGCTCATCGATCTCACCCGTTACTTCCATCAGCTCCGCGAAGATTGGTCTCAGCGTCTGTCTCAAAAGCAACTTTCCCTCGAATTGAAACTTCCCACTGAGAATATCCGAATTGAGGCAGATCCGCTTCGTATGGAACAAGTCTTCAACAACCTGCTCGATAATGCGGTTAAATATTCTCGCGATTCTGGCCATATCTGGATTGAGGCAGTCGTCGAAGAAGACCGGGTGGCGGTCGAAATCCGAGACGAAGGAAGTGGAATCCCTCCTCGCGATCTTCCGCACATTTTTGAGCGTTTTTATCGTGTCGACAAGGCGAGGAGTCGTGACCTTGGAGGAACGGGTCTCGGTCTTTCCATCGTCAAACATATCGTCCAAATTCACGAAGGAGGAGTCACCGCCCTGAGCGAACATGGCCGCGGTACGACCATTCGCCTTTGGCTTCCCTTGAAATCAAGCTCGCTGAATTTTTAGCGAATACTCGAGATGGAGGGTGGCTCCGGATCGCTCAGCGCGGAGGGTTTTTGAGAGAGTCTTAATGAGATAAAGCCCCTTGATGGTACTTCCCGATTGTTCTGCCACTTGCTCAGGAGTTCCATGCAGATCAATCGAATGTCCTTCCCCCGGGTCATCCACACGGATACTCAAAACAGAATTCAGAGCATCCCAGAACCAACACAGGGATGCGAGTTTGTTCGGCATCTTTTGGGCCCCATGCTCCAACGCATTCAAGAAGACTTCTCGAAGCAGTAGCAGAAGCATTGTCATATTCTCAAGATCAATCCTTGGAAAAAGAAATCGAAGATTCCTTTCCCATGATGCCTGCAGTTCATCAATCTGGCTGATCTGATCGCCCTTGACCCGTTCAAAATAAAGGAGCGTCGGTTCGATCGCCTTTGATTTTAATTGATAGCCGAGGACAAAAAGATCATCCGGCATCTTCTCAGCCAAATCAATCTCTTTGCCGGATGAGGTCAATAAACGATACGCAAGGGTCATCGCATTGATTTTCAGTCTCAATGCAAAATCATTCAACCCATCACTCCATAAAAATATCCATCCATCCGTCACTCCCTGTCGTACAACAATCTCAAAATCCGCGAGATCGCTCCACCCCAGAGGAGGACCATCTTCCCCCAAAAGTTCAACCCCTCGTGAATCGGTGAGGAGAAGAGGAAGGGGAAAACCCATTGAAATGCCGCCAATCCTTCCATTGATCGCATCATACGTCACAGCGGCAACAGCCAAAGAGGCCTGAATGGGGAACTCACTCTCTCCCTTCGTCACATTCCATTCCTCAGCGATAAAATGATTAATGAAGGTGAGGACTTCTGAAATCGAGTGACGATTTTTCAACATCGCGTGAGAAACCCCTTGAAAGTAGGCGGAAAGAAATGCCGCTTTCAGATCATGCCCGGAAACGTCCGCCCCCAGTAAGGCCCACTTCCCCAGATCCAGCGGAATCAACGAGATCATATCCCCCCCCGCCTCCTCCAATGAGTGATAAAACAATTTCACTCCCGGCATCTCCCGCAGTCGATTCAATCCCAGAATGCTTTGATGAAAATGTGAAACTTCATCGACCGAACTTTTGGCGCGTTGAAGCGATCGACGAACTTTGGTCTGCTCAATGGCATGATCGAGAGCACGAGTAAGAATCAGCGCATCGATCGGCTTATCCAGAAAATCGCTCACCCCGTAACGGAGCGATTCCGTCACGAGCTTTTTGTCTCCCTCCGCGGTCAACATCACAACCCCCAGGGTCGGATCTTTTTGATGAATCCACTTCACTAACTCCAGTCCGCTCATTCCCGGCATACGATAATCGGTGAGCACCGCCTGAATGACCTCGGTACCACTTGCCTCAATGATTTTCTGTGCATCGGCTGCCGCCGTAGCCATTCGAATCAAAATGCCTTTCGGTTTGAGAATTTGAGAAACCAGCTTCAACGCAAATAAGTCATCATCCACCACAAGGATATAAGAGGATTCCTCCGGGAGACTCATAAGATTGGCATCTCGAAATGCATGATGATCATTGATAAAGGAGAGATTCTATCTAGGGGTAATAACCTAGCTCGAAAGATTTCATTTTACGAGTTATTTCACCGCCATTCCCACTTCTGTCCAAAATAAAGCCCGATCACCGTGGTGAAACAAGGATGGGGGGATTGAAATCCAAAAGGAGGGGCATTTCCCGCGAAATACGCGAAACACGCCAAAGGGGAACAATCCTGCATTCCTCATTTCCTGCATTCCTCAGAAAAATCCTTTACGAGTGGATGGTCTTTTTCTGTTTTGGACACCCCAATCATTAGCGAAGAATTGACGCGACGGATGGTTTCACACAAAGCCAGAGCCCCTGTGCTCATGGGGCAATGAGTTGAGAGAACAGGATCTTATCTCTCGCCAAGTTCGCCAACCTGCCCGCAATGCTACGCATAGCGTTGCAGGCGGGGGCGCGAAGGGTTGAATTCCGATTTAAAAACAAAAAAGGGTTTCTTGGCGGCTTGGCGAACTTCGCGAGAGACAACGACTTAGTAAGTTTGTTCTTTAGGAGGCACAAAACCCTTCCGAAAGGAATAACTCTCCAGCCGGAGGCGTGACTGGTTTGGTGCCTTCGTGTGAAAACTCACCAGTTTTCTTATTTTCTATGAGATCACTAAAGATTGGGGTTTTGGACGCCCGGGAATAAACTTGCGATAGCAGAACGCACCATTAAACTTACCTCATGATTCGGCGCATGACTCTGATGCTTTTCATTCTCCCCTGCCTGATTCTGCTCTCTTGGGGAGAACCTCAACCGACGCTGACCGCTCAACATGAAAAGATTCAAGCAAAACTGACCCAGCTTCGTTCTCTGGGCCTCGACCCGAAAATTGTCGACGCTGTGAAATCCTATAATACAACCCCACCGCCTCCCCTCCAAGGGATGACCAATGAGAAATGGAAGTCGATCAGCATGCTGGACCCTTTGATCAAAGGCCTCATTAAAAATAGAGAATCACCCCTTCTGTATCAGTAATCGAAACAATACAATGCTGGTCGAGCGCGAATTTTTGTTGTTCCAGCTCGACTAGTGCACGATTTGATTTCTGTTGGACAATTCGCGCGGTCTCCTCCCGTTTCGTCAAAACCCCCATCGACTCATTGAGCGCTAACGCAATCTCGGCAATCTCATCTTGGGGAGCCTTGGAAAAGGTTTCCACTAAAGTCGCATAATCCAAACAGGAAATTGCCGAACGGATTTTCTTCAGAGGGTTCAAAATCCGATCGTATAAAAGGAAGAGCCAAGAGGAGATCAAGAGACCTAATCCCATCACGATCCCAAGACTCAGCTCGTTCATTCCTCCCCGAAGAAAGAACCCAATCATTCCAATCGCGAGCAGTCCCATCAAAATCATCGGTATCAGCAACCGCCGGAGAAGTGACGTCTGGGCGTTGCTCTTTTGAAGGCTCATGGAGTTTTAAGGCCGTTCATAGACAATCGTCTTGTCAAAAGTATGCGACTTAAACCGGTCACTGAGTCCCAAAATCGTTTCAGATCCCCCCAAGAACAGGTAACTCCCGGGACTCATTTGATGGTAAAGCCGCTCCAAGATCTGTTTCTTCACTTCCGGCTGAAAATAAATCAGGACATTTCTCAAGAAAACGAGATCCATATTTTCGATCCCAATCCAGGCACCGATCAAATTTAACTGGCGAAATTCGATCCGCTCTTTGAGCAGCGGCTTCACTTTCCAGAAATCGCCATCTCGTACAAAATAGTCAGATACCTCCGGCAAAGCCGGAGGCTTGAAAAGTGCGAACCGCTCAAAGCGGTTTATTTGTTATCGTGAGGCACTCAAAGTGCCGTCATCTCCAGTTGTTCCATTCTCTTATCTTCCTTCTCCTGATTTTGGATGTAGCGACGAATCTCCCCTTCGTTATGTCCTACGGTTGATACCCAATATCCCCTTGCCCAGAAGTGCTGCCCCTCAAAATTTCGCCGCCTTCCTCCATACACTCGCGCAATATGAATCGCGCTCTTCCCCTTGATGTATCCGATCACCGTAGAGACTGAGTATTTGGGCGGCACCGACAAGAGCATGTGAACATGATCTCCCATCAAGTGCCCTTCTTCTGCACGGCATTCCTTCTGCTGCGCCAGAGACCGTAGCACCTCGCCTAACTCTTTTCGCAAACTCCCATACATCACCTTCTTCCGACATTTTGGAATAAACACCACATGATACTTGCATTCCCACTTGGTATGCTTGAGATTTTCATAGACCTACATCGTCTGATCCTTTCGTAAACTTTGAGCGGTTCACGAATGTCAGACTCCGGTCGACTCCCGGAGTTGTCAAACTTCGGGAGTCCTCCGGCAGAGCCGGAGGATTACCTTTTTAATTTA
>CAZKRU010000093.1:0-13364 GCA_964555235.1 uncultured Verrucomicrobiota bacterium
AAACGACGAGCTTAAACTTTGGCTACGAAGCCCGCGTGAACTTAGAGTCTTGCTCTCATCAGCTGGATTTGGGATTACAAACGCGATTTTAAGGCGAGGAGATCAGGCGCTCTCCGTTAGGACTAGGCTTGAGTGTGCTTCTCTCTTTGAGAAGGCCGTGGTTCACGAGGAATCGATCCGCTTCGGCCAAAGTGACGTCGGCCCACGGCTGGCTATTGAAGAAACCGTGTTTTTGATTTTCGGCAATTCGTAGTGTAACTTCAGCGCCCTCTGCTCGGAGTCTCGGAATCAATAATTCGGAAGCGGGTTTCCATTCATCATTACTACCGAACATGAAGAGAAATGGAGCTAATCCTGGCCTCAAGAACTTGAGCGGATTGACCTGATCATCGTTTTCTGGGTCTTTGTGGCCTGTGCCATCTCCTTCTACGACAAAAGCCGGATTGAAGAGCACGTAGGCGACCACGTGTGTATCGATATCTTTGGGATCGGATGGATCATTGAAGTTGTTGAGAGTAGCGAGTACGGCGATGTGGCCACCAGCAGATCCGCCCCCAATGATTAAGCGATCGGAATCCATTCCCCACTCACTGGCATGCTGCTTAAACCAACGAATGGCGCTTTTTGCGTCGGTGACACAAATTCGTTTTCGGGATTCGCCCTCGGGTGGAGGAGGTCCATTCTTTTTGTGCATACGGTAATTGATATTGGCGACTACCAGTCCCCGGCTGGCGAAATAGTTGGCTTGATAGCGAAGCATTTTAAGATCGCCGCCATTCCAGCCACCCCCATGGATCAGTAGCATGCCGGGTGACTTTCCCTCGGTTGTCTTGTGTCGAGGAGGGAGATAGATCTCCAAGTTTTGGGGATTCCCCGGGATATCTTTGTAGACGTAGTTTTTTCCGGGTGATGCAGAATTGAATTTAGATGACGGTTCTGGATGATTCATAGGAACCACGGCCGGAGTCTCCTCTGAGTAGCTGGTCGAAAGAGCAATGAAGAAGAGAAAAATATTTTTGATCATATCGGATCCTTCTAATAAAATCGCCAACCGAGTGCGCTCGGTTTTACTTTTTTAAATTCTTCTCGATTCATTTCTTTTACCTTCAATTGATTTCCCTCAAAAATGCTGTCATCGTGAAACTCTCTTGCCGCAGCCATGAGTTTGCGCTTCATTTCTTCACGAATTGATCGATAGGTTTGCTGGTGGGCAAGATTATGGAGTTCCTGAATGTCATTTTCTTGATCATACAGTTCTTCAGTTGCATTGGCTTCAGAATAAATGTATTTCCACTGTTTCGTCACCAACATCACGGAACATCCGCACTCGCTTTCCGTGGTCGAGTAATATTCATCTCTTGGGAAATCTTCTTTTCCGAGAAGCAGCGGCGCTAAGCTTAAGCCTTGGACGGGCTTTTCGATAGCTACGCCTGCAAAATCTGAAAAAGTTGGCAAAAGATCTTGCAAGCCGACGAGTTCATCGCAAACCACATTCGAAGGGATTCCGGGGCCTGCTGCCAAGAATGGAACGCGAACGGATCCATTCAAGTGATTAAGTTTAAAGCTTGAACCAAAATCTCCCAATAAATCTCCATGATCCGAAGTGAAAAGAATGAGGGTGTTTTCTAATAAATTCATCTTTTCCAAGTGGTTCACCACTCGTCCAATCATGGCATCTAAAAATGTCACATTCCCATAATAGTAGGAGCGAATCACTTGCCAGGCTTCCGGACTGAGTGAGGTCAGTCCGTGCTTATATCGGGCAAGATCGATTCGTGCATAGCGATCCGCCAGATCGCTGGCGCTACCAAAGGGAGTTGGAAGGCTTCGTGGATCATACAATTGATCGTAGGGGCGGGGAGGATCGTACGGGGAGTGAGGTTTAGGCGAACTCATCCAAAGAAAGAAAGGTTTCTCGGCTTCATTTTCGACGTGTTGATTGATTCGATTAATGGTGCAGTCGGCGATCCAATGATCGACATAATGTTCCTGAGGGAGAGGGGAGGCGCAGGGTCTTACATCATTATTCCCTGTACCGTGGGCTCGGGCATAGCCATGCCAATTCACGTCGGTTAAATAATCAAAATAGTCTTCGAGGCCTCGCAATTTCCCCTCTGGATCAAAAGCCTCTAAAATCCTCCCACTCTCATGAAGGTCCACTTCATCAAAGCCGAGTAAATGGCGGGGCATTCCTGGGGCAGAGTAGGGATTAAAATGGAGCTTTCCTTCGGCATAACAACGATAGCCAGCTTTTTTGAGGACATGTGTCAGGAGTGGTTGGTCTGCTTTAACCGAACCTCCATTCACTTTTTTTCCCGTGCAAACCTGAGGGTAATTGCCTGTCATGATACTGGCCCGTGCAGGCACACAGATGGGATTGGGGGTGAATGCGTTTGTGAATCGAATTCCCCGTTCGGCTAATCGGTCGAGAGTCGGAGTTTGTATTGAGGAGTTGCCTGAACAACCGATCGCATCCCAACGCATTTGATCGGCAGTGATGAGTAAGAGATGAGGGCGCTGAGACGCTTTCGTCATCGGAGATTCTTTTATAAAGTCCTCGGATTAATCCAGGGTAATGAGAGTCTTATGGGGAGCTCCCTTTTTTAGAGATATTTTTTGAGTTTTACTCTTGCCGTTTGTTGTTGCCGTAATTTCGTAATCTCCAAAAAAACCGCGAGTTTTAAACATGCCAGAGTCATCGGTTTTTCCATTTTCGTTAGTCCACCATTCTTTAAAGACCAAGTCTTTATAAACTTGTCCGCAAGGACGAAGCGTCCAGTCATTGGCGTAAACCACGGACTCTCTTTTTACCGCTTGTCCGTCCCAAAATCTCCACATCGTCAAACAATCAAAAGCCGGATGGCTAAAAATAGTGATCATAAAGTCACGAGTATAATCGGCTTTGAGTTGTTCGTCCTCTGCTGCCATATCATATTCGGTAATCGCTAAACGTTTACCCGTCGCCGCTAAACGATCAAAATGTGCCAACATCATCGTCGGCTCAATCGGAACGGCCCCGCGGTGGCCTTGAATTCCGATCACATCAATCGGCCCGCCATTATCCGTGATGAGTTTTACGAGGCCCAGCAATCGATCGATTTTACTCGGTTTTCCGCCATCGGTTTGATTTTCGTTGATCATGAGTCGCGCATTCGGATCAGCCGCACGCGCTACCTTGAACCATTCCGCGATCGATTCTTCCCCTAAGACCTTGCGAATCTCACTGTTATCAACCGCTTCATTTTCAACGACCCATTCATCAACCCTTCCTTTATATCGGGTGACCGTTTCTGTAATATAATCCGTGATTCTTTTTCGAAGCTTTTCTTTTTCGCCGTTTTTGATCATCTGCTGAACGTCGGGAGGAAAATGATCGGCTCTTTCCCAAACCAGAACGTGTGCGCGAGTGGCCATCCCATTATCCCGAAAATATTTTAAAATATCGTCCGCCCCTTCTTTTCCTTTCGGGGTTTCTTGTTCATTCCAGACAAAATAGGTAATCGGCAGGCCTTGATTGAAAAGCTCCTTGTGCTTGGAGAGAATGATCTCCCGATCCTTTGATCCCACCCCGGCCCGACTGGTCACGGCGGCTCCCCAGTGAAATTCATGTTTGAGCATCTTGACCTCGACACGGGTGTTCGGAAGATCTTTTCCGCTCGCATCTTTGACTTGAACCAGAAGATCGCCTTTCCGGTTTTTTTCAATCCGGGCAAGTGCTTCTTTTCTCCAGGGAGCATCCGCTTCCCGTCCGTTATAAGTCACTTCGGTTTGAGGAAGATCCGTTGTTTTTAATTGAGTTCCATAGTTTAAGACTTCGACTCCTCCGACTTCGATGGTTTGAAGCATTCCACCAAAACCAAAACCCAAGTTAGCATCCTTTTCGGTGCCACTTGTTTGAGCTTGGAAAGGAAGGAAGTAGCGTTGCCATTCTCCTCCCGGCGTCATCACATCTTTTGCAATTAACTCCGCTCCACTTTTCAACGCGATGTTGACATGCCCTAGGCCTGTATCATTGTTTCCCTTCCCGACATTTCGGAGGTAAAAAGAGACCAGAAGGGTCTCTCCTTTTTTAACCGGTCCCGACAAATTTCCTCTGCATTGAATGTGATAGTATTTGACCGGTTGTTTGGCGACTGTGACCCGAACCCCTTTGGAGAAAGGCATTCCTTCGACTGAGATTGCTTCGATTTTTCCGTATTCCTCTCCTTGAAAGATCAATTTTTCGATGTAATCCGAGGGTAAAAGAGCGGTTCCACCGGTCGGGATTTCTTTGGGTGGCGTTGGAGCTGAATACGCAAAAGCAATGTTGAGCAAGAGGATGAGCGTGAAGGTTTTTGATTGATGGAGGATTTTATTCATAAGATTCTTTGGTTTACGCTCATGTGGTTATCACGAATTGGGTTTGGGACAACGTTCAAGAAGTCGAATCAGCATTGTATTACTACTCTTGGATCAAAAGGCGGGATAGTAAAGTGGAATTGCTTTTGACTCGTTAAATGAAATGAAGCATTCTTAGACCAGAAAGTCTCTTATGTATCGTGTTAACCGTTTCCCTGAAAATCCGATGATTCACTCGCAAATGAATGAGCAACTCGGAACGAATTTGAATGGCCCATCATTGATCCGCGTTCCCGATTGGGTTTCTAAACCTCTGGGGAAGTACTATCTTTATTTCGCGCATCACGAGGGGAAATTCATCCGCATGGCGTATGCGGATCGGATTCGCGGACCTTGGACCGTATATGCTCCGGGCACTTTAAAGCTTGAGGAGACGGGTTGTGCTTCTCATATCGCTTCGCCGGATCTCCATGTCTGTCCGGTAAAGCGAGAGATTGTCATGTATTTTCATGGGAATACTTCGGAAGGGCAGCGCACATTTCGAGCGGTTTCGACAAATGGACTTGAGTTTCTTGCCGCTCGGGAGCCTTTGGGGCCATTCTATTTTAGAGTATTTCAGCATGATGAGGCCTCCTTTGCGATTGCAAAAGCCATCGGGCACTCGGGAGGAGGAGTGCTTTTGCGGTCCAGGGATGGAATCGAAAAATTTCAAGAAGGGCCAGAGCTCTTGCCAAAGCAGCGGCACGTTGCTGTTCTGAAAAAAGGTAATGCGCTCCAGATCTTCTACAGTCGCATTGGGGATTGTCCGGAGCGGATTCTTCTTTCGACGATGCCCCTTGAGGGTGACTGGAAACAGTGGAAAGCCTCGGAGTCTGTTGAAGTGCTTCGGTCCGAAATGGAATATGAGGGGGCCTCTGTGCCGATACGGCCTTCCTCGCGGGGATCGGCTCATGAACCGGTACACGAGCTTCGGGATCCTGCGCTTTTTGAGGAGGATGGACGGCTGTATTTGTTCTACGCCGGGGCGGGGGAGAGTTCAATTTGTGGGGCCGAACTGATGCTTGAGCGGTGCCAGTCTTAGCGAGGAATTTTCATTCACATTTGAGTGATTGATGGCGGTTTGATCGCGTGATTTCGTTTGTTTGCGATTCGATAGTGTTCGTGCCCGATTCATTTCTTTGGCTTCCATACGAGTGAGTTTAACGTGTTAAATGAATTTCTTTTTTGAAATTCTTGTTTTCAATAAAATCTGAATTACTGTCTTCGAAGTTTTAGCGGAAAAATTAAATCTCAATTAAACGTCAAACCTACGAAAGACTGAACTATGAAAAAACAGAGCCCCAATCGAAAGAGCTTAAAATCGTGGATTGCAGCCATGAGTTGCTGTCTGCTGGTGGGAGTAACGCTTCAGGCCCAAGAGGAACCGATGGAGCCCGCGGCGCCTCCCGTCTTCAAAGAAGGCCAGTTGATCGTCAAGTTTAAGAAGGGGAAGCAGTCTGGAGAAATTGATTCCTTGAATGCCAAAATGGGGACGCGCTCCAAGAAAGTTCTTTCTCAAAAAATCAATGCACATCTGGTCGAAGTTCCCGCAGGGCAGACCGTTGAAAGCATGATTGCGAAATACCGCAAAAGTGGTGAGGTCGACTATGCGGAACCTGATTATGAGATTTTTTTGAATGCGATGCCGAACGATCCCAGTTTTTTGAATGGAACTCAATGGGCCCTTCACAATACAGGGCAGATGACTGGGGCCGGGATTAAAATTCAAGGGGTGGTCGATGTCGATATTGATGCACCTGAGGCATGGGATATTCAACCGACGGCCGAGGGAGTGGTGGTTGCGGTGATTGATACGGGGATTCGCTATACGCATCAAGACCTCAAGAACAGTATGTGGAAAAATACCAAGGAAATTCCTGGAAATGGAATCGACGATGATCAGAACGGTTACAAAGATGACGTCTATGGGATTAACGCGATTACCAATACTGGAAATCCGATGGATGATCATGGTCACGGCAGTCATTGTGCGGGAGTGATCGGAGCGTCCTCCAATGATGGCGTTGGGATGGCTGGAATTGCGCCGAAAGTAAAACTGATGGCCTGTAAGTTTCTAAGCAAACAAGGGAGCGGAAATAGCTCTGATGCAATCGAGTGTGTGGAATACGCCCGGAAAATGGGAGCGCATCTGATGAGTAATAGTTGGGGGGGCGGGGGATATTCCCAGGCACTCTTTGATGCCATTGATGCCGCTCGTAAAGAAGGGATCATTTTCGTGGCCGCCGCGGGAAATGACGGAAAGAATATGGATGTAATGCCTCACTATCCTTCCTCCTATCTCCTCGACAATGTCGTTGCAGTTGGGGCGCACGGTGCTGATGAACGGATTACTTCGTTCAGTAATTATGGCTCAGGAATGGTGAATCTACTGGCTCCTGGGCTGGAAATCTTTTCCTGTCTATCGAAGTCAGATACTGCCTACGGATCTTGGAGTGGAACCTCGATGGCAACCCCTCAGGTGGCAGGAGCATTGGCCTTGATGAAGGCGCATTTCCCGAGTGATAGCTATAATCAGCTGATCAATCGGATGTATCGAAGTGTTGATATCCCGACGGATGCGAAGATAAAATTAAAATATAATTCTTCTTCACAATCCAAAGGACGTCTCAACGCGGCAAAGGCTCTGGTTGGAGTGGACACTCGCCCCTTGGGTGACAATGCGAATGAAGCCATTTCGTTGGCTGCCAATGGCGGGACGGGGCGCACCTCCAATCAATACGCGACAAAAGAGTCGTGGGAACTGAACCACGGAGGAGTGGTCGGTGGTCATTCCGTTTGGTTCAAGTGGACCGCCAGGGCAGATGGAGTTGCCAAAATTTCCACTCAAGGAAGTTCGATCGATACGGTTCTCGCGGTTTATACGTCTACGAGCACCAAAGTTGCTGCCTTAGTCAGTAATGATGACGCGGATGGTGGTAAAACGAGTCGTGTGAGTTTTCCAGTGCAAGCTGGAAAGGCCTTCATGATTGCGGTGGATGGTAAAAATGGTGAGACCGGAACCGTTGCAATCCATGCGGATCTTCCGCCGGCTAATGATGATTTTGTAAATCGTCAATTGGTCTCAGGATCATCGGCATTGGTGTCACTTAATAATATCGGAGCTTCTGCAGAGTTTGGGGAAGCCGCGAAAGCAGGGGATCCGGCATCGAAATCGCTCTGGTACAGCTGGGTGGCCCCCACGACTGGAAACTACCTGATTGAAACCTTCAAAGGAACCTTTGATACGGTCCTTGGAGTCTATGAAGGCGATGCGCTTGCTTCACTTCAGGAGAAAGGAAGTAATGACGATCTGGGTACTTCAGGCTCCATGCCGGATCGTCAATCGAAGGTCATGATCGCTGTAGTTGCAGGAACGAACTACCAGATCTCGGTGGATGGATATGCAGGAAACGTTGGAGATACTTACCTGCGAATTTATGCGGAAGGGTCTGTTGCACCTGCTCCTCCTGCGACGCCTCCTCCAGTAAATAACGGGGCCAAAGAGGTGATCGTAGCTCCTTCCCAAGGAGGAAAGATCACGGTGAATGGAGCGTGGAAGGTGGGAAATGGTAAGTTTCCTGGGGGATACACCACCAACGGATACAACCAAAAGTGGGATAATTATATGAAGATCGGTCGGACATCGAAGTCGATCATGTACCAGCCGTTAAAGCTCAAGGTCGATCAAAAGTACGAAGTCTTTGTCTGGAGTCCAATCTCGACAAGCTTCGCGACGAATACCCCGATGGATATCCTCCATTCAGGAGTGACGACAACGGTTGTCGTGGATCAGAAGAGTACCGGGGGAGGATGGGTTTCAGTGGGAACCTACACCTTCAAGGGGGATACGACCGATGCGCTGGTCCTCAGGAACGATGGGACAGATGGAACTGTCGTTGATGTTGCGGTTCGATTCACACTCGTTCCTTAACTTAAAATAAAATCTAACCCGCGCCTTCGCAAGAGGGCGCGGGTTATTTTTTTAGTGCAAAGGAAGATAAAATATTGCAGAATGAGATATGAAAAATTGCTTTAAGATTGGAACGTTGCTATCACTCTGGTTGATGATTCTTACCGTTACAGCATCGGCGGGGCCTGAGAGTGGAGAGTGGCGTTTTTTAGTTCGATTTGAGAATTCAGTCTCACGTGCTCAGGCTGAAAAGAAAATTCAGGATGCAGGTGGAAAATTGATCAGTGTGGTTTCAGAAGAGCGTCGCACGTACCAAGGGGAGGCCGATACAGAGGCCCGCTACAATCAAGTTTTCAAAATCCTGAGCAAAGACAAGCAAGTGGTCTTTATTGAAAAAGAACAGACCTATTCATTGGAGCGGAAGAAAAAATAACTTTCCTCGAGCTTTTAAAGACCAAAAATGTAAAGGTGACGATCGGCGCGGGCGGCTGAACTTGGTCGAAATCACCATCAACGATTTGTAATGGTTGGCTCTTAATGCGCTAAAAAAAGCCAGGAGGGGACTCCTTGCAAGTTTTCCAGATTCTGACGGTTCTGAATTTTGGCATGCAGCGGTTGCAGAACATTTTTTTCCTCAAGAGTTTCACCGAAGCGACTGAGATGAAACTGCGCTTTCCATGCATTCGCTCTGGCTTGATCCTCGGCTTGGCGAGGATTCTCCGTTCCGGCACAGACGGCAATCAGGGCTTCTTCTAAGCGATCCGTGGAGCGTTCGGGTTCTGCCAGTTGGCAAATATGCTCGCGCCCGGCGGTTCCAAGGGTTTTTCGAAGGTTTGGATCACGTGCTAATTCTAAGATCGCCGCCGCCATCGTTTGTGGAAGACTCGCGCAAAGTCCAGTGATGCGATTGCGAACGAGCTCAAGTTGGGCGCAATCAGCCCATGGGGTGGCATTCGTGATGGCAGGAATTCCGAGATTCATCGGTTCTGCCAGTGTGTATCCAAAGCTCTCGCCAAAAAGCGTGGCATGAAGGGTGATGTCCGTGGCGGCGTGCGTTTGTCGAATGACTTCAGGGTCGGAACTTTCAGGAAGGAGAATAAAGCGGTCGGCATCGGTGGAATTTCGAATGCTTTGAGCCAATCCTTTCGGCGCTTCCCGGAGGAGGAATTTCAAGTGAGGGGCTTCTTTAAGGGCGAGGAGGAATGCAATATGCGAGAGATTGGTCCATTTGTGAACATCGCACCGCGCAACTCTTCCAAGGACGATTTCATCGGGCTTGATCCCGAGTGACTGACGGAACGAAAGAATCTCGTTCGGAGTCGGAAGCGGCTCCGGATTGAGAGGATTCACCGCAACGGAATTTCTTTTAAAAAAATCAGGGGATATTTCTGAAGTCAGCGCCGTGGCGGCTTGAATGGCGCTCGTCCACGAAACAAAAAGTCGGTAGTCAGTCCATTGATTCTCAATTGGGTTGTCGAGGCGTCCAAAAATATTCGTTTGAACGACCGGGATTCTTTTCATTCCTTCCAACGCCTGACCGAGTCGATTGCCTTGATGCGGAAATCCGGGGGCATGGGCATGAATGGCGTCCGGTTTGAGCTCTTCCAAATGGCGACGAATCGCCAAAGTGTCATGTCCCGTGGTGCGAACTTCGAAGCCGGCAGCTTCAAAGGCACTTCGTCGCGGGCCCTCCTCGAGCGAGAGAATGGTGATTCGATGGCCACGAGCGACGAGTCCTTGCGACCAGCGGAGGGAGGCTTTTTCCGTGCCACCGAGTCCGAGGCAATTCAGGAATTCAACGACGTGCATCGAGGGATTGATAGCAGTTTCAGCAGGTAAGGGGAATTAATTTTCACTTTGTGTGAGGTGGTTCCCTTCACATCCGTGCCAGCCTGTTCCCCGGGCAGAAGCTTTGTGTGGGTTCATACGCTCTGCGATTGCTAAAAAGTCATCCATCCGGCAGGATGAAGCGGTGAAAATGTTGCGACAATGGTGCATTGTGATCGGGTTGATCTCCCCGTTGTGTGCCGTCGAGACAGTGACACCAAAGGTTTTTCGAGAAGAGAGTGCATCGAAACAATTTTGGGTGGAGAGTAATTCGGAGGAGATGAATCACGCGCTTCTTTCGTTGGCGGAGGAAGCACGGGCGGGGCTGAGTCCTTATTTAAAATTACAGGAGGAACGGCGATATCGGACTTCCTTACGGGTTTTTTCTGAAAAAAATTCAAATCATCGCGTTACCCTCCGTGGGTGGTCAGAAGCCGGCAAGCTCGGGTTTACCATTGGAATTCCACAACCAATCGCGACCGAAGCGGTCTTGAGAGAGCTCACCACGGTCTTTCTTTACGAAAAGATTCTACCGCGCCAGAAAACCTGGAAATCTGAGGAAGAACTGCCTCTGATTCCCTATTGGCTGATTGAGGGAACCTTGCAGCGACTTTATCCGAGACGTGTCGAAATTTGGCAAAAAATTGTCGATCGAGCCATCCTGTTGGAACGTGTCCCGGAATTCAAAACAGTCCAGGAATGGAAAGAGCCGAGTGATGATCTTTTGGAGTGTGCTTGGCGCCAGGCCTTTAGTTTTAAGGCCGTTCAGGCGCTGACGGCGAATGACATCAAGAAAACTCATTTCTCCGATTGGCTTCTGGAAGGGGCTCCGGAACGGACGATGCCCGCCTTTTTCAGGGAGGTCAGTCGTGAGACGGATTGGAGAGGATGGCTTCAGGCAGCCGCTCCTCAAAGCGAGGTGATCATGAGTTGGGAGGAGACGGAGCGAAGAGTCGGTGCGTTACTTGTCATTCCACTCAAGAGTCGAAAGGATGAGGCCAACAATATCCTGGCACGATGGGATGAATTGGGGAAAGTTCGGAATCATTGGGATTTGCGCCGCGCTCTCGATGAGCAGCTTTCCAAATTGATTGAAGTCGAAGCGAGCGCCCATTTTTCTTGGAGGCCGGTCATTTTTCAGATGCGAATGACCTTGCAACAACTCAAGGCAGAGCGAGATCGCTTTCATGAGCCGACGAAACCGGTGAAAGCCTTTGTGGGGAGGGGAACTTCCCAATTAAAGCCCGAGGATCCGATCAAGCCGTCTTATGAGGATTTAGTTCCAGTCGTGCAGAATGAGTTGAAGTCACTTCAAGGGCGGAATAAGAAAATCGAGGACTATCTCAACTGGTTTATCGTCACGGAGAAAACCGGAGAGATGGATCTGATGTTTCAACCGTATATTCAACTGAAGGATCGTCTGCTTCGCGATGAACGGCGCAAGGATGATCCATTCGTTCGGGATGCCATTCGAGTGGAGCAAGGTCAGAGAAAATGACGAAGATCCGCCAGTGCGGCGGGAATTTCTTCTGCGATTTTTAGAGGGCGTAACCCTTCTTCAACGTCTGATTTTTCCAAAAGGAGATCGGCGGCACGTCCATGAAGCCAGACTCCGAGGCGGGCGGCATCAACGAGTGAGAGGCCCTGTCCAATCATTGCGGCAATGAGTCCGGTTAAAACGTCGCCGGATCCTCCGCTCGAGAGGCCGGGATTTCCAGTGCTGTTGATCAAGGTTTTTCCCGAAGCATCGGCGATGACGGTTCGGGTTCCTTTCAAGACCAAGGTCACACGATGCTTTTTTGCGAAGGTCTCTGCCTCCTGAAGTCGGTCACGAAGAGGATGCCCCACGAGTCGCTGCATCTCGCCGGGATGAGGGGTTAGAATGGCGCGATTTACAACTGATTTTAAGAGCGTTGGATGCGCGGCGATGAGATTCAAGGCATCGGCGTCAAGGACGAAAGGGATGCGTGGGGTTTTCAGAATGCGTTGGAGAATTGGGAGCGAGTCTCTTCCCTGACCGAGACCGGGACCGATGGCGATGACCGTACTTGAAGTCAGAAGTTCAGCGAGGCGACGATCATTCCAGGGAATGACCATGATTTCAGGAGCAGTTTGTGCTGCGACAATCGGATAGGTTTTGGGATGGGTAGCAACGGTAATCAGTCCTGCCCCTCCGTAGAGCGCTGCGGTCGAGGCGAGCGTGGCGGCTCCGGTGAAGCCCTGCGATCCTGCAACGATGAGAACCCGTCCGTAATTTCCTTTGTGGGAGAGCGCATTGCGTCTCGGGAGAAGCGGACGAAGTTCGGGGGCCGTTAAAAGTTCTTCGCGCTCGGGGAGTTGAGATTCCGTTCCCGCGAAAAGGGGAATGACCTCCAGTCGTCCGACCCAGGGAGAGAGGGATTCCTGAACCAAAAGATCCTTCGGAAAACCGATGGTTAAGGTGAGGTCTGCCTCGATGGCGTCGTCAGGATGGGTCGTTTCCAACTGCAATCCACTTGGGAGATCCACGGCAATCGTTCTGAAAAAAAGCTGACGCCGGACGGTGTTCGTGAGAGCCACGAGCTCGCGGTAGGGAGAGCGCAAGCTTCCTTGAATTCCGATCCCAAGAAGCGCGTCGAGAACTAATCCTTTTCGGTTGGGCCAAGGAATGGGATCATTCGGTCGAGAGATGGAAATCGGAAACCCACAACGTCGTAGTTCGCTCTGTTTTTGTGTCGGAAGCGGTGCAAGTTTTTCCTCGGCGAAATGAACGTGAACCTGCCATCCGCCTTGCGCCAGGAGCCGCGCCACGACGAGGCCATCGCCACCGTTGTTTCCTTTTCCGACGAGGATTAAAATCTGACGTCGGTCAGGGAAATGATGTTGCAGTGCACGAGTCATCCCCTGGCCGGCCTGCTCCATGAGAGCAGCTGCGGAGATTCCAGAGTCGATGATTTTTTTCTCGAGCGCTTGAATTTCAGGAATGGTGGCGATTCTCATAGGGTTCTTTTAAGAGATGCGGAGATTCTCACACAAAGGCACGAAGCCACAAAGGAAATTCCTTGTTTGATTCTTTCTTCGGGTAGGCCGTCTCTCTGTTCCTCACTAAAATTCCTTTGTGAGCTTTGTGGCTCTCGGTGAAGTAAACTTCTAAGTACTTGAAATCCAGAGGCTTCTCGCCAAGGTCGCGAAGGCGCTAAGTGAGAAGGAATTAGTTTTAAATCCAAAAGGAGGGGGCATTTCCCGCGAAATACGCGAAACACGCCAAAAG
>CAZKRU010000094.1:0-12992 GCA_964555235.1 uncultured Verrucomicrobiota bacterium
CCTCTGGATTTCAAGTACTTAGAAGTTTACTTCACCGAGAGGCACGAAGCCACAAAGCTTTCGAGGCCATTTCCGATTTTTTATAAAATGAAACAAAAAACACCTTCCGATTGTGACTTCGTGACTTTGTGTGAGAAAATCCACGCCTTTAATTCCCGCGAAGCTCCAACCCAAAGAAATCACGAGCGTTGTTGAAGCAGATCTCCTGAACCATCGATCCGAGCATCGGAATATCGTTCGGAATTTCACCATTCACGACATCCGTTCCGATCAAATTACAGAGCAGACGACGGAAATATTCGTGGCGTGAGTACGAAAGAAAACTCCGCGAGTCGGTGAGCATTCCAACAAATCGACGGAGAAGCCCCAACTGGGAGAGCGCGTTCATCTGCCACTCCATCGCCTCCTTCTGATCCAGAAACCACCAGCCGCTTCCGAATTGAATTTTTCCAGGAAGGGATCCGTCTTGAAAATTTCCGATCATCGTCGCAAATGCGTAATTATCGCGCGGATTCAAATTATAAAGCACCGTCTTCGGGAGTTGATTCGTTGAGTCAAGCGCATCGAGATAACGACTTAAGGCGCGTGTCTGATCAAAATCCCCAATCGAATCAAATCCGGTATCGGGACCCAAGGCCTTGAAAAGACGGGTGGTGTTGTTACGCATGGCTCCCAAGTGAAGTTGCTTGGTCCATTTTTTCTCGGCGTCCAGATGCCCAAAAAAGACCATCAAGTGCGCGCGAAAGGCCGACGCTTCTGATTCGGGAATGGCTTCTCCTTGCCGTGCGCGACGAAAGAGTTTTGCGGCTTCCTCTTCCGAACAAGCCGGCCAAGGACAATTTTCAAGTCCATGATCCGAAAGCCGGCCCCCTACGGAATGAAAAAAATCATGGCGATTTTTTAACGCTTTTTTCAATCCCACAAAATCAGAGCAAGGAATCGCACTCACTTGTGCCAGTCGATCAATCCAACCGTTCCAAGCTTCCGTCTGATGAATCGTCAGTGCTTTATCCGGACGAAAGGTTGGGTAAACGGCGGTCTGGAGATTTTTCTGCGAACGACAATTCTGATGAAACTCCAAGGAGTCGATCGGGTCGTCTGTTGTGCAAACCGCAACGACCTTGGCTTGCGCCAAAATCGATTGAACACTCATTCCTTGAAGCTTCGCATTGGCTTCTTCCCAAATTTCTTTCGCCGTCGATTCAGAGAGAAGCTTGTTGATTCCAAAAAAACGCTTCAGCTCAAGATGCGTCCAGTGATAGAGCGGATTCCGAAGCGTGTACGGAACCGTCTTGGCATAAGCCAGAAACTTTTCCCAAGGAGAGGCGTCCCCCGTACAGTATTTCTCAGGAACCCCATTGGATCGCATCGCGCGCCACTTATAGTGATCGCCCGCCAACCAAATATCGTAGAGCGTTTCAAAGCGACGATCCTGTGCGATCTGATCCGGCGGCAGATGACAGTGGTAATCGAGAATCGGAGCCTCTTTTGCATATTCGTGATAGAGAGTTTCAGCGACTGAATTCTGGAGGAGGAATTGATCATCAAGAAAAGGCTTCATCTTTCCATTTTTTGCGGATTTACCCCGGAAGCGCAAGCCTTCTATTTTCACCTTTCAAAAGCGGCGGGAGGCGGTAAGATGTAGCTGCATGAGTGCCGCTTCCGTCATTGTCCTGCAGCCCGGAGACAAGCTTTTTACTGAAGGAGATCCGAGTGGGACGCTTTATCTGGTGAAAGAGGGAAACCTCATGGTTTATCGAACGAAGGACGATCTTGAAATTCCTCTTGAAATTTTCAAGCCGGGCGAATTTATCGGAACCGTCTCTATCCTCTCCGGTACTCCTCGTTCGGCCAGTGTTCGCGCCGTGACGCATGCGCTCTTGGAGTGCTATGGCCAGGATTCCTTGGAACAAACGCTCGCCGCCTTTCCAACCTGGACCAAAGCGATGCTCAAGGATGTGGTCACTCGCCTGAAACGCATTAATAACGCTTTTGTCAGCTCCCGCTGCTCCGAGAAGGAACTTCAAAAAAAGGTCCCAACCCGTCATACCATCGCCTCACAATTGATGTTTCTTCTGGCCGAATGCGTTCGCGCCAAAGCCGGCGGCGAAATTCTCAGGGTCGCTTTCCCCATCGAGAATTTTCCCAAGATCGCTTCGGAAATCCTTCGACATCCTGAAGAAATTCTTCTCCCATTCTTAAACAACCTTCTGGTCAAACCGCTCTTTACCGTCAACAAAGACATCAAGCACGGATCGATTCTCGAAGAGCCGAACATCAACACGCTTACGGCGCTCGCCCAGTTTTGCGACAAAGTAAGCCGCACCGGATACTCTGACTTCGTTCCGGAGGAAATCGCAAAATCTGCCGAGGCACTGACGAGCTATGAGCCCGCGACGCAAGCCATCTCAGGAGCCGTTTGGAATGATATCTCCGCCCATATCGCCCGGGTTCTTGACAAAAAAATCGACCCTGCGCTTCGAACGCAACTTCTCAAGCTTCAAATTATCAACAGCGGACGACCCGATTCAAATGATGCATCGACGTTTCAATTTAATCCCGAATTACTTCGTCTGAGACTTTGTTTCGAAAAAATTACCCTCTCCCTCAACTCGCTGGCCACGGAACTCCCACCCAAAACCCCATCAAAGGTCTGAGTTAAAGACTTCGGTTGTTGCTCCCTCGAGTGAGTTGCTCGTTCCACCGCCACCCCTCCGAATTTGTTTTCCCTTCGTGCAATGCCAATGCTTCGCCGACGAGAAAAAGTGACCCCGTGATCAGGATCGGATCCGATTCTTTCTGTAACTCTTCCCAAATTTCAGAAAGCGACTCACGCACCGATACTGGTTTGGTTTGAAAGTAGGGAGACAAGAGCGCGGGTTCTGCCGCTCGTTCGTTTTGAGGACGCACCAAGGTCACTCGCCCCACGATCGGCAGCAGCGCCTGAACCAGAGGCTCCAACTCCTTATCGATCATCGCACCAAACACCAAATGCGCAGGGCTTCCCTCATAGCTCGTGCGCCAAGTCTGCGCCAATGCCACCGCCGCAGAACCGTTGTGCGCTCCATCCAAAATCAAGGGAGGTTCCACCCGAAGTCTCTGAAATCGGCCTGGCCACCAGGCCTTTTTTAAGCCGGCCGCGATGTGATTCTCTGAAATTTCCAAAAACTGAAGAACCTCCAACGCACAGGCCGCATTCGCGCCTTGATGCCCTCCCACCAATCCCAATTCCCATTCACGGCCGGACATTCGAATCCGATTCACGCTGATGATTTCGTACTCAGGCTCCAGCACCGTCACTCCAAGCTCCTCGGCGCGTTTTTGAATCACTCCACGCGCCTCATTCTCCCGAACCCCGGAAACCAGAGGAACACGAGGCTTTAAGATTCCTGCCTTTTCTCCTGCAATCTTTTCCAGCGTCTCCCCGAGATACTGGGAATGATCTCTTCCGATTTGAGTAATCACCGTGATCTCAGGAATGACTACATTCGTCGCATCCAAACGTCCTCCCATCCCCGTCTCCCAGACCACCCAATCAACTGATGACTCTGAAAAATAATCCAACGCCACCGCCGTCATGATTTCAAAAAAACTCGGAAGCTCTAAATCCGTTCGCCCCCTCGATAAATCCCTGATTTTCTGAAGCCCAATCTCCAGCCGCCCCGAAGAGATCAGCACCCGGTTCATCTGAATCCGCTCATTTAACTCAATCAAATGCGGCGAGGTATAAAGTCCCACTCGAAAACCGGCCTCCTGCAAAACGGAAGCCAGAAACGCCGCCGTCGATCCCTTTCCATTCGTCCCCGCCAAATGAATGAACCGCAAACGTCGCTCCGGATTTCCGATCCGAAAACACAAATCCCGCATCGACTCCAAACCGAGCTTCATCCCGAACTTGCGGGCTTGGGCCAGAAATTCCAGACCGCTCATAAAATTTTAACCACTGTTCTTCCAAAGCGTTTTCGCCAACTCAAGCCCCTCTTCCTTACTCGCAATCGTCCCCTCAAGTTGAGCATCTTCAATCTGCTTCAAGATCTCGCCCATCGCCTTGCCGGGAGCGATTCCGAGCCCCTTCAAATCTTCACCCGTCACCAAGCGCGGCGGCTTGATCGATTCTGCTGGCATGGTTCGAAGCGTCTCCTGAATCCATTCGTAAATGGTCAGATCCCGGTGACTCGACAAGCAATCGATCCGATGCAATTCCATCTCCATCTCAAAGGTCGGACGCGAGAGAAAGCGCTTGAGTTTGCTGAGACGCATCTTGGGAACATCCTTGAACGCCATGTGATTCAAAACGCCCGAAAAAACTTCATCGATGATTTCATTACTATAGCGAAGCCGCGTCAAAAGCGATTCCGTCATTCTCGCTCCAACACATTCATGCTCGTTAAAACGAATGCGCCCGGTCTCATCAACCTTCATCGTCGGTTTTTTCCCAATATCATGCAGCAAGACGGAAAGCGCGAGTGGCAGCGGCGCATTCTTTAAATGAGAAAGCATCAGACGCGTGTGAATAAAGACATCCCCCTCGGGATGAAATTGCGGCGGCTGTTCAACTCCATGCAATGCGGAGACTTCCGGTAAAACTTCCCGGAGCAATCCGCTTTGATCCAGTAAATCCAATCCTCTCGCGGGATCGGGGCCCGTCCAAATTTTATCCAGCTCATCCCGAATACGTTCCACACTCACGACTCGAATCTCCGGGGCGAATTTCTGAATCGCCTGCCAGGTTTCCGATTCAATCTCAAATCCGAGATTCACCGCAAATCGAATCGCTCGCAACAATCGAAGCTTATCTTCGGTAAAGCGGTCAGCCGGAATTCCAATCGCGCGAATGAGCTTCTTCTCCAAATCTCCCTGACCTCCGACAAAATCAATCACCTTTCCGGCCAGTGGATCAAAGAACATTCCATTCACGGTAAAATCGCGTCGCTTGGCATCTTCTTCCGGAGTTGAAAATTCAACGGAGGTCGGTCGTCGTCCATCCTGATACGCGCCATCCTGACGAAAAGTCGCCACTTCAAACATCTCCAGTCCGACCAAGACCCGAACGACACCGAAGCACTTTCCTTCCAATCCGGTGACGCGCGGAAAAAGTCCCTGCACCTGATCCGGTGACGCGTTCGTCGCAATATCAATGTCTTTGGCTTCACGGCCGAGCAAACGATCCCGCACACAACCTCCGGCAAAATAGGCGGTGTGTCCGGCTTTTTGGAGCCTCTCTACAATGGAAATGGCGGCGGGGTTCATTAACGATAAAAGGGGCTGCGCATTTGAAAATCGGGTCGGTTCAATAGTACTCCAGTGGAAGAACCTTTATCAAAATCATGAAGAAAGGCCAGCAGCTTCCTCTGAAACGGGCCCACGATATCTCAGATAAACCAATCCCCCCACCAGACTCCAAGCCAACGTCACTCCGTACATGAGGAGCGAAAAGGCAACAGCCGGTTCTGCAGCAACCGAAACCGGAGGCATGGCGAGGAAGACGACAAAAAGCCCTTCCCGCAGCCCCAATCCTGAAATCGTAATCGGCACCGACATCAAACATCCAATAATCGGAAGCGTACTCACAAACGGTAGAACTGGCACCGAAACTCCGAGCGACTTCATCAAGCTCACCGCCATCACCAGCGTGCATCCATGAATTAAAAACGAGATTCCGATAGCAATCAGATTCACCTTCCAGGCAGAAGTGAAGCGGGCAAACGCCTCAATCAACTTTCGACGAATCTCTTGAAACGGAAGCGCATCGAGTCGTTTCTGGATCCAATCCGGAAGCGATAGCGACGGCAGCATCCACGCAATTCCACCCAACCCCAATCCACCTACAATCAATCCGAAGACCGCCCAGACGGCCGCTCGTGTCGAAGTGGTTTGCGCCAAAAAGGAATATTCCATCCCTATCAAAAGGAGTGCCATGAATAAAATTGCGATCAACCCAATGATCCGATCCATCACCACCGAGAGTCCTGCCCCCTCCTTGTTACTCCCGGTTAATTTCGTTGCGTAATAAATTTTTACGACATCCCCGCCGGTCGTCCCCAAAAGAAAAGCATTGAAGAAATGCCCCACGAAAAAGAGCTCAATTGCCTCTCGCGCCGAAATCACAATCCCCTGAACCGACAACAACATCCGCCAGCGCATCGCCGCAATGAGCGCGGATCCGCCCCAAACGAGTCCAGCAACCAAAACCCAAACGAGGTCGACTTTCATGACCCGAAAGCGATCCCAATTGAGTCGCGAAGCCAGGCCTCCCAGTATGACGATTGATATGACCGCGCGGAGGATTAACCCTCGATGCCGACGTACGAATTCCATTGCTTGATACTTTCCTTCAAATCCTCGGGCGAAACTCCCTCTTCCACCTCGAGCACGTAAACTCCATTCTTCGGAAATCCTTTTACCAACTCCGTAAAATTCAGTTTTCCGTGACCGAGCGGAAGATGATCTTCCACCGGGGCATTAAAATCCTGCACATGCGCTCCGATCAAGCGAGACATTTGGCGTTTTAAAAAATCTCCATGATCGACCCAACCGAGCGCCTCCATTCGTCCCGCATGACCAAAATCGTGCCAGTAGCCGAAGGTCGCCGCCGGATAGGTCTCAAATAAGAGATCAAATTCTTCCGGATTCGGAAATTCCTCGAAAGAACAGCGAAACTCCGCCCCCAATTTAATTCCACACCGTTGCGCTTCTTCCACAACCGGATCGAGACATTCCCGAAGGCGACTCCAGATTTCAGGAAATTCCTGGCGACGCTCCACGACGGCCTCACGCTTCCAACGACTCACCTCCCGCGAATAAAGTTCCCCGGAGCGCCAGGCCGCAACCAGTTTTGATGTCAGATGATCCTTGCGATCCATCGAACCCAAATGGAGCACCACCACCTCTGCCTCCAATTCCCTCGCCGCTTCAATCGTCGCAAAGGTCGCCTTGATCGCGTGTCGCCGCTCCTCCTCCGATGCTGCAGTGAATTGATAACAGTTCGGCGAAGGATGAATCACCTCCACCGGAACCGGACAAAAATTATGGACCGAGCAAACCTTCACTACTTTCTCACGCACCGCCCGCTGAATCCCCGGCCAAAGCGAAAAAACCGTATTGTGCCCCAGTTCCACTGCAGAAAAACCGAGATCGCGTGCCGCTTCCAACATCTCAAATCCATTCTGGAATTGTGGGGCGAGGCAGCCGGTTGAAAGAGAGAGTCGCATCAGCAACCTTTTTTAGAGAAGAGAAAGCCAATGTAAAGCTGGTAGGGCGAATAAGGAATAAAGATCTCCTCACACAAAGACCCCCAAGAAAAATCATTTTTCGCGCAGAGAACGCCGAGTCCGCTGAGAAAACGGTTTTTTTTTACCCTCTGCGAGCACGGCGATCTCTGCGCGGAAAAATCCCTTCCTAAGTTCGCTTCCTTGATTACCCAAAGGCACAGGGGCTCTGGCTTTGTGTGAGGAACCAACTTACATCCCCACGCAATTCCATCATCCCCCGGAAGCCGTGTACTTCCGAAGTCCCCGCCTCCAAAGAAACTGTGAAAGAAGCGCAATCCCGATCACCCAACCTCCCTGAATCATCAATCCGCGAAACAACTCCATCCCACGAATTCGCCCTTCAAAGACTGAAATCGGAAACCAGAGCTCATACGGGAATGGAGTCCATTTGATGATCTCCAGCGCTGTCGGCGGAAGTAATTCCAACGGGAAAAGATGCCCGGAGAAAAAATATTCGCAGGAGAAAAAGATGAAGACCAATGTCGAAATCTCCAAAATCCAAAAAGCGCACATTGCCAGGGTATAGGCAATGAGAAATTGAAGCAACGCCGCCAGAAGGATCGAAAGCCCGGTCGCCCCCCAAATCCACGATTCAGAGGGAAAACTCAAATACTGACGAAAGCAAAAGAGCACCAGAAACACTGGCGGAAGAGTCACAAAAACATAAGTGAGGCGATTCGCCCCAAAAAGACTCAGCCGATAAAGGAGATGGTTTACCGGCCGGAGCAGGATCATATTCAAATGCCCATCGCGAATTTCCGAGGCGATCTGCCACTCGTCATCCGACGGAGTCACCAAGGATTCCACCACGAGCGCCAACAGAAAGTAGGAAATCATATTTTCATAGGTGTACCCGTTTATCATCCGATCAGGACTCCCATAAACCGTCTCCCAGAAATAAATCAGTCCGAAGAGCGGAATAATACTGAACCCGGCCCGAAGTAGAAAATTCCACCGATAGACAAAGGTGTTTTGAAGACCGATCCGGAAGACTTGTGAGTAGAGCTTCATGAACGATTCGTCTGATCCGCAAATACATTTCGAATGACTTCTTCAATTGGAACTTCTTCCACCGTGAGATCGAGAATTTCGCGACTCGCCAAAATTTCCCGGCAGGTATCGGAAATTCGCTCCCGGGGAACCTTAATCTGAAGCGCTGTCGCTTCCTGAGTCAAGACCTCCCCCCACGACTTCGCATCGAGAAGATCGAGCCCTGCTGAAGCGGTAAACTTTACGATTTTATGATCGGCAAATTTTTCCAGAATCGATTGCAGCGCTCCATCATAACAAAGCCCGCCATGATCAACGATCATCACCCGGGAACAAAGCTCCTGAATATCCTGCATGTAGTGGCTCGTCAGAAGAATCGTGACGTGGTTTTCGGTATTATAATACTTCAGAAAATCCCGGACTTTTTTCTGCGAAGTGACATCCAGCCCAATCGTCGGCTCATCCAACAACAAAACTTCCGGGCCGTGAAGAAGTGCATTGATCAACTCGAACTTCATCCGTTCTCCCAGAGAAAGCTCGCGAACCATGATCTGAAGTTTTTCCCGAACCTCCAAGAGATCGACTAACTGATCGAGTCGTTTACGAAAGAGAACGTCGTCCAATCCATAGATCACTCGCGAGAGCTCGAGCGAATCCAAGGCCGGAAGATCCCACCAGAGTGCATTCTTCTGTCCCATCACCAACGAGAATCGCCGCTTAAAATCGTTCTTCCGCTCCCACGGCGTAAACCCAAGAACCGTGGCGCTTCCGGAACTCGGATGCAACAGTCCTGCCAGCATCTTGAGCGTCGTCGTCTTTCCCGCACCATTCGGTCCCAGGAACCCCACAAACTCCCCCGGCTCTACGCAAAATGAAATCTCCCGGGCGGCGTGAACCGTCTCATACTCCCGCTGATAAAGCCCCTGAATCGCCCCCAAAAGCCCAGGCTTTTTTTTATAAGTACGATACGTCTTCGATAGCTTCTGAACCTCAATCGTGAACATGCCGAGACCTTAACCCAAAAACCAGATCCGCCCATCCAAAAGATGCATTCACTGAAAGTGTCGCGCGCGGAGGACGCAGAGCTCGCGGAGAAGAGCTGTTTTTTGTTTTTGTTTGAGCTTAAAAGTAAAACCTCGGCGAACTCTGCGTCCTCCGCGCGAGGAAATGGATCGTCCCCTCTCTCACATTGAGGCTTGTCCCTTTTGCCGCCTCGACCTACAACCAGATAATGTCAAAACCGCTCGAGCAACTGGAGCAGTTCGCCATCGACGTGATCCTTGAACGTCGCTACGGCAAGCGCGCAGCTTTGTTGCGCACCTTCCTTTACGCCCTCTCGCTCCTCTACACCCGGATCATCCGGCTCCGACTTTATCTTTACGAGAAGCGTATCATGCGAGTCCACTCCCTTGGCTGCCTCGTGATCAGCATTGGAAATCTCACGGTCGGAGGAACTGGAAAGACGCCGCTCGTTGAAAAAATCTCCAAGGAACTCACGCAAGCCGGACGGAAAGTCGCCATCCTCAGCCGCGGCTATAAGAGCGTCAAACGGCCTCTCTGGGATCGCATCAAAGATCGCCTCTTGTTTCGTGAAGATGAAGTCCCTCCCCGCTTGGTCTCGGACGGAAAAACCCTCTTCCTCGATTCCGAGCACGCCGGAGATGAACCCTTCATGCTGGCTCACAATCTTCACAATGTCGCGGTCGTTGTTGATAAAAACCGCGTCAAGGGAGGTTTGTATGCCATTCGAAAATTCAAAACCGATACGCTTCTCCTGGATGATGGATTTCAATATCTCCCGCTGAAGGAACGATTTGATATTGTCCTCATCGATCGCGAAACTCCGTACGGAAACCAATTCCTTCTCCCGCGCGGAACGCTTCGCGAGCCTCCCGATCATCTGAAACGCGCCAATCTGATCTTTATCACCAAATGCACGGGCGATGATATTTCCGGATTAAAAAAAGAACTGCGTGCCTTGAATACCCACGCGCCAATCATTGAATGCCGCCATCGCGCCAAGTATCTTCAAAATGTTTACACCGAGGAACGCCAACCGCTCGAATTTTTGAAGGAGCTCCGCATTGGATCAATCTCTGGAATCGCGCGGCCGGAAAGTTTTGAGGAGGGGCTGAAAGTCCTGGGAGGCGATATCATTTTCTCCCGTCAGTACGCGGATCACCATCGTTTTTCAATGCAGGAAATCGTGAACATGATCACACGATGCAAAACCCGGGGAGCGCGCGCGGTTTTAACGACTGAAAAGGACGCTGTGCGGATGCCTCGCTTGGAACACCCGGCGCTCCCCGTCTATTACTTACGAGTGGAGATCGAGATTATTCACGGGCAGGAACATTTTGAAAAATTCATTCAATTCGCCTCTCGAAAAAATATCGTAAACCCAGAAAAGCGCGAAGCGATTCTCCAGGATCTCGCCAACGGTCGCACCCCCTCCCACGCCAGCGAGCTCACGCATGCCTGACCCCCTTCGCATTGCGCTCGTGCGACGTCGCTACTCTCCTACGGGCGGAGCGGAGCGCTATCTGGAGCGACTCGCGCAATCCCTCATGGCACAAGGGTGCTCGATCAGTCTTTGGTGCGAATCCTGGCCAAAGTCTCATTCCGTGATTAAAGAGATCTACCCCCTCTCTTCCAACAGTGTCGAATCATTCGCCGCTGCCGTTCAAAAGGCCAAGATCCGGGAAAAAGCCGATCTCATTTTTACACTCGATCGAGTTCCCGGATGTGATCTCTATCGCGTCGGAGATGGAATTCATGCAGAATGGCTCAAACATCGCGCCCACTACCGCCCATGGATTGGCACACTCAGCAACTGGATTAAACCGAAGAACCGAATTGTCTGTCAGTTGGATCTGGAGATTTTCTCCGATCCTGCGCTTCAGGGGATTATCGCCAACTCCAAGATGGTGAAAGAGGAGATTGTCCAACGATACGGCGTTCCGGAAAATAAAATTCAGGTGATTCACAACGGAATTCCTTACACCACCTTCAGTTCAGGAAATCGTGAACTCGGACGAAAGGCGCTTCAGGTGGCCATTGACGAGTACTTGGTTCTCCTCGTGGGAGCAGGGAGTGAGCGCAAGGGGATCCGTTATCTGAAAGCAGCCATTGCGGGAATGAGCCCCTCGCCACGTTTAGTAATCATCTCCCAACCCCCTTCTGTCGAACTTCAACATCTTTACGCGGCCGCCGACGTCTTCGCCCTGCCAACCCTCTACGATCCTTTTGCCAATGTGACACTCGAAGCGTTGGCCGCAGGATTGCCCGTGATTACCACCCGTCACAACGGCGCCCACGAGATTATCACTCACGAAAAGAACGGAGTCGTTTTAGACCGCGCCAACAACATCGAAGGAATTCGAAAACTCTTGGAACGCTTTCGAGATCCAAAAGAACGCGAAAAATTCCGAGAGCCCGCCCGACAACTCGCCGCCCAATTTACCATGGAGCGAAATGTCGAAGAGACGCTGAAAGTAATTGAAGCGATTCTTGAGAAGAAACGAGTAAACCAAAGTGCTGCTGATACGCACTGAATTATCAACGATTATGGAGTACAGCTATGCTTTCTTTATTGCCGCACAGACCGATCCAGTAACTCCAGCCCCAGATCAATACGGATCTTTAGCCAACCTCGTCCTCTTGGGAGCCCCATCACTTGAAAAAGCTGAAATCTGGGCAAGGAAATATGTTCAAAAAACACTGCTCGACGATCATCCTGAGCAGAAGTTAACCGAACTTGTAGTCATTCCCATTCATGACACGATTTTTACCCATGAAGGCACCCAGCCAATTGATTGGAGCACTTTTCCCATGCAAGCCATGAGCAAATACGATGACCATCCTCATGATTTTCACTCTTCAGGATGCATCATCAATGAAAACAAAAGCGGTAGTAATTCTTTACTAAAAGACTGGGATAATCTCGCCGCATTAAAAAAACAGGTGCCTGATGGCGCAAATTTAAATTGGGATGAGACAAAACAATTTTATTATTTGGTCTATTCTGACTCTTGTGCGTTTGTGACAAAATCCGTTAACTTCGCGACCGCACCCATTCCATTTATTAAAAACCAAATGCACGCACTCCAGTCCGCCTCCAATATCACCGTAACGGTCTGGCCCGGCGTAGAAACGTACAAAGATTAATCATGAAACCAAAAAGTGCCGCCTTCTTCAGCCTATTTCTGATCTTCTTCGGAATTTTCGGGTCATTTGCATGGAATGGAGGCTCCCTTTCCTCACTGATGGTTCCATCGCAGTTCATGATCGTATTTTTGGGAACTCTTGGCATCACCGCATTAACTTTCGGTTGGAGCGCCACTTTAAACGCAATCAAGGCCCTCAGTCTCCTATGGAGCGAAGACCCCAATCCCCAAGTCAACGTAACCAATCGTAATATTTTTCAATTCATGGCAGAGCGCACGTATTGCATGGGATGTGTCGCGTCCATCATGGGAATCATGATTACGATGGGACATCTGGGCGGAGATAAGCAGGACATTGGAAATCATGTCGTCTCATCGCTAAGCGCACTCGTCTATGCCGCTATTTTTTCAGAAGTTCTACTTCGCCCTGCCGCCGCAAGAATCGACTTCCTCCTCCAACATCAGGAGACAACCTCCAAACTCCCTTGTTGGATTTGGATGCTTTACGGACTGAGACCTCTGCAAAAGTGGTGAAGTGGCGTGAAAAATGCTTGAGGAAGAGATG
>CAZKRU010000095.1:0-12961 GCA_964555235.1 uncultured Verrucomicrobiota bacterium
AAGGGCTCGAAGGGAGACCCTCAGTGAAGGGCCATTTCTGTTTTGGACACTAATGAAATCCTTCCCAACCCCTCCCGTTCGTGGGATTTCTCAGCGAGTGCGGATTTCCAGGCTGGCGTTGTAAATTCCCGATAGCCGCCGTTCTCTTTTCCGACATCAAAATTATAGGAGCCACAAAAATAGTCTTCCGTTCCCTTCCCTTTTTCTCCCGTAAAATTTTCAGGGGAGATCGATCGACTTCGCGCCGGAGAGTGGCGCCAGAGATTTTCAAGATGAACACCGAGACCTGAAAATGCCGGAGAATTGGTATTCATGAAAATCGTCCCTCCCGGGCTCAATGGGGAGTGGCGCTTACCTTGGGGGAGTAGGGAGAACTCTGTCCTCCCTTATCTCTGGCCCGGATCATAAATTCGTAAATGATTCCACTGGTGAGTCCAGTCGCGAGGTAGCTGGTTGCGGTCTTCGGGAGGCTTGCCATGGTGTAGGGGGCGGTGCTTCCCTTGGGGCGGTAGCGAAGTTGATAGCTGGCAAGGTCCGACTCAAGATTGGGGTTCCAACTGAGGGAGACCGAGCCAACTCCTTCTACCGGCGCAAGACCGGTTGGAACGGCGGGCGGCGCGTCTGCGATGCCATTGCTGACCGTGACCGTGACGGCTGCCGATTCGGTGAAATGCATGGCATCTCTTGCAACTGCAACCAGAGAGTGTGATCCGTCGGCAATGGTTCGCGTATCCCAATTAAGCTGATACGGTGAGCTTGCGATTTCGGTTCCCAAATTGGCGCCATCGAGCTCGAACTGTACTCCGAGAACGGCAACATCATCATTTGCGGTCGCCGTGAGTGGAACAATCCCCGAGAGAGTGGCACCCGTGGCCGGACTGGTGATTGAGACCGACGGAGCCGCATCAATGGGAGTCGAATTCGTCAGTGGCATAATCGCCGTATAGAGATCGCTCCCGTCCTCGGTCATGAAGTGGAGTTTCAGTGTGTTTGTCTCCAAGGTATCGACTTCAATCACTCCCACGCAATCTTTTGCAGCGGTCGGCTGTTCAAAATTTCCCCAAACAAATCCGGGAGGCCGAGGCTTTGAGCTCAAATCATGATAATCAGGTTTGGCCATGGGACCGGCAAGCATATCCCAGACATTGGTGCGCGGTTTACACAAGGCGGCGGTGTGTCGATCCCCCGAGCAAAGCAGAACGGTGTCGGTTGCGCGTACGGCATTCAAAATTTCATTTTGCGCCTTAGTATTCCAATTCCACGAGAAGGATTTGGGGATAAAGATCACTTTCACACGCGCCGTGGAGGAGGCGAGCTCAGTAAGAAGCCAATTTTTTTGTTCGGCTCCCATGATTCCTGCTCCCGTGCCATCATAACGACGATTGTCGGTGAGAAAGAAATCGACTTCGCCAATGGACCATTTGCGATAGCTGTTGGCAGGCCAAAGTGTTCCCGGCATCGTATCGGCGTAAGCGGGAAGAGTGCAGGGGAGGACGGAATTGTCTGGATAGTCAGGGTAGGCGGGACCTGTGGCAAGAATACCGTAGTCGTGATCGTCTTGCATCGCCATGATAGGGGTCGTTGTGAGAAAATCACTTAAATCAGGATGGGTTAGAGACTTCCGATAGTCAGCCGCGTAGCCGTCATAAGTCTGAGTGCTGGGGACGTCATGTTTGGTATCCCAATAACTCCAATCCCCAAGCATCGCATAAAAGGCGGGGTTTTTAGCTTTGGCAACTCGCGCCGTGGGAATCGGGCCGTTATTGTTGAGACAGGAACTGAAAGAAAAAGTAAACTTGGAAGGGACTCCTTTCGCGGGACGTGCCGGCATACTTCGAACAACCGGGTCCAGAATTCCCGAGGTAGATGCCGGAGGAGCAATTTCGGATTGCCAAGACCAGCTGGCTCCCGGTCCGCCACAGGAGGGCATTCGGATGCGAGCGGCATTTGCTGCATTGGTCGGAATCCAATTCGAATAAGTGATCGCTCCGGGATTGTTGTCGGGCCATGCACGCACTCGGATGTTGGCGGGTCCGCTCGCGTGGACGCAGACATCCAAGGAATCTTCGAGAATGGACGAAGCTGCAGTGACCGGAGCAGGGACGGCAGCGAAACCCAAACTGGGACGGAGAAGGAGACTGCCCCCGAGAATGGTGGCCCCCGTTTGTACGAAATTTCTGCGACTGATCGGTTTTGGGTTGGGAGTATTTTTCATAAATGGTTGAATGAAGAATACGGTGGGACCATTGAAAATCAAATGCGGCTCTACTTAACTCGTTAAGAAGTCGATTTTGTCTCTCGCGAAGTTCGCCAAGGCGCCAAGAAAGCCATTTTGGTTTTAATTAAGAAGGGTAAACTTCCAGCTCTGCTGGAGGTATCTGACTTTGAACAATCCTTCGCGCCTTGGCGGACTTGGCGAGAAACAACTACTTAACGGTTTCTTCTTTAGGAGATTCTCTTGGCCTGACTTAATCCGAGTTCGTAGGCGGCAATGATCGTTTCGAGTGTGCAATTCCACGTCTCGTCAATCGATTGAGCTTCAGGATGCGCATCCAGCCAGTCGATCGATTTCTGAATGCCTTGGGCAAAGGTCGTGGTGGCGACGAAATCAGGGACGAAGCGTTTAATCTTGCTGTTATCAAAAACGACGCTGACGCTCTTGTCGCCGAGAAGTGTCCCTCTCGATTCGGGCGAGAATGCCGCAATGAAGTCAGAAGGAATATGGATAATCTTCGCTTCTCCACCGGCAGCCTTCGCAATGGTCAGATAGATCTGGTCCCATGTCAGAACTTCATCCGTTGTGATGTGAAATGCGTGTCCGATGGCCTGGACGTGTCCGAGCAATCCGACAATTCCTTTCGCAAAATCGGTATTATGTGTGATGGTCCAGAGGGATGTTCCATCTCCGGGAACGACGAGTTTCTTCCCCTTTCGAATCGCATCGATCATGGTAAAGGGATGATTCCAGCTATTGGTAACGGCCGGCACAAGAGTGTCACCATACGTCAGTGAGGGACGCACGATGGTGATTGGAAAACCGTTGGTTCGATATTCCAGCATGAGACGTTCCTCGCAAGCGATTTTCTCCCGGGAGTATTCCCAAAATGGATTCGCCAGTGGCGTCGATTCGGTAATGAGATAGTGCGAAACGGGTCTTTGATAGACCGAAGCAGAGCTGATAAAAAGATACTGACCGACTTTACCTCTGAAAAGTTCGATGTCTGTTTCGATGTGCTTCGGAGTAAACCCGACCCAATCAACGACGACGTCGAAGGAATGATTTTTCAAAGCCTCTGCCACCGAGGCTGGATTGCGAATATCTCCTTGGATGAGTTTGGCATCGGGAATGACATGGCCACTACTGCTGCGATTGAGCAGATACAAATCGATTCCTCGGGAGATGGCCAGGCGAGAAGCGGCGATGCTGATTTTACCGGTGCCACCAATAAATAAGACTTTCATAAGGGGAATCCTGAGGTTGTTTTGAAATTAAATTCAAGCCGGGACATGATCGGGGCGCATGAGATATCGACTGGCGCCATACCGATTCGGTTCTGCGTAAGGATCTTCCAATTTTTCCATCAGCTTCCAAAGGGCTTCTCGGGCTTCTCGAATGGCGTCGGCATAGTCGAGATCGTTAATCCCATTATGAAGTTCGGAGGGGTCGCGTTCCAGATCGTAAAACTCATCCCAGTCAAATCCGTTAAAAACATATTTGTAACGGTGTCCGATCAAAATACGCTGAGTATATAAAAACTCTCCACCGTAATAGACGTTTAGAAGATGATCTGGACCAGTCACCTTGGGATCACGAAGAAGGGGGGTCAGATCTTTTCCGTGAGAGAATGGAAGAGGGGAGGCTCCTGCCACTTGAACAAAGGTGTGGGCCCAATCATGTAGATGGACGAGGGTATTGGTTTGGCTTCCTGGTTGAATAACTCCGGGCCAACGAGCGATCATCGGAATGCGGTGAGTCTCTTCGTAAGGCATCCATCCCTTGATAAACATTTGGTGGGCTCCCATCATGTCCCCATGATCACTGGAGAAAACGACCAAAGTGTTATCCGCTTGTCCGGTTTCCTCAAGCGTCTGAAGAATCTTTCCGACATAGTGGTCGAGTTGCTCACAGTAGGCAAAATAGTGTCTTAAGCCTTCTTTGAAGGCCTTTTCATCGAGTTGATTCCAGAGACTTGCCTCTCGAGAATGAAGCCCTGGCTTATCCTTGAACGTCTCTTGATAATAGCTTTTTGGGAGTTCAATTTCGTCGATTGAGTAATGATCTAAAAACTGTCGCAACGGAGTGTACGCATCATGGGGTTCGGGGAAGTGGACTTCAACGTGCCACGGTTTCCCTTTTGACGAAAAATCTCGCACCATGCCACTGGCTTGTTCAGCGAGAAAATGAGTATGCGTCGATTCAGGCGCACTCTCATCACACGCCCACATGAGGAAAGGCTGGTCTCCTGTCCCAGGCCAACTAACGAATTGTTCGCCGGATATCTTTATTTCAAAGGACTTTTGGTAATGAGTGTAAAGTTCCTCGTCAGAAATTCCGTGGCGCTTCTGATAATCTGGACCAACATCCTTTAAATCACGATTTTCGTGAAAGCCAAAATCCAGAGGGCCTCGGGTGTGGCTGGCGTGCCATTTTCCACAGTAACCGAGATGGTAGCCCGCATCGCGGAGACGCTGGGAGTAGGTTACGACTTCAGGCTGCATATCCCGGTGAAGCGAGGTGGGGACGTGAATTTGAGTAAAGACGCCATTTTTCCAAGGGTAGGAACCACTGATGAGCATGGCCCGAGCCGGACAGCAAAGACTGATCGGAGTGTAGGAACGTTCGAAAAGCATTCCTTGTGATGCGAGGCGATTGAGATGGGGCGTTCGCGCCAGGGATCGGTTGGCAATCCCATGCCAAGTGTGCTGGTCCGCCAGAATAAAAAGGATATTCGGTTGGGTGGGCATCTGCTTAATTCCAAGCTCCGTGATGAACGGGAAGCGAGGTGAGATTCATTTCAAAAGGCCCGTCTGCAGGATCGAGTGAATCCGCCGTATTGATTTTTGCGCCGACAGGAATCGATACCTGATCGTTTAAGAGGGGATCTGAAGTTTTTTTCATCCACTGATGCAGTCGTTTTTCAAGTCCTTCGCGAATCTTCTGATATTGGACGGAGGAAAGCAAATTATTTGATTCATGGGGATCCAGAAGCAGATCGTAGAGTTCGATATTCGCTAAAGAGGCTTCTCCCCAACCGATTCCGAGGAGGGTCTCTTTACTTAACGAGGCGTCGCAGTTGGCAAGAGATCGCTTGTCAGTGCCAAAGCGTTTGATGAGTTTGTACCGATCGGTTCGAATACAACGCATCGGTTCGTAGGCCGCGTGGAAGGTTACCTCAGAAAAGATCTCATCTCGGATCTTATCGGTTTTTCCTTCAAAAAGGGGAACCAGACTTTTTCCCTGAAGATGTGAGGGAGGATCCAGTTTGAGCAATTCGCAGATGGTTGGGTAAACATCCAGATGAGAAACCAATGCGTCCAATGATTTTCCTGCAGAAGGATTTCCCGGATAACGCATCATCAAGGTCACCCCGATTCCGTGATCGGTGAGATGACATTTCATTCCGGGAAAGGCAATGCCATGATCGGTGGTGATGATGATCAGAGAGTTCTTGTCGTATCCTTGTTCTGAAATGGTGCGAAGCACGGCGCCGATATTCTCATCCGCAAGACTCATGGTGTGGTGAAAATCTGCCATATCTTTTCGAATGGATGGCAAATCCGGCAGAGGAAGCGGCGGAGTGATCTGGTCCGGATTAAATTTCGTGTAATCCGCGGAATCATAGGGGCGATGTGGATAAAAGAGTCCGAAGGATAAGAAAAAGGGAGTGGCGTGCGGTTTTTTCAGAAAAGCAATGGCGGCCTCGGTCCGGATTTTGTCTTTATCTGCATGTTCATGACCCTCAGAAATCGGAGGAACCGATTCGTACGGGAGATCCCCCATCGATGAGTTGAATTCGTGCTGTACCCCACAAAGCGCCGTATGAAATCCCGCTCGTTTGAGAAAAGCGCCGAGGTGGTGTTCCGGGTGTGTGAGTTTAAAGCCACGGTGTGCTAATCCGATCATTCCTGATTCATGTGGAGTCATCCCGGTGAGCAATCCGGCGCGACTCGGAGCGCAAGTGGGCCCGCAACAAAACGCATTTCGAAAAAGAGTCGCCTCTTTGGAAAAGGCCATTAAGGCGGGAGTCGAAATCGAAAACCCATAGGGGCTAATGTAGCGTCCCATGTCGTGTGTATGGATGTAAATAATGTTTTGAATCGGATTCATTTGATTTTAAATCAGTAAGTTGGATTTTTCGTTTCGGAGGGAACTCGTTCGTTTTGAGAGAGGGAGCGAACTTTTTTTGGCCCAAGGAAGATTTAATTCCGAAGGAAGTGCGTGATGCGTGAGGCATTGATGCAGGTCCGCTTCAATTCCTTGAATGAAAAGGCCGCTGGAGTTTTCGCGTTTGTAGCTTTCTAAATGACGATTCGAAATCGCGAGAATTTCCTCGGTCCGATGAAGCTCGTCAATGCAGGCCACTTGGGGATAGGCGTTTTTCGTGGTGTAAATCGGCGAAAACGAATTCTCGAGTCGATCCAAGACAATCGAGAGCATTGCTTTGAAAGAGACTTCGAGGGGTTCCAGTGGAAGGAGATTCGTTTGATTGTTTTGATTCGTCCAGATGGCTTTCTCTTGATGAGTCCAATGGAGCTCTCCTTCATTGCCGACGATATGCATGTGAACCGGATGACTGGTCGGACAGCAATGAGTGGTTGCTGCTTGAATTTGAATCCCGGCATCCGTTTTGATGCGAATGACCGCCGTATCAAAACTCTCAATCGGGTAGCATCGATAGAGTTCGGCTTCCATTGAGGAGAGCCAGGAGGAGTCGGAGGGAGTGATTCCGCTCCAGTACAGGGAGAGATTTAAGAAATGAGCCATCGCATTGTTGAGAGGGGAATCTCGCAGGGGAAGATTGCCGAGATTTACTTTTCCCGCCCAAGTATTGCGGGAGTAATAGGACTCGGTTCGAGAAGCGAATCCACTCCAACGAATCGAACGCAATCGGCCGATGCGTCCTGCGGAGAGCTCTCGTTGAATCGTTTGAGCGGAGGTCGAATAGAGGTCCTGGTAGCCAACCGCAACCCATTTCCCCGTGCGTGCTTCCGCTTCTTGAATTGATTGGACTTGTTCAATGGAGGCGGCGAGCGGTTTTTCAATGAGTACATTTGCCCCGGATTCGAGCGCAGCGACGGTGATCGATTCGTGCAGGTGAATCGGAACCGGGATCAGACATAAATCCATTCGCCCTTTCCATTCGTGTAGCATCTCTTCCCAGCGATCGTAGAGGCGAACTCCCAGAGCGATGAGTCGGTCACACGCTGCTTTTTCTTCCTCGCGATTCACCACCACCGCCGCCACAAAATTCAACGTTTTCTGTTGAAGGGCGGCTTCGAGCTGGCGGAGATAGACGCGTCCATAGCCGGAGATGCCGATGAGTCCGACGGTAGGTAGAGACTTTTTCATGGAATCGGTTCAGTAAAATAACTGGAACGGTTGGTTTAAGAGGCGCCTCATATTTTCAAGATAACGCTCTGCCCGGGTTTCCCGCAAGTCGTCGAATATGATACACGTAACGAAATCAGGCGGCAGATTGGTTGGGCGACCTCTCCTAGGGTGCCGGCGGGTTAGAAGGTGTCATCTTATTGCGTAATCCTCAATCATTCAGAAACGGTTGAATGAAGAACTGAAGTCTATCGTTCCCCTTTTAAAGTTTTTCCATTCAACCAGCTCGGCTCAATGGAAATGGTTACCGGGTTTTCCGGGATGCCGCGCTCATTGCGCTGGATCATGCCGATCAGGAAATCAACCGCTGTTGAAGCGAGTAATTTGGGGTTTTGAAATCCGCCGGCAATGTGACCCGTTTTGTCCGTACTTTGAACTTGAGCAAATCCGACCTCTTCAGGAACCCTGAGACCGAGTTGATTCATCCAGGAAATGACGGATTTGTCGTGCGCGATGACGACTTCCGGTTTGTACTTTTTATACCAGGTTGAGAAATTTTTTTGATTCCAGTCCTTACTTCGGGTGATCAGTGCGGGAACTCGAAGCGACGGACGAATGGTGCGTTGCTTGTTCAAAAAGGCGCCGGTGAGTTGTTCATCCACTCTCGAATTTGATTCTGTGGTAATGGCAAGTCCGATTCGTTGGTATCCGAGTTTTTGGAGATTTCGAATGACGAGGCTCAGGGCGCGATATTGATGACTGGTCACTCGATTGAGGAGGGGACGAATTAATGAATAGCCGAGCGCGACTGCAGAAAACTTACTCCAATCCAGTTGAAGGTGACCGCGTGCTGCCGGGAGGGGGGGATTAGAATTCCGGGAATATTTCGACTGTAGAGGATTTTGCTCAGGCGTGAGCCGGTCATCCCGGGAGAGCGAAGATAAAAGGTCTCGAGGCGATAGCCATAGTGGGAGGCTCGCTCAATGGCGGAATGAAGGAGATCGGGAGAAAACAAGGTGCTCATCGATTCCTTCTCAGACAAATTTAAAATGAATCCGAGGGATTGATGCTGCTGTAGCGGTTTGGAGGCCCGATGATAGCTCATCAGGGTGGAAATCAGCGGATGGGGAGTGTATCGAAGCTTTTTTGCAATCTCTTGAATTCGCAGACAGGTCTTCTTTGAGATCTCCTTGTGATTTCGAAGTGCCATCGAAACACAAGCCCGAGTCACCTTGGCCTGGTCTGCAATATCCTGAAGAGTGACTTGTTTGTGAAGATTCATTCTAAAGGAGAGAAAGTACCTCCCCATGCACCACTCTCACACCAAACTCTCTCTGTTTTAAGGTTCTCTCTAAAAAATTGATTTGGTTGAACTTACGAAATTTCGAGCCCGAAATGGTTGAGTAATAGGGGGATGGCCCTAAAACGAAAAGTCCATCGAGCTTTTGTTTGCTTTTCGGACCTTGCCAGCCTTCTAGCGGGGTGCAAAAAGATAAATCCAGTCATGCGTAACTTCTTTTCGTTCAATCCGTTGCTTGCGTTTCTTCTCCAAATTTCCCATTCTTCGCTCGTTCGTCAGATTGCCTACCTCAAACTTGAGAATCAGATCCTTCGATCCAAGCTTCCCAAGCATATTTCCCTCACTTCCTTTGAGCGTCAAGCCTTGATCAAGTTCGGAAAACCCCTAGGCGACTCGCTTCGGGCGATTATTTCCATTGTTCAGTTCAGAACCTTCCGGTCTTGGGTTCGTCAGGAGGGGATGATGCCTCGGATTCGCGCTCCAATCGGGCGGCCTCGAATTCGAGCGTCCATTGAGGCCATTGTGCTCCAAATCGCCCGTAAAACGTCCTGGGGTTACACTCGGATCCTGGGAGAACTCAAAAAGCTTGGGGCGGGAAAGATTTCTCGTAACACGGTCAAAAACATTCTGATTCGGAACGGATTCGATCCCGGTCCTCGGCGCGGGCCCGGCAGTTGGGATCAATATATTCGACGTCACGTTGAAACGCTCTGGGCTTGTGATTTTCTCGTCAAGCGAGTCTGGTCGTGGGGCGGATGGGTTGACTACTACCTGCTCTTTTTCATCCACATCAAGACTCGCAAGGTTCCTCTTGTGGGAATCACCTGCCAACCGGATGCCGCTTGGCTCGCGCAACAATCCAGAAACTTTTGTATCACTTCAGAAGGATTTCATCCCGGATCGCCGGTTTTAATTCGCGATGGGGATATCAAATTCAACGGTTCCTTCGATGAGATCCTCAAATCGGAAGGGATTACGATCAAGAAGTTGCCGCCTCGAAGTCCGAATCTGAACGCCTATGCCGAGCGATGGGTTCAATCGATCAAGCACGAATGCCTCAACCACTTTCTGGTTTTCGGAGAAAACCATCTTCGCCATCTGACAGGGGAGTACCTCGACTATTACCATCGTCTCCGTCCGCATCAGGGGATTGGGAATTCACCGCCGGATTCAAAGATCATTCCTTTTGAAGGAATTGATCCAAGCCCATCGCAGATTCGGTGCGAGTCGCGCCTCGGTGGTGTGCTTCAGCATTTTTACTGCAAAGCGGCCTAAAGATCCGCTCCATCACATTGCTCAGGACACTTTTCGATCAGTGCCCCACGCAACCCTTTTATTTCGTTGTCAAAGAACTGGACGGATTCTACCTCAGTCCATCAAAAAACAAGATTAAAACCGCTTCCCAACTCTTTTTTTCTCGCCGCATTTTTCAGAAAATGATAGGATCCTATTATTGACCGGTGGATTTATCTTTTTGCACAGGACGGGGATGAGATGCTTGAACTGCATTAGGACGAGCGGTGATATGGGAATTTCTGGGATAATTCTCGCGAATTTTATCAATCCCTTCCTGCTTGGGTAATTCGTCCCCTCCTCTTCGCCACGGGGTAACCACGGCCCATGCAGAATCTGAAAGCATGGCCCTCGTTGTTAGTGCGTAAGCTCCAAGAGATCCATGGTGAGGAATCTTGATTCCTTCATGAACTGGTAGCATTCCGTTATCGACCCAATCTTGATGAACTTCTGTCCATCCCATCGTTGGCTTGCATTCAAGATCAGCACCAAGGAGTACAGAAACAGATCCTACGGCAACTGAAATTGCTATCGATGCGTCATTCAATGAGGGCGGTGAAATGCTCGAGGCCTGGGAGAGAAATTGCTTAATCGTATCATTGAGCGCCATGACAGCTGCATCACTAGGAGACAGCGCTTTCACGGAGGCGGATATGCGTCCAGCATTCTGACGATTGAGAAGTGTCATTCCCTGAGACGCCATCTTGCATTTACCTCCACGCCGATCGAGAATGGTCACGATCTTCAAAAGTTCAGAAACTTTTCTGTGTTGGCCTCGAGGAGATAAGCGTTGCAAACCGAGAAGGGAAATAATGCCTTCCTTTAAAACAATTGGAGAAAGTGAAAATAATGCGGATGAAGCAAAATCGAGTATTTCAGATAAGCCTTTGATATGGTCGTCATGCCAGTGAGTGGCGACTACCAATTTGATTTGCTCTGGTTGAACACCAATTTGACGCAAGTATTCAATGGACATGGGCACTTTGGTCTGTGTATTAATACAGGAATCGATCGCGATCCAATCGCCTTCTCCAAGATGGACAAGAATTGACTCCCCAGAGCCCGGGCCAAAAACCGAAACCTCAATCTCATCGCAGGCTGGAGGACTCATCGTGTGACTCATCTGGACTTCGAAGACAATTGAGGAGATCAGTTCCAATCTCGTAAGCATTAAACTGTTCCTCACGGGAAATCTCTGGAGCCCTGCGAAAGTGAATGACACTCAACCTAAATCTGGTGCTATTTTGTGTGCGATAACCGATCGAAAGAGAAAATGCAGCGCCACATTTTAAATAAGAGCGCTCCTGAGGATCTAGTTCCTCTTTTAAAATTTCAATGTCAGAAGCAGGTGTATCATGCATCGTCGAGTTAAGGCGCGCCCAGAAGCTGTCATCTGTAATATTTAAAACTTCCCCTTCAAAATACTCCAAAGGGATATATCGATCTTTTGTGATTGGCCGCGAGAATCGAAGGGCATTAACGGCTTTTCGGAAAAAAGCTGTATCAGCCCTAACAAAACGACCAACGGGTTCTCCAACACTGTCGGTGGACCTTTTTAACGGCGCGCTTGTGGGAACAAGCTCAACCGGCTTTAAAAGAGACACGATCTCGCTCGGTATCTCCTTCAATAAAGGATCTTCCCTGTGCCCAGAACCAGGCAATAAGATTGCATACGATCCAGTGACAACCTTTTCATCTAAAGCAGAGTAAGTCATATCAAGAAGATTTGGTGTGAATAAGGTTGTCAATTTCACTCATAACACGGCCCATCAAATTACGTGGCGTAGCCCATTCTTGCGAAATGAATTTCAAGACGCTGCTTGAGGAAATCTCTTCCTCGCTCGGCACATCGAAATGATAATTAATGGTTATGTAAATACCCACCTCCAACTTAGGACTTTGCTGAATTGTGATAGTGGTGTGGCCAGGAAATGGGCCATCTTTACGCAAACTTTGCATTACTATGGATTTGAGTTTTGGCTCAGTTTGAATTGCATTCCAAAGAACGTCCTTTGGTGCGAGAATCTCGCCAATAAGCTGGTAGTTCTCACGGGAAACTGAGAAATGTACGTTGCAATTTATCCCAGCCGCACGAATTGGAGTGTGGTTTAACTTGGTCAAGACCAAGCTAAGCAAATCTTGTTGAAGAGAATCTGTGGTCTGATCGGGGGAAAAAACAATCAGACGATCACGCATTGCGGTTAGTTGTAGGCCGAGCAGCGTAATGCGAGTTACCTCGGTGGTTATGATTTGATTCTCTTCCGAAGAGAATTGATCAACACTTGTTATGAAACCCAGATTCAAAAACCAACTTGGTTGAAAAATGAAAGGATTAAAACTACCGACTAGCACGGTCTCGAAAGAAGAGTCTTCCAATGTCAAGTGCTTCATTATTGCCACGGCCTTGAATTAGCAGACCCACCAAGCGCATACAAGTAGAAATGCACACATCAGAATTGAATGTTGAGACTCGGCTACGACAGTGCCATCGTGCGGTCGGCGACTGTCTGGCGATGGGTTTACTGTGGTATCTTTTAACCAACAAAGGAGACATATCATCACTGATGGTTTTCACAAGCTCCAAGCGACAGATGATGGATGTTATTCAATTCTTCATGTTAACCAATTATCTCTGTTAACCAAAGAAACGGAGAGGAAGAGAGGTTTTCGCCCTCGGCGGTACGGTAAAAGGCGATTTTGTGTCCGATGGTACTCCTCTTATAAGTGAGAGTGAATGTCGCTCTTTGTATCATAACCCTATGACTTTGAGGGTGAAACAGATGCGAGAGAAGGCTATGAAGGGCGATTGGCAGGTACGT
>CAZKRU010000096.1:0-12057 GCA_964555235.1 uncultured Verrucomicrobiota bacterium
GGGTCCTTCTTCCCGCCAGGACAGATTTTGCATTTCCTAATGCAAAATCTGGGTTTAAAAACAAAAAAGGGTTTCTTGGCGGCTTGGCGAACTTCGCGAGAGACAACGACTTAGCAAGTTTGTTCTTTAGGAGGCACCAAGCTCACAAAGGGGGAATCCTTTTTTGTTCGATCGCTTTGAGCGACTCGTTCTTGGTTTCCAAAAATAAAACCAGTTTTCTTATTTTCTATGGGATCGCTAAGGATTGGGGGTTGATGGTTTGATGATTCCGGGATGGGAAGAAGGATTGTTTTTCGCGCAGAGTTCGCAGAGAACGCAGAGGGTTTCAACGAAGCGTCCGTTGCTTGCCGACTTTTTTTGGAGGCGCCTCAAAAGCGAGGGCTCGTTCGAGTTCCGCTGTAAATCTTGCCGGCAGGACGAGTGGTTCCTTCGGTAACGGCAGGTCAAAGGAAAATGTCGCAGTTAACTGGCCGTTGCTCCATGCCATCGGCTTTAAGGTGGCGTCATTGATCCACGCATAGACGGTTTGATTCTCCCCTTCGGCGATCTCGATTTGCGTTTCATAGAATCGGCATTTCTCCCCTTTAAACGGCTTCATTCCTTTATAGGTGCCTTTTGAGACCCATGAAAATGTGGAATTGTCGAGTTGGCGAAAGCCCAAATAACTTCCTTTCATCGACCGAATCGGTCCATTCGGCTCGGTTTCGAAGATTGCGAGTGATGGGGTGGTCAATATCCAATATTCCGTGTTCCCTCCTTTATTCCAGAAAACCGTGTCCCGACGGAGATTGCCGGTCCGCACGGCATCGAGTTTTTTAATTTCGCGGATGGCGGGAGTGCTCCCTGCAGGCGACTTCGTGGTGTTTGCCGCAGTGTTTTCGAAGGCGACGGACCACGCCGCATTTCCTTCAGGGAAATTGACCGAATGAACGATCTCTTCTTCCCCCTTCAATGGGGTGATATGGAGGGAGAGTGAGAGGATCAATAAACTTTTTAGGATTTTATTCATAAACTGCCTCGAGTTGTTGATCAACGATCTTGCCGGTAAATCGGTCAATGGCCACATGCAACCAATAGCGACGCTCTCCTTGAACGATAAACGCACTGCTTAGTGATCCGGCATCGGTCGCGGCACTCGGGGGGAACTTGCCTGATTGCGCAATGACATCGATCATCAAATTCCAGGTGCGCAGGTTGATGGAGGAGGAGAGCGCGCGCATCGAAGCTTCAGCATAAGTCTTGTTGCCAAGAGGTTTGTTGGTGGATGTATCATTTTGCGGAATCGCTGCCAACGCCGTATAAATCGGTGTGCCAAGACGATTGACCAAATCTGCCGGATTGACCAAGGGTCCATTGGCTTTGATCTCATCGACAATGGCTTGGGCCACAACCGAGGCTTCCGTGGTTGCTTGAGAGCCACTGAGAAGTACTTGAGTCGAAGTGTCATTTGCAATCGTTCCCGTAATGATCGCTTTCAAGACCGCTTCGGATGCACTATTGGGGTTGATCTTGCCGGCGACGACGCTCGGTTCATCCCGGACGGAAAAGAGGTCCAACAAACCGCCGTCAGCAGAGGAGGAGGACCAGAGATCGACGGTTTTGAAGGGCTGATCCCGAAAGGCGTATCCCAATTCACCGACCGATCGAAAAGGGCGATTTAAAATGACGGGGCGCCGTCTTGGGAGCGACGTCGAAAGGTAGGATCCGGTTCCTGGGATTGGTGGTTTATTGTTTAGACTGTAAGTCATCATGCCATCCCCGGTCGAAAAACTACCGCGGAAGGCATCGCCGGGACGTGTTACTCCGTCCGGATCTTTATACCGAAAACCGGAGGTCGGAAGATTCAGTAGCCAGTCGTCAAAGTGGTATAGATTATCGGGGGCTGCGGCCAGAGTATGAGTAAATCCGGCGCTTGCTCTGGGCCATCCGCGATGCAATCCCGTGTGCCGCTCCAATTTCGGTGGTGTTGGCGATACGTTTTCTTTGGAGGGGTCAAGATAAAGGATCGAAGCATTTTGTTTCCACTGGTAGGATTGGGCGCCCGTCCCCTGTCTTCCACTGGAAACCGAAAATCGATCCGTACGTGGGTCCGGACGTGCTAAAATGTTTCCCCAAATGGCAGAACCGTATTGAGGGCTGTTCTGGGTTACCATTTGCCCTTGGCGGGCCATTGCCGTATAAGGCCGCCAGTGAGTGCCATCATGATATTCCAAGACAAAAGTTAAGTGAAAATTCGGAGTGGGCCAAATGATGCTATTAGCATTGGTGGTGTCGCGATAGACGTCACCAAGCCAGACGGCCATGAATTCGCGGTTGGTCAGGTTCCCATCCCACAACGCAGCGGTTGCTCCAACTGGATATCGGTTTGCATTGATGGTGGTGCCGAAGGCGGTATCTTGGTAGTTCCTGGCGGGAACCGTATGGCCCGTCAGCGATATGGGTTGGTCATAAAAGGGAAGTGGAATCGTCGAAGAGGAGGCCAGATTTTTAAAATAAACAATGCCGCTCGCGTTCGGATTCGTCGTATCAGTTCCAAAAGCCACTGTCGGGCTGTGGTTTGCATGAAAGGGATCATCGCCTGCGTTCCACAAGTAGCAGGATCCATAGGTTACCAGGCGTAGTGAGGTTGGCGTTTTCGGGTAGTTCGTCAGGTCGGCGGTCGTGCTGTCGTGAGGATTCCAAATTTCGGGTTGCAGCCAAACAGCCATCACGTCGGGCGTGGGAATCGGGGTCAGCGCTGTAGCTCCGTGATTGGGCCGGTAGCAGGAGATGACTCCCATCGCCTGAATCAATGGCAGATTCTCCATTCCAAAAACCGTGTTATAAAATTCGTTTTCGGAGGCGCTGTAGGCTGACTTTGTCATGTTATTGAGATAAATGGCGGTTGGATAGTTATCCGCATCCGATTGGTCGATGATATTTACCCCGATTTGGAGAAGATGGTGATCTTCTCGCAGGGAGTACGCCTCAAAATCTTTTCCCAGCGGCCCCTCCCAGTTTGGACCATTCGTACCGTGATTGATATTGGGGGCAGTCGCGCCGGGATGTCCGCCGAGCGAACCATGAAGGATTCCGGCTTTCAAGAGTTCAAAAAAATCCGGTTCACGCCTGGCCTGAATCACTTCCTCCAAGGTCATGATATTGTTCGAATCTCCATGATCGTAGTTCCATCGAGCATTGGATGAGGAGCCTCCGGTGGAGGGAGACCAAGTCAGACCGAAGCAGGCTTTGATCGCCGCGGCGCGCTGGGCGGCGGTCAGGGAAGTGGCGAATACGGCCGTATTGGGGCCGTCGTGTCCCAGCCAGGCCAGTTTCGCAAGGGAAAATCGGCGCGGAACCAATGGGTCTCCGGCGCGGACCTCCAAGGGATCTTTGAGGGTACCGTCATCGTTGTATTGCGTAATCGTGGCAGACATTGCATGGCGCACGTTCACAAAATTGCGGTTGATGGCACTGGAATCGTCTGCAAGGCTGGAGTAATTAATGGTGGATCCTGTCGGCGTTGCCGGGGTCCAGCTCGGAGCCGTGACCGCGCGACTGAAGGTGCCGAGATACGGAAGGGCGTCGACGCTGAACCCGAGTGCCTTCTGCAATTCGAGCAATTGCTGTCGACTGACAAAGGCCTGATCCGTCCTCGGGCCGCTGCCAGGGGTTTTCCAAGTGGTCGAGCTGACTTTGAGAAAGCCATTGGTATTGGTCACGACGGAATCGAAATAGCGAGCGGCACTCGCTTCCTCAAAGAGGGATTCACCGAAACTGCCGCTCGGTTGCGCGGAGGCGTAGTTCCGCCAGGCAACCAGGTCCGTCGTCGCCTTTTCTGGCAATCCAATTTTGGTAAGATCGGCAAAGCTGATCGCCCCCTTTCCTCCGTATCCAAACCGTTTCAGGTTATAAGGGTCAGGAGTGGGATGCGGAGCACTGGGCGGCAAGACTCCAATGGGAGTCATCGGGTAACCGGCCACATTGGCATCAAGCAGGGCGCCTTCGTCGTAGATCGCATAAGCATACCGACCGGTAACCGTTTTTTTGGGTGCGGAGATGGCCTCCGGGCCCCGGTCGGTCACATAAACCCATTTTGGGGCGGTAAAGTCGCTGATGGGGGTCGTATTGCTCTCCTTATCCTTAATGGCGGAAGGGTCGCGAGGAAGCAGATAATGCTTATTCCAACGAGCGGGACTGATACTTCGTCCGTTGGCTGAAGGAGCGCTGGAAAGGGCACTGGATGCGGGGTGATCCGCACCGGGGGCTAGAATTTCCGCATCCGTGCTGATCCGGAGCAAGGTCGGCATCAGGTTTGGAATCGGGGGGGCTGGATTCCGCACGGGGGCCATGTTGGTGGAGTTCGACGGGACATAGGTCTTTTGCTCTCCGATGATTCTTACGGTCGAGCCGTTGACGATTTCCTGTTTGAGGTCGCCCGTGATGATTTGGAGTGCGCTCCGGGCAAGTTCATCCACATTGGCCTGGTGGAAGCTGCTGCTGGAGAGCTGGCTTCCTGCGGTGGCTCTCGCGAAGAAGGCGACGATTGCAACGGTGAGCAAAACGACAAATGCGAGCACCGTAACAATCGCGATTCCTCGCTCGTGATGGTATTTGAGATGGGGCTGTTTCATTAGAATCATGGGTTGGGGTTGATAAAGAAGTGGCGACCGTAAACACGAAGCGCAGATGCGGACGCCTGGGGAATTTTATGAACAGGATCAAGGATGGCCATCTGCCATTGGGCTTCCAAGTCACCTCGCTTCATGCCGCTGGAAAAATCTTTCATCGCACTGGCCAGAGTTTCCAACTGCCTGTTGCTCACGAGTTCCTTGCTTTTGGGATCGATGACGGCAATGGCAACGCCGATCGCCCCCACATCGCGCAAACCGTCTACCGAGGTATGATTCGGAATGCGCGTATCCCAAGGGGTGACACTGAGCGTGGAAGGAAGAACCGTTCCGCTCGGCAGGAGCTGGCCGCGGAGAATGTAATAATACTCGAACCGGAAGACCTGCGGTCCCATCAGTTCGTACTTGTCATCGGGCTCCAGACTCGTGGCGACGGGCCATGTTTCTGCAATCTTCAGCGGAAGAAAAACGATGGGGGTGTTCGTCGCCAAAGCACTATTCCAGAGCAGACCGTAGCCCAGTCTTTGAAATTTGCTTCTGCTTGAACCGCCGGCGGCACTGTTGATACGATATCCGACTAGCGACAATGGACTTTGAGAACCTGAGGGGTAGTAGCCTGGCACTTCGCTGTAAAAGGCCATCTGATCCTGGCCGGGTTGAGGGGTGGTGGGGGTCTTGAGGTAGTAATCCACGTCCTGACGTTTGACCATGCGCGAAAAATCAATGCTCATTCGGTCCAGAACGGCTCTTGCCTGGGCATCCGCTTCCATGTGCTTGTTACTGAGGGTGGTGACGGAGGCCGCGTTACTCATGAGTGAGCTGAGCATTACGACCAGAATGGAGAGGATCGCGGTGGCAGCGAGGAGCTCCAGGAGGGTAAATCCTGAAACCGCGACTCCCCCAGAGGAATACGGACTGAACTTCGTAAATGCGAATCTCCGACTCTTCATTGATTCCGATCCAAGGCAGTGAATATTTGGACGGACCCCAACGGACGCGCCGCGGCAGGGTCGATGGATGCCGGCCAACTGACCTTCAAATTGACAAGGGTCGAAGCAGCGGCTGCATTGGTGCCGCCGTTTGGAAGGAAGCGTGCCGTCAGACGGAAGCGTGCTTCCGATGGTTTAGCAGTGACCTGGCCTTCGCTATTGAAGAAAATCGGTGATGCATTCTGGGGGCTTGAAACCGGATTTGCCGGAATGGGAATTGCATATTCCTGAGAAGTGACCGCCAGTCCTGGCGGCAGGGTCGATGGGGTCGCGCGCAAATCGGAGATGACTGCAGAGAGGATGCCATTCGCTCCGGTTTGGTGACTGGCCGATTGGCTGGTGTTCAAGCCGACCGGTAGAAGTCCAAAAAGTGCGACCAAGCAGAACGCCGCAATCCCGAGGGAGAGAGTCACTTCGACCAGCGAAAAGCCACCCTGTTGTTTTGTGAGCATTCTCATTGGCGATAAATTTTTACAGTGCCGGCGACTCCGGAGATCTGCACGGCGCAGGCATTTTTGTTCTTGGTGTTAGAATCTTTGTTGTGGATCGGTTGCAGGCCAATTTCCACGACCGGGCGCATGTCATAAGTCGAGTTGACCCTGCACTCGCCTCGGGGATTAAATTGGAGGGTCTTCTTGAAGGTATATTTCGGGGACGGTGCCGGATTCCCGACGGGGTACTGAAAGGGAAACTTGGAGGAACTGGGCGGATTGGTACCGCCAATTCGTGCCTCATTGGAACCGACGGCCGGGCGGGTGTCAAAATCCTCTCCGGTATTCAAGCCGTCTGAAAATGACGCGAGGCGAATATTTCCCATTCGGATCAGCTTACCCAATTGAATCAATCGGCTCGCAGAAAGGCTATTGGAGGCACTCTCGCTCGCATTGGGATCGAATCCCTGCAAGCCGTCCCTTGAGGCGACAACCGAGATGACAATCTCGCTCGTGCCTGTGAGCGGGAAACCATTTTCCTCAAAAAATCCGACCCAGACATAGGTGTTGTGTGTAATCGCATGCGCTCTGGCAATTTCGAGGACATTGGCCAGATCGTGCGCAGATTTTGTGATTTCTCCAGCACCTTTGAGGGAGGTGAAGATGGGGGCCATGAACCCCGTGAGAAGCGCGATGATCGCGATCACGACGAGGATTTCAACAAGCGAGAATCCGGGCGAGCCTCCCACCCGTGACTCGATGGGTAAAATATCGCGGGGATTTCGGCGAAAAAAACTACCTCCACGCCGGTAGCGGCGCATCATCTCCAGAACCGTATTCCATTCGAATTCGCAGTCGGCCCGCAGTACGTTAAAGTGATCAGTCATGGGGGATGGAACGTGAAATCAACCTACCTTGATCCCAATCAGAAACCATAAAAAAAAATTATCATTTTTTGACTTTTTCTTCTCCGATCCGTGGGTCGATCGTCGTCGGTCGCCGGATCTGGGTAACTTCGTCTCTTGGACTCAGCACAATAGTGTACGGAGTCCGAAACAGTGCATCATTAGCGAAGAATTGACGCGGCGGAGGTTTCACACAAAGCATCAGCCCCCGTGCTCGTGGGGCAATCGGTGGTGAGAACTGGATTTTGTCTCTCGCCAAGGTCGCCAAGCCCGCGAAGGAATATTCGACTTTAAAACCAAAAAGGGTTTCTTGGCGGCTTGGCGGGACTTGGCGAGAGACAGCATCTTAGCTCTTTTGTTCTTTAGGAGCACCAAGCTCAAAACACGCGTTTCGCAGGCTTCTCGTCCCGATAGGCCTTCGGTGATTTTCCCGCCCGTTGAATAAACCATTTGGTGAAATGGGATGCCTGTTTGAGGCCGATTTCGTAGCCGATTTCCTTGACTGAAAGTGACGTGGATTCGAGATTACGCATCGCGACTTCCAAGCGAAGATGCTCCCAGTATTCCCGTGTGGTCACTCTGAATTCCTTTGCATAGAGACGATCGAGATGAGCGCGTCCCAATCCCGTCTCCCGCTGGAGCTGCTCGCCAGGAAAGGGTTCGTTCAACGGACTCTCGTGCAGGTAGCGCGCCGCACGGAGGATGCGTTCGTCACCCAATCCGGCATGGGCCAGTGTGCGTCCCGAGACGGTCATGGCCTGGTGAAAATTGATCAGCCATTGTTGAAATCCTTGCTCAAAACGGAGGAAAACAGAGTAATCAATTTCCCGCTCGGTCAGGTCGAGGCGCACCTTCGGAAAGTGGCGGTGAATCAGGCGGCAGAGCGCCGAAGCGCTGCGCTCCAAGCCGGGAAAATCCGTGGCATTCCAGACTTCGCAGCCTTTCCCGGAAAATAGATTGTCGCCGGTGGGCCACTGACATCGGAAATGGACGGAAAGAATTCTCGCGTCTGTGGAGACCTCCTGAGTGATTGAGCCTTGGGGGGAGACGATCCACTGTCCGGCGGTTGCCTTCCAAGTTTGGTCACCCATCTCGATGCTCACCTTTCCACATCGGATCAGCCAAACCCAGTAGCCGGCACTATGATCGACTTTTTCTCTTACGGTTCCCGCTGCACTCGGGCCATCATAAATCCATAACAACTCCGAGCGCAGACTTGCCCAGCGATGAAGCGGGCTCTGCCAGTGACGTGATGAAAATTCCATAAAACTCCCAAAATGATAACAAAATGTATAAGTAAGACAAGCTTGGTTTTAGCGATCTTCATAGGTCTCCCCATAAAATACCCCGTCCATGAGCGGCTCTCTTCGCGCCCTTGGAGTCCCGCCCGCAACGCGCGTAACGTTGACGCAGCAGAGTGAATTCACGATAAGCAAATGTAGATAAAAGAGAACAACTCCTGCTAGTGAATTTCGTGATTCGCCACTAAGGTCTGAATGAAGGTTAAAACTTCAAAAGTTGTGAATGGGTATTAAAAAGGAAAATCTATGAAGATGCGCTGGCTTATTTTGATGATGATCACGGTCGGAGTATTGGAAGCTCAGACCCCTGCGGCAAAGCCCGTACCGAAGCCCGTTCCGAAGTCCGTACCGAATCTGATTCGGGGTGGGGATATGGAAATGTTATCGCCTGATTCCGATCCTTGGGGAGGGGTGGGAGCTGGAAATTTGAGGGTCTTTACCTGTGGCAGTCAGCTGGTTAACAATTTGGGGGAGATCTTGAAGCAGGAATTTACTCCTGGGGTTGGTGCGGGAGATTTGAATGGTGATGGACTTCCCGATTTGCTGGTTGTTGATGCGGAAGGCTATTTTTGGTATTTCCAAAACTTTGGAACCAAAAAGCCGGATGGAACGTTTGAATCTGTCTTTAAGCGAGGCGAGGTGATGAACGCTTGGATTCAGCCGCGGCTTTGTCCGAAAATCCATTTAGTGGATGTCAATGGGGACGGGGCACTCGATATCGTTTTGGGAGATTACGTCGGGAGGCTCTTTATGATTAAAAATAGCGGGACCCATTTGATTCCTAGATTTGAACCTTCGAACGAAGGGAAAAGTGAAGAGGTAAAAACGGAAAAGGATTCGAACTATTGGTGTAATTACCTTGCGCCACACTATTATGACTGGGATGGAGACGGGAAAATGGATTTAATCATGGGGGATGGAACCTTTTCGGCGAATCACATCTTCTTTTTGAAAAATAGCGGCTCCAACGGAACGCCCAACTTCGAGCCTTACCAGATTTTAATTAAAGGATATGGGAAGGAACATTTGACGCCTTGGGTGATCGATTGGGATGGGGACGGTAAGCCGGATATTGTGACGGGAGAGCGGGATAAAGGGAGTTTGAGCGTCTATATTAATACGTCAACGGATCAGGCGAACGGGCCGTGGACTTTTAAGGAACCCGCCCCCCTCAACGTCGGGACCTCTTCGGCGACCGGAACGCTTTCGGCGCCTGTTTTTGTCGATATGAATGGAGATAAATTGCTTGATTTACTTCTCGGCTCCGCGAGTGGTTCGATTCGTATTGCAATGAATAAAGGAACCGCCACAGCTCCCAAGTTTGATGCGCCGACGCCGATCAAGGGGGAATCTCCTTTTCCGAAGTTCTTGAGGAATGGGACTTGGTATAATAATCAACCGGGAGGAGTGACTCCTCCTTTGGGCGGTCGATTCCAGTTGCTGAGGGCCATGACCAAGAGTGATAAGTATAAGGGCATAAAGGATCTGGCTGGATATGATCCCGAGTTGGATCTTCCCAAAAATACGACTGGCAAAAGCTGTCTCGTATTTGATTTTACCGACCCGAAGCAGGAGATGTTCGTAAACACGAGTAAAACACTGCCGACCACGGGACAGGTCTATACGATTGTTTATCCGGATAACATTGCCCTGAAACCTGACGTCGAGTACGAACTCTCATTTCAAGTCAAAGGAGCCGGGTTCTCGAGTACGAGTGTGGTTTTTGATGAGGTGGGAGATAATGACACGAAAGGTCGAACGACGAGGGCGCTTCAGGATGGATCGTTTTCCCTTACTTCTTCGTGGTCAGAAGTCATAAAAACGGTGCAATATAAGAGAACTAAATCCGCCGATGGAAAGTCGGATGCCGCTTCTGATTCGTCAAATGAGACGTTTCATTTGAGGTTTCGCATGCAGGGTGATGGGGCTTTTTATTTGGACGATGTCGTTTTGACTGAGATCAAGAAGTGATATGAAAATTCACTCGCTTATCGTAGCACTGTTATGGGTGCCGATGAGTGTTCTCAACGCCGCCGAGCGCAAGCCGAATGTGATCCTGATCCTGATTGACGACTTTGGTTACGAGTGCGTCACCTCGAATGGGGGTGAAAGCTACAAAACGCCGATCATGGATAAATTGGCCGCAACGGGGGTACGGTTTGAACAATGTCATGTCCAGCCGCTCTGCACGCCGACTCGTGTGGCGCTGATGACGGGGATCATCAACAAACGAAATTATGTGAAGTTTGCCTTTCTCGATCCCTCACAGAAGACCTTCGGTAATTTTCTGAAGAATGCGGGTTATTCGACGTGTGTCGCCGGCAAATGGCAATTAGGCAATGGATTCGAGGGACCGGCTCGTTTTGGCTTTGATGAATACTGTCTCTGGCAGCTGAGCCGAAGACCGGGGCGCTATAAGAATCCGGGATTGGAAATTAATGGCAAAACTCATGACTACACCGCGAACGAGTATGGTCCTGATATTGTCAATGACTACGCTCTCGACTTCATCACGCGACAAAAAGATAAACCATTTTTTCTCTACTATCCGATGATGCTGCCGCATGATCCCTATGACGCCACGCCGGACAGTCCTGATTACCTCGAATCCCAAAGCAACAAGAACCAAGCGCCATTGGGACATTTTCCCGATATGGTGGCCTATACCGATAAACTGATTGGCAAGTTGATCGCAAAACTGGAGGAGCAAAATCTACGAGACAACACACTCATCCTGATTCTCGGGGACAATGGCACCGGTCGTAAGATCCGATCCAAATTTCAAGGCCGCGAAGTGGAGGGGGGCAAGAGTCTATCGACGATCTGGGGTACCCGCGTTCCTGCCATTGCCAACTGGCCGGGTCGTGTGGCGGCCGGGAAAGTTTGTTCCGACCTGATCGACACGACCGATTTTCTAGCGACGATTTGCGAGGCAACTGCAACCCCGGTTCCGTCAGGATCGAAAATGGATGGCCGCAGTTTCTTGCCACAGTTGCGCAGAGAGAAGGGGAATCCGCGGGAATTCCTCTACGTTTGGTATAATGATTCCGGGGGGCTGACGGCAAAATTCGAATTTGTGCATGATGGTCATTACAAGCTCTATGCCGACGGAAAATTTTACAATCTGGATCAGGACGATAAAGAAATCTCCCCGCTTGCAGATTCCGCTCTTGATGCCCATGCGCAAGCCGCAAAGACAAAGATGCAGGTGGCACTTACTCAGAATTCAGGACCACGTTCTGAGGTCTTTAAAAAATAGGGAAGGGAGTTTTTGCACACGAAGCTTCAGCCCCCGTGCTCGTGGGGCAATGAGCGGAGAGAGCAGGATCAAGTCTCTCGCGAAGTTCGCGAGAGACACCGACTTAGAAAGTTTGTTCTTTAGGAGCTCCTGCCGTGGAACGCGCTGACACGATTGTGAAGTGGATGATTTTTCGCGCGGAGCTGCGGAGATCGCCGAGTGATTGATTTTGTTTTTCAATTCAAAAACATGCCCTCAGCGGACTCCGTTGCTCTGCGCGAGAAATTCTTTATCATGAGGTCTTTAGAAGTAAACTTCTAAGCACTTGAAATCCAGAGGTTTCTCGCCAAGGTCGCGAAGGCGCTAAGTGAGAAGGAATTTGTTTTAAATCCAAACACTTAGGAGGGGGCATTTCCCGCGAAATACGCGAAACACGCCAATCACCGCGAATCGAATGTAAGAATGGTAGAGGAGTTGGAGGCGTCGTCCTTTGGACGTCTTTTCATGGGCTCCAAGGAGCCCGCCTCTAACGTCGGATTCTTACGTTTCGTCTCTTTCGCGTGTTTCGCGGGCAAAATTCCTG
>CAZKRU010000097.1:0-11863 GCA_964555235.1 uncultured Verrucomicrobiota bacterium
TCCATCTCCCTCTGCTACCAAATCTTTAATCTTATTCCACTGAAAACGGGAAGGAACCTTAAATAAAATGCCGATGGCATTTCTCGAGTCTGAAGTTATCTTATTGCCATGATGAAACCTCACTATTCTCGTTGCTTGGTTGTTGGAGTGATTGCCCTGACGGCTTTTTGTTCTTCGGCCTTTTCTGAAGAGAAAATCAATAAGGAACAGGCCTGCATCACATTAGTCTCTGATTCGGTTGATCTCGAGGTCGTGAAAGTTTCCGAAGGAGCCAAACAGATGCCTTCGGGGAAAAAATTAGTCGTGCTTCAACCAGTGACGGCAGACAAGTGGGAGGTCTTTAGTGTCACCTTTAAGGCGAGCGCGGATACGATGATTAAGTTTCGTCTGAGTGGAGCCTACTCCAAGGACGTGGAAGCACCGGTTTATGTCGATAACGTTGTGGGAACGGGCGTTGATATTAAGGGGGGCGATTTTGAATCCGCTTCAAACGGAAAAATTACCGGTTGGCAGATGTCTCCTGACAAGGACGGTAAAAAGGCGACGTTGAAAAATGAAGCGGGCAAGGCGGCTTCCGGATCAAATTATGTTCGGACGACCTATTCAACTCCGGTTATGCAAAATATTCAGATTGCGGCGGGACAAGAAGCGACGATCACGGTTTCGGGGCGATTAGCGACAGAATAAGCCTCTTTCTAGGGTTCTTTAGCGATCACACTCTTTTTTGTTTCTCGCGAAGTTCGCCAAGTCGCTAAGCTGAAATTTTGGATGATTCAAGAAATGAATTCTTCCGCTTCGCGTCTTTGCGAACTTGGCGAGAGAGATTCTTCTGATTTTCATGCGGCATATTACTTGGTAAACGGGACTGTGTGTAGACACTTCTGTCCAAAACAAAACCCGATCTCAGAGGATAAACCAGGATGTGGGATTAAATTGGAGGACTTCGCGATTTTGACCTGCCCGCATTGTTACGCAAAGCGTTGCAGGCGGGGGTGGAAACTTCAACGATCCGATTCGACCGCCACGACTCCAAGGGCTCGAAGGGGGCGTCGCATTGACAGATAATTTTTGTTTTGGACACCAATGGCGTGTAAATGAGGTTGCGAATCTTCGGCGAATCGACAAGATCGCGGAATGTCCTCGTTTGTCGCCCGACAAGCTATCTTAAATCCCCGTCAGGAGACGATTGCTTACGAGTTGCTTTTTCGGTCAGGGACGGAGAATGCTTTTTTAGGAGCGGATCCGGATGCGGCGACGCGAAGTGTGGTGAAAACGGCGTTTCTCGATCTGAAAATTCAGGAGCTGACTTCAGGGAAACGTGCTTATATCAATTTCACGGAGAAACTCATCTTGCAGGATTTTGCCCAGATCATGCCAGCGGATCAGGTGGTGATTGAGATTTTGGAAACGGTCCAGCCGCTTCCGGAAGTCGTAAGTGCGGTTTCAATGCTCAAACAGGCAGGCTATACCATTGCAATTGATGATTATGCCAAATCGGAAGAACATGACGTCTTCTTTCAATTTGCAGATATTATCAAAGTCGATTTCATGACGCTAACACTTCCGGAGCGTGAAGTGATTGCTCAAAAGATTCTTTCAAAAAAGTTGATCGCGTTGGCGGAGAAGGTGGAGACGCTCGAAGATTTTCAACATGCACAAGGGTGCGGTTATACGCTTTTTCAAGGTTATTTCTTTGCGAAGCCACAGGTGCTCCAGTTTCACGAGCCGAGTCCCGGTGCCATTGCCGCCTTTAAAATTATTCAGACCATTTTTAAACCGGGCTTCGGTCTCGAGGAGGCCGAGGAGATTGTGAAACATGATCCGGTGTTGACTTACGAACTCTTGAAATTTGTGAATTCGCCACGCTTTCTGTTTCGGGGGACTAACACGGTGATGGATGCGCTGGTCTTGCTCGGGTTGAAGATGGTCAAGAACTGGCTGATGATTTTTTCAGTCAAAGGTGCAGCCGTTGGGAAAGCGGAGGAGGCCTTGATTAATGCCGTGGTCTTGGGGATCTTCTGCGAACAATTGGCGCTTCAAATTCCAGAATTGAAGGGGCGTTCTGGGGATCTCTTTCTCGCCGGTCTTTTTTTCTCCATCGACAGCCTTCTGGATCTTCCCAAAGAAGAGGCGATTCGTCCGCTCGGACTGAAAGAAGAAATTCAAAATGCCATTCTTGGAAAAGAATCTCCGTTTGCGGATTTATTAAAGGCGGCAGATGCGTATCGACGAGGGGAGTGGGAATTGGCATCGGAGCAGAACCCGTGGAAACTCGATCCGGAAACGTGGGATAAAACCTATCGGGATTCCGTGAAGCTTGCGGATCAACTGATTCGAGGGGGGTGAGGTTAATGGAAATGCAAGGAGAGTTTTTCGCGCTGAGTTCGCTGAGGATGCGAGGTTTTCGAATTTCTCGGCGTACCCTGCGAACTCTGCGCGAGAACGGATGGTGGTATCTGACAAAATCGGGCTTTGGGGGAAGCCCGACCGGAGGTCGGGCACTACCAAAGAGAGTACTCAAAGAGAGCACAAAAGCTCCTGCGCTACGTTCAGCACTCTCTAATTCCCCCTTGTGACTTGGTGGTGGGCTGGTAAGACCGAGTCTCGCTTCTCTGATGAAAAAAGATTTTAAATTGCAATGCGAGTACACGCCCCGGGGGGATCAGCCGGCGGCGATTGAATCGCTTTTAGCGCGCTTGCGAGCGGAAGAGCGTCACAATGTGTTGCTGGGAGTGACTGGCTCGGGAAAGACTTACACGGTGGCGAATGTCATTCAGGAGTGGAAGAGGCCAACGCTGGTGATTTCTCCGAATAAAACCTTGGCGGCGCAGCTTTACAGCGAATTCAAACAATTCTTTCCGAACAATGCCGTGGAGTATTTTGTCTCGTATTTTGATTTTTACCAGCCGGAAGCTTACATTCCTCAAAGTGACACCTACATCGAAAAAGATTCGAGTGTGAATGACGAGATCGAGCGGCTCCGCCTCGCGACGACGAGTTCTCTTTTGACCCGGCAGGATGTGATTGTGGTGGCAAGCGTCTCGTGTATTTACGGATTGGGTTCGCCGGAAGACTATCATCAGATGATTTGTCCGGTGGAAGTCGGTCAGGTTATTGGTCGCGAGCAATTGTTGGCAAAGCTGGTCGAGATGCAATATGACCGAAACGATATTGCTTTTACCCGGTCGAAATTTCGAGTGCGCGGAGATGTGGTCGAATTGTGGCCTGCCTATTCCGAGGAGGGGATTCGTGTGGAACTTTGTTGGGATCAAGTCGACCGGATTCAACGCTTTGATCCGTTGACCGGGAAATCACTTGAAACGCTTCAGCAGTATGTCGTCTTTCCGGCGCGTCATTTTGTGACTCCGCATGAGAAACTCCGTGCGGCGCTGGTGACGATTCGCGAGGAATTGGAAGCACGTATTCACGAGTTGGAGAAAAATGACAAGCTCCTCGAGGCCCAGCGTCTGCGTCAACGGACCGAGTACGATTTGGAGATGATGGAGGAGTTGGGCTACTGCAAAGGAATTGAAAATTACTCGCGCCATCTGACAGGGCGTGCGCCGGGATCAAAACCATTTACATTGCTCGACTTTTTTCCGAAAGATTTTCTTCTCGTGATTGACGAATCGCACGCAACGGTTCCGCAGCTCAATGCGATGTATGCCGGGGATCGTTCCCGAAAAACGGTTTTGGTGGAGCACGGATTCCGACTTCCGTCGGCATTGGATAATCGCCCGATTCGATTTGAGGAATTTGAGACGTATCGGGGGCCGAGAATTTATGTTTCTGCGACGCCGGGACCTTATGAGCTCAAAGAGGCGAAGGGGCAGGTCGTAGAGCAGATTATTCGTCCGACGGGACTTTTGGATCCTGAGATTGTGATTCGTCCTCTCAAAAATCAGATTGATGATTTAATTGAAGAGATTCGGAAACGTGTGGAAAAGAAGGAGCGGGTCCTAGTGGTGACCTTGACCAAACGGACGGCAGAAGACTTGACCGACTATTTAAAAGATCTTCAGATCCGGGTCAGCTATCTCCATTCCGATGTCGATACGATTGAAAGGGTGGAGATTTTGAGAGGATTGCGGGCGGGAGATTTTGATGTGTTGGTCGGAATTAATTTATTGCGAGAAGGTTTGGATTTGCCCGAGGTTTCTCTGGTGGCGATTTTGGATGCAGACAAGGAAGGATTCCTCCGGTCGGAAACTTCACTCATTCAAACTTCAGGCCGAGCGGCGCGGCACCAAGAGGGATTAGTAATTCTTTATGCCGATACGCAGACGAATTCCATTCGGAAGCTTCTGGCAGTCTGCGATTATCGGAGAGCCAAGCAGCGTGCATATAATCTGGAATATGGAATTACACCGACGAGTGTGAAGCGGGCGGTGCAGGAGAGTTTACGCCGGGTGCAGCAGGGGGATGAGGTGGCGGGACGTGTCGTTGAGGAAGCCGGAGGCTTGGAGCTGACGGATTTATTAAGTGAATTGGAACGGGAGATGATTGAAGCCTCGGCGAGTTTGGATTTTGAACGGGCAGCGATTTTGCGAGATCAGATTCTTGAGGTGAAAAAACGGAGCGGGATCGACAAGATTGAGCCGAAGCCCCGCCCCGTCCGATATGGAAAGCCGAGTCGAAGCCGGGCGAAAAAATAGGGAAAACTGAAGGAGGACCTTTTTTCACACGGAGATCGCGGAGACCACGGAGGTATGATTCAACTTGTACTCCGTGTTACTCCGAGACCTCCGTGTGACTTTTCATGAAGGTTAGGCCGGCTTTGGAGTGTTCGGACGGGCGTTGAACCAGAGTTCGCCTTGTTCTCCTTCGGTGATCCAGATGCTGAATTGATCGATCTGATTGAAGACCGGTTTTCCTTCAGTTTTGGTGCTGAAGCGGATTCCGAGATCGAGGAATTCATCTTTAAGCTCCTGAATTTCGCGGCCGAGTTTTTTGGAGATAAAGGAGAGACTTCCGTAGAGGTTTCCATTGGTCTCCCGCTTTTTGCAGAGGGGGAGGATTTTGGCGAGGAGCGGGAGGGAACTTTTGGGGATCGGATGGGAGCCCGAGGTCGCCTCGATGATTCGTCGCTTGAAGCAAGCGATCGCTTTCGCCATTTTTCCGGAGTCGAATTGGAGTTGGATGAGATGCCACCCTTCGGTTCCGAGTTGATTGAATTGAGTTTCGATTTCCGCAGGGGAATTTTCGGTGATGATGAGTTTGTATTCGCAGGTGTTCATGCGAGATTAAACACCGCACCCGAAAAAAAGTTTCTATTTTTTTAGACGCTCAAATTCTTTTCGTGCTTTTTCTGCCTGGGGAATTTGTCCCGCCTGACGAAGCGCCACGGAAAGATTGTTCCAGGCGGAGGCGTAATTCGGATCGAGCGCCACGGCTTTTCGATAGGCTTCAATTTCATCGCCGCGTTTTTTGGTTTCGCCGTAGACCGCGCCGAGGTTGAGCCATGCTTCTGGATTTTTCGGATCAAGCGCCAGCGACTTTCGATAGGCGCTTTCGGCTTGGGAAAAGTTTTTGACTTCGTCGGCGGCAATTCCGAGGTGATACCAGGCCTCGGGATTTTCAGCATCGATTTTGGTCCACTTCTCAAAAGTTTCCCGTGCTTGCGCGGGGTCCTTAAATTCGAGGAAGGCGAGTCCAAGGTTTTGGAGCGCGATCGGTTGATGGGGATCCTTTTCCAGTGACTTCAGATACGCCTTGATTTCCTCTTCGCGCCGGTCTTGCAGTCCGAACGAATAGGCAAGGAGGGACCAGTTGGCGGCAGTTGATTCCAAGGCGACGATTTTCATCGCCGAATCCGTCATATCGATCAGACGATGTTCGCGTTCCTGAAGGACGAATAATTTTTTCCAATTCCGCACATCTTTTGGAAATTCCAGCGTCTTTCGAATCAGTGAAATGAGTGTCTCTTCCTCGGGAGGAGGCTCGGGGGGCGCGGGAGGAATTGGAGCGAGGAGTTGGGGTTTGGTTGCGGGAGTTTTGGGCGTTCGAGGGTCGACACGTTGAGGAGGGGGAGGAGGTTGCAGGGCGGTATTCAAAGCCTGTTGCGCTTGAGCGCGTTTGATGTCGCGAGAAGAGGCCAGGGAATCATCGGGAATGTTGGGGCGCGCGGCCGAGGCTTTCTCGAAAGCGGTGATGGCTTCCGGAAGTTGATGCAGGGAGGCGAGGGCCATCGAGAGGCCGTAGAGAGCTTCGCTGCGTTGTGGCGTGCGCTGAAGGGCTTCCTGATAGGCGGCAATTGCTTCAGTCGGTTTGTTTTGGAGGCGGTAGGCTTCGCCCAGAAAATACCACGCGATGGAGGGGGCGGGATCGAGGGTGGTGGCTTTTTGGAGCGCGGTGACGGCTTCATTCGGTTGCTGGGCCCAGAGTGCGGCGCGCCCGAGGAAAAAATGAGCGAGAGGATCTTGGGGAGAAAGTTGGACGGCTTTCTGAAAGAGTTCGACGTTGACCCGAGTGATGCGTTCTTGAGCAATGGCGGCCGCCGCAGGATCCGAGCGTCGGATTTGAGCAAGTCCCAAATGAATCCAAATGAAGCCTTCCTGGGGGATGAGTTGGGTGAGATGTTGAAACGTTTTTTCCGCAGCAGGACTGTAGTCGTCAGGCGCTTGAGGACGGGTCAGAAGCTGATGATAGGCCAAGGCGAGCCATACTTCGGGGGCATTGGGACGGGTTTGAGTCGCGGCTTCCAAATCGGTGCTTTCGGAGAGAGGCTGGCGTTTGGCGATTTCCTCCTGCTGTCGGGCGTGAATGGCTTCGGCGTTTTTTCCGGTGCTGGCGTAGGCCTCGGAGAGCGCATTCCAAACGGAGGCGGATTGTGGCTTGAGTCGGACCGCTTCCTGGAGGGCTTGGATTTGTTCGGGAATTTTTCCTTGAGCTTGAAGGGTCAGATGAAGTTGGTACCAGGCTTCAAAAAAATCGGGTTGGAGTTTGACCGCCTGCTGGTAGGCCTCTGTCGCTTCTTGGAACTCACCAATAGAGTGATGAAGCGTCCCATAGTGGTACCAAAGCCCAGCCTGGGGAGGCGGGGCCGGGGTCGGTTTGGCTAGAAAAGGAATTTTCTCACATCCGGCCGTAAAAAGTAACAGAAGGAGAAGCACAGACCGAAGTACCATGAAGGGAATGCTGCCGATTTTTGGAGGGGCTGTAAAGCTTCGGTGTTGGCATTGCTTTCTTTTTAAAAATCCGATAGGGTTTAATCCTATGCCGAATCCGGAAAGACAAACCGAAAAATTTCAAATTCTTGTTATTGATGACGATCCCCTCATACTCCGTTCCATTCAGGGATTGCTCTTGGAGTTGCCGGTCAAGATCTCGACGGCGATCAATTGTTCTGATGCGCGCGCCCAAACGATGACGAATCCGGAATTTGCGATTCTCCTCTGCGATCATTTGCTTCCGGATGGAAATGGAGTTGATTTTCTTCGCGAAATGCGGACCCGCTATCCGACGGCGATTCGCATTTTGATGACCGGCGTTTACGATAAGAACGTTGCCCTCGAAGGGGTGAATACCGGTGAGGTCTATCGATTTCTCATCAAGCCTTTTTCCAATGAAGAGCTTATTGCGGCGATCCATCAGAGCATCGACCGGTTTCAACTTCAGACGGAGAATGCGCGGTTGCAGCAGCAGTTGGTTTTGCAGAATGAAGAATTAAAATTGGCAAATACCCAGTTGGAGCGACGTGTTGCGATTGAGGAGGGGCGGGCAAGAGACTTGGCGGTGGAGAGTGGTAATTGGCGGCGCGCCTGTCAGAGCATGGTCGATCTCTGCCTCGAATTCATGCAGCGTTTGGATACGCCGCTTTTTATGCACAGTCAGCGCGTGGCTCGCCTTTCGGTCGGTTTGGCTCGCGAGATGGGCTATCCGAATGATTCGATCGATCGCATTGAACTCGCCGCCTCCCTGCACGATCTTGGGCTTTTGGGGGCGAGTCCGGCGCTTCAGGCGAATCAACGGGATCTTGCATTAATCAAGACGCCTCTGGAGCGGGATCAGATGACGGGCCATGCGGAACTCTCTGCGGCGTTGGTTAAATTTCTCCCCGTTCCGGAAGTGGTTCAGATTATCTCGGAGCACCATGAACTTTACGACGGGTCGGGTTACCCCAAGGGGTTGGCTGGGGAGCAAATCAATCAGTTGGCGAATGTCTTGATCGTGGCCGATGCCTATGATGAGCAGCGCAAGCGCGACTTTGCCCTCTCGAACATCGAAATGGGGTCGGGGAAACTTTACCACCCGGAAGTCGTTCGCGCTTTGATTCGACTTCTTGGAAATAAGGACTTCAAACTGCAACTTGACCGTCCGGCACTTCTTTCAGAGCTAAAGCCGGGCATGAAACTTGCTACTTCTATCTATACTTCAACAGGGATGTTGTTGGTCAAGCAGGGGCAGGTGTTGACGAGCTCGATTATTTCGAAGCTTCAGCTCCATGACTCTGGGAATATGATATCGCAAACCATTTACGTGCAAACAGATACGTAAATAAAAACGGAAGGGATGCCGTGAAGATTGTTCAGAAGCTGGGACTTTTAGTTCTCGTGTTGTGTTTGGGAGGCTGCGCCACTCAAGAGCTCACCAAGGACATGGATACCGTTTTGGGCGGAAATTATGTCGCTCCTCTCAATCGTTACCCAGGGACAACCCCTACACGTGTCTTGGTTTTGCCGGTGACCGGCTCGATCCAGCCCTCCTACAAGCAGGTTTACTTGAATGATTTCTTGGCGACGCTGCATCAGGGGCGTGAATTTTTGGTGACTCCCTATGGGGACGACTTAATCAATCAGACAGAGCTTAAAATCTCAGGAGCGGCAGCCCAAGCTCGTGCGCAGCTCTTGAAATGTGATTCTTTGCTCTATATGGCCCTTCAAAATCAACAGGTTTTTCCGCCCCTTCGAGTGACGGTGAAGATTACCCTGATCTCGGCTCAAGATGGGACGGTTTTAGTGGATGGAATTTTGGACTATGATGTTCAGAATGAACTGGTTGCGAATTCGGCGCGTCGTTATTATCAATCCCGCCTTCAGCGGATGTCAGCTCCGGATAAGAGCCTAGCCATCCTTGAAAACAATCAACTTTTCCTCCGATACGTCGGATATGACGTTGGAAAAGCAATATTACGCGCTTTTTCTTTAGATCAGTGAAAATAAAACTTAAGTATTAACCCTCAAGAACCGAAGCTACAGTATGGAAGTAACCAACATCAACTCAACCACACCGGTGAATGTCGCTCCGGTGGTGCGTCGTCCGGTGGAGACTTCTACTGATTCGGGAAATGACTCGGTGGAGATTTCTCCTGGAGCGCTTTCTGCGGCTCGATTAGTCGATGCTGTCAAAAGTGCGCCGGAAGTTCGTCCTGCCGCCGTGCAACGTCTCAAATCAGCAGTCGCCAGTGGCAACTACCCACCCCCTGCAATTATCGAAGGTCTCGCTCGGTTGATCGGCGCTACGGTAAAGCCGAGCAACGAGTAAGTCTTCAGATCTGCATCGGCTTTTAGCTGACGGTGAGAGGGAACCAGCCTTCTCACCGCATCGTCGTTTTTATTTAAATTCAAAATTTCCCGTTGGTGGCGCCCGACCTCCGGGCGGGCATGTTTCCTATTTTTCAATCAAACACACACTCCGACAGCACGCAATAGGCTGGTCTTTTTGTGGGGATTGGACCAATGTCGGATGAGAAATCGTATGCTCCCTCTTAGTCAACTCAGAGCCAAAATGCCTTTCCTTACGGAAAAAAGAGTAAAAGTAATGATATGCCTTTCTATCGCATTCATTTGTTTCGTCGGTATCCCCCGTACGATTTCGCCTAAGGTTCATTTGCGGATAGTTGATGAATCAGGCAATCCTATTAAATCTGCTTTGATAAAGTGTGATTGGAGTATCTTCTTTGGGATCACGGATCGCAGAATATCCGATGAACACCAATTAAGTTCTCCTGGCGAGTTCGTTATTCCAAAAGAACGTATCTTTTGCTCCCCCATCCGACTATTCCTCGAAGGAATTTTGTCGTTCATGCACCCGTGCGGCGGGAGCTTTAAATCGTGGATTGAGATCCATGTGGAAAGTGAAGGGTTTCATAGCGCGCACGAAAGTTTTCTGGAAAATAAATATATTCCGACAGAGCTTCAAATAACCTTATGGAAGGATAGACCTATTTATGCTTTGATTCATAAAGGCAAATGGGATGAGGTTTTAAACATAGCGCTTGAATCGCCGTCTATTATTAATGCTGAATTGTTTTGCGCGCTTATCTGGGAATATCAGCACTCGGATACGAATGATGAATCGAAAGCTAAAATAAAAGTTATCATCAGCAAGCTTCTTTCAATTAGAAAATCAAACGAAGTATTTGAGCTCAAGGGGAGTTCTGGTGATTATCCATTGCAAGCGGCAGCTCAATCAGCAGCGTTTCCTTTAATGGAGGTATTTCTAGAGGCCGGAGCAAATGCGAATATCTTAGATAATAACCACTCATCACCCTTGCATCACATGTCTGGTGGTTATGACGGCGCAGACCAATATGAACAAATACAGCTCTTATTAAAATATGGCGCAGATCCATGTGCTGTTAATGCTTACGGACAAATGCCACAAGACATTGCGCTATTATTTAAACAAAATATTTCTTACAAATTGCTTAGCGAAGCTTCAAAGCGAAAAATGCTAATCGACTCCCCTTGAGCGAGATTTCAAAAAGATCACGCTCGCGAAGTTCGCCAAGAAACCTTCTTTTGTTTTTAAATCGGATTCAATCCTTCGCGCATTGGCGGACTTCGCGAGAGACAAGATACTGTTCTCTCCGCGGATTGCCCCACGAGCGAGGGGCTTGAGCTTCGAGTGAGGCCATTCGGGCTGCGAAGCGGTTCGTACCAATCTTATTGATGGATGGACCGAGTTCGCCTAACTCCATTGAATGTCGAAAGTATTTTCTCAACCGGTCATTGCCGTGACCATTGGAGAGCCGGCGGGGATTGGCCCTGAAGTGATCCGCAAAGCGTTGCGCTCTTCTAAGCTTCCTGCCGGAGTCACGTTTCGGGTTTTTGGAGAGGAAGCCGCGCGCACGATCCATCCGGGGAAAATGACGGCAGCTTCGGCGCAGATTGCCTGGGCGGCATTGGAGGAAGCGACGGACGAATGGAGACGAGGCCGTGTGGCGGCGATTGTGACCGCTCCGATTCACAAGGAGAATTTATCGAAGATCGGCTTTCCCTTTCCGGGTCATACGGAGTTTTTTGCGAGGCGCTGTGGGTTTCGGGAGTCCGAGGGAGTGATGTCATTTTACGACAAACGTCTTTCAGTCGCTCTGGTCACGGCGCATTGTTCTCTTCGGTCGGCAGTTCGAAAGATCACTTCGGAGCGGATCCAGCGCACGACAATTCTCTTCGAAGCATTTTTGAAAAAAACATTGGGTCGGTCTCCTCGATTGGCGATGGCTGGTCTGAATCCTCATGCGGGGGAGGGAGGGCTTTTTGGGAATGAAGAAACACTCCGGTTGATTCCTGCTTTGAAAGCGCTTCGTCGTCGAAAAATTCAGATCGAAGGGCCTTTTCCGCCGGACACGGTTTTTAATCGCGCGGTGGCGGGAGATTTTGATGGAGTGGTGGCGATGTATCACGATCAAGGATTGATCCCGTTTAAGCTCCTGGCATTTGATCAGGGGGTGAATGTCACGCTCGGTTTGCCGTTGATTCGAACCTCGCCGGATCATGGTACAGCGTTGGAGATTGCGGGGAAAGACCAATCCCGACCCGAGAGCATGATTGCGGCGCTTCGACTGGCGGCGATGATGATTAAAAAACTGAGACCTCTGCAAAAAGGGTACTTTTAAGTGAAGGTGATGGGATTTAAAAAA
>CAZKRU010000098.1:0-11651 GCA_964555235.1 uncultured Verrucomicrobiota bacterium
AAAAGATGGGCAAAAGTGCTGAGCTTCAAAAAGTCTATCATCGTTTGAGATTAGATTGCTCCAATGACTAATGACCCGATACGTCCCCAAATCGGACTGGGCAATGACCGGAGCCCGATTCTTGGTAAAAGAAGGATTTTCCCGCTGTGTGTTGATTCGCTCCCGGCGTGGCTCGAACACGCGACCCACCCCGAAAGCTTTCGGGGTTGCTCTCACTTTCGAAGATAATATTCTGCGATCTGAGAGTTTTTCTTGGTCTTTAATTTTCGCTCTAAGAGGCGGGCTTCTGCCAAGCTGGAGCATTCTTTGAATGTCACTAATTCGAGTGGCAAACCCAATCGTTTACTGCTGGGACAGAGTCCCGCTTGATGCTGCGCCAAGCGGCGTTCCAAATGATCCGTGGAACCTAAATAGAATTTTCCCGTGGTCCCTTTTAATAAATAAACTCCACACTTCATCCCTTTATCCCGCTGTGTGTTGATTCGCTCCCGGCGTGGCTCGAACACGCGACCCACGGATTAGAAATCCGTTGCTCTATCCAGCTGAGCTACGGGAGCTGGTTAAGGAGTTTTAATATCAGAAGGAGTTAAGTAAGGCAATTCAACATTCCTTCTTCTGAAAGGTTACGGGGTGGCTTTTCGTTCGACAATGGCTTCTTTTCCGAGGAGACGGGGGAGGGCATCCCCTTTCAGCCAGGCTTTGGCGTCAGGATTGTTGAGGAGGTAGGCATCCCAGAAAGCGAGTGAGCTGGTTTGGATGAGGGCGTGAAAGATCTCGTCCTGTTTGTTCTTTCCGGGGAGGAGTCGTTTGGTGCCGGAAAAGATCATGTGATCGCCCCCTTGAAAGGTGAGAAGGAATTGATCGACCCCTTGGATTTCATCAAAGGGAATTCGGCGCTCTTCAGGACTGGTATCGCCAATGGGGCTCTTGTCGTCGGTTCCGGTCATGTGAAGAAGAGGGATTTTGAATTTTCGATAAGCAGTCTCTTTGTTTCTTGTATTGGCCGGGGAACTCATCGGAATGGCGGCTTTGATGCGAGGATCTTGAAACAGGGCGTTTCCCGTAGGAGTGGCGAGCCCAGTCGCGGCGAGGGTGGTATAGGCTCCAAAGGAATGCCCTGAAGCACCCACGCGGGTAAGATCGAGTTTTCCTTTCCATTGGGGGTCGGATTCGTTGAGCGCGGTGAGGTGATCCAACGCAAAGTGAATGTCCTTGGGGCGATCGGTAGCGTTGGTGAGATTGGCGGCGGCTTTTTTAAATTCCTTCATGGTCTCGGCATAATCACCTTTGTGGATGAGAGAACTATCGCTGCCGGGATGTTGCACATGGACGGAGAGATAGCCATGGGAGGCCCAGAATTCGCCGAGATATTGGTAGCCGTCACGGCTTCCTCCGAGTCCATGCGAGAAGAGGATGATGGGCCAGGGGCCTTTTCCTTCGGGCTTGTAAATTTTAATGGGAAGAGTGCGGGAACGGGCGGAATCGGTCCAGGTTTCAGAAACTGTGGTGACTTTTCCGACCGGGGAAGGTTGCCATTCGGCGGCGTTGAGTGTAGCGGCGAAAATCCCCAAGGATAAGAGCAGAAAAAGGTGTCGCATGTTGAGTTAAACCCCGGGGTTTGTGGAAAGTTGCGGAAGATTTCGAAAAAACCGCTTGGTTCTGAGCTTTTTAATTCTCGCCAAGTTCGCCAAGGCGCTAAGCCGTCATCTTGGGTGATTGAATTAAAGATTCCGCTGCTTCGCGTCTTGGCGAACTTGGCGAGAGATCAGTCTTTATCCTCTCGGGTGAAATTGACGATGAACTTGGCGGAGGCGGGCGGCGTCGACGTGGGTGTAGATTTGAGTGGTGGCGAGGCTGGCGTGGCCGAGCATTTCTTGAATGACTCGAAGATCCGCCCCGTGACTCAGAAGATGGGTGGCAAAGGAGTGGCGCAAGAGATGGGGGTAGAGATTTTTTTCAATTCCAGCCTGCTTCGCGATCGCTTTCACGATTCCCCACGCGCGTTGGGTGGTCAGTTTCCGGCCGTGCTGAGCGAGGAAAAGTTCTCCTCCTGTGGTGGGGTTCACGAGTTTGGAGCGTGCGTGTTCGAGATACTCACGGATGGCAGTCGAAGCTTTGGTGCCAACCGGAACGAGACGCTCTTTGTTTCCTTTTCCAATCACGCGGACAAATCCTTCATCGGCGAGATAATTTTCCATGCGAAGTCCGACCAATTCGTGAATGCGGAGTCCGCTGGCGTAGAGAAGTTCGAGCATGGCGCGATCACGCAAGCCGAGTGGTGTTTTTTGGAATTCGACATCGAGAAGTTGTTGGACTTCCGATTCGCTCAAGGTCTCCGGGAGATGTTGAGTGAGTCGAGGGAGGTCGATGGTTTCCGTTGGATCGGTTTGAATCAGGTGTTCCCGCCGGAGGTGTTGGAAAAAATGGCGAAGCGCGACGAGAATGATTTTCATCGAGGCCGGGGCAAGGGTTTTGCGACGCTCCGCAAGGAAGGACTCGATCATCTTTTGTGTGACTCCCTCGACGGAGGAGGAGCCCTCTTTTTCGGCCCAGTCGCGAAATGAGTTCAACGCAATCTGGGTCATCATCTGGGTATTGAGGGCGTGACTCTTTTCAATCGCCAAGTAGCCGAGGCAACTCTCAATTTCCGAGGCCCAGAGCGTTTCGGTTTTGCTCATGCGAAATGGGAGTTCAGAACGTTAAGCATTGTTTCGACGCTCACGGAGTCTAACCCATTTTCGGGTTGAAAATCAAAATGGCCGGCACCTTTGGATCCCCATTTTTGAATCACGCCGTCGGGTTTCCAAAGAACGACCGTCCGGGTTCCGACGGTGGCGGCGAGATGGGCGATTCCTCCCTCGGGAGTCAGCATTCCGTGGCATCTCTTTAAAAATGCGGCGAGGTCGAGGATGTTCGGAAAGGCAACGAGACGGCAGGCAGGGTCTCTGACTTGGTTGACGAGAGGGGAGGCTGTTTCATCTTCAATTCCCTGCAAAACCAAGACAGCGGTCTTGCTGGACTGGATCAGTGCTTGGATCAACTTCACATAATGTTCTTGGGGCCAGTATTGGCCGCGGTTGCAGGTCAGATTTAACAAGAGGACCTGTCGAAACGATTCGAGTTTTTCAGTGGTCCAAAGTTTTTCGGCATTTACCTCCGCTGCCTTCGGAAGTTGAATCGAGAAATCGTCAGGGACTTCCTCGATGCCGAGGGGAAGGAGCAGTCGCGCGAGGGTTTTCAGTTGATGTTCATACGGAGGCTCGGGAAGGGAATGCGTATAATAATTGGATTCCATCTCGAAACCGATTCGAGTCGGGGCTCCGCTCGATCGAGCGAGTTTGGCGAGCGCGCGATCAAATCCCCCTTTGGCAACAATCACGAGATCATGGCCTTGAATGCAATCCCGGTGTCCGAGGCCCCAGGCCCAACGGGGAACCCATGTGCGGAATGGGGAAACTTGATTTACGGACGAGCAGGCTTTGGCGATCGGTTCGCCTCCGGATTCACAAAGCACCTGGAGCAGGGTGTGAGGAAAACGTTTTCGAAGCGCATGAAGCAGGGGAAGAGTGCAAATCATATCCCCTAGGCGGTTGCGTCGAATGACTAAAATGGAGCGGGGCTCAGGAATCACGGCCGGAACTCTATCGAATCGGAGGTGGGGTTCCAAGTCGCAAAGTTTGGGAGATTTCTGAGGAGAGCAGGAAGGCAGGAATTGCGTAATACGAAAGTTTTTGTTTTTCGCGCAGAGTTCGCCGAGGTCGCAGAGGTTTTTAAATTTCTTGGATTATGTTCGGTTTTTTTTGGTAGGGCGGAGTCGATGACTCCGCCGCGGCGGGTTCAATCGAACCCGCCCTACCAATTTTTTAACGAGGTTTGAGGGCAACAGCCAAATAACGCCCCGTGTGACTTTGGGTGCAAGTGGCGATTTGTTCGGGGGTTCCGGTGGCGACGATGCGGCCTCCTCCGGCGCCTCCCTCGGGACCGAGGTCGATGACGTAGTCCGCGGTTTTAATGACGTCGAGTTGGTGTTCGATGACGATGAGAGTGCTTCCGGTTTGGCAGAGACGCTGAAAGACGACGAGGAGGAGTTGGATGTCGACGAAGTGAAGGCCGGTGGTCGGTTCATCCATCAGGAAAACGGTGCGGGAGGTGGCGCGTTTGGTGAGTTCTGCGGCGAGTTTGATGCGTTGGGATTCGCCTCCGGAAAGGGTTGTGGCGGATTGACCGAGTTTGAGGTAACCGAGACCGACTTGAGCGAGCGGATCCAATTTGTCGACGATTCCGGGGATGCTTCTAAAAAAAGCGAGCGCGTCGTCGACGGTCATCTCCAAGACATCGGCGATGTGATATCCTTTGTAGGAAATTTCAAGCGTCTCCCGATTAAATCGCTTTCCGTGACACGCTTCGCACGGGACATAAACCGGAGGGAGAAAATTCATTTCAATTTTGATGAGGCCGTCGCCTTCGCAATGCTCGCAGCGGCCGCCTTTGACATTGAAACTGAATCGACTCGTTCCGTATCCGCGCACGCGGGAGGTCGGGAGTTGCGCAAAAAGATCCCGGATGGCGTTGAAGGCGCCGGAGTAAGTGGCAGGATTAGAGCGAGGGGTTCGACCGATGGGGGCTTGATCCACCACGACAACTTTTTCAATGAGATCGAGTCCGTCGATGGAGTCATGCGCGCCGGGGCGTTCGGTGCTTCGATAATAGTGACGAAAGAGTGCTCGCGAGAGGACATCATTGACGAGAGTGCTTTTGCCCGAGCCGCTGACTCCGGTGACGCAGGTAAAAAGTCCGACGGGGAAGGCGACATCGAGATTTTGAAGATTATTTTCGCGCGCTCCCCGGACGTGAATCCAGCCGAGCTTCGGGGAACGGCGTTGTTTGGGGATGCTGATTCGATCGACGCCGGAGAGAAATCGTCCCGTCACGGATTTCGGATTGGCACAAACTTCCTCAAACGTTCCGGCGGCGATGAGATGACCTCCACGCGCTCCGGCGAGTGGACCGAGATCGACGAGATAGTCGGCGGCTCTCATCGCTTCTTCATCGTGTTCGACAACGACGACCGTGTTTCCGAGATCGCGGAGGGCGCGCAGATTTTTGAGGAGTTGTTGGTGATCGCGTTGATGGAGTCCGATGCTCGGTTCATCGAGGACATAGAGAACACCGGTGAGGCGGGATCCAATCTGAGTCGCCAATCGAATGCGCTGGGCTTCGCCGCCGGAGAGTGTGCTGCTTTCGCGATTCAGCGTCAGATAGCCGAGCCCGAGTTCTTCCAAAAAAGCGAGACGACTTTTGACTTCGCGCAGAATATCCTGAACGACCTTGCGTTGAAAATCGGTGAGCTTCAGGCCCTCAATCCAACGGCGTGCATCGGTAATGGCGAGTTGTCCGAATTGATAGACATTGAGCGGCGAAAATCCCTCGGAAGCGATTGAAACGGCGAGCACTTCTTTTTTGAGTCGAGCCCCTTGGCAACTGCGGCACGGATGGGGACTCACAAAATGATGAAGGCGTTTGCGGGTCGCTTCGCTATCCGTCGTCTCCATTAATTTCTGAAGTTGCGCGAGAGCTCCTTCGAACGGTTTATTCAAAACGACGGTTTGTCCCTTGCGCGTGAGGGGAAAAGCAACTTCCTCGGTTCCAGTGCCATGAATGACGGCGCGTCGAAATTTCTCTGAGGTTTGTCGCCAGGACTTGGTGAGCGGTTCTTTGTAGTGAGTCGCCAGTGCTCGAAATTGTTCTCGATAGTGGGCCGCCAATGCGTCGTTCGTTTTGCGCCACGGGTCGATCGGATCGTCTTCAAGTTTCATCAGGGGATCGGAGACGAGGAGTTCTGGATCAAAAATTTCTTCGACGCCGAGGCCGTGACAGACCGGACAGGCCCCTTTCGGATTGTTAAACGAAAAATGAGCAGGAGCGAGTTCGCCAAAACGGTAGCCAGTTTCCGGATCAAAATTCTCGGTGCTCGCCATCCACTCGGAGGTTTTTCCGGATTCATCGGTTGTTGATAAATGAACGACTCCTTTGCCAATGCGGAGAGCTGTTTCGAGGGAGTCCGTGAGACGTCCACGGAGTTCGGGTTTGAATTTCAGGCGATCGACGAGGGCTTCAATCGAATGGGACTTCGCTTTGTCGAGTCCTTTGAGAAGTTCAACTTCGACCACGCTTCCATCAATCCGGGCGCGAATGAGGCCATCGCGTCGGAGTTTTTCGAGGACGTCCCGGAATTCCCCTTTTTCGTTACGAATCAGCGGTGCGAAGACTTGAATCGGGGTTCCTTCGGGAAGAATCATCAGGCGGTCGACGATTTGTTGGGGGGTAAAGCGTTGAAGCGGTTTTCCGGTCTCCGGATGATGCGGAACGCCGAGATGGGTAAAAAGGAGGCGGATGAAATCGTAAAGTTCGGTCGTGGTGGCAATGGTGGAGCGCGGGTTTCCGGTGGTCGTCCGTTGTTCGATGGCAATCGCCGGGGAAAGGCCATCAATTCCATCGACATCCGGCTTGTCGAATTGATCGAGGAATTGCCGGGCGTAGGTGGAGAGGCTTTCGACATAGCGCCGCTGGCCCTCGGCGTAGAGGGTATCAAAAGCGAGGGAGGATTTTCCTGAGCCGCTGGGACCGGTAATGACGATCAGCTTGTTGCGCGGCAGCGAGAGGCTGACGTTTTTCAAGTTGTGCGTCCGGGCGCCGCGAATATGAATGGTTTCCAGGGCCATGGGTGAATTTCGGATTAACTCCAATTGACCAGTATCCCGGTTATTGGGGGGAGATCAAATTGAAAATGATAAAAGGATAGATTTTCACACAAAGTCACAAAGCTCACCAAGGGAAGTCCCTGTTTTATTTATTCTCGATCCTCTGAAATAAACCATTGTGCGCTTTGTGTCTCTCGGTGAAGTAAACTTCTAAGCACTTGAAATCCAGAGGTTTCTCGCCAAGGTCGCGAAGGCGCTAAGTGAGAAGGAATTTGTTTTAAATCCAAACGCTTTGCGCCTTGGCGGGCTTAGCGAGAGATGAATCCACTTCACAACCGTGTCACCGGAAAAGCCAGCGGAGCTTGGGTTTTTAAAAATACCCGTGTTCCGGTGAAGGCCCTCTTCGAAAATCTCGAATCGGATGCCACCGTTCACGATTTCTTGGAGTGGTTTCCGGGAGTGACGCGTCAACAGGTCGAAGCGGTTCTTGAACATACCGAAGCAAGTCTTGCGATCTCTTAAAAATCCGTTTTAACCGCCAAGACTCCAAGGCCTCGAACTTTGAGCCGTAGAGCCTTGGTAAAGCTTGGCTTTTGCAATAGATTCAATTCTTAAACTTCACCTCATGCCACTCGGATTGGATTTTTCCGGGTAATATTTTTAGTATATTTCCAGTGCGGCTTCGAGGCTGAGGGCACAGGTGACGGCATAGAGAATCCAAAAAGCAAGTGTCACGGCAAGTACTGGCCTCATAATTGGAGTGCCAGTCAGTTGTTTGAATCGCAATGAGCAGGCCCACAGAATAAACAGACTCAAGGAAAGCCATGCGCCGGTATATCCGAGTAGTTGCAATCCAAGTAATTCAATTGGATGAAAGTGCGGGGGCCAGGGAAGTCGCGTTTTCAAAATGGCTGAATTTAGTCCGCCAATGTGTAGCAATGGGACTATGGCAGAGAGTAGCGACAGCATCAGATACCATCGCGAGGAAAAGGCCGGTTGTGCAGGTGAGTCCATTTTTTTTGTTGCCTAACGTCAAAGCGCACCCATCCCTGACTGGGAGGTGAGCGTCGATGACAGATTTAAGGTTGTAGTGATCATGGTGATCCGAAACACGGCGCGGTCATGGATTGAGTGGCGCGTCTTGTTGGGCATTTTTTTCAGGGGGAGTGAGGCCCTCCAAATCGAAAGAGAAGTCCGGAGACCTATTCTTCAAACCGTCGAGAGAGTAACGCTGAATTGATCCGTGGCGCGCCACCAGAAGATCGCCCTTGGCATCCCAAGTTGCCCAATCGACATCCGGATCAAGAAGGTCGGAACCTTCGAGGCGGAATTCAAAGGTGTATCCATGCACCAAATAGCCTCGGTAAAACATCTGTAACTTCGGGTGCTTGGATGTGGGCTGCCACGACCAACCTGGGTCGTCCACGCTGAGTGTGGAATACGAGCTGTGTTTCAGGGAAATCTTCTGATCCTTGCCGAAGTCACCCTCTCGCTTCCAGCCATCACGCTCCAGCCGATGAGTGAGGATCGGAAACACCTCACCACCCGATTCCATGCGCTTTATCGAGAAAGGAAACTTCTTAGATTTGGAGAACTCGCTGAGCGAACGGTCATAGTGCCAAACGTCGTTTGATCGAAGCGTCCGTGCATCGGAGAAAAATCCGCCCCCTGCCCAAGTTCCCATATTGGGGACGTCGGCGACAGTGCGCAGCCACGGCGGCTCACAAATCCCATTCCATGTCTTACCACCTGAGCCCATAGCGAGGTAAACCATCCAACAACCATCCCATGAAAGGTCACATCTCTCAGAGTAAATCCGACCACTGAACCATGATCCATACTCCAAGGTGTCAGATGCCGTATCCCACACAACGATATGAACGCGCTTGCTGGGCTTGCGTCTGATGATCACAGCTCTCGGCGATCCGTGGGCTCGGAGGATATGCAATCGAGCCTTGGATTTGGGCTTCGTCCACGCGACTGGCAAACTAAGCGATGCATTAGAACTGCTCATTATTCTTGGCCTAACAATTATTCAACTGACTCCGAATGATTTTGGGGCAGGCCGGTTGGCTCCGAAAGGGTTCGGAGTAGATTGTTCTTAAAAAACTCGAAACTTTCTTCTCCATTCGGGGTTTAAATTATCATGGAAAATCGGCTGGCTCAAGGTCTATCCCTGAATTGGTTCTTTAAGAACGGGATCTCGGCGTCCTCGGAGAGGTCGCCCTACCAAAGGACCCTCCCAAGGAGTGGATTTTTGGGGTTTTTGGCTGAATCACAAATTTTACATTCCCGTCATTGCAAATTTGGAAGCAGTCGTTAGCATTCGCAGCGAATATGGCATCCGCTGATCCTCGTTGGGACGTTTCTCGCGCGTCGTCACTCTACAATATCGCCGGCTGGGGCGACGAATACTTTGGGATTAATGACCAAGGGAATGTCATGGTGAAGCCCATGGCCAATGGGACTTCCCTGGACATGATGGCGGTCCTCAAAGAGGCGCAAGAACAGGGGATGAAGACTCCGTTGCTTCTCCGGTTTCAAGATTTATTGCATCACCGGGTGAAGACGATCAACGAATCCTTTCAAGCGGCGATTGCGGAGGCCGGGTACGAAGGGAAATACCGGGGCGTTTTTCCGATCAAGGTGAATCAGCTTCGCGAAGTCGTTGAAGAGATTGTTCATGCGGGGGCTCCTTACCACTACGGAATTGAAGCGGGAAGTAAGCCTGAGCTTTTTGCGGCGCTGGCCTTACATCGAGATCCTGAAAGCTTGGTAATTTGTAATGGGTACAAAGATCCGACTTTTATCCAAATGGCTCTTTTCGGGTGCAAGCTCGGCAAGCAAGTGATCATGGTGGTGGAAAAGCTGGAGGAGTTGAAACAGATTGTTGAGGTTTCCCAGTCGCTTCAAGTGACTCCGATGATTGGAATTCGCGTGCGGCTCCAGACCAAAAGCGCTGGGAAATGGGCGCTCTCTGGCGGAGATGACGCCAAGTTTGGATTAAATACAGCAGATATTTTGGCCGGAACCGAGATGCTTCGGGAAGCGGGCTTGGCGGATTCGTTGAAGCTCCTTCATTTTCATATCGGTTCTCAAGTCCCGGATATTTTGACGGTCAAACGTGCGGTGCGTGAGGCGACTCGTTATTATGCCAAGTTGCATCAGCTCGGTTTCAAGTTGGGTTATATTGACGTCGGCGGCGGACTCGGAGTCGATTACGACGGATCTCGATCCAATTGTGAGAGCAGTATTAATTATACAACGGCGGAATATGCTCGGGATATTGTTTATAATATTGCCGATGTTCTCAAAGAGGAAAAAGTTCCACATCCTCACATCGTCAGCGAGAGCGGGCGGGCGATTGTCGCGCATCACTCGGTTCTGGTGGTTGATGTTTTTGGAATGATCGAAAAAACGAAGTCTGTTCCTGATCTTTTGGGGACTCCGACGCATCAGCGAGTTCAGGATCTGATGGATCTGAAGCAAACTTTGAACAAGAAGAATCGTTTGGAGCATTATCACGATCTGCAACAAATTCGCGAAGATGTTCTGAATCGCTTTAATCTGGGGCTTATTGATTTGAAGACCAAGGCCCAGGTGGAAACGCTTTACTGGGAGATTGCGGAAGAGATTGTGAAACATTACGAAGGGTACAAGATCGTTCCGGAGGAAATTCATCAGTTGAAGAATTCGCTCAGCGATCAATTTCTCTGCAACTTTTCGGTTTTCCAATCGATGTTGGATCATTGGGCGCTCGGGCAGCTTTTCCCGATCATGCCGCTCCATCGTCTCAACGAGTTCCCGGGCTTTAATGGGACGCTAGTCGATATCACCTGCGATTCGGATGGGAAGATCAGTAAATTCATTTCAGGAGACAGTCGGGTGCAGAAAACCCTTCCGATGCATGCGCCCAATGGGGAGCCGTATTACCTGGGGATCTTTCTTATGGGAGCGTATCAGGATATCATGGGGGATCTTCACAATCTCTTCGGGCGCGTGAACGAAGCGCATATTTTCCTCGATCCGGATGAGCCGTGCGGATTCTACATCGAAGAGACGATTCCTGGAAATACGATCATGAATGTTTTGAATGCCGTTCAATACGACGCGAATTTCCTCGGACGTGAGATGAAAGAACAGATTGATGCGGCGATTAAAGCGGATGTGCTCAAGCCGAGTGAGGGGATGCGACTTTTGGAATCCTATGAGAAGGGGCTTCAAGGGTCGACCTATTTACAGTTTAGCTGAAGATGAAGACGATCGGGGTGTTGATCGTTTTTTGCGGTCTCTGGGCGGCGCAGGCAGCAGAACCGTCGACCTACACGATCTGTAGTTGGAATATTCAGAATTACGGGGTGACGGACCGGTTTATTGAGAATCGCCGGGTCAATGCGGCGATGAAACCGGAGGCTGAGATCGAGTCGATGCTGGCGGTGCTTCAACGAATTCGCCCGGATATTTTGGGAGTGAGTGAGGTGATTCAGGATCCTCAGGATCGGTTCCTCAAGGATTTGGAGCAGCGATTCACCAAGGCGGGGCTCGGCTTTTTACATCGTGCAACGGTGAGAGGAGAGGATTCGAGAATTCAATGCGTTCTCTTTTCCCGGTTTCCCATTGTGGAGCAGATCGCGCATGAAGACCTGCGTTTTCCCGTGACTCGAGAGAGTAAAAGCACGCATCAGAAACAAGAAGGAGCGATGCGGATTTCTCGAGGATTGTTGCACGCTCGAATCCGGGTGCGTGAGGGGTACGACGTGGAGGTAATGCAGGTTCATTTGAAGTCGCGTCGTCCGTATCCGGAAATTCTGAGCGATGAGCCGAAGGAGGATGGAGAGGCCTATGTGCGGCGTCAAGAGGCGGTGCTGATTAAAAACGCGATGAATCGTCGTCTGGAGCAGAATCCGAAAGCGAACTTGATCCTGATGGGGGATTTGAATGATACGCCGC
>CAZKRU010000099.1:0-11580 GCA_964555235.1 uncultured Verrucomicrobiota bacterium
TTTTAAATCCCATCACCTTCACTTAAAAGTACCCTTTTTGCAGAGGTCTCGATCTGTTTATCGGGTGTCCCGACTTTTCCTTCAAAACGATATTCTTTCCAATCGGGAGTTGGTTTAACAACTCCTCGGATTCCGATTTTTAAATCATAACTGGTGACGCTGAGAACTCGAGCCCAAAACAGGCCCCCCTTGGGGGCGCGCGCCCAAAATTTCAAAACGAAAATACTGCCCTCCGGGAGCGTTTGCCAGAAATGTTGGGAGAGGCTGAAGTCGTAGTTCTTCATGCCCTCGACGAAGGGAATCTGAGCTTTTAAAGAGTTTGAGTGTTTGACGCCCTCGGTGGGTCCGGTGGTAAAAATGGTTTTTGAGTCAGCAGGGGCAATGTTCCATTTGAGCAAGGCTTCGCTAAAGTCTCCGTTCAGGATCAAATTTGAAGGCTCTTCCGTTGGGGTTTCGCTGAGAAGCTCTGGTGTAAGGGTCAATAACAGACAAATTACGAGAAGATTCAAGCGATGGTAAAAGCTCATGAGTAAATAAAAGGTTACTAACCATTGTTCTGGAGTCAAATGGAAATACCGACAAAAGAAGGTGTATTTAATAGAGTGATGATCTTTAACTGCCTTAGGTTCAGGGGCTTGAGGTTGATAGCAAGTTGTTGACTGGGTTCTTTTGCTGCTCCGGGTGCCATTAGTTGTCATTGCGATAAAGTAACTATACGGTTATATTTCTCTTGCTTAAATTTTTGAATTAAGTAAACGTTTGGTTATGTATTACCTCTTTTCGGCTTTGTTGGGATTGAGTTTTATGTCGGTTTCCCTCCTGGGGGAGATGGTTGCCGCGCCGACGCTTTCGGTGGGTGGAATTCAAAGCGAGTCTACGACTTCTCAAACGGTGGTAATCAGTTGTTCGACTCCGGGCGCGAAGATTTGTTACACAACCAACGGGAGTGAGCCGACAGCTCAGTCGGCGACTCTTATCTCTGGTTCCTCAATTACCGTGGCGCGTGAGTTGATGTTGAAAGTAAAGGCATTTAAGGACGGTTTCTCGGATAGTGCCACGACCACGAGTAGCTACCTCATTACGGGGAGTGTGGCCATGGGCGGGAACCAAGGGGGAAGTCATGTGGTGACTTTGAGAACCGATGGAACGGTTTGGTCGTATGGATATAATAATTTTGGACAATTAGGGGATGGAACTTCGACGGCACGACTTCAGCCAGTTCAGGTCAAAACGAATGCCTCGACTTATTTGACGGGGGTGAAGGAAGTGGCTGCGGGTTTAAGGCATACGCTGGCGCTGAAAGCGGATGGAACGGTTGTGGCATGGGGGAAGAATTCGCAGGGACAACTTGGAAATCAGAGTACGACGATTTCGATGTATCCCGTGGTCGTTCAAAAGAACGGTGGTGGAAATTTGACGGGAGTTGTTGGAATTGCTGCAGGAGAAGATTTCAGTGCGGCTTATACCTCCGATGGAAAAGTATGGGCTTGGGGTGTGAATAGTTCGGGGCAGCTTGGACAGGGAACGACCGCAGATTCGTCCGTTGCGGTTCAAGTTCAAGATACCACGGGAGTCATTACGAATGCGATTGGGATTTCTGCGGGAGCGGGTCATCTGGTGATTTTGAGAGCGGACAAAAATGTTTTTGCAGTCGGATTGAATACGAGTTCTCAACTTGGGAATGGAAGCAATGTGAATCAATCCAAGGCAGTCCCTGTTCGAGAAGGGGCGGGGAATCTGGGTGGAGTGAGTGCCGTGAGTTGTGGGGCTTACCACTCGCTTGCCGTGATTGAAGTGGATGGAACGGTTCGGGCTTGGGGTTTAAATACGACGGGGCAGTTGGGGAATGGAACGCTTACCGCTCAAAACAAAGCGGTTCCGGTGAGCGGTTTGACGGATGTTGTGGATCTGGCCGCAGGGGCGAATCACTCGTTAGCACTCAAGGCGAATTTGGAGGTTTGGGGTTGGGGAGATAATTATAAAGGAAAACTGGGAACAGGTAATTCCAATCAAAGTCTGATTCCGATTCGAGCGGCAGGCTCGACCACATACGCTTATCGAATCTCGGCGAAAGGAAATAGTTCGGCTTTGGTTAGAAAAGATGGAGCGGTCATGGGATTTGGAGAGAATCTTTTCGGCAATTTCGGAAATAATACGAAAGGGTATACGTGGATGGTTGGATCTGTGATGGCAACGTCGTCGACGGCGTTCACATCAGTGCGCCAGATCTCCGCATCGGGAACGCATTCTTCATCCATCCGGAATGACGAGAGTGTTTGGTCGTGGGGCAATAATCAGTACGGCCAATTAGGTAATAACGCCACAAGTGTTCAGGCCTATCCGGTCAAAGCCGTTCCTGCGAGCGGGTCGCTCTCGGAAATCACTCAAACGGTCTGTGGTGGGTCCTTCACACTTGCATTGAAAAGAGATGGAACCGTTTGGGCTTGGGGTAATGAGGCGAATGGTCGGCTTGGAAACATGAGTTCCACAGGGACGGAATTACGGCCGGTACAGGTTTTGGTCGGTGCTTCGACAGGGCTTGCTGACGTGACGCAAATTTCTGCTGGGGATTATCATGGGGTTGCCCGCAAATCTGACGGTACTGTTTGGGCTTGGGGGTACAACCTCAATGGACAATTAGGAGATGGAACAACGACCCAGCGTTTGGTTGCGACGCAAGTGAAGTCGAATTCAACGAGTTTTTTAATGGGAGTCAGCGAAGTGGCGGCGGGTGGAAGTCATACGCTTTTCCGAAAGAGTGACGGAACGGTGTGGGCCGTCGGTTTAAATTCAAGTGGTCAGTTGGGAAATAATACGACGATCTCGTCGATTTATCCGGTGCAGATCCAGACAACGACGGGATTGCTCACCGGAGTCATGCAACTTGCTGCGGGAACGAGTCATAATCTGGCATTACTCACGAGTGGATCGATTTATGCCTGGGGAAATGGGTCGAGTGGACAATTAGGAAACAATACCACGACCGCGCAGCAAACGAAGGCCGTCTTGGTGAGTGGTGGATCGGTGTATCAAAAGATCGCAGCAGGAGAGACTCATTCGCTTGCGGTGCGAACCGATCATACGGTGGTTGCCTGGGGTGCAAATGAGCAGGGCCAATTAGGGAATGGAACGGTCTCCTCACGCTTGATTCCGACTGCGATGAATGGTGTGGAGGGGGCGTCGACAGTGGCAGCTGGGGCGAAGCATTCGCTCGTTTTGAAGAGTGACGGAACGGTTCTTTCGGTTGGGGGAAATATCTTGGGTTCGTTGGGGCAAGGGACGGTCGGACACAGTCTGATTCCAGTGGAAGCCACGAGTCTCAAATTGCTTTATTTTAGTGATAGCGATGGAGACACGATCATTGATTCGATTGAATTAACAAATGGAACCAATCCCGAGTCTGTGGATACGGATGCGGATGGGCTTCCGGATAATGCGGATCCTTTCCCTCTAATTCCGAATACCGAAGTCACTGTTTCTGCGCTCCGTCTGCCCAAATTACTTTCGAATCATGCGGTTTTGCAACGATCCGCGAGTACGGCTTTGTGGGGGACGGCCTCTCCGAATGAAGTGGTCACGGCGAGTATTGCGGGCGTTGTGGGAACCACCACCACGGGGGCGAACGGCAAGTGGAGAATGACTTTAAATCTGACGGGTGCAGTCGAAGGGCCTCATAACCTCGTCTTTACAGGATACGGTGGGAATACCATTACGGTCTCCGATGTGCTGATTGGGGATGTTTGGGTGGCCGGAGGTCAATCGAATATGCTCATGACGATGGCGGAAACATTGAACGGTAATGCGGAAGCCGCAGGTTCGGCAAACACGAAGTACCGGCATTTTAATGTCAAAAAGATGACTCTGAGAACTCCGATTGCGCCTCCCGTGGATGATGTCGAGGGAGGATCCTGGGTCGTTGCGGGTCCGGGAAGCACGGCGACACCGACGTTTTCCGCGGTCGGCTATTATTTTGGAAAGAAGCTGCAGCAAACTTTGAATATTCCCGTTGGAGTGATTAATCCGAGCTGGGGAGGAACGTCGATTGAGGCATGGATGAGTCGGCAATCGCTCGATTCGGATCCGAGTCTGAATGCCGCCTGTATCACGGTGGATAATCTCGTTGCGGCGTATTATACCAACAGGGCGAACTATATCAGTAATTATCATGCATGGTCGACGCTCTATCATCGTGATGATGTTCCTTTCAATGCAACGACGAATGCGGCTTATGCGGGGACTGCTGCCAATGGAGGGACGGACGTGAACATGGCGGGTTGGACTTCGGTCAATATGCCAGGAACGACAAGTGCGGCGGGATTGGCTGATTCGGGAGCCATTTGGCTTCGCAAGACGATCACGCTGAGCGCGAGTGATGTGGCCGCTGGAAATCAGGGGATCATGTTAGGAGATCTGAATGGATTTGAAACGGTTTACTTCAATGGAACTTTGGTTCGTGAGGCCCTTCTTCCGACAAGTGCTCTCACGGCCGATACGCACCGGGGGGTTGGATGGTCGAGAGTTTACTATCCGTCGCCGCTGATTAAACGGGTGGGGGAGAATGTGATTGCAGTTCGTATTTTCAATCCCGCTGGAAATGCGAAGATCACGGTTTCAGGTATTTTGGGGGCGCCCACGTTGTCTTATTTAAGAAGAGCTCCCGAGTTGCCAACCTCTCTCGAGGGCCCCTGGTTTGGTAAAAACGAATTTGAATTCCCGGTATTAAGCGGAGAGGCGGCAAGTAGTTATCCGGCGCTTCATGTGTATCCCTACTATATTCATAATCCGATTGGGAGCGCGCCTCCGCTTCACTCCCATCTATTTAACGGAATGATTCATCCGCTTACTTTTAATACCATCAAGGGGATTGTCTGGTATCAGGGTGAGAGCAATGTCGGTCGTGCTCAGGAGTATGAAAAATCGTTCGGCCTCATGATTGATGATTGGCGTAGCCGATGGGGAAATGGTTCGCTTCCTTTCTACTTCTGTCAGATTGCGAACTATCTGGCAAAGACCGGTTCTGTTCAAGGTGCGAATGCGGCTTATGCGGAGCTTCGTGAGTCACAAACTCGAGTGCATGCCTCACGAGCCAATACGGGCCAGGCCATTTTGATGGATCTCGGTGAAAGCGCGGATATTCATTATCGCGACAAAAAAAGAGCGGGAGAACGGCTCTCGTTGATTGCTTTGGCGAAGACTTATGGACAGACGGGTCTTGTCTATTCCGGTCCTGAATATCTATCGAAGACGACTGAGGGAAATAAAATTCGTCTGACTTTCAAAACCCCAACCGGAGGACTGGTGGCTCAGCCGCTTGCGAATCCTTATACTTATATTACGAAGTATAATGCGGTCGGAGTCGCACCGACAACTCCCATTACCGCGACCTTTAATCGCACGAGTCCTTCGAGCCAGTTGGAAGGATTTCAGATCTGCGGGGCCGATGGAATTTGGGCTTGGGCGGATGATGCTCATATTGATGGGGAGACGGTCTTAGTTTCCAAGGCATCCATTCCAAGTCCGCAGCACGTGCGTTACTGTTGGGCGAACAATCCGACCGGAAACCTCTACAATTCAGCGGGACTTCCCGCCGGACCATTCCGTACGGATAACTTTTCGCTGGGGCCGATTGTCAATTACCCGAATTAGCCGCGTCACTTGATTGGGTTGGGAGAAAGGAGGCCTCTTCTGGAGGTAATCGAAGGAATTCTATTCAACTGAATGAACGAATTTCCCGAGTTTTCATTTGATTTGGGTCGGAAACCGGTTAGAGGTTGAGTTACTTCATGAAAAAAGTTCGCCTCGGTATTATCGGCGTCGGCAGCATGGGTTCAGTTCACGCTCATACGGTGCTTGACGGAAAAGTTCCCAATCTCGAGTTGACTGCACTCTGCGATCCTTTCATCCAAAATTTTACCCGGGCTCCCGAGGTCCGGCGTTTCAAGGACCGAAAGGAACTCCTCCGCTCCGGGATTGTTGACGCGGTGGTAATCGCGACCCCTCATTACGATCACACGACAATTGGGATTGAGGCGCTCAAAGCGGGGCTTCATGTCTTGGTTGAAAAGCCGATTTCGGTTCATAAGGCGGACTGCGAGCGTTTGATTGAGGCGCACACCAATAAGAAACAGATCTTTGCTGCGATGTTTAACCAGCGGACCGACCCTCATTACACTCGGGTTCGGGAGTTGATTCAAAACGGCGAGCTCGGGAAGCTTCGACGGATCAATTGGATTATTACGAACTGGTTTCGGACTGAAACGTATTACGCATCCGGAGGATGGCGGGCAACTTGGGCGGGAGAGGGGGGCGGGGTCTTGTTGAATCAGTGTCCTCACAATTTGGATCTCTTTCAATGGATGTTTGGAATGCCGAAGCAGGTTCGGGCGTTCTGTCAGATTGGGCGATATCACAAGATCGAAGTGGAAGATGATGTCACGGCCTACTTCCAATATCCGGACGGTTGTACCGGGGTCTTTATTACTTCAACGGGAGAAGCTCCGGGAACGAATCGTTTGGAGATCGTTGGAGAACGGGGACGGCTCATTGTTGGATCTGGAAAACTGGAATTCACGCGCAATGAGCATGAGATGAGCGAGTTTAGTAAAACGACTGCGGGGAAGTTCTCGATGCCACCGAATTGGGAGGTCACGATTCCGGTTCGTGGGGGAAACGGAGAGCAGCATCTCGGGATTTTTAAGAATTTCACCAATGCGATTCTTCACGGCGAAAAACTGATTGCCCCGGCGAAAGAGGGAATTCATTCGGTGGAACTGGCCAATGCGATGCTCTACTCTTCATTTACGGAGGAGACGGTCGAGCTGCCGCTGAGCTCCAAGAAGTACGAGGCGCTTTTGAAAAAAAAAATAAAGAACTCGAAACTCAAGAAAAAAGTCGTCAAAAACGTTCTCGTTGAAGATATGTCAAAATCATTTCGATAACCCCCTAAAAACTTATGAAAATCAATCAAGTCGCCATTCAGCTCTACACGCTCCGGGATTTTTGCAAAACGGCAGAAGATCTCGCGCAAACTGCAAAAAAAGTCAAAGCCATCGGCTATCAGGCGGTGCAGGTGAGTGGCGTGGGACCGATTCCTGAGGAAGAAATCGTAAAAATTCTCAAGGGGGAAGGCCTCGTTTGCTGTGCGACGCACGAACCGAGCGAAAAAATCCTCAAAGAACCGAATTGGGTCGTCGACCGTTTGGGAAAACTCGGATGCAAGTACACCGCTTATCCGCACCCCTCCGGAGTTGATTTTACCAAGGAATCGGCAATTCAGGAGCTTGCCAAGGGATTGGATGCTTCGGGAGCGGTCCTTCGCAAGGCGGGGCAAGTGCTGACGTATCACAATCACGCCATCGAATTCGTGAAATACGGAAATCGCACGGCGTTGGATATTCTTTACGGAGAGACAAAGGCGGAAAATCTTCAGGGAGAGATCGATACGTACTGGGTTCAATACGGTGGGGCGGATCCGGTGGAGTGGTGCAAGCGTTTGAAAAATCGTCTTCCGCTGCTTCATCTCAAGGACTACGGATTTACCACGGAAAATAAGCATCAATTCACGGAAATTGGAAACGGGAATTTAAACTGGAAAGCGATCATTGCTGCCGGCGAGGCTTCGGGATGCCAGTGGTTTATTGTCGAGCAGGATACGTGTCCCGGGGATCCGTTTGTTTCGATTAAAACGAGTTTTGATTATATCCAGAAAAACTTGGTCTCCTAAAGATCTCCATGAGCCAAAAAAGTGATGGGATGAATTACGCCCCCCAAGGGAAGCCGAAGCCGGTTTGTCAAAAGGGAGAGTTTCCATTTGCGGCAACGGCATTGGACCACGGTCATATTTTTGGACAGTGCAATGGACTGATCGAAGCCGGAGGGGAACTCCGTTACGTCTACGATCCCGATCCCGCAAAAGTTGCCAAGTTTTGTCAGACGTATCCGGGAGTGAAAGCGGTGGATCGGATTGAGACGATTCTCGAGGATCCTTCGATCAAATTGGTGGCGGCGGCTGCGATTCCGTATCTGCGCGGGCCGTTGGGAATTCGCGTGATGGAGTCGGGAAAAGATTATTTCACGGATAAGACGCCATTCACATCGCTTCAGCAGCTGAGTGATGCCAAAAAATCGGTGGAAAAGACCGGTCAGAAATACATGGTTTATTACAGTGAGCGATTGCATGTCGAAGTGGCGATGTTTGCGGGGGAGCTGATCCAGCAAGGAGTGATCGGAAAGGTGATTCAAGTGCTTGGCCTTGGACCGCATCGACTCTCGGCAAGCTCACGACCAGAGTGGTTTTTTAAAAAGGCGCAGTACGGAGGGATTTTGGCGGATATCGGGAGTCATCAAATTGAGCAGTTTCTCTATTATGCAGGAGCCAAAGATGCGACAGTGACCCATGCCGCGGCATCGAATTACAATCACCCGGACTATCCGGAATTGGAAGATTTTGGTGAGGCGAGTTTGTTGGCAGACAATGGCGCTCGAAATTACTATCGCGTCGACTGGTTTACTCCCGATGGATTGAGTACATGGGGAGATGGACGGACATTGATCATGGGAACCAAGGGTTACATTGAGATGCGCAAGTATGTTGATGTGGCGAAGAGCCGGGATGGAAATAATCTTTATCTGGTTACCGACAAAGAGGAAAAATATCTCAACGTGACGGGGCAGGTCGGCTTTCCATTTTTTGGACAACTGATCTTGGATTGTTTGAATCGAACGGAAAAAGCGATGACCCAAGCGCATGCGTTCAAGGCGGCCGAGCTTTGTTTGAAGTGTCAGGATTACTCGGATCAGAAGCGAGTTGAGGCGATCTCCTAGGATTGTTTCAAATTCTCAAATATGAGAGAACAATCGACACCTCTGGAGGTTTTTCTCTCGCCCGTTGAAGTTTTCTTTGGGGAAAGCATTCATTCACCTGATTTTTCAATGAATTGGCGTCGGGATTCCTTCGATAAAATTCTTTATGTTTTAAGAGGAAAAACCACGCTCTATTTGGAAAACTCAGAATCGGTGGTTGCGACCTCCGGAACGTTTTTGCTCGTTGAAAATGGGGTTCAACATCGATTGCATGATTCCAATCATTCAACCATTTTATTGCTCTGTCTTGGCCAAAAATGGATGGCTCGCGAAAAGGAGATTGGGGCGCTCTGGAGACTTCTTCATAAGCAAAAAGGGAATTCAGTTCAAACTTCGCTTTCCACCCAAAAGCGAATCGAAAAACTTTGGCGCAAATGTCTTTTTGAGCAGCATTCGATCGCTCCAGGGGTTCCAGAGACACTCAAGGCTTGTATCCTCTTGTTGATGGTGGATCTCCTTCGGGAAAATGCTCCCGCTAGGTCACTCAAATCTTCGGATCGAATCTCCCGATTCTGGAAAAGTGTTCAAGAGAACCCCTATGAATCATGGGATGTTCAAACGGCAGCCGATCACTGCAAGCTTTCGCGCCGTCAATTTACCACACGATTTAAGCAAGTCTTTCATCAAACCTTCATCGAAGCGCTCACGGTTCACCGGATGATAGAGTTTAAGAAAATGTGTCTCACGGAGAATCGATCCATCAGTGAAGCGGCCTTTGCTTGCGGGTTTGAAGATCTCTCGCACTTTTATCGTCTCTTTAAACGTCAATTCAAGCTCTCGCCGGGTCTATGGCTGGAACGAAATCGCCCAAAACGCAAATCAACACTTCCCAGATCGCCACGACTTTAGCTGCAGATCCGTTATTGTGGATGCATGAATTCGAACACTGTATGCATGGATTACAATGGGTTGCCAATCAAAACCACTGCGCATCTTCTCAGGACTTATGCATACGTGGAGCGGCGCTGTATCAAAGCAATTGCCGGTTGGTTTCTGGTGATGCCTCGGTACGAAGATAAATACTCGATGGCCTACCATTTGTTAGACCATGCGGAGCATGTGACCTGGTTCCGGAATCGGCTTTCCGAGATGCGTGGGGGCTCTCCGGATGCGGCGACCACGCCGGCGCTGCATCGTTTAATGGAAGAAGTGATTCATGCGCCCGATGCGAATTCTTTTTTAATGGGACTTTATGGAGTCGTTAAGAAAAAACTTCTTCAACAATACAAAAAGCACTTGGAACAGGTGGACCCTTCGGCAAATGCCGTTGAAATACGAATTCTCCGGAGAATCCTCCCTGAAATCGAAGCCCAGATGGTTTGGTATCAGCAGCTTCAGATTCACGATTCGGCGAACCGGTGGGTCTTGCATCTGGAGGAGTTGATTCAAGCCATGGGAGGGCTCGATTCCCTCGCCCCCGTGAAATCGCTTCCCGAAAATCCGTTCACGAGTCGTTTTGAACGACCTTCAACGATTCAGTTTGATGGGCGAATCCGGATTGGCGAGTTGACCGCATACGAGGTGCGTCAGCAGATGGATGAATCGCAAAGCCTCATCGAGCAATTCAAGGTTTTTTTCAATGAATTCTATGCGGCAGCCGTTCTGGCCTCCATTCTTTATGACGGGTTTGAGGATGGATACCCATGGGAACTTTATGCGGATTTTTCGCGTCACTTCTGGGATGAGGTTCGCCACTCGGAGTTTGGTGCGATTCGCCTTCGAGAACTCGGAGTGGAGCCTTCGGTCTGCAATCCCATTTTGTTTGAACAGAGTCAGTTTCTTCCGGTTCTTCATCGGATTTGCTACCTCACGCGCGGGTTGGAGGGATACTTCATGCCTCGGAAGCAACCTCGGGTCAAAGAATATGAGGCGAGAGGGGATCATCGGAGCCAGCTTTTTGCCGATCAAGACTGGTCGGACGAAATTTCGCATGTTCGCTATGGAAACCGATGGGGGGAATTTCTTCTTGAAGACGATCATCGAACCGTGGATGACATTCTGGATGAATGCAAAGAGCATATATCCAAAGTGACCGGTCAGCCGGTTGATAAAATTTGCGCTCCGTTTTGAGCGTAAATCCACCATCCGTCATCGCGCGGAGGTCGCAGAGAAATCTGAAAATCTCTGCGAACTCTGCGCGAAAAACAATCGTGAAGAACGGGGACGTATCCCTAGTATCTAGTATTTAAGATCACTTCAAAATTTTTTCAGACCTTCGAATCCAAACTTAAAATTAATACTAGATACTAGGGATACGTCCCTATTACTGCCTATTACTCCCACAGGCACTTCCCCAATACCGCTCCACGCTTCTTTTGGATACATCAAATCGCTTCGCGACTTCCTGGCTGCTTTGCCCTTTCTCTCGGGCTTGAATGATTCGTTTCCTTAAATCCGGTGTGTAGGGGTTCATCTCCCCATCTTACCACTTCTTTTCTAATGCGACAAACTAAATTGAAATTGCTCTAGATACTAGGGATGCGTCCCTATTACTCCCACACATACGATGTTGAAACATTACAATCCGACGGCTGACGGATAATCCATGGCTGAACAAGTCAGGCGAGCCGCCAGAGCCCGCTCTAGGCTTACTCGGCTGCAATCACGGCGCCCTCGGAGAGGTCGCCCTACCATTCGTCAGGATTGGGTAGGAACAGGCTCAACGGAGGAAATAGAGTTTACATCAAGCGGCGTGGGGGCTAACTTCTTATTGAGAAC
>CAZKRU010000100.1:0-11482 GCA_964555235.1 uncultured Verrucomicrobiota bacterium
CCCAAACCTTTTTTATTCTACGAAATATTCACCCATTCCTGTGGGATGGCTGTGTTTTAAAATGGTGAGTTAAGAGGATTCTCGCGCAGAGTTCGCAGAGCCTGCTGAGTTTTGCGGATTTTAAAAAAGAATTTCCTCTGCGGCCTCAGCGAACTCTGCGCGAAAAAAAATCCGAGAGGTTCTTACGGCTTTTTAAACCAGAGCAATCTTAGTCCATTGAGACAGACGAGGACGGTGCTTCCTTCATGCCCGATGACCCCTAATGTGAGCGGAAGATGGGCGCCAAGGGCCGAGGCGATCAGAATGAGAATGACGCCAATGGCGAAGACGAGATTTTGAATGACAATCGCCCGAGTTTTTCGACTGAGGGCGATGGCGTAGGGAATTCGCGTCAAATCGCTGGCCATTAAAACGACGTCGGCACTTTCCATGGCAATTTCACTTCCGGCAGCGCCCATGGCGATTCCGATGGTTGCGGCACTTAAGGCAGGAGCATCGTTAATCCCGTCACCGATCATGGCGACGGGGCCTCCTGCTGCAAGGGCTTTGATCCTTTCGACTTTATCTTCGGGGAGTAAATTGGCTTCGTAAGAATCGACGCCGGCTTCTCGAGCAATTGCGGCGGCAACGCGGGCGTTATCGCCGGAAAGTAAAACGACCTGGCGAATTCCCATCTCTTTGAGTTGTCGAATGACGGTGCTGGCTTCCGGACGAATGCGATCGGCAACGGCGAGTGCTCCGACCATACGAAGTCCGGTCTCCGTTTGCTCGGCGAGAAGGAGAACTGATTTTCCTTCCCGTTCCCAACAATGGAGCTGGGTGAGGGTGGTGGCGAAACCGGGTTGACGTTCAAAGAAACGGCGTCCTCCGAAGATGTAGCGTCGCCCTTCGATTTCGGCTTCAACGCCAAACCCCGTTTTGGATTGAAAGTGAGTGGGCGGCGTTGGCGTGAGTCCCCGTTCGCGAGCTTCTTGAACGACAGCTTGAGCGACCGGGTGTTCCGAATGGAGATCCACAGAGGCGGCGAGTTGAAGGAGTTCATCATCGTCACGGCATGGGGAACCAGGTGCCCGCCATAAACCAGAGACGACCGGTTTTCCTTCGGTGAGCGTTCCGGTTTTATCCACGGCAATCACACGAATCCGCGCCAGTTGTTCCAGCTGAAGGCCCCCTTTGAGGAGGACGCCATGACGCCCGGCATTCGCAATAGCGGAGAGAATGGAGGCCGGCGTGCTGATGACCAACGCACAAGGTGAAGCAACGACCATCACGGTCATGGCACGATAAACGATTTCAGAAAAGGGTTCGGTGCCGATGAGCGCTGGAAAGAGAATGAGTGAACCGGTGAAAAGAAGAACGGCGATGGCGTAGTATTGTTCAAACGTATCGAGGAATCGTTCCGTTTTCGCTTTTTGACCGCGAGCTTGTTCGACGAGCTCGACAAAGCGGGCGATGGTCGAGTTTTTGGAGGATTGCGTGACTCGAAAAAAAAGAGAGCCTTTCTGATTGATCGTTCCCGCAAAGAGAAGATCGCCGGGAGATTTTGGAACGGGAAGGGATTCGCCGGTAATGGAAGCTTGATCGAGGGTGCTCTCTCCCTCAGTGACGACGCCATCCAGGGGAATTCTTTCGCCGGGGCGCACAATGACAATCTCGCCGACGGTCACGGATTCAATCGGCATCGTTACCAGTTCTTCATTGCGTCGAACCGTGGCTTGAGTGGGACGGAGTTGACTGAGGGCGCGAATCGCTTGTTCGGTTCGCGCCATGGCGTAGTCCTGAAGCACATTGGAGAGCGAGAAGAGAAAGAGAAGCATTCCTCCTTCAAAGGGATGACCAATCCAAGCGGCGCCCAATGCGGCGAGCACCATCAACAGATCGACATCAATTCTTCGTTCGCGAAGGGATTGGATTCCGCCCTGAACTCCAAACCAGCCACCGAATCCGAAGGCGGCTAGATAAAAGACTGTGGAAATGAAAGGATGACTCGATTCAAAGGCCCATCCTCCGGCAAGGGAGAGCGCGGTTCCTCCACAGAAATAAGCTTCGAGGCGTTGAAATCCTTCTTTCACACGAAAAGCGTATGGATTTTGCCGAGAAATGGGGAGGTAAATTTTGAATCAAGAAGCTGTTGATTTATTGATGGGGAAAGAAGTTGATCTCATCAGGAGGACTAGCTAAAGAACTAGGGATATTATGTTCCTTGGAGATATTTCATTTAATGGATTGTGGTCTGAGACTGCCAACATAGCGATGTGCTCAGTTTTGCTTAGTGGAGTATTACATCTTATTTGCGCTATTGCGATTTATCGTGATTCGCGTTTTCAGTTGGATATTCGTCGAGGTTTGTTTTTACTAAATCCGATCATGTGGTGTTTGGTGGGCTTGTTATCGGGAATACTTGGGTTAGCGATTTACTGGGCGATACACCATTCCACATTACGCGGTAATTCAGGTAATTATTAGTAATTGATTTTTGGTAGGGCGGGGTTGATGACTCCGCCGCGGCTTTGGTGATTGAGATGGAACGCGGAACGGCGCCCTCGGAGAGGTCGCCTTACCAAAAACAAAAAAAGGCGGACGGGAGTGCCGTCCGCCTTTTGTTTTCGTTCTTAACTCGATTCCGAATTAATAACGATAATGTTCGGGCTTGTAGGGGCCGTCGACGGAGACGCCGAGGTAGTCTGCTTGCTTTTTGGTGAGCTTTGTGAGCTTCACTCCAATTTTTTCGAGGTGAAGTCGGGCGACTTCTTCGTCGAGTTTTTTGGAGAGGCGGTAGACTTCCGGTTTGTACGAGGCCTTGTTTTTCCAGAGATCGATTTGAGCGAGGGTCTGGTTGGTGAAGGAGTTCGACATGACAAAGCTCGGATGGCCGGTGGCGCAACCGAGGTTGACCAAGCGTCCTTCCGCCAGCATATAGATCATGTTCCCGTTCGGCAGAACGTACTTGTCGTACTGCGGCTTCACCGTGATCTTCTTGACTTTCGGATGGGTGTTCAGGCGTTCGACTTGGATCTCGTTATCGAAATGGCCGATGTTACAGACAATCGCCTGATCCTTCATCTTGAGCATGTGCTCCAGCGTGATGATGTCGCAATTTCCCGTCGTGGTGACATAGATGTCGCCGACGCCAAGAGTGCTTTCGATCGTGTTGACTTCAAATCCTTCCATCGAAGCTTGAAGGGCATTGATCGGGTCAATTTCGGTGACAACAACGCGGGCGCCGAATCCCTTGAGTGAGTGAGCGCAACCTTTACCAACATCGCCATAACCACAAACGACTGCGACTTTTCCAGCGATCATGACATCCGTCGCACGTTTGAGTCCGTCTGCAAGCGACTCGCGGCAACCGTAAAGATTATCAAACTTCGACTTTGTCACGGAGTCATTCACGTTGATGGCGGGAACCAAGAGCGTTCCTGCTTCTTTCATCTGGTAAAGGCGATGCACGCCAGTCGTCGTCTCTTCCGAAACCCCTTTCCAGCTTTTGACAACGGTATGCCAAAATCCGGGACGTTCTTTGGCAACACGTTTGAGGAGATTCTTAATGACTTGTTCCTCGTGGCTGCCTGAGGGAGAGTTGACCCACTTGTCGCCGTTCTCGAGTTGATAGCCTTTGTGAATCAAAAGGGTGACATCGCCTCCGTCGTCGACGACGAGTTCGGGTCCGAGATTTCCGGGGAAGGTCACGGCTTCGAGCGTACAATCCCAATATTCTTCAAGCGTTTCCCCTTTCCAGGCGAAGACCGGAACCTTGGTTTTGGCAATTGCCGCCGCAGCGTGATCTTGGGTTGAGAAGATATTGCAGCTCGCCCAACGAACGGTTGCGCCGAGTGCGACGAGGGTCTCAATCAAGACCGCTGTTTGAATCGTCATATGGAGGGATCCAGTGATGCGAACGCCTTTGAGCGGCTTTTCCTTCGCGTACTTTTCACGAACCGACATCAAGCCGGGCATTTCGTATTGGGCGATTTCGATCTCTTTACGACCCCATTCGGCGAGGCTCAGGTCTTTGACTTTGAAGTCTTCAGATTTTGCGGATTTCTTCGGGGCTTTGGTCAGGGTAGTGCTCATCATTTTCCTTTATAGTTTAAATCAATTAAGCGACCGCGCGTTTAAGAGCGGCGGCTTTGTCAGTCTTTTCCCAAGTCAGGCTATTGGTATCGTCTTGTTTTCCAAAGTGACCGTAGTTCGTCGTCTTGCTGTAGATCGGACGAAGGAGTCGGAGTTGTTCGACAATCTTGGCCGGCTTAAAGCTGAAGACTTCGCGAACCGCTTGTTCGATTTTTGAATCCGGAACTTTACCAGTTCCAAAGGTATCGACACAGATTGAGACGGGTTCAGGATAACCGATCGCATACGCAAATTGAACTTCGACGCGATCCGCAAGTCCGGCCGCGACAACATTCTTCGCGACATAGCGACCCATGTAAGCCGCGCTACGATCGACCTTCGAAGGATCTTTTCCGCTGAAGGCGCCTCCTCCGTGACGACCCATGCCGCCGTAGGTGTCGACAATGATCTTGCGTCCTGTCAGACCGGAATCTCCCTCGGGACCACCGACGACAAACCGTCCGGTGGGGTTAATCAGGAAGCGAGTTTTTTTGTCGATCAGGTTGCCCGGAAGCACCTTCTTAATGACCTGATTGATAATATAGCTTTCGATCTCTTTGTGTTTTTTGTCTTCCGTGTGCTGATTCGAGATCACGACGGCGTCGATTCGCACGGGGCGATAGCCTTCGTACTGAAGAGAGACCTGAGTTTTTCCATCGGGACGAAGCCAAGGCGCTTTGCCGCTTTTGCGAAGATAAGAGAGGGTCCGACCAAGCTGGTGTGCAAACTGAATCGGCGAGGGCATCAACTCCGGAGTTTCGTTACAAGCGAATCCGAACATGAGTCCTTGATCTCCCGCTCCTTGCTCGTCGGTTGACTTTCCTTCGGCCTTCTTCGCGTCGACGCCTTGAGCGATATCAGGGCTTTGACGGGTGAGGGCGTTCATGATGTGAACGCTGTCGGCATTGAAACTTTCTTTGGGTTCGGTGTAACCGATACCGCGAATCGCTTCACGAACGACCTTATTGTAATCAAAGTCAGCGCGAGTCGTAATTTCGCCCGCGACCACGACGAGATTGCTCTTGGCGAGCGTTTCGCAAGCGACTCGACTGTTGGGGTCCTGCTTAAGACAGGCGTCAAGAATTGCGTCAGAGATGGTGTCGCACACTTTATCCGGGTGCCCTTCGGTCACGGATTCCGAGGTGAAGATATAAGATTTAGCCATGGAGAAAAATGTAACGAAAAACGGAGGAATGGCAATCAAAATATTGACGAATCATGATAAATTGATATGAAAGAGACAGACAACTGGTAGGGCGACCTCTCCGAGGGCGCCGGTAGGAGAGACGAAGTCACTCGGAGGTGCAAGGATCGGTCAGATTTCAATTCAGGAGCCCATGAAAAATAGTTTAAAAACCAGTTCAGGAAAAAAGCGAGACTCCAAGTCCCCCTCGCTGCGTGAGTTGTGGCAGGCATTGGCCGATCCGACGCGGCTCCGGCTGGTGGCGTTGATTCGTACGGAGGAGCTTTCGGTGGCAGAGCTCCAGGAGATTCTTCATGTCGGGCAGTCGCGAATTTCGATGCATCTCGGAATTTTACGAAGCTGCGGATTGGCAGAAGTGCGGCGTGAGGGGAAGTTTTCTTATTACCGATTGGCGACCTTGGACTCGCGTGAAGCGAGGGCGTTACTCGAAGCAGGCCTCTCGACCTTAACGGAACTCTCCGAGTCCTCGCAAGATCTGGATGCGTTGCGACTTGCGGTCCAGAAGCGCCGGGAAATTGCCCAACAGTATTTTAATCAGATTGCCGGACGAATGGGGAAAGCGCATTGCCCGGGAAGAGGTTGGACGGCGGTCGGGCCGCTGCTTGCGCAGTTGGTTCCTTCGTGTGTTATTGCGGATCTTGGCGCGGGCGAGGGATGGCTCTCCCAGTTGCTCGCACAGCATGCGGAGCAGGTGATTGCGGTGGATAGTTCTGCGAAGATGGTGGAATTCGGACGCGCGGAGGCGAAGAAGAAGAAGTTGAGCAATCTGGATTATCGTTTGGGCGATTTATCAGATCCTCCGATTAAGGCAGGAACGATCGACATCGTGATTTTAAGTCAGGCCCTTCATCATGTGCCGAATCCCGCCCAAGCGGTGAAGGCGGCGGTGGGGCTCCTTCGTCCGGGAGGAAGATTGATCGTTTTGGATTTGAATGCGCATCAATTTGATCGCGCGCGAGTCCTCTTTGGGGACTACTGGCTCGGATTCAGTGAGACGGAATTACGACAATGGATGCGAGAAGCCGGCTTGACGGATTTGCGGTTTCAATTGTTACCTCCAGAGGAGGGTGAGCCCGTGAAGTTGTCGCCGTGTCTGGCTTTTGGTCGAAAGCGGGGATAAGGTTTCTCGCCTATTCGTGGTGAGAACAAGATTTTGTCTCTCGCGAAGTTCGCCAAGGCGCCAAGTTTTTGATTTTGGTAAAAAAGAATCTTAGCTTCGCGTCTTGGCGAACTTGGCGAGAGGAAACATCCCGTTCTGCGGTATTTCTTATTGAGCAATCGCTTCGTAAATTTTCACATCGACTGATTTTCCGCCGTAGGAAACTCCCTGCGGGAGTTGCGCGATCAATTGATATCCTGATTTTTCGAGGACCCGCGTGGAGGCTGGATGTTGATCGTAAACCCGGGCGCGAATGGATTGATAAGTCCCAGACTGGAGTGCGTGTGCCGTCAGAGTGGTAACCGCTTCACTCATAATTCCCTGACGAGACGCTGATTCCAAAAGCCAAAAGCCGATCTCCAAAGCATTGGGGTCTTCCGTTGGATCGAAACCGATGCCACCGATGGTCTGGTCCTTACAGACGATTGCAAAGTGGCGAGGAGTCAAGCGACACGGAACTTGCGGAGGGGGTGGGCGAAGATTTTGATGCACCGAAGGCTGTTTGAGTGCCAAAAGCAGAGCGGGGAGATCGGCGGCCGTCCAAGGCCGAAGTTGGGCTTGGGTGAGCGTGAATTCCATTTTATTCCGTCCGGACTTCCGTTGGTTGAATGACTGGAAGCGGGTAGCGCAGTTTCAGTTCCTGATCGAGATGGATTTCAACGTGATAAATTCCAGGAGTGATAAATTCGATTCCGCCAAAAAAATTAATGTTCGTTGCATGACTCTCCTGGTGATTCAGGGTGAACTCGGTCACCGCTTCGGCCAGAGTACTCTCTTCATCAGGCATAACCAATTTGGTGACTTGAGTAAAAGGGCCGGACCCGGAGCACCACCGCGTCCAGACGCAAAGTTTGAGAACCCGGACTGGAAACGAAGGGGCGCCGATAAAATTCACGATGCCGATAATCGTATTGCCGCCGCTCGCCTCGAGCCGGACATCCTCGCACAGGAAGGAGGCTTGGAGATCGGGAATCATGAGAGGGAGGCTAACGCTTGAAAGAGCTGTGGGGAAGAAAATTCCTGAAGGAGGAGGGATTCTTCGCTAGGCGGATTTTATTTTGGACGGGGATGGTGGATTTTGTGCTTTTTGCGGCCAATTTTCTCAATACTGTCATGGAATGATTCCCGGATTTCTGCATTCCTCTGTAAAAAATGCGATTCGCTTTGGAATCTGTCTTTTGCTTGGCGTCAGTGTTTTTTACATCTACGGCGATGTCATAAACTTTGAGTTCGTCAATTACGACGACCCTCACATTATTTACTCCAATCCAAACGTGACTGGAGGCCTCACGTGGCAAAGCTTCAAAGCGGCATGGACGCAACCCATGGTCTACGAAGCTTGGTATCCACTCACTGGACTCCTCCACATTTTTAATTGGCAGCTTCTCGGTGCTCATCCTGGAAAACATCACCTCATCAATGTTTTCTTTCATCTGGGAAACACTCTCCTACTCCTTTGGGTCCTTCACCGGATGACGGGAGCGTTCTGGCGATCCGCCATGGTTGCTTTTCTCGTAGCGGTCCACCCCCTGAACGTTGAAGTCGTCGCTTGGGCCTCCCAACTGAAAACCCTGCTTAGCCTCTTTTTTTGCCTGGGGGCCCTCTGGTTTTATGTCCGCTTTTGTGAAGAGCCAAATCGCAGACACTATCTCCTCACGCTTCTTCTTTTTTTCTGTGGACTCCTGGCCAAACCCCTTCTCATTACGTTGCCATTCCTATTGCTGCTACTCGATTTCTGGCCACTGAATCGCTGGTCCGGCAATCTCCAGAAACACCCTCAAGCGCTTGCGCTTTTACTCCCATCGCTCCGAGCGCGGAATCTTGGAACGGGTTCGCTTCTTCTTCTGGAAAAACTCCCATTCCTTTTTCTCACGCTTCTCTTTTCCATCCTCACCTACTATTTTGCCAGTGCTTCAGGGCACATCAGTATGGATCTCGTCGTCCCCATGATGGATCGTCTCTCGAATGCGCTTCACTCTTATGGGGTTTATCTCAAGCAAACCTTTTTTCCCGTTAATCTTGCGGTTCTTTACCCGTGGAAAAATTCCTTTTCCATTGGAACTTTGGCCTTTTCGATCTTTTTTTTAGGAAGCGTCACATTCCTAGTTCTGCGACAACGCAACAAACGCCCTTACCTCTTGGTCGGCTGGTTCTGGTATTTCGGAACGCTTGTCCCCGTCATCGGATTGGTCGATTCCGGAACCCGCGCCCACGCAGATCGCTATGCCTATGCCTCACTGATTGGTATTTTCATCGCTATTGCATGGCTCTTGGAATCTCTATCACAAAAACGAAGTGCGAAATTCGCGATCACCCTGATCGCTCTCAGTGGTATCATTATCGGTGGAATCCTCTCTCGGGAGCAATGCCGTACTTGGCAAAACAGCATTTCTCTCTTTCATCATGCCATCCGAGTCGGCTATCCCTCCGGTCTTGCGTACAATAACCTGGGAGTCGAATATCTCAGTGCGGGTCAATTGGAGAAGGCTAAGGGATTTTTTTACAAGTCACTGGAAGTTGAGCCGGATTACCCTCAAGCCCTCTACAATTTGGGAACCATTCTCTCGCTGGAAAGCAATCCCGAAGCGGCAATCCCATTCTTGGAAAAAGTCCGCCAACAGCGTCCAAAATTCGCTGAAGCTCGGATGTATCTCGGAAACGTCCATCACCGACTCAAACAATACGACAAGGCCCTCGAATTTTATGAGCAAGCACTCGCCCTCAAGCCCGACTACGCCGAGGCCTACCGCAATTGGGGGGTTTGCAAGCTCGACAAGCGTTACGTCGATGCCTTGAAGGAATTTGAAACTGAAACCATCGCGCGCTCCACACTTCACACGGCTCCAAAATTCCAGGCGAACTCCTCTGCCGCCACAAAACCCGCACCTTTCGTTTTCAAACAGATCCTCCCTGTCGCCCCCCTCAATCCCTCCGAATCCGAAAAACTCTTCGCTCAAGGAATCGCCCAGATGGATCTCGGAAAATGGAAAGCCGCGACGCAGTCCTTTGAGCAAGCCCTCTTCCTCACGCCTGACCATGCAGGAGCCAAAATGAATCTCAGTCTGGTCTATTTCAGAATCGGTAAAGAAAAGGCCGGAATCCAAATGCTCCACTCCCTCGCACAGGTCGGACCCGAAAAATCTGCGGCCGTTTTGGATGCCGCGCAAGACCTGCACGTTCGAGGAATGCACCAGGAGACACTCCTTTTTCTGAACGATTTTCTGAATCACCATCCCTCTGACGCTCTTGCCCTCACGCTCTCCGCCTGGATTCTTGCGACCGCCCCTGAAAAATCGGTGCGTAGTGATTCAGAGTCCCTGCGACGCGCCCTCACAGCCTACAGCCTTTTTACTTCCTCCCCCACCGCCGTCCTCGACACCCTTGCTGCCGCCTGGGCAGAAAATGGGGATTTCGGGGAAGCACTCTTTTATGCTGAGAAGGCGTTAAAAACTGCCCAAGTCCACCAAGAAACGCTCTTGGCGCAAGCCATCGGAAAACGGATCCTTATGTATCGTTCCCACCAAGCCTACCATCAAAGCAACTCCTGGCCCCTGATCGTTCAAAAACAAAAAGTGGATTGAATTTTGGTGGGGAAAATTGACCGCCTCTATCTTTTCCGTTGGGAACGGAAAAGATGACCTTCGACCTTGTCGAAGGGGTCGCACGACGCGACCCGAGCTTGATGGGAATCAAACGTAAGCGGTGCATGAAGCACCTTATTTGTTCGATCTGCTTCTTGGATGGCCGCGGATTGTGCGGTTCCTTACATTCAGCTTGGTCAGCCAGCTCGGCTTGCTCGACAGTCTCTGAACAGAGTCTTTCGATTTCTTGCCTAAGCTCCCCGACGCTCCGTGTCGTCTTCTTCCCGGCATTCGCCTTCAAGGTAGTGCCGTCGATCGCCATGGTCCCCAGTTAACAATTAATCGTAAAGCTCATTCCACCCGGATCAACATCGAATCGCAACTTGTCACCAAGAGTTATGGTAGATCGAGGGAAATCACGAGGATACTCAATACCCGCAAGAAACGCCCATTGTCCTATTAAAAAACCCACTTCAATCCAGTGCGAACAGATGTGTTTCGTTAGTTCAAAGCGCACAATTACAACATCTCTAGTTTTATCAACGGTTACTTTGGCCCCTAGTGCTATTAATCGCGACTTAATCGCCTCTATTTCCTGACTTTTATTCTTCCCGCTCATAAGTTCCCTTTATTTCGTCACATGATACCAAACCCCTTTGACCCTCACTCGCGTTGATCGTGACATATCTCCCCATCTATCCCAACTCCCTCCCACTGTCAATAGTCATTAGTTTGGATACGTCCCTATTTCGTCCCCATCAGAACATACCCGTGAATCTTAAACCCAAATCGCCCAGGCAACTTCCCAAGGCATTCCAAAAACTTAACGTGGTCCGCCTCTCCTCGAAATATTCTTTTGCGATCAATCCCTCGGGAGGTCACATGGTGCCACACTCCCGCCATCCTCACTCGCGTACTTCTCGACATATCACCTCTCACTAACCACTTCTTCCCACTTGTTAATAATCAAGTATTTAGACACGTCCCTATGTATTATCCCACGTCCCCATGCACGCCGTACTCAACAAACTTCTACCGAACATCCCATCGCCTTAAGTCCTGCCAAGATTCTTTCTAACACTATAACACGCTCATCAAGGCTCATCTCGCCTTCTATTCCTGTGCCTAGCCATCCACGTAGAGAGTTTTGATAAACTCCGGTCAACGCCGCAAAATCAACTTCAACAACCGCCTTGCGGTTGCCTTCTAAGTATTCAACAGTGGATCGATCAGCAACTTGAACAATGTAACCGTCTGCATGCTGAACCTTTTGTGGACCGAGCTTGTTGAACACGTTAGTGACCTCCGGTAATGACGTTTATTCGCCAGCACGATTTGGGGACGTATCTGGTCATTAGTCATTAGAGCAGTCTAATCTCAAACGATGATAGACTTTTTGAAGCTCAGCACTTTTGCCCATCTTTT
>CAZKRU010000101.1:0-11236 GCA_964555235.1 uncultured Verrucomicrobiota bacterium
TTACAACGGCCCAACAACATGGAGCCTGCCCCGCTGCCACAAAGATTACAGAGTCCCCCCCCCCTCCGCCGCAAACAGCTTCGCTGGAAGGAAAGACCATTGCGGAGATTTACCCTCAAGCCCGTGAGACCGAGGAACGGATCGCCGAAAAATATAAAAAGTTCCGCGCGGTCGAATTGGCAACCATTCGAAAGATCACCTTGGATGAAGCGCTTAAATCAACGCAAGTTGCCCGCCCCGATCGGGAAAAATTGGACACCGATCTCCTCGCCACCAAGGGGGCTGGAGAAAACTTCAAGGCGTACAAAGAGCAGGTTTTGAAGGCAAGCCAACAGCTCGATTCCATGGTCTCCCTCGGTCAACAGATGTTGAGCGTTGCACAAAGTCAACGCGGGAGCGGACAAGGAACGATCGACGCCAGTGCTTGGTTAAAAACCAGCAGCGAAAACTTTAAAAAGATGCAAACGCTCGCAACTGCCGATGAAAAGGGTTCAGGAAAGGATTTGACCGCGATGATGCAAGGCTCAGGAACAGATACAGGCGCCGGCACGGGCACGAGCACGAGCGCTGGAAGTCCGGGAGGAAAACTTGCCGCTGGAACGGGGAGCGAGACTGGCGGCGATCTCGGAGGTGCGACCTTGTCGCAAACGGTTTATCCTCGTAACGCTCCGGAATTGCCAACCATGGATTATAAAAATCTGAAGCCCTCTGCTGCACGGCGTATCCATTCGGTCGGAATGCATCATGCCGATTGGATTTATGCAGACAGTTGGTACGTGATCGGTCCCTTTGAAAATCCCGGCAGACGCAATTTGAATACCAAATTCCCCCCGGAATCGATTGTGGATCTCAACGCGGTCTATCCGGGGAAAAATGGCCAACCGATTCAATGGAAGTTCGTACAATCCGATACTCCCGCCATTCGGATGCCGCGCGATCGCGAGGACGCACCGGCGATTTATTATGCCTACACGGAATTCCTCTTTGACGAAGCTCGCGACTTGTGGATCGCCACCGGAAGCGACGATAAGGGAACCATGTGGATCAACGATGTCATGGTCTGGAACAGTGGCGACACTCTAAAGGGTTGGATTGCGAACGAAGGCTATCGCAAAGTCCATTTTTCCAAAGGTCGCAATCGGATTTTATACCGTTTGGAAAATGGCCAACTGGGAGCGGTACTCTCGCTGATGATCTCTACGAAACCGACAGGATCCTGATTTTCAAGCGTGTGCCTTGACTGCCACCATTGAGTCGATATTCAATGAGCCCGCTGAATCCTACGGATCGTTGGCTATCCCGTGCTTGCCAAATACCCAACCTCCTTCTTTTCCCCATAGGTACCGAGCGAGCAAACCAATGGCGAGATTCAGTTCAATCCCCCCTGCTCTCGTCAATCGAGGTCGATCTTCTTAGTTTTTGAATTGAAAAACGGAAACCCAAGTCCAAACACGCAAAACGGAATCATCCAGCCGGTCTTCAAAGAATGAATTAAATCAGAAGATCCCTTTTCTGGAAGAACCGTAATCATGAGCAGTCCAAGGTGCCAACTAAAAAACCAAATCAGAACTCCAACCAAAATACTCCATCGTTCCAGAATAAGATAGCGACTTAATGTTAAATATAAGCCCATAGGAAACAGAACCCACACAAGAGGGCAATGCCATACTCGATAATTAAAAAAGGTTTCCCCGTATACCAATAGAAACATCATCGCATTGGGTCCTGTAATAAAGAATAGTGTCACAAAGTGCTCCAATACTAACCCTCCAAGAATCAGCCAACCGCTCGTAGCGAGTAGAATTTTGTTCTTCGACGGTGTCACTGGTAATCCCCAAAACCGCAGCCATCCTAAAAACAAAGCGAGACCGAATGGAATCGCGACATGAAAATATCTGATCCACTCGAGTCCATTCCAACCACGGATCTCGACCTCTACCCGCCAGATCACGAATACTCCAAAGGCGACCGCTAAGAGTGTGATCAACCGCTTCGAAATTTGTTTTGGACTCGTACCCACATTAATGACCTTCGAGTCATTCATCGTGATTTTCTCGCATCAAATTACTCCCAATCCCCTCACTCAAATCCTCACCGGCTCCAATACCATTGATGAAGAATATTTATCCCAAAAAGATGCCAAAAACAAAAAAAACACCCAAGCGATATTGCACAGATTATTCCCGCTCGTTTATTTCGTTGCATGATAGCGGAATCCATAGTTCTTAATTCAGGCTTAGCGGTAAAAGATTCCTTGATGACAAGAACAGCAAATACGAGCATGACTCCATGGTCCAAAATCGTCGTGTAGTACATTTGAGCCAAAGTAACTAAAGCGCAAGTAATTGAGGTGAATCTTACCACGGGAATAAAGCGAGGGTGATACGGATACCAATAACTCTCTTGATTCATGTTGAACCCTGTAGAATTGCACGATGCGCTCTCCATGGCTTTGATTTACCTACCCAACACCTCACGAGCAAGGCCTAACTTCATCTCCGCGAGCTCTGTATTCTCCGCGTGAAAACCACCTCCCCTCAAAACTCCAAAAAAGTCAAAAATACAGCATGGGCTCAAGATGGAAGCATGATTTTAACCACGGAAATTACAGACTACACGGAAACGGAATAGAGCATAAATCTTGCTTCCGTGTGATCCGTAATTTCCGTGGTTAAGACCGCATTGGATTAGTAAATTTTGTCCATTACCTCTGGCAGAGCCGAAGGATTGGATTTAGCTGTTGAGACGTCGGGAAAAGCATGATTCAATCAACTTAAATGAACCCAACCTTCCAATCTCCTTCTGTTGGAATTTCAATTTTTGTTATGAATCATCGGTTTGTTCTCGCTGTCGCACTACTACTACTCTCTTTGATTTCAGTCGATGCAGCCAACCCGGATCCCGCATTTCACGAAAAGCCCTTATCCTCATACGTGAATGAGAGAGATGAAGCCTATCGGATCGAGGTCTGGCCCACGTTTGAACAACCTTACCTTCTCCGAATTGTAAGAAAGGGGAACCAGTGGACTCTCACTCAAAAACAACTCTCCGGAGTTGGCGGATATTACCCTGGCATTCTTTTTTCAGAAAAGTCCCAAACACTGAGCACTAAGGAGGCGGAAAGAATTCGCTCCCTTTTTAATCAAAGTCATTTTTTCACCTTAGCATCCAAGATCAAAGAACCCGTCGTACTCGACGCAACCAGCTACTTGATCGAAGCGACTGCACAAGGAAAAACTCACTTTATCACACGTACTTTTTATTCTGATAAAAAAGAAGAAGATCTGATTTCTTTTGTAACCAAATTTGAGTCATACTACCGACCACAGGCCACCCTCATCTATTTTAATCCAAAGGTTGGTGATGATTCAATTGTCGATAAAAACGGAATCCCCATTCTCATCGGCAAATAAACCTCCGCGAGCTCCGCGCCTCCGCGCGAAAAAATCCCTCCCCGCTTACCCATTCTGAACCGCAAGCAGCTCCATGAGTCGATGGACCGGGGTCTTTTCAAGTACGGCACGTTGGTTGCACAATTCCAGAATAGAATCCGCTTGCGGGGATGGAATCCGGCCGCGAAGGTTCTTTTCAAATTTTGCGAGCAGAAGCGGAATCCCTTCCTGGCGACGGCGGCGGTGTCCAACCGGATATTCCACCGAAACTCGTTCGGTCTTTGCTCCATCGCGGAAGAAAACTTGAATCGCGTTTCCAATCGAACGCTTGCTCGGGTCGAGATAATCGCGAGTGAATTGAGAATTTTCCACCACTTCCATTCGGGCACGAAGTTGGTCAATCCGGGGATCCTTTGCCACGCCATCTTCGTAGTCTTCTGCGGTGAGTGAACCTTTGAGCAACGGAATCGCTGCCATGTATTGAATACAATGATCGCGATCGGCCGGATTATCCAACGGTCCGGTCTTATCAATAATCCGTTTTCCGCTTTCCTGGGTTTCAATCACGATCCGCTCGATTTGATCCAAACGTTGCGAGACTTGGGGATGAAGCTGAATCGCCGCTTCAACGGCTGTCTGTGCATGGAATTCTGCCGGAAAGGAAATCTTAAAAAGAATCTGCTCCATCACGTAGGTTCCAAATCCCTGCTGTGGCACGCGAATCGCGTTCCCTTTCATCAAAACATCCTGAAAGCCCCAAGTCTTCGCCGAAAGAGCACTCGGATATCCCATCTCTCCACGGAGCGCCATGAACGCATGACGAACCGCACGACTCGTTGCATCGCCGGCCGCCCAACTTTTGCGTGAACCGGTATTTGGCGCATGACGATACGCCCGGAGCGCTCCGCCATCGAGAAACGCATTGGAAAGGGCGTTGATAATTTGCTGACGCGTTCCTCCGAGCATTCGGGTCACCACCGCCGTAGAGGCAATTCGCACCAACAGCACGTGATCCAAACCGACGCGATTAAATCCATTCTCCAGCGCTAAAATTCCCTGGACTTCGTGCGCCTGAATCATCGCAATCAGAACCTCGCGAATCGTCAACGCCGGTTTCTTCTGAGCCAACGCTTCACGGCTGAGGTAATCGGCCACCGCCAGAATTCCTCCGAGATTATCCGATGGATGTCCCCACTCCGCCGCCAACCACGTATCATTATAATCGAGCCAACGAACTGCCGCGCCGATGTTAAAGGCCGCTTGAATCGGATCGAGTTCGTACGCCGTACCAGGAACTCGAGCTCCAGTTCCAGGCATACTCGCCCCCGGTACGACGGGACCGAGGAGTTTGGTACAGGCCGGATAGTTAAGAGCCAGCAACCCACAACCGAGCGTATCCATCAAACAAAGACGCGCCGTATCCAACGCTTCATCGCTCGTAATCCGATCTACCGCCAGAACATAATCGGCAATTTGAGTCAATAAGGGATCGGGATCGGGGCGTACGGCACTGGTATTATCAAAATGTGACATGAGTTTCTTTCGTTAAAAATTTACTGACGCGCTTCAATCGGAACAAACGCACGATCTTCCGGACCGGTGTAGTTCGCGCTCGGACGGATGATTTTATTATCAGCCCGTTGCTCAATAATGTGAGCCCCCCACCCCGTCGTCCGGGCAATAACAAAGAGCGGAGTAAACATCGCGGTCGGAACGCCCATAAGATGATACGAGACCGCACTGAACCAATCGAGATTCGGAAACATCTTCTTTTCCCGCCACATCACACTTTCAATTCGCTCGGCAATCGAAAACATCTTCATGTTTCCAGCCTCGGTGGAGAGTTCACGTGCAATCTCTTTGATCACCTGATTGCGAGGATCGGAAATCGTGTAGACCGGATGACCAAAACCGATGACGATCTCCTTCTTTGCGATTCGCTCGACAATATCCTTCTCCGCCGCTTCAGGATCGCTGTAGCGCTTCTGAATTTCAAAGGAGACTTCATTCGCCCCACCATGTTTCGGTCCCCGCAAGGCTCCAATCGCCCCAGTCACTGCCGAATAGAGATCCGAACCGGTCCCCGAGATGACCCGTGCCGTGAAAGTGGAAGCGTTGAATTCATGTTCCGCGTAGAGGATCAGCGAAACGTGCATCGCCTTGACCCAGGATTCACTCGGAGTTTTTCCGTGAAGCAAATTCAGAAAATGACCTCCAATCGAATCGTCATCCGTCTGCACTTCAATCCGACGCTTGCTCTGGGAATAGTGATACCAATAAAGGAGCATCGAGTTGAGCGAAGCGAGGAGCCGGTCGATGAGATCCCTCGCCCCCTCTGGATCGTGACTTTCATTTTCAGGGAGCATTCCGCCGAGCGCAGAAACGCCCGTGCGCAAAACATCCATCGGATGCATCGTCGCGGGCAAGGTTTCCAAAATCGTCATCAACGCCGGGGGGAGACCTCGCAATCCCTGGAGCTTTTTCTTATAGGAGGCCAGTTCACTCTTCGTCGGCAGCTTTCCGTGAACCAACAAATGCGCAATCTCTTCAAACTCGCACTGCCGCGCCAAATCCAGAATATCGTAGCCGAGATAGTGAAGATCGTTGCCGCTATGACCCACGGTGCATAAAGCGGTATTCCCCGCAACAACGCCAGAGAGCGCGACGGATTTTTTCGGTTTGAAGGGAGTGGGAGGAGTGGTGACGTTCATAGGTTTTTGGGTGATTTGGTTTGGGTAAACAAGGCATCTAATTTCTCTTCGTAAGCATGATAATTCAGCACTTCATAAAGTTCCGTACGGGTCTGCATCAATGGAATCACTTTCTGCTGCGTCCCTTCGGTTCGAATCGTCTGGTAAACCGTCGTTGCCGCCTGACTCATGGCGCGAAAGGCGCTCAACGGATAAAGAACGAGTTTCACTCCGACTTTTCCGAGTTCGTTCACGGTGAAGAGCGGCGTCTTTCCAAATTCGGTAATATTCGCCAGAACCGGCACCGCACTCCCGAGTGCTGTCGTGAATTGCTGGTACTCGTCTAATTGGATGAGCGCCTCGGCAAAAATCATATCCGCTCCCGCCGCCACATACGCTTGAGCACGGGCAATCGCTCCTTGCATCCCCTCACTCGCGTGAGCATCCGTGCGTGCCATGATGACAAAATCCGAACCCGCCCGACCATCGACCGCCGCCTTGATTCGATCGCACATCTCCGCCTGACTCACGAGTTCTTTTCCCGGACGATGTCCACAGCGCTTCGCTTGAACTTGATCCTCCAGATGACAGCCCGCTGCACCGGCTCGACTCATTTCGCGAATCGTCCGGGCAATCATAAAGGCACTCCCCCATCCCGTATCGGCATCCACCAGGAGCGGCAATGAGGTTGCTTGGGTAATCCGGCGAATATCCTCACAAACATCGTTCAGCGTGGTGATCCCCAAATCAGGCAATCCGAAGGAGGCATTCGCCACCCCTGCTCCTGAAAGATAAAGCGCTTGAAACCCCGCGCGTTCCGCCAGGAGAGCGTTATAGGCGTTGATAACCCCAACCACTTGCAATGGATGTTCTGCCGCTACCGCGTTTCGCAATCGAGTTCCAGGAGTCAATGTTTTCATAAAATTTTAGAGCTCAGTATTTCGCATTAAATGGATTTTGAAACCAAATTCGCATCAAGCACGGCTCGAATTTTTTCCAAGGCCAAAGGATCATCCATCGCACTAATGTCTCCGGGATCTCGTCTTTCCGTCACGGCAAGAATCGTGCGACGCATCAGTTTACCTGAGCGCGTTTTCGGCAATTGAGGAACCACTCCGACCAAGGAGGGACGGGCAATCGCTCCCAATGTTTTGACCACCTGATCTTTGATCTCCTGAACGATTTTTTTCTCGGAATCCGAATCAGCCACCAAAACCGTCTGTTTCAAGGTAACAAAACAGACAACCACTTGTCCTTTGACCTCGTCCGCTGCACCAACGGCTGCCACTTCGGCAACTGCCGGATGCGAGCAGATAATCTCCTCAATTTCGCGTGTCCCCAACCGATGACCTGCAACATTGATCACATCATCCGTACGACCGAGAATGTAGTAGTACCCTTCCTGATCCTGCACGGCATAATCAAAGGTCGAGTAAAGAAGTTTCCCCGGAAACTGACCACAATAATGACGTTCAAAGAGCTCATCATTTTTCCAAACGGTACTCATACACCCCGGGGGCAGTGGCAGACGAACCGCCAGCACTCCCTTTTCGCCGCGAGGCAAGGCCTCTCCCGAAATCGGATCAACCACTTCGGTATGATATCCGTACGTCGAAAAACCAGGCGAACCGGCCTTGACATTCACCGGCCCCAATCCCGGAGCAAGGGAGAGAATCGGCCATCCGGTTTCCGTCTGCCAATAGTTGTCGATGATCTGAACATGCCCCAATGCTTCGCGAATCCAGAGCGAGGTCGGCTCATCCAATGGTTCCCCGGCCAGAAAGAGATATCGCAACGAACTCAAATCGTGTCGCTGAATGCACTCCGGATCTTGCTTTTTGAGAGTTCGCACTGCCGTGGGCGATGAAAACATCACGGCCACCTTTTGCTCCTCCACAATTTTCCACCAGATCGCTGCATCGGGAGACGTCGGGAGTCCCTCGTAAATCACCGTCGCCATCCCCTGAATCAACGGCCCATAAATCGTGTAGGAATGCCCCACCACCCAACCGACATCCGCCGTAGAGAAAAAGGTTTCCCCCGGACGCCCATCATAGAGGTGACGCATCGATGCCGCCAAAGCGACTGCATAGCCTCCGGTATCACGCTGAATTCCCTTCGGCTTTGCCGTCGTTCCGCTCGTATAAAGCAAATAACTGGGTGAACTGGACTCCACCCATTCACACGGAACTTGAGCCGCCTCCTCTTTTTGAACCAACGCCGCATAATCCAAATCCCGGGGAGACTCCATCGTGATGGTCGGATCAATTCCGCGATTCACCACAATCACCTGACGCACCTTGGATTGGCATAGTCGAAGCGCCTCATCTGTCAGCTTTTTCAAAGGAACCAACTTTCCTCCACGCAGTCCCGCATCCGCCGTGATTACGACCTCCGCTCCGGCGTCATCAATCCGGCTCGCCAGACTCGCCGGCGCAAAACCGGCAAAGACAACCGAATGAATCAACCCCAATCTCGCACAAGCCAGCATCGCAATCGCCACTTGAGGAATCATCGGAAGATAAATAATCACCCGATCGCCCCGTTTCAATCCGAGGGAACACAGGACCGCCGCAAATCGAACGACCTCCCGATGCAGTTTCTGAAAGGTGAACGTCGTCGCTTCTCCCGTTTCCGTTGAGATAAAATGAAGCGCCGCCTTCCCCCCATTCGTCGCGAGATGACGATCGACCGCATTGTAACAGAGATTCGTCATCCCCCCCACAAACCATTGGGCGAACGGAGCTCTTGAGAAATCGCAAACCGTTTCAAAAGGCTGATGCCAATGAATCGATTGAGCCTGCTCGCTCCAGAAACCATCCGGATCCGTCAGCGAGCGTTTGGAAAACTGATGATGCACAGGAGAACTATGATCGAAAGATGCCATTTGTGAATGACTTTGATCCTTCCAGCTTGATTGTTTTAACCTATCAAGCTAGGCTCGTTAGATGGAATTACGACATATGCGTTATTTCGTCGCAGTGGCCGAAGAACTCAATTTCCGCCGGGCCGCCGAGCGAATCCATCTCACCCAGCCCTCGCTCAGCGCCCAGATTCGACAACTTGAAGAAGAGATCGGAGCGCGGCTTCTCGATCGCAACACCTCCCGCGTTCTGCTGACTCCAGCCGGAAGCCGGTTTCTGGAAGATTCACGCCGCATCCTGCATGACGCCCAAGACAGTATTCGCATGGCCCAGAGCATCGCCGGAGGAAAAGCCGGACAACTCTCCATCGGTTTCGTCTCCTCTTTGGGACACGGACTTCTCCCGAGTGTTTTGAGAGCCTACCGCCGCCGATTTCCAAAAGTGGAATTACGCCTCACCGAAATGGATACGACGCAACAGATCGAAGCGCTCAACGCCCATCGCCTCGACCTCGGCTTCATCGGACTCGGTCTTCCTTCCGATGGAATCAACGATTTACAAATGACGACCGTCTGTGAAGAGAGTCTCGTCGCCGTCCTTCCTCAAGATCATCCCCTCGCCTCTCGAAAAGGTCGTCCTGTAAAAACGATTAAGCTTTCGGCATTGGCCAAGGAACAATTCATTCTCGCCGCACGACAAAGCGCTCCGATTTATAATCCCTGGCTCGTCGTCCTCTGTCAGCAAGCGGGTTTCCAGCCTCACATTGCCCGGGAAGTCGGTCAGCCCGTGACCGTTCTCAATTACGTCGCTGCTGGACTCGGAATCACCGTTCTCCCCGCACAATTCAAACACCTCTCCACCGTCGGCGTCTCTTTCATTCCCCTTGCCTCACCCGTCCCACGCTATCGTTATTGCGCCGCCTGGTCTCCGAAAAATCCGCATTCCGCTTTGAATCATTTCGTCGAGATCGCCAAAGAAGTCGGCCGCTCCAATATTGGTAGGGCGACCTCGATGAGGGCGCCGTTCTTAGATGATTCTATCCCCAAGCCGCGGCGGGGTCATCGTCCGTCAGCTGACGGACCGCCCTACTAATCTTTAGATAATTTCAACCCCCATGAGGGGAAAAGTTTTTTGGATTTCAAAATAAATATCCTCTCCGCGTCTCGGCGATCTCCGCGCGAAAAACAACCTCCGAGCAATTGCGATCTTAATGAGCCCGAGTGAAATCACCCCCGGCCCAAACGCGAAAACCCCCAGAAAAAGCTTCTGCCGTAAAAATCGGCATTTTTGTCACCAACCTGTTTCGCATCATCCACACCAAACGAACGGATCGGTGTGATCTTTTTCAAAACATGAAGAACCAAGAAGTCTATCGAGCGTATGGAGAAAAAGGAATCGACGGTTTCGTCTTCAAACGAAATGACGGCAAGTTCATCGTCAAAATGATCGATCTCAACGCCGGAGTCACCCTCCCCACCGTCAAAGTCTTCAACCCGGATCAGGAACAAGAGGCCGTCCAGTACGCTCAAAACACCGTTGGTTGCATTCTACACCCGAATATCGGGCTAAACGCCTGAACGTTTAATAGTGATCTATGGGAAAGCCGAGTGCATTCATGATCGGTTCCCAGTTACCACGTTCCGAGGAAGAATGAATTTCCTCCCATACTTGAGCTTCCCAAGAGATCGCACCTGTTCGAATTAACTCAAAAAGATCATCCCTTAAGGCGGGCCCGTTCAACTTCCCTCCTTCGCCCACATAAAAAAACTTTTGAGGAACTGGAGGCTCTGTCGAAGTTAAAACTTCGCAGGGATTATCCCACGTAGCGCAAGTCTTACACAACACCTCGATTGCATCACCTAAGGTAGCCGCTTCCCCTTCCGTCGTTACCGATGGCCGGACTGTCCCGTGATCGACCGAAGAGAGAATCTTGTACTGATCTCCTTCCTGCCTCACAAGGACCAGGGAATGGGATCCATTCTCGAAAGAGCGACGAAGGACAATGCCATAGTTCGGAGGAGGAGGAATCACTTGCTTCCAGCCAGTCGGAACATCACCCGAGATTTCTATTTTCATTTTCGTTTTTTCTTTGAAAAATTGCGATCGATCATCCTAAACCCTGCAGAAGGATAGTCCGCAGATTAACAGAATCTACACAGATTGAGCAAGGCGAGATCAAGACTTCTTTCTCAGCGAACTCAGCGAACTCGGCGCGAAAAAAAACATTCTACCGACTTCACAGCCATCCCACAGGAATGGGTGAATATTTCGTAGAATAAAAAAGGTTTGG
>CAZKRU010000102.1:0-11126 GCA_964555235.1 uncultured Verrucomicrobiota bacterium
CAATGACGCCTCCGGCAGATGAGATTTTTCTTTCAGAAGGTTTTCTGCGCGAGGAGGGATGGCGGTTTTATGCTCCCCTGAATATCGTCATAATTCTCGGCCTTTATTTCCCAACGAAGAGGAGCAATCTTAGCGGTGATTCATTCCTCAGAAAGAGGAAGCTCGTGATAGGGTAAATAAAAGTCTCTCTCTGGCTTTTTATTGGTCACCGTAAATTCAGCGATAGTCGGGCAAGCCTCTGGATTATCCGCTTGCGGGACATTCACGGAAACCATGTAGGTTCCCGGTTCTGTATCCAAGGGAATCTCAAAATTAAACTTTGCAGGATACGTTTTCCCCTTCAGAACGTCACCAAAATTGTGGTAGTAGTCCTTTCCGATGTTTCCCCGCCCAAAGAACCCACGGGCACGAAGTTTCATCACCACTTGGCTCAGATTTTGATTTCCGACTGTAATCCCGGTTAAAATTTGCACCGTTTCACCGGGTTGATAGAAGTCTTTGCTTAAAACAGTTTGAGGATATTTAATAAGTGGTTTTGTACCCTTCGTGACATCCGTGTATTTAAAGACTCGAATATAATCGATGTCGTAATAAGAAACCTTGGGAGTCGTTTCATCAGGACCACCGCACCAGCCTCCTGGTTTTCCAACGGCTGTATTCACAATCATATACATCGGTTTTGCAGGAACCATAGCCCCTTCTCGACGAACCGTTTCTTTGCCGTCGATATAATAAATAATGAGGCCGGGACTCCAATCAATCGCGAAAGTGTGGTAATCTTTCGTAAAATCAATTCCTGTGGTTCGCTTAGCCTTATACTCACGGTTTCCGTCTTGATCTTTCCAATGGACGGTTTGATAAGCCGAAAGTGGATCGCGACCTAAAAACTCAAAAATATCAATTTCGGGCGGCCACCACAAGTCACGAGCTAATAACCAAAACGCGGGCCATAATCCATTCCCTTTCGTGAATTTAGCTCTAATTTCGAAATAACCGTATGTTTGCGAAAAACTTCCAAAGGTTGTCATTTGCCCTGAAGTCCACTCCTGAGTAATCGATTTATAGGTGTAAGGCTTTTTTTCTGTTTTAATTCTGAGCCCACCTTCAGGATTTAATTCAAACGACTCCGGAACGTAAGCCTGCAACTCACCATTGATAATTGCCGGTTGAGATTGAAATGTATTCCAGACATTTCGATCTAGTGTTTCGAAATCGTCAAAAAAACTTAAGGTCATCGGGTGCCCTGAAGGACTCACGAGTGCTTCTGCCTTCAGAAGTGGGGAGAAGACGCTTGTAAGAATTAAATAAAAAGCGAAACGTCCTAGGCAAGTTAGTTGTAATTGCATTCTTCACTGTATAAGAGAATTTCTGAGACGCAAAAAGAGAGATGTTGTATTTTAAGGATTTTTGTTGCGCGAGATTTTTTTAATGTGAAAACAGCTCTTGAAAATCGATGAACTGAAAAGCGCCATTTAAATAAACAAGTTATCGATTCACTCTACGACACCGTCAGTTTGGAAAACGAAATAGATGAATCTAAGATGAAAGTACGACCAACTTAAGCGACAAGAATGCTGCTAATACAACATTTCTCCTTTTGCGCTAAAAATCACAAGCACTACATTAGGTGTATGAAAAATCGGGGACGCTTCTCCTTTAACCCAAATTTTGCAATAGACCCCCTCTATTCCAAAATTCACCTCATAAAAATCCACTCTGAAAGAGCGGTTTTTTTGAGGCCGATTTCCCCTTCAATTTCATTCACCATTTTGGCGAATGAAATCTCGGCGGGGTTTTACCCCGAATGCTTTCGGTCCTGGCGCCCGCCAGGACAGATTTTGCATTTTCTAATGCAAAATCTGGGTTTAAATGAAAATAAAATCAACTATGAAAAAACATAAAATGACGTTCCCAAAGAATTCACTCTTGATTCTCTTCTTTCTTTCGATTCTGCACTCTTACGGTGCCACGCCCCTCGAGTCTGGAAATATTATAAATTTTAAGGAAAAGATTGATCCGGCTCTCCTGAAAGAAGAAAAGTCGACCATCAGTATCCTGAATGAAAAGGGAGCTCAGTTGATCAAAGTTGATTACACGCATGAGAATCAATATCCCGGTGTCACCTTTACGACTCCTACGAAAGAGTGGGATTTCACGGGCTATATCGGAATTGATGCCGAGGTTAAAAATGAAGGAACTGCGGCAGTGCAAGTCGCCTTGAGAGCAGACAATCGGGCCGGAGGAAAAGAGCCCTGGAACACGAGTGCAGATAAGATTGAACCCGGAGAGACAAAGACAATCCGTTTAATATTCGGAAAAGAGATTAATCTGCTCCACCATGTGGCAAAGGCTCAGGTCAAAATGGGCTTTCCACTTGATACGGCTCACATTTCTTCGATGCGGTTATTCGCCGTTAAACCGAAGGAAAATGGAGTTTTGAAGATTACTTCGCTTCGGGCAACTAAAGAACCTTTAGTTTTGGCCGCAGCGCCACCAACCGATAAAAAATCGGAGCCTCAATCTCCAACGGAACCCGTTAAATCAGAGAAAAAACATAAAAAGGAAAGCAAGGACTCACTCCAAAAATTCAGTGAAGAAACCGCCCGAACGGTCCCAGTCAAAATTCCTGAATGGGTGGGCAAACGCCCCCCCGTCGAAGGAGAATGGGTGCAGACTCTCAACGAAAACTTTGACGTACCGATCTTGGATCCAAAACTCTGGACCCCGCGGCAATGTTATAACACGGTCATCCACAATCATTTCCAAAGATATGTCGAAGAAAATGTTCTTCTCAAGGATGGAATCGCTTCGATCAAATGCGAAAAGCTGGTCGGAACGCAATATAATGATCCTGCTTTAGACAGACGGGAATACACAACTGCCTGCTTTACTTCTTACGGAAAATGGACGCAACTTTATGGGTATATTGAGGCGCGTGTGAAATCTCCAACCGCGAAGGGATTCTGGGCTTGTTTTTGGATGATGCCGGATCGAGGAGGAGAAGGAAAACAGAAGGAACGGGCTGCTACCCACAATGGAGGCATGGAAGTCGATATCCAAGAGCAGCTGACCAATTGGGGTCCAGGACGGTACAACATTGCATTGCACTGGGATGGTTATAAAGAAGACCATAAACACGTCGGTTCTAGTAAGAATTATTATGGTCCCACCGAGGATCATTGGCATGTTTTTGGAGTTTTATGGGAACCCGGAAAATACACTTTTTATTGCGACGGAGTAAAGATTGCCGAATGGACAAACGAACGTGTGGGGTCAGTCCCCGCGTTTATTTTATGTAACGTAGAAATGCGAGGAGAATCTCTCACTGAAATCGAAGACAAAAAGCTTCCTGACTATTATCAAATTGATTACGTCAAGGCATGGCAGTTAAAGAGTCGCATTCAAAAATAGAGGTGATTATTTAAATCGCTCTTCCATGAAAATAGCTCACTTTCCGTTAATCCTACGTCAATTCCTTAAATGGAATCAAATATTTTTGTTTTTTCTGCTCGCCCCATGCTCCTTTTCACAAGAAACGACCCCCCTGACACTTCCTGATAGTGAAGCTTTTGTCTTTCGCACCGTTGGAGAAAGCGAATTGCGCCTCCATGTGATAAAACCGAAGGCCTGGACGAAGGAAGATCGCCGGCCTTGCTTTCTCACTTTTTTTGGAGGGGGTTGGGCCTCCGGAACTCCTGAAAGAAGCATCGGTATGGCTAAATGGGCTTCGCAACAAGGATTTGTCGGAATCGCTCCCGATTATAGAACCCGCGATCATTTTAAAGGAACTCCGGAAGATTGCATCTCCGACGCTCGCATGGCAATTCGTTGGATCGAAGAACATGCGAATGAATTGGGAATTGATTCCTCTAAAATGATTTGTGAAGGGGATTCCGCAGGGGGACATCTCGCCCTCTGGACCGCGATTTCCAAGCCAGGGCCGGGGAAAGATGACCCGGGTCCTCCTTCTGTTCGCCCCGTCGCTTTAATTCTTTTAAATCCTGTCACCGACACAACCGCGAAAGGATATGGAGGGCCTCGACAATTTGGGGGAGTGGAACAGGCTAAGGCGGCTTCTGCGACAGATCAAATCACTTCTCCAATGCCCCCCAACCCTCATTTTTCATGGCAAGAAAGATGGAACGGTTTCTTATTCCAATTCCAATGACTTTCGCGACAAAATGGTATCGGGAGGAAATCGATGCGAGTTGATTGCTTTTGAAGAGTTGGGACATGGTTATTATTTCAATGCCAAAAAATATGGAGCAGAAGGAAAAGCCGCTCGTGAAAAAACAAAAGAAGAAATATTAAGGTTCTTGAAAAGTCTCGATATCGTTCCTTCGGTTTCTCAATGACAACGTGGGTCCTGCAATTACAACATATTTACTCTAGACCCGAACCTTGCTGCATGTAATAGTATTTTTAGATTTAAGAATATCTATATGCCGAAGAATAAAAAAATTATTGTTTTTCGGTTTAATCATAAAAAAAGATTGAACCTGCCTCTCGCGATTCGCTCTTCCGGAACGTATACGCTTTATACTCCTCCCGACCTGCCGATTCAAAAATGGTTTTGCACCTTTTTTTGGACGGTGAAAGGAAGCGGTGAATTTGAGCTAAAGGGAAAAAAAGTTAGGGTAAAGGAGAACGAAATCTTTTACTATCTGCCTGGTGAGACTCAAGTGATTCGACCTGTAGCGACACCTTGGGTGTATCATTGGTTAAATCTGGATCATGATCTTGCTCCCGCACTGCTTGAGGCCTTTGGTTTTACGAAACGTCCCTTTCCCGCAAATCCTTGTCCAGTGGAGTATTTTAGAAAAATACAGGACTATCTTAAAGAAGGGACAAGTCATGGGGAGAGACGGGCGTCCCAGGTCGCTCATAACATCCTCTTGGCTGCTACCGAAAAGATTTATAACCGATCAGGATCACGCGATTCGCTCAGTGAACAATGTAAGCGTCTGATTGATCGTCAATATGCTGACTCACAGCTGAATATTAATAAAATTGCGGCTGAGTTGAAAGTTCATCGAGCGACCCTTTTTCGAGCATTTTTAAATACGTTTGATATGACTCCTTCTCACTATCTTCAAAGTAAGAGATTCCATCGCGCAATCGAGCTTCTGAAGATGGGAGAATTAAACGTTCAAGAAGTTGCGAGAGAAGTGGGAATGTTGGATCCTAATTATATGACGCGCTTTATTCGAAAGATGACGGGAATGTCCTCCTCGTCGCTTCGTTCTCATGGCCGCGTTTTAAGTCGCTCTTTCGAGAACTCCACTCAATGACTGAATCAAGCGCGCTTATGGAGAAATGTTTTCAATGAATGTCTTACTTATTGTCACCGATCAGCAGCGGTATGATAGCCTTGGTTGCACGGGAAATTCTCATGCGGTGACCCCCCATTTGGATGCTTTGGCGAGCGAGGGAAGTCTCTTTCATCGATGTATTTCAGCGAGTTCCGTTTGTATGCCATCACGAGCTAGTTTAATGACTGGGCGCTATCCAAGCGGACATGGCGTCTATGAGAATGGTCAACATCTTCCAAGAGCCTGTTACACGAAAAGTACCTTTCAAAAATCTGAATTTCATCCGATGAGCCAGGGATCGCTCCCTCATGAGATTCCCACATTGGCCGATATTCTTTCTTCAGCAGGCTATAAAACCCATGGAATTGGAAAATTTCATCACACCCCGATGTTGTCTCCTCAAGAGTATGGATTTCATGAGTCGCGCGAACTCTGGATGGATGGAAAGCTTGATGATTGGGATGGTCCTTATTATGGATTTGAGAAAGTGAAACTAGTTCTGGGGCATGGAGAGGATGGACATGGACATTATCGTCATTGGTTGCGAAAAAATTATCCTGAAATTGCTCAGAAAGTTGAGAAGGGAAATCACACAAAGCCACATTTCAAAGAGTTGCCCGATCTTTTGCCGACTATTATCCCTGAAGAAGCGCATGCTTCGACTTGGATTGGAAATCAGGCCTGCGATTTCCTTGAGGAGCAAGATCCTGAAAAGCCTTTTTTTCTTTACCTCGGCTTTGCTGATCCGCATTCACCTTATTCTCCTCCAGCCAGTTTAGCCAAGGAATTTGAAGAGCGCGAGACACTCACTCCAAGAGGTTCGATGGATGATCTCACGAATCGCCCTGCCGCTTGGGAGGAGCTAAAAGTTCCCAAAGGATTATCGCCGGAATGCATTCGGCTGGTTCGCCAGTACACCGATGCGATGATTCACCTGATCGATCAGAATGTAGGACGAGTGATTCAAAAGCTTAAGGAGACCGGACGATGGGAAGAGACGATCGTTATCTTTACTTCCGATCACGGGGATTGGCTCGGCGACTACGGGTTATTGCGTAAAAGTAATCTTTGCACGGATTCATTGGTGCATGTCCCGTTTATCATGCGGGTACCCGGAAAATCATTTGACCCACATGTCAAAAATACTGTCAGTCTTGTCGATGTCGTGCCGACCCTCTGTGAATTACTCCAATGTTCGAGTCCTGAAGGGATTCAGGGACAAAGCATGCTCTCAACCATGGCAGGAAAACGACATCATGTTTTAGTTCAAAATCACATGTCTAAAGTACGATACAATAATTTTTCCATTTACGATGATCGTTATCGTTTTACCTTATATCCTTCTACAGGTGAAGTTGAGCTTTTTGATCATACTCGTGATCCATCAGAACTTCATAATTTAGCCGAATCGTCGCAATTTTCAGAGGTCCAGCGAGAAATGGAAGCAGAACTTGGTCGGAAACAGCTGGAGTTCCACACGCCATTGGGTGCTCGTGTTGCATATTGGTAGTGAAAGATGACTTTGAGACCCCACAACCTTTTCATACTTGCGGATCACCATACCTGGCATGGAACCATTTTAAGTGAGCCAGAGACTCCAGGGCCTGAAGACATTCTCAATGTTTTTTACGGAGGAGAGTTTCTGTATACTCAACGGATGCTGATCGGACAAAGTTACAAATATGTCTCTAACGGGTTTGACTGGAATGAATTCTATGATTTAAAAATTGATCGCTCAGAGCTTCACAATGTGATTAATGATCCAGGGTACGAGAACGTCATCCGGGAGGCTTCTGAATCACTGTGGAAAATGATGGAAAAATTGGAGGATCCGTATGCGGACTCCAATCGATACGGAGCGAGTCGCTATCTGCTTCGTCCAACCTAAAAAATCTCTCCCTCGATGATATCAAAGCCCAATATCCTTCTCATTATGAGCGATGAACACAATGTGTTTATCAATGGCTGTTACGGCAATCGCATTATTCATGCCGAGAATATTGATCAGCTCTCAAAGAATGGAATTACCTTTGATGCATGTTATTGTAATTCGCCGCTTTGTGTGCCCTCTCGCTTATCATTCACGGCGGGTAAATATATTTCAAAAATTGGTGCTTGGAGTAACAACAGCGATCTCCCGACTCCGAATTATCCCTCTCTTCCTCGAGTCATGAACGATGCGGGTTATGACTCAATTCTTTGTGGTAAGCAACACTATCAGGTGGATCGGCACTACGGATTTACTGAAATTACGGATGGAAGACAGAACAGCTTTAAGAAAACGGGCAAAGGGGTTCGTTGCGATTCTGACGACTTGGGTTCAAAGGGTTTATGTGACCGATTCAGGGAATTTCATGCGGGGAATCATAGCGAGGTTTTGGATCACGACGTGCATGTCACTGATCGGGCGGTAGATTTTCTTAAAAAGAGAAGCTCACAGGAGAAGCCATTTTTCCTATTCACCGGGTATTTGGCTCCGCATTTTCCCTTAATTGTTCCCCAAGTTTTCTGGGAAAAATACAAAGATAAGATTCCGATGCCCCAGATTCCGTCGGGGCATCTGAAATCTCTACCTTTAAATTATCAACTTTTAAGGAATCACTTCAGAAGCGATTCAGTTCCAGATGAAATTATAAAAAAAGGTCGGGAGCTTTATTATGGGCTGACGGAATGGATTGATGTGGAAATTGGCAAAGTGCTGAGTGCATTAGAGGAGAGTTCCTTTGCTGATAATACGATCGTGATCTACGCATCCGACCATGGAGAGAACATGGGGGAGCATGGTCTCTGGTGGAAAAACTGCCTGTTTGAGCATTCCGCCCGGATTCCTCTCATCATCTCTTGGCCGAAAAGATGGCCTGGCGGGCAAAGGCGCAAAGGAGTTTGCTCTCTTGTGGACGTCGTCCATTTAATCGCCGAATTGGGAGAGGGAGAGGTGCCAGCGGATTGGGATGGAGATTCCATGATTTCGTGGTTGGATGATCCCCATTCAAGTTGGAAAGATTTTGCGGTTTGTGAGTATTATGGGCATAATGTTGCTTCAGGTAGTGTGATGTTGCGAAAAGAGAATTGGAAGTATGTCTACCATATTTCTCCCGATTGTAATCACCCTCCCGAGCGTGAGCTCTATGATCTTCTTCATGATCCGGGCGAGTTTACGAACTTGAGTTCTATCAACAAATACGCAGCTCGAATTCAACAAATGCATTTGGAGTTACTGGAGGATTTGGGAGAAGATCCTGAAATTACGGAAAAACGTTGTCGCATCGACTACGCAAAGGGATACGAAGAGCTCTAAGGCTTTTTTCTAAGCACTTTAAATTTGATTTCGGAGAGGGACGCTAATCCACGGCGTGGTAAGACATTCAGTTGCAACATAAATGCTTGTAATGCCACATCATTACGGTTGAGAGTGCTTCCGGTCATGGTACTTTGACCTACAACATAAAATGCGAGAAAGTACGGAAGAGAAATAAAATCCATCACGTTATGAGGCGCTGTTGAATCTTGGATGTCGATATTTCAAGGCTGCCTGTTTTTTTGAAATTGATTATGTACGAGCATGGCAGTTGCAGGATAGAATCGAAAGCAAGTAGGTTGGACGGCGCGAATCAATGAATCTCCTCTTTATTTACACAGATGAGCAGAGAGCGGATACGATGGAAGCCTATGGAAATAGGCGCATTCGGGTTCCTCATCTCAACACGCTCGCAAGTCAAAGTGTGGTTTTTCAAAACGCTTATGTGACTCAACCGGTTTGTACGGCTTCGCGATCATCGATTTTAACCGGACTTTTTCCTCACGCCACTGGATGCTGTGAAAACAATGCTCCTCTGGGAGAAGGGATTCGATGTCTGCCGGAACTTGTTTCCTCCGGGAAATATGTGGCGGCTCATATCGGAAAGTGGCATTTGGGCGATGAGATTTTTGCCCAGCACGGCTTTGATGAGTGGGTGAGCATTGAGGATGATTATTCCAAGTATTATTCAGCAGGACGGGATCGAAACCGTCGCAGTGATTATCTGCAATTTCTGGTAAAAAATGGATTTCCGGCAGAGCCGCATCGGGATGTTTGCGCGCGGATGGCGGAGCCGTTTACAAAAGCTCGGTTCGTAGCGGATCGTTCTTGCGATTTTATTCGAAAAAACAAAAACCAGCCCTTTATTCTCTATGCGAACTTCCTTGAACCGCATCCGCCGTTCTTTGGTCCATTGAATAATGAATACGATCCTGAAGAAGTCACATTGCCTTCGAACTTCAATGCGATTCCTACTGCCAATGAACATTTGAAAAAACGTCTGATTCAATCGGGTATTGCGCGCAACGGGTTTGGGCCGTTCCGATTGGACAACGAAGAGAATTGGCGTCGGGTGATCGCGAATTATTGGGGATTGGTTTCTCTGGTGGATCGTTCCGTCGGTCGGATTTTAAAGACACTCAATGAGTGTGCTCTCGGCGACGAAACGCTGGTCGTCTTTACCAGTGATCATGGGGATATGATGGGAAGTCACGGAATGGTGGTTAAAACGGTTCCCTACGAAGAAGCGGTTCGAGTGCCACTTCTCATGAGGTTTCCCAACAGTCGAGCGACTGCGGACGTCAAAACTCGGGTGAGCTTGGTTGATTTGGTTCCGACGATCTTAGAAACATTAGGGGAGGAAGTCCCGGATCATCTTCATGGAAAATCGCTTTTACCTCATGTTCAAAAACAAAAATCTGAAACGGTAGAACCTGTTTTTATCGAGTGGAATGGCCCCAATGGACTGCAGGGGGATCCTCAAGGGGTTGGAATTTCAAAAGAAGATTATCTTGCGGCAATGTCGGATCCGGTGAGAACGATCATTCAGGATGATTGGAAGCTGAGTGTGAGTCCTCATGGATTGACTCATGAGCTTTACGATTTGTCGAAAGACCCGGGTGAATGTTCGAATCAAATTCGGGATCCTAAATTAGTCCCTCTCGCTTCAAAAATGCTGGGACGGCTCAAAACATGGCAGCAGCAAGTCGGGGATTCGGTTCAACTCCCTGAAAGTCTGACCGAGAACAATCCCTCCTAGAGCATGAATCAAATGAGTTCATCCGATCGTCCCAACATTCTTTTGATCACTGCCGATCAAATGCGTTGGGATACCATGGGATGTGCGGGGAATCGGATTGTTCGCACTCCTGCACTCGATCAACTAGCGGCGAGGGGAATTCGATTCACGAATGCCTTTAGTCCGAATCCGATCTGTGTTCCGGCGAGAGCGAGTATCATGACCGGAAATTATCCTCAGGTTTGCACGGGGAAAAAAGTCAATGCGGGAGCGGTGAAAGAAGGGCAACCGTTGTTGACCCAGATTTTAAAATCAGTCGGATATCGTTGTTATGCTGAAGGGAAATTGCATTTTAATCCTTATTCAGCTCCAGGAAAGCCACGCCATCTGCTCGGGTTTGAAGAGGTGGATCTTCATGAGAGTGGAAGAATTCTGCAGTGTTTTGATCCGCAGGGAAAGCTACGTGGCGTGGAGGATTATTTTGATTATTTGAGTGATGTCGGATGGCATGGGTATGCGCGCGGACATGGCGTGGGAAATAATGATGTCCGACCGTGTGCCTCGCCGCTTCCGGCGGAGCATTACGTCGATCATTGGATTGCCGATCGTACGATTGACCGGATTCGCAAACACACGCAGGAACGCGCAGAATCTCCTTTTTTCCTTTGGATGAGTTCTCCCAAGCCGCATTCTCCCTACGATCCTCCGCGTCCTTTTGATAATATGAGACCTCTGCAAAAAGGGTACTTTTAAGTGAAGGTGATGGGATTTAAAAAAT
>CAZKRU010000103.1:0-11093 GCA_964555235.1 uncultured Verrucomicrobiota bacterium
ACTGAATCATTGAGAAAAACCACTTTTACCTCCGCTTTTCGCGTCGTGTAGTAGTAAGTGACTCCCTCAATTCCCAACATCTGTCCTGACTCCAAACGCGTCGGCTTTCCAATCAATTCCTCCACCTGCGCCTTACTCATCCCCGTCGTGATCTTATCGTAATTTTCCGAAGTCACTTTGCTTCCAGGACCGGAGCAGGCAAAAAAACAGAGGCTCAAAGCAACCAAAAGAAGATGTGATAATTGTTTCATCGGTCACACTCTCCCATCACAAAGTCAAAGCTCCCCAAGATCGCCACAACATCGCTCATCATGTGACCTGGCAGAAGCTTGCTCATGATGCTCAAATTCACGAACGACGGAGCGCGAATCTTGAGACGATTCGGAACTCCACCCCCAAGACTGTGAATATAAAAGCCGAGTTCGCCCTTCGGATTTTCTGCACCAAAATAGACTTCACCGACCGGCGCATCAATTCCTTCGGTCACAATCATGAATTGATGAATCAATTCTTCCATCTTCGCCAAAACTTTGTCCTTCGACGGAAGGTAGTTCTTTCCATCCCCCATCACCACAGAACCACCCGGGATCTTCGCAAGTACCTGCTCCAAGATTCGACTGCTCTGGCGCATCTCTTCGACGCGAACAAGATAGCGATCGTAGCTGTCCCCGCTCGTTCCAATCGGAATATCAAAAAGATAATTTTCGTAACCAATATACGGATGCGCTTTTCGCACGTCGTAATCCACTCCGCTTCCACGAAGATTCGGGCCCGTCAATCCGTAGGCAATCGCATCTTCCTTGGAAACAATTCCAACATCCTTGGTGCGATCGACAAAAATTCGATTTCGGGAAAGGAGGTTGTCGAGTTCATCGATCTTCCCCCAAAACTGCGCCACAAACGCCTTGGCATCCTCGACAAAACCATCCGGAAGATCCCGAATCACCCCACCGACGCGCGTATAGCTCGTCGTGAAGCGAGCCCCCGTCAGCTTTTCGATTAAATTGTAAATTTTCTCGCGCTCGTTGAAGGTGTAAAGAAAAACGGTCATCGCACCACAATCCATTGCCATGGCACCGAGTCCAAGCAGATGCGCCGAGATTCGGGCCAGCTCGCAACAGATTACTCGAATCGCCTTACAGCGAGGAGGAATCTCCCAACCCATCAACTTTTCGACGGCACACGCATAGGCGACATTGCTGGCGAGAGGTGCCAAATAATCGAGTCGATCGGTGTACGGAATAAACTGATTGTACTGCATGTTCTCGGCGATTTTTTCGTCACCCCGATGCAGATAACCAATTTCAGGATCCGCCTTCGTCACAATCTCTCCGTCAAGTTCGACGATGATCCGTAGCACGCCGTGCGTACTCGGGTGAGACGGTCCCATGTTCAGAACTAATTTATCGCCCCGCATATCACCGACTTCTTCAATCGCTTGTTGCGTGCGAAGTGCCGTATCGGGACGTTCAAAAGTGACTTGGGACATAAATCAAATCTCCGGAGGCCGGGCACGAGGTTCGCGATCCATACTCAGCCCGGCGGGGGCGGTCACAAAAGGACCTCCATCGAGCGGCGCCGATTTCGAAAAAGCAACTTCCGCCGCATCGCTCGGTTTTCCTTCGAGTGGAAAATCCTTGCGCAAAGGAAAGTACGGATAGCCCTCCCACATCAGAATGCGGCGAAGGTCCGGATGTCCCTCAAACTGAATCCCCATCATATCGTAAATTTCCCGCTCATGCCAATTCGCCGTCGGATAAAGATGTGAGATTGTCGGTACGAGCGCCGCGTCTTCGCTCACTCGGGTTTTGATGCGAACATGCGTTTTGGAGTCGAGATGATAAAACTCGTAGACGACCTCGTAACGGGGTTCTTCTCCGAAATGATCGACGCTGCAAATATCGAGCAGAAAGGTGAAATGAAATTCTTCTTTTAAAAACCGTACCACTTCCACGAGCACTGCTTTCTCCACGGAGAGCGTCCACTCGCCACGAAATTCGACCGGCACCCCGGTTTTTCCAGTAAAACGGGATTGTAGCGCCTCGACGGTTTCCTGAGCGGTCGGCATAGTCGTTTAGTTGATCGAGGTGGTAATAAACTGGTTCTCAACGGACTTTTCGCCCTGAATTTTATTCTGAAGGCGCATCAGTCCCTCAAGCAACGCTTCCGGACGCGGAGGGCAACCCGAAATATAAACATCGACCGGGATTAACTGATCAATTCCCTGAAGCACTGCGTAACTGCGATACATTCCACCGCTGCTCGCACAGGCTCCCATCGCAATCACCCACTTCGGCTCCGGCATCTGATCGTAAATTCGTTTCACCGAAAGCGCCATTTTGTAAGTCACCGTCCCGGCCACAATTAGCAAATCCGATTGCCTGGGAGAAAAGCGCATCACTTCTGCTCCAAAACGCGCGATATCAAATCGGGAAGAAGCGGCCGCCATTAATTCAATAGCACAACAAGCCAACCCCATCGGCATCGGCCATAGGGAGTTTTTCCTCATCCAATTGACCGCTGAATCGAGGGTGGTCATTACGACGTTTCCCTCGATCTTGGAGTTGTAAGCGATTTCGTCGCGTCCGTGAACCATGCCCTCGACGTTATCGGGCTCGCGGAGGGGCGCAAGGAGATTTTTCCAAAAAAAAGCTCCTCGCTCGAGTCGGATCGTTGAGGTTTCCACCGCAACGCCAAGCCCGCATCTACGCGAAGCGTTGCGGGCGGGACTCCAAGGCTCGAAGTTTTGCGGTCTTTGCGTCGCCGTGGTTAAACAGGATTTAGTTATTCGCTAATGATTCGGGCTGAAACTACTTCAGAAGCTTTACAACTCTGACGATAAAGTTAATATCATCCTATGTCCGCAAAACCGACCCCTCCCCCACCAGGAAGGCCGACCACTCCCTCTCCGATGGCTCGCCCCTCGGCGCCGCCGGTTCCCTTGGACATCTCCAGCGGCTTAACTCAACCCGTCTCTGCGCCCGGTGGAGCGATTCGAGCCGCCGGTCCCGTCCCTTTTGACGACAGTGATGAATATTGGGGTGGAAAAGAGCGCACTCAACACACGATTAAGTTGATTGTCATTATCCTCGGCGCGGTGGCAGCTCTCTATTTCGGCGGTGGAGTCCTTTTGAAGTACTTCAAAACCGAAGGTCAAGCGGAAGCCCTCGTTCGAAATAATCAGGAGGTCTCCGAATTGCGAGCGGAAATTGACAAACTTCGGAACGCAAGCGCGGCCAAATTCCAAGTGGAAATCAAGGCCGTGGAAAAAGCCCAGAACGGTTTTGCTTATCTCGTGGTCGACTCTTTCCAACAACCGTGGTTTGTCCAAAGCGAGCAAGTCCTTCAAAAGGGGGGGAAAGTCTGGGTCTCCATTGAGCCTCCCAGTCACGAAGGAAATCCTCCCAATGTGAAATTGACCCTCTCTCCGGAAGGAACTCACGGGGTCATTCAGTCCCCTGCTCCCGCAATCACCGAACCCCCTCGCGCCACTCACTAGTGTACTGAGTCCAAAATAGTGCCTCTTAAAAAACCTCATCGTCTCAAGAAAATTTTGACCTCAGGAAGCAAAAAGCCGTCGGGATCCCCCTATTTTCCTGAGTTCATGAGTTCCAGATCCAACAACCGCCGGAACCCAGAACCGATCCCGCTCAAGGCGTAATGGGAAATCGCTCGACCAGTTCCTTCGGCTCCGCGGTTTCATCCTGAAGCTCACCGCGATAGTAGATCCGCATTCGATATCCGTAAAATTTACGTTCACTTCCCGGAGCCGTCGCTGAAATACTTCTTGGCAACGAATATCGGGCAACGAGCACCTCATCGGATTTTGTCCACGTTTGTTTAATTCCCTCAAATGCAACCTTGAGCTTCGCAATACTCGGGACAATTTTTCCGTCCGCCAGTTGATCATAAAAATAGAGTTTGATCGCCACTTTGCCCGGTTCGATTACCGTCCCCGGTGTCGTGCTTTGAATCGGAATTCTCAATAAAAACTCAGTGATACTTTGAGTATTCTGAACTGGAATTTGCTCAATTTTTCCAATCGCCAAAGGATGCGCCGGCTTGGGCGGCGGCTCGACACGAGCAGGCGGCTCCGGAGGAGTCTCAGGCACTATCAATTTATCAAGGGCTTGAAATCTCGCCTGAGCGACCTCGCGAAGGGATCCGGCCTCCACCCCCAGATCGGAAAGTCGCTTCCAATAATCTCTCGCACGCGGCAGGTTTTCCATCGCCTCCGCCAACTCTGCCTGCTGAAGCAAGGTCTGCGATTGACGCGGATTGATTCGTTCGGCCTCCTGTAAAGCATTCAACGCAAGCTTGCGCTCTCCCTGCTCCCGCCAGCGCTGTGCTTCGGTTTGAAGATTTTTAATGCGCTCAACGGGATCCGCCTCCACCTTCAACTTCGCCACAACTGCAGGATTCAGCGTCGCGCGCGAATCCGCCTGAGGGCGGATCGGCTCCGGTTTTCGGGAATCTGGAATCACGAGATCTGCGGGCTTGGGAGGACGTGTCGAGTTCGTCGTCGAAACTGCCAACGATTGCTGATAAAGCTCCGGTGCCTGGACATCCACTAATACCTGCTTCCTCAAAACAAAGGCCCAGATCACAATTCCCACTTGAAGAAGAATAAAAAGGATCACCAGATAAAATGCAATCGAGTAGGTCTTGGGGCGCACTCGGCGTGGAACATTCGCAGAAGTGCTCATATTAAAATTCCGAACCCCACTTAAGGCGATGTCGGAGGCGGCGCGACAGGGGCTTCAATCTTTTTTTCTGAAATGATCTTTTGATTCAATAAATCCGCATCAGGCTTGGCGATTTCAAATACGAGATCACTGCCATCCACTTGTGCTGCCCGCCCCCCGGTCGGGAGTGGGGCCCCAATCCGAAGCGACTTCTCCCCGGAAGGAAGCGAAATCACGAATCTCATCGCTGGCTGCGAAAGTTCATACGCCGGAAGAACCGGCCCAACCCAGCGAACCGCCCGAAGCTGGGAAAGTTGACTCACCAACAAACTCATTGAGGTCCGCTCCACAGCCTCTTTCGAATTTTCGGAAATATAAAGTCCATCCTCTCCGCGAACCACCTTAAATCGACGCGCCCCTTTCTCGGCCATCTGAATCGCTTTCATCTGTTCGGCAGGAATCTCTAACACCTGTAGGCTTCTCCATTGCCATGGTTCCTTCGGGAAATCCGCACCAAATCCCAGCGGAAGTCCGAGAATAAAGGGCTCGCTCTGGATTGATGCATAGAGATAGGTCTTGTCGGCTTTCCCCAAATCCAATTCCAATTTCTCGGTCTGATCGCCCCGCTTCAACTCCAAAATCACTTTACTCGTCGGCTTGTCCAACCCGTAGGTTTTCAAATCGGTCTTGGTGTCCTTGATAAAGGCAGAGGCTTTTAATTGCTGAAGTTGTGCCAAAAATCCGTTAAGAAGATCCCCTTCCAAGGCTTGATCGACCGGCAAAGACATCTTCCAAGCCTTTTGTTCTTTTTTTGCCACGAAGATTCTTCCTTTTGTCTCCAACCGCACGGAGGTCACTTCTTCCGGCTTGAAGGACATGACTTGGTGATTCCTCCAATTCGAAACCCCGGCAATCAGACGTTGAACCGCCTCCTGAGTCAGGGTGAAAACGGTATTCGATTTGAGTCGCTTGGCGTAAACTTCCGTCGGTTTGTCGGGGACCGCCGAACCGATCAAGAGGGTATTTTCCTCTTTCCCATCATTCAAATGAAACGTGAGCTGTGCTTTGGGTGAACTCAATCCGTAGGTATTCAAATTACTGCTATCTTCAGAGATAAATTGAGCCACCCGAAGTCCCATGACGTTTCCGAGCCACGACTGAATTTGCTCGGCATCCCCCCGGGCGGAAATCGGCTTGTTCAGCGACCAGAGATTATTCTGCAGAGCCACTTCCGTTTCCGGCGCAGAAGCTCCATCCCCACCGGCCGTCCGAAACGTAATCTTGCGAACTTCCGGAGTCGTCCATTTCCAGAGAGAGCGATTCCGAAGATCATCCAATTTTTTGTCGAGATTCGTTTTGACCGTCCCGGAAATCAGTTGGATTGGAGCATCCGAGGCCAGGGAAGCCCGGGCATAAAACATATCACTCACCGCAGTCTTTCTTCCGATCAGAAGGACCTGATTGAGATTTTCCCCTTGGAATTCGATCTTGATCGAAGGGGTCGTGAGTCCCCATTTTTTCAACGTCTCCGCAGCATCAGTAATTTCTTTGTACGGAAATGTTCTCTTGGTCTCCACGGATTCCAACTCGGAAATCAATTGATCGACCACCGAGGCATCCGCAGGATAAACGATTGGCCTTTCAATCTGCCAGGCTCCGTCTTTTTTGACCATCGCAACGGTGGTCTCTCCATTGGTGATTTTGAGAGTTCGGATCCGATCCCCGGTAAAATCGAACAAGCGCTTCTCAATCTTCTCCTGCTCCGCCGTCGATTTCTGCTTCGGTTCAACCAAATAAATATACGCGCCCAGCGAAAGCGCAACGAGTAGAAATGCTGCTGTGGAGCGGTTCATGATTCACCTATCGGCGACGTCGGTACCAGATTCCAATTCCCAGGAAAAGTGCCGCCATCGGTATTGCGACACACGACATGAGAAAAACCGACCGTTGCTGCAACGGAGCGAGACTTAATGAATACTCCTGGGGAATTTTGGGACTGATGCCAATCGCCGCTTCCCGCTTGGTCATCCAATTCAGCGCACTCGTGAAGAAATCGACCGAAGTTCCAGACAAACTGTTATTCACCAGAAATGAAGACGTTCCGATCACCATCAGACGCGTTCCAACCACATTCACCCCTTCACCAGGAACCTCCCCCCCGTCATAAAGCGCTGCAGTCAACAATGGACCCGCGTGGTCCACGCTCGCATCGAACTGAACTTTCCGTTCTTGCAAATTCGTCTCTCCCCACGAGTCTTTTCCGGTTTTCACCAACTCCGTGACTTTCGATTTGACTGACGGCTCCGCATTTTCTACCAAGGCCAGCGAGCGGGCCCGGGTCAATTGAAGATTAAATCCCTTTAAAAATCGAACACAGGGATGATCCGCATACGTCTCACCCACCGCCACGGCCTCGACACTCATCAGCGCCATTCCATTTCCCATGGAAGTCATTCCCTTGGTAATGACCATGTCGTTCTGAAGGCGAATTCCATAAGACTCCATCAGCGGCTCAAGCCCACTCGTCACCTGAGGATCCTGAAGCATGATGACTTTTCCCTTTTGAGCCAGATAGGTAGCCAGTGCCTGAACCTCTACCGGTGCAAATCCAGTTCGAGGACCCGAGACAACGATCGCGTCTGCATCCTTTGGAATCTCGCCCGTTAACGCCAAATTCAGCGGGATCGCCTCCATGTTTTCCCCTTTGATTCGTTGTGCGAGATCGCTATAGCCGACCGGCCGCGTATCCGCCAAATCACGCTCCCCGTGGCCCGTCGTGAAATAAATTTTCCCGGCTTTTCCCTCAACGATCGTCTGAATGGCAGAAGTAAACTGCGGCTCGCCTTTAAACGCTTTGACCCGGCGAGGCCCTCCTCCAAAACCCATCATTTCAAATTCAGCCAACTGGCTTTCACTCACATACTTATTTCGATCCTTATACTCGAAAATCACCAGATTCTCGTCGCCAGTAAATTTAAACTTCTTTTGAAGCTCCTCGGCACGATCCATGTTCACCATCGGATCAATCCGCTCCACTTGGATTTTTTCTCCCCCGTGGAATTGGTACTCCCGGATCAACCCCTCCAGTTGCTCCCCAATCGAAGAGTGCATCAGGTAGGTGGTGATTTTGACCGGAGCCTGAAGATTTTTCAGCATCGTGATCGTCTTCGGCGAGAGCTCGTAATACTTATTGAGCGAGTAGTCTTTGCGCCAGTAATGACGGTAGCTCAGGTAGTTGACTGCGATCAGGATAAAAATCCCGAGCAGTACGGTGAGATACAGATTGAAGTTGCCCTGGAACCGGGCGGTTCGTGCCGTGGGTTCTTGTTTCATATACTTATGCCTTTAGACGACGGGAGAGGAGAATTCGTTGAGTGAGGAAGAGGAAAAAGGCGCTGCCACTGAGATAATAAACGACCGGCCGCGTATCAAAAATCCCTCGGGAAAACGTTTCCATTTGCGCTTGGACCGAAAAATATTCGATCAGATTTCGAGATTCGCTCCCAGAATTCACATACCCTAAAAGCCCAAAGCAAAAAAAGAGGAAAATCATACAAAACGAAATAATCGCCGAGATGATTTGATTCTGAGTCAGTACGGAAGCAAAGATTCCAATCGCAACATACAACCCACCAATCAAAAGGATGCATCCATAAGGCAACAATAACATCCCCAGGGAGATCGCAATTTTTTGCGCACTCACAAAATGCAGCCAAGAGACATTGAGCACCGAAGGCGTCCAGAGAATGATAAAGAATGTCAGGGCTGCAAAATATTTTGCAAGAACCACCTCCCACTCCCGAACAGGCGCCGTCAACAACATCTCAATGGTCCCAAGCTTGAACTCCTCAGAAAAAGACCGCATCGTTATGACGGGCACTTGAAAAAGAAGCACGAACCAGAAGAAATATCCGTTGTTCATGACATGAAGAATGGTCACTTCCTTGATATTATTCGTAATAAAAAATTCAACCCAGAAATAAAAAGTAAAGCCAATCAGAATCGAGCAGGCCAGCAGCACAATATACGCAACCGGCGATACAAAATAAGAACCGAGTTCCTTGCGGAATAATGTCAAAAACGTCTTCATGGATTAATCCTGGGTCAACTCAACAAATACATCTTCCAACGAGGCTCCCTCGCGATTCATCTGGCGAAGGTCCCATCCCTCCGTTCGAACCACGCGGAAAACGACATCCCGAATATCCACCCCGCTCTTGGGGTAAACCTTCAATTGAGGCCATTCGCCCTCCTGAAGAATTTCCACTTCCTCCACCTCTTCCAAAGCTTCCAACTTGTCCTTTGCCAAGGCACTGAGCGCCTTGACCTCCAGTCGAATCGCTCCCCCTCCACGCACGAGGCGTGTCAAATTTCCAACCGTATCCGAAGCCTCGATGCGCCCCCGGTTGATAATAATCACCCGGCTGCAGGTCATTTCCACTTCGGAAAGAATATGCGTCGAGAGCAGGATCGTATGCTTCTTCCCCAGCTCTTTAATGAGATCCCGGACCGAGCGGATCTGATGCGGATCCAAACCGATCGTCGGCTCATCCAAAATCAAAAGCTCCGGATCATGCACCATCGCATCCGCAAGACCGACCCGCTGCCGATAGCCTTTGGAAAGAGTTCCAATAATCTTGCGCTCCACGTCCTTGAGGCTGCACTGGCGCTTCACCTCTTCCACGCGCTCCTTCACTTTTTTGGGAGCCACACCTTTCAGACGGGCGCGAAACCGAAGGTACTCCTCCACCCGCATCTCGGTGTAAAGTGGCATGTTTTCCGGCATATAGCCGATCCGCTTGCGCACTTCGAGGGACTGCGAGACGACATTAAATCCCGCCACCTTGATTTCCCCGTCGGTCGGAGGAAGGTAGCCCGCCAACATCTTCATCGTCGTGCTCTTCCCCGCACCATTCGGACCGAGAAACCCGACGATCTCGCCAGGTTTGACGTCGAATGTGATTCCTCTGACTGCGGTGAACCCGGCATACTTCTTCGTCAAATCGTTTACATGGATCATAGTCTGATACCTTCCTAAAAAAGGTGGCCCTTATAAAAATAGTTTTTGCTCAAATGTCAAGATCATGCAGTCTGAAAAATATGGAGAGCCTGTGAAAGTTATTGCTATTGCCAATCAAAAGGGGGGCGTTGGAAAAACGACGACCACCGTGAATCTTGCCGCCGCCCTCGCAGAAGCCGGAATTCAAACCCTCGTCATCGATCTGGATCCCCAGGGGAATCTGAGCAGCGCGCTTGGAATTCAACCACAACCCGAACAAGGACTTTATCGTGTCTTTATCGGAGAACGTTCCATGGCAGAGCAAGTCATCCCGACGGAAATTCCGAATCTTTTTTTAATTCCTGCCGATTTAAACCTCGCCGGATGCGAAGTCGAACTCGCCCGCACGGAAAATCCGCTCATGCATCTCAGAGCCCTCCTCCAAACGTATCGCGCCGAAGGAACCGCCCAAGTCGTCTTTCTCGATTGCCCTCCCTCGCTCGGAATTCTCATGAGTAACGCTTTGGCCGCTGCCGACCAAGTCCTGGTCCCCCTTCAATGTGAATACTTCGCCCTTGAAGGCTTGAGCAAAATCCTCAAAGTCGTCGAACAAATCCGCGACTCGGCCGGTTCTGCCGTTGAAGTCGAAGGCGTCGTCTTTACCATGTACGACTCCCGCACCAATCTGAGCCGTCAAGTGGTTGAAGAAGTCCGCACTCACCTAGCCGAAAAAGTTTACAAAACAATCATCCCCCGAACCATCCGCTTGGGGGAAGCCCCCAGCTTCGGAAAACCGATCACCCTCCACGACCCCCAAGGCATCGGCGCCCAAAGCTACCGCCAACTCGCCAAAGAATTCGCCTCAAGAAATGACCTGACGCTGGAGTAAACTATTTCACAGAACAGGGGCTTGGAAACGAGGCGAGTTCCAATCGATAGGAGGGTAGAATATCACTTTTTAATTGGGACCTTCAAAAATTTTAAATATGTCTTAGGATCAGAGATTTTAGGTTTTCCCGCTGCATAAGTGATTCCTGTCTTCTTCTCGACAATGATGGTTGGTCCGGGAGCCGCTCCAATACCTACGAGGGTTTCGACAATCCAAGTATCTCCTTTATCCTCCGGCATCATCGGAGCGCCACAGCCACTAATATAGGTACTAAAATAAGCTGCACTGAGAACAAACGCCTCAAATTCTCCTATCTTATTTTTACAGTCGATCATCGAAGCCGCCATCAAGAGGTCATCGCCTGTATTCCCGACGCGTTTACTGTAAGCGACATGCCTCTCTTCACGAGTAGCGGGCTCAGCACTGATCACGGAAGAGAGGCTCCCCACAACGGCACAGAGCATCGAAAAAGGTGTCATGATGTTAATTATTAGTCATCTTCAGTCTCAATGCCTTACTC
>CAZKRU010000104.1:0-10838 GCA_964555235.1 uncultured Verrucomicrobiota bacterium
GGGCGAAGGGGAGCTTGTAGTAGGCGTTCAGACGATCGCCTCCTTGGAGGGAGCCGGGGGAATCTGTAATCTTTGTGGCAGCGGGGGAGGCTCCATTTTGTTGGGCCGTTGTCAATTTCGTAACCGCTTCAAGCTGTTGTTGCATTGCTGCTGCTTGGTCGCTCTGAGCCGTTTTTTGTGCCGATTCCAATTGTTGGGTGACCGTTGCCAGCGTTTCGGTGCCAGTGGCGTTCGATTCTAGAATCTTTTTGAGCGAGGCTTGCTTTTGATTGAGCTGTGATTGCGCGTTTTTTTGATGCTTTAAGCTTTCCGACAAGGAGGTTTGAGCCGTCTCCAACGTTTTCTTGGCGGCATCGGTCAGTGCCTGGGCGGTTTTGGCTTCTAAAAGATCGGCCTCGATTTTACTTTTCTTGGCTTTGTTTTGGGAATCTTTTTGGGCTTTAACCAATTCCTTGTACTTTTCGGTTTCGGTCTCTTTTTCAAGCTGACGTGCGGGGATTTCAACCTGATCGAGTTGTGTTAATTCTTCCTGAAGTTTGGCAATTTCGTTTTGAAGTCTCGCGGATTCTTCAGTCTGTTGCTTCCACTTGCTCAAGGTCGCCAAGGTCTTTTTTTGTAAATCCATCGCCTTTTGCTGGCTGCTGCTGGCGGTTTTTTGATCCGTATTGGCTTTCTGCTGACTCTCGATTGTCTCGGTAAATCCAGGTGCCACAAAATTTAGAGCCTGTGTCGCACGGTCCTGCTTGTCTTCAGAATCAATCTGCTTTTGCTTGATCGATTCCTGCAATTTCTCGATCTCGGAGCGGAGTTGGGGAATCTCGTTCAAGGCCGCCTGAGCCGCGGCAGGGTCTCCAGTTTGATTGACTTGAGTCGCCTTGGAGGCCAACGCGTGAATCTGTTCGGTCAGAAGGGCCTGATCTTTCAACGCCGCATTCTGGTCTTCCTGAACCTTCTTGAATTCCTCCAGAGCCGTCTGAGGGGCTGTGGCAGCGATGGTTTCCGCTTCGGTATTAAACGCATCAACGCGTTCTTTCACCAATTCGTCCATCTGTTTTTCTAATTCCAACAATTGAGTGACACGCTTTGCTGCATCTTCGGACTGAGTTTCATTGATACGCTCAACGACCTCATTCATAAGGTCGGGACTTTTTTCAGTCATAGTCGCTGCAGAGTCCGAAGCATCTGGGGCCGTGAGCGGTACTTCACGAAGGGGGGGGCACCATAAGAGGAGGGCAACGATCAGAAGGTGAAAACCGATCGAGAGAACGGCATCACGTGGTGAGATCCGCATTAACCGCTCGGTTAAGGTCGGTTCAGCTTTTTTTATCAGGTTTTCGGGTGTGGAATCCGACATTTTTGAGTCCCTCGAATTGACAGAGCTCGAGCACTTCGATGATTTGTTCGTAACGGGTATTCCGGTCGATATCCAAACGTACGGGCTGATTCGCCCCTTGGGCGGCGGCTTTTTGAAGTCGTAAATGTAAATCCTCCGTGGTCGTCGGATTGCCATCGATATATTTTCTGCCGGTCTGGTCAATTCCAATGACTAAAACATTCGATTCAACCGGGACCTCAAGTGAGGCGGCGCTTTCAGGCAGGATGACGGGGAGTTCCGTTTGTGTGACCTTCAGCGTCGTGGCGACCATAAAAAAGATCAGCAGCACCATCATCACATCGATCATGGGAACGAGTGGGAGTTCGAAGTTTTCTTCGTGATCGTGTCGAATTCTCATGGGGCCTTCATGAACCATTCCGAGAGGAGATTGTTGATTTCTTCAGAAACGATGACGCCGTAGGTATTGCTGCGACTCCGAAAATAATGATATGCCGAAAGAAAGGGGATGGCGAAGGCGATTCCCATGGCTGTCGTGGCAAGTGCTTCAGAAATGCCGCCGGCCAATTGCGCCGGATTTCCGAGCGCTCCCGCAAGTGCGACCAAGGCAAAGGCATCGATCATTCCCATAATCATTCCAAGCAAACCGAAGAGCGGTTGAAGCATGGCAACGACTCCAAGGGGATAGGCAAGCTGGTTAAAATTGGCGAGCTCACAGGAAACCCGGTCTCCTACGGCGGCGGAAAGGTCGGCGACCGATTGGTGACGATGTTTCACGATGAACGAGATGGCGCGTGAGAGGGTGCTTGGTTCCTGATCTTGGAGGGCTTCTAAGGCTTCAAAATTTTTCTCATTCCAAAGCTGGCGGGCGCGCGCGGAAAGGCCGCGTGGGGCGACATTTTTGCGCTGTAATTTAATCAGGCAAGCGATGGCAAAGGCACCACCAAACAGCGAGACCGCGATTTGGATGACTCCCGTCGTACCAGATGCCTTGAGAACGGCAATCAAGCGGGAAATTTCGGAATGATCCGCATGGGCGGGAGGGGCTGCTGGCGTTTTAACGGTTGCCGCCGGTTTTGCCGCTTCGGTCGGTTCCTCTCCCTGAGCGAATCCTGTCAGAGCGATCGCGCTCATCCAGATTGAAAGTATTAATGAGGTCAGTTTGAGGAAGGAGATTTTTTTCATGATCAGTTGAAGTGTTACTTTCTTACGTTGCGATGATCGGAATAACAAGTAAAATGCTTCGTGTCCCCGCCCGCAACTTCTAAGCACTTGAAATCCAGAGGTTTCTCGCCAAGGTCGCGAAGGCGCTAAGTGAGAAGGAATTTGTTTTAAATCCAAACGCTTTGCGCCTTGGCGGGCTTAGCGAGAGATGAATCCACTTCACAACCGTGTCAGCACGTTCCACGGGCAGGAGCTTTGTGTGAGGAACAACTTGCTTCACTGAGAGGCACGAAGCTCACGAAGTTTTTACTCCAGGCAGGGTCCCTCCGTGAATTTCAACGAAACCGAATTCAAACAGTAGCGCAGTCCGGTTGGAGCGGGGCCGTCGTCGAAGACATGTCCGAGATGGGCGTCGCAGCGGGCGCAAAGAATTTCGCTTCGGATCATTCCATGACTCGCGTCGTTTTCCGTAATGACATTTTCGGAATTTACCGGAGCAAAAAAGCTCGGCCATCCAGTGCCGGAATCGAATTTGGTTTCCGAAGTAAAGAGAGGAAGCTCGCAACAAACGCAGTGATACGTCCCCGGTTTTTTATGATCGAAGAAAGCGCCGCAGAAGGGTCGTTCAGTTCCTTTTTGGCGAGTGACTTGATATTGTTCCGGGGTAAGTTGAGCGCGCCATTCGGCTTCAGATTTTGTAATTTTTTTCATAAGGGGGAGGAGGAGACATTCTCACACAAAGGCACCAAGTCACAAAGGGGACGGTTTTTTGTTTCATGGAATAAAAAGATGGTGACGGTTTGAAAGTCTTTGGGGCTTTGTTCCTTTGTGTGAGGAAGTTTCTTTCGTCGCCGTGTTGGTCTGTTCTGCTTTGTGTGAGATATCAGGCTTCAAATTTCCATAACGGTGCGTTTCGATGCAAATTGTCTGTTCCTGAAAAAGTCCGAGGAGTTCGATTCGTCCATCGAGCAGGACCGGTCTTTGATCAACGAAAACGCCGGAGGTGGCGGCGGCCTGCAGAAGGTTTTGAGAAGCGCGACCGGGGGCCGCATAGCGGAGGCGGCGAATCTTTCCTTTGCTCATCTCCTGGATCATCTCTGGATCGTTCTCTTCTTTCACCGTCACGTGCCAGGATTGGAGGAATTGGGTGAGCCATGGGGCGAGACGATGCCCCGGCGCGGTACTGATTCTCCAAGAGGCTCCACTGATTCGAGCGGCGGCGAGTCGTGAAATCATCTCGAGCGGTGTATCGCGGGGATCGAGTCGCACCACGTAGCCTTTCCACGGAAGATAACGCCGGAGGTTTTCCTGTCCGAGAAGATTCCAGTCGTTGTGGGTCTTTGAGAACTCCTCCGTGAAGGCGTGGTAGAGACTTCGCACGGATGCTTCGATTTTTCCCATTTCGGAAGGAGTTAATCCGGTGGGCGGATTGGTTTTAATCCAGGCGAGCGATTCTTGAAGGTCGGAAGGAAGTTCTCCTTTGCGTTCGGGGGCTCGTGAATTTCCAAACGCAAAAAGCGGAAAGAGATAATTCGGGCCACCGGCCTTCACTCCGGGACCGAAGACTGATTTAGCGAAACCTCCAAACGGTTGGCGGCCGACAATCGCTCCTGTGGTGGGGCGATTGAGATAAAGATTTCCCACGCGGAGTTTTGATCTCCATCGTTTCTGCTCGCGTTTATCTAGGCTTTGGAGTCCGGCCGTTAATCCGTAGCCCGTTTGGTGAACGATCTGGATCGCTTCATCCAGATGTTGAAATCGCATCACGCCGATGACAGGGCCAAAGAGCTCAGTGGTGTGGGTAAAGCTTCCCCGCTGAACTCCCCATTTCACGCCGGGTGAATACAGCTCCGGATGGTTCGGATCCGATTCGGGGGCCACCAGCCATTCTTCGCCTGGTTCGAGGGTTGTTAATCCACGGTGCAAGGTCTCCAGAGGAGGTCGAATCAGCGGGCCGACCCGGGTGGCCAGATCCCAAGCAGATCCGACTTTTAAACTTTTCACCGCATCGCGAAGCGCTTCTCGGAAGCCTGGATCGTCGTAGAGCTCCGCTTCCAAAAGGAGGAGCGAGGTGGCGGAACATTTCTGGCCGCTATGACTGAAGGCCGATTGAACGAGATGTTTGATCGCTTGTTCGCGATCAGCCATGGCGGTTACGATCATGGCATTTTTGCCGCCGGTCTCTGCCATCAGAAAAAGTGAGGGGTGCTTGGTTTGGATTCGCTCGGCAGTTTCGGTTCCTCCTGTCAGAATGGCGGCATCCGCATGAGGAAGGAGATTCTCCTCGGCGAGCGCCCCCGAACAGGGGACGAATTGGAGAACGGTCTTCGGAATTCCCGCTTTCCAAAAACAGTGGCAGAGTTCCCAAGCAACCATGACGGCATCGGACGAGGGTTTGAGAATGACATGATTTCCTGCGCAGAGGGCGGCCGCAATTCCTCCGCACGGAATGGCGATTGGGAAATTCCAAGGAGAGAGTACGACAACGGTTCCGCGCGGGGCAATTTCCAGGTGAGTTCGCTCCCAGACGGAATCGGCAGTTCGCACGTAGTATCGGATAAAATCAATTGCTTCGGAGACTTCTGCATCTCCTTCCGAAATAATCTTACCGGCATTCGCCAACGCCATTCCGATCAGATCCCCTCGACTGCGGGAAATTTCATGTGCGGCACGTTCCAACGCTTCGCGGCGATCACTCCACTTGCTCTTCCTCCACTCCGTTGGATCTTCCCGGGTGGTTTGAATGGCAAGCGCCAGTTGCTCGCGCGTGGCGGTTGCATAACGCCCGAGAATGACGCCGGGTCGCGAAGGATCATGACATCCCCGGGAGTTGGCACTGGTAAAGAATTCCTTTCCGCCGACCACCACCGGGATTGCGAATTTCTCTTCGTTGAGGCGACGTTGCAGATTCGTGAGAAGATCCAAGGCCCAGTCGCTGTTGGCGAGCAGGGAGAAATCGGTGTCCGGTTCATTTTCGAATGAGGCCCGAGGAGTGAAATTGCCTTCCGGTCTGAGGCGGTTTTGAGTCCGTCGCGGTTGATCCTGGAGTGGAAGGTGACAGGAGGCGTGAAAGGTTTCGGCAAGGGTATTCCAGGAGGCGTCGGAATCGGAAAGATTTTGGGCATGGCGCAGGAAATTTTCAGGCCCGGTATTTTCATCGAGTCGCCGAACGAGATACGCAATGGCATTCAAAAATTCCGAGGATCGACAAGCGGGCGCGTAGAGAAGGAGGTTGACTCCGCATTCACCCAAGGCGCGCACTTGGGCATTGGCCATTCCTTCCAGCATTTCAAGCTGAACCGTCTCGAAGGCATTGGCCTCGCGAACGTGCAACAACGCATGGGCGATCTCAAAAAGATTGTGGGAAGCGATTCCGAGGTGAACGGCGTTTCGATTTTCCGGCCGCAGTCCATACTCGAGCATTCGCTTGTAGTGAGAATCCGTCTCCGGTTTGGTGAGAAAGGGAGCTTGAGGCCAACCCCGGTGTGCGGCCTCGATTCGCTCCATCTCGAGATTAGCCCCTTTGACGATTCGAATCGTAATGGGAGCTCCACCGGCTGCGACACGTTCTTGAGCCCAGGTCGTCAGTTCCTGTTGAATCAGAAATGAGTCGGGAAGATAGGCTTGCAGGGCGATTCCGGCAGAGACTGATTTCAGTTCCGGTTGATCGAGCGTTCGGATAAAGGCTTCGGCGGTGAGGAAGAGGTCCTGATATTCCTCCATATCGAGATAAATAAATTTGGCAACCTCTGTTCCATTGGTTCGGCGAAAGCGACTGGCTCCGGCTTTGCGGAAAAGCGGCGTCAGTCGTTCTACGAGTCGATCGATGGTTTGGCGCCGGGCGAGAGGAGAAATTTGGGAGTCGAGCGTTGAGATTTTGACGGAGAGGACTTCGATTTCAGGATGATCCAGGGCATCGAGATAGCGTTGATGACGCTGGGCGGCATCTTTTTCGCCGAGGAGCGCCTCACCGAGAAAATTGACATTGATGCGAATCCCCTCCGCATGACGTTTCTGGAGATGTTTGGTAAAGGCCGGCTCTTCGGCAGAGAGAACAAAGGATCTTGCATCCGAACGAATTTTCTCTTTGACCAGCGCAAGGGAGAGCGTGGGGAGGATTCCTCCGAAGGATTGAAAGAGCGAGAGAAGAGTGCGTTCCCATGGCTTAAAAAAATGGGGAGTTCCTTCGCTTTTCAGGAGATAACGAAACTGATCCACCGCCCGGGCTGCATTACGGGGGCGAAAGACTTGATCGGTGATTTGAAAAAGAGTCGATTTGTCCTTTGGATGGTGAAGCATGCGATCGAGCTGCTCGGCACGTCGTCGCTCCTCCGGAGTTCGAAGGGCTTGGGAGCGGTGAAGCAGAGCTCGAGCGAGAAAAATAGTCTCCTGCTGCCTTCTCGGATGGATCGAATCCGGATCGAAGACAAACTCGTTGAGAAGCGAATCAATGGGCGAGGACATAGTTCAAGTCGCGCTGCAAGAGTAAGAGAGAAGGTTTAAATCCAAAAGGAAAAAGTTTCTTGAGCTAAGGCAGGGAGAGTTAACCACGGAAATTACGGAATACACGGAAGTCTGATTTTGTCTCGACTTCAATTCAGTGTGTTCCGTAATTTCCGTGGTAAATTCAAATATTATTGTCGGGATACATCCTCAAAGCTCAGGCGACGTCTCTTGAGGATATTGTCTATTTTATAAGACGAATGACTTGAGCGGTAGGTTCATCGATCCCGCTCTACCAATCCGTCGGCTGGTAGTCTTTTAAAAACTTTCCCCAAATGTGTTCGCCGGTGTTGAAGCCGGCGATGATCGGATCAACGATTCGTGCGGCACCATCGATGATATCGAGAGGCGGATGAAAACGGTGCATTTCAACTTTTCGTTCGGCGATTTGAACGGGATCTTCATCAGTAACCCAGCCGGTGTCGACGCTGTTCATGTGAATGCCGTCCGCCTGATAATCAGCGGCTGAGGTGCGGGTCATCATGTTAAGGGCGGCCTTGGCCATGTTGGTGTGGGGATGGCGCGTCGTTTTGAATTTTCGATAGAATTGACCTTCCACAGCAGAGACATTGACGATGTGTTTATCACGCTCCGGGGTTCGAAGCATGAGCGGTTTGAGACGTGCATTGATGAGGAACGGGGCGATGGCGTTGACGAGTTGCACTTCCAACAATTCAACGGAAGGAACTTCGGCCATCATCATGCGCCAGGAATTATGTTCACGGAGATCGACCTGTTGCAAATCCTGGTCGAGACGTCCCTGAGGGAAGAGCGCGGTTTGTGCCGCCAGTTCGTCAGGGAGCAGCGGAACCTGGGAGAGCTCTGCGGCGTGAGTGAGTCCGGTGACTTTTGCGACTTGGGCCGGGGCCAAGGTGGCTTCTCCTTCAGGTAAGAGATGATAACCGCGCAGTCCTTCATAAGCTCCCAACAGGCGACGGGTCGGCTCCGGCATTTCCTGAAGCGAAGCGGTCTCGAGTGCCATCATGTGCTGATAGAAATCCGGTGGACGACGCACGGTCTGACAGGCGTTGTTAATGATGAAGTCGAGGCGTGATCGCGTGGTGAGAAGATGTCGGCAAAAGGATTCAACGCTCGGGGTATGGCGTAAATCGAGGCCAAAAATTTCAAGACGGTCATTCCACTCGGCGAAGTCCGGTTCCGCTGCGTAACGCATGGCGGAGTCGCGAGGGAATCGGGTGCTGACGATCAGGTGAGCGCCCGCACGGAGGAGTTTGATTCCGGCTTGATATCCAATTTTAACACGACCTCCGGTGAGCAGGGCAACGCGTCCCCGCAAATCAGCGAGCTCCGTTCGCTTGTGAAAATTCACCTCGGCGCAGCTCGGGCAGAGCTGATCGTAAAAATGGTGCAGGGTCGAAAAATCTTTTTTGCAGATATAACAATTCTGCGGTTCGACGACCTCGCGAAATTCCGGTTGGTCCTCGATTTCCTTTTGTACAAATTGATTGGGAGGAAAGACATTCGGAGTCGTGAAGACTTTTTCCTTCCGAAGTTTTCGAATTCCGGTTTCGTTGAGTTTTGACTGATCTCGTGCGATTTTTTTTGCCTTATGAATCCGCACGCGAGCTTTCACGAGACGTCGGCGTTCGTTGACATCGGGACAGAAGACATCCCCTGCGACTTTGAGCAGGCGGGTTCGTTCTTCCACCGGAAGCGCCGCGAGGAGGGCTCGGTCACGGATGACTCTTTCGAGAAGATCGGCGGCCGCTTTTAATTGTTCGCTGAGAGAAGGCTCGTTCATGTAGAGAGGGTCAATTAAAGAGAGTTTCATCCAAACGTCGATCTTGTTTCTCATGCGAAGAAATTGTCTCACACGAAGGCACGAAGCTCACAAAGGGGATCTTTTTGTTTCAAGGAATGAAAAGTCGACGATGGCTTGTAAAGCTTTGTGGCTTCGTGCCTCCTAAAGAACAAACTTGCTAAGTCGTTGTCTCTCGCGAAGTTCGCCAAGCCGCCAAGAAAGCCTTTTTGGATTTAAAGTTGAACATTCCTTTGCGCCTTGGCGGGCTTAGCGAGAGACAAAATCCTGTTCTCACCACCGATTGCCCCATGAGCACAGGGGCTGGAGCTTTTATCGTTAGGAACAATCTTATTCCTCTTTCTCTTGTCTCCCTTGAAGCTTGCCTATAACGGCGGGGATGCTAGTGAATTTGAGATGCCGAATACGTTTGGACATCTTTTTCGAATCACTACGTTTGGGGAATCGCATGGAGGGGGAATTGGAGTCGTGGTGGATGGATGTCCTCCCCGGATTCCGTTGAGCGAATCGGATATTCAGCCGGATCTGGATCGACGTCGCCCCGGCCAGAGCAAGATTGTGACTCAGCGCAAAGAGGGGGATCAATGTGAAATTCTCTCAGGTGTCTCCGAGGGGAAGACGACCGGGACACCAATCTTGATTTTAATTCGAAACCAAGATGCGCGCTCCGGGGATTACAAAGAGATGGAGCAGTTGTTTCGCCCTTCCCATGCGGATTACACTTACGAAGCGAAGTACGGGATTCGGAGTGTTCAAGGAGGAGGTCGCGCTTCGGCTCGCGAAACGATTGGTCGTGTCGCTGCGGCTGCCGTTGCCAAACAAGTCTTCAAGGTGCTTCATGCGCCGCTCGAGATTGTGGCGTATTGCGAACAGATTCATCATCGCAAAGCTTCGGTGAATTCGGATCTCGTCCGATTTGATGAGGTTGAAAGTAATATCGTTCGTTGGCCAATTCCTGCCGAAGCGGATGAGTTGGTGAAGCTGATTGAGGAGATTCGAAGCCAAGGGGATTCCGTCGGAGGCGTTGTGGCTTGTTCCGTCCGTGGAATGGCTCCGGGCTGGGGCGAGCCGGTTTTTGATAAACTGGAGGCTGATTTGGCGAAAGCCGTGATGAGTCTTCCGGCGACGAAGGGATTCGAGATCGGTTCGGGATTTGCAGGAACCGAACTCAAAGGTTCCGAGCACAACGATGCTTTTTACAAGGATGAAGCGGGTCGTATCCGGACCCGAACGAATCGGAGTGGAGGCATTCAGGGCGGGATCAGTAACGGTGAAAATCTCTTTCTCCGGGTGGCATTCAAGCCGACCGCAACCATTGCTCAAACGCAGGAGACGGTTTCCAAAAGCGGAGAGTCTGCTGAAATCCGCGCCCGGGGTCGTCATGATGCGTGTGTCCTTCCTCGTGCTGTGCCGATGGTGGAAGCGATGGTCTGTTTAGTGCTGATGGATCATTTTCTTCGACAGCGTGCGATACGAGTGGATGAGCGTTAGTTGGTCATGAAAATGAAGTGGCAGGTGGGGCAATGGGGGGCGGCGCTGATCCTCGGTCTGCTCCTTTGTTTCGGAGTTAGTTATTTGCCTGAAGGCGTGATGACCCGTGGGGCATGGGTGGCGGGAGTGGTCTTGATTTTGTGGTTATTGGAGTTGGTGCCCGTCTATGTTCCGACGCTTCTTTTGTGGGTGGCCATTCCGTGGCTCGTCGAAATTCCCGAAGTCGATTTACGTCAAGCGTTGGGGTGGTCCGCGGATCCGGTGCTTGCACTTTTCTTTGGAGGCTTTGCCTTGAGTGTGGCAGCTGCAAAAACGGGTTGGGATGCGCGAATGGTTGGAGTTGCGATCTATTTTTCAGGAGCGAGTCGTCGACGGCTTTTGGTGGGGACCGCTTTGGCGACTGCCTTTTGTTCCATGTGGATTTCCAATATTGCAGGAGCGGCATTGATGTTGGTGGCGCTCCATCCGATTTTGTCGAAGGGAGATGCGAGTGACGCATTCCGTCGGGCTTTATTGATGGCCGTCGCATTTGGAGCGAATTTCGGAGGAATGGCGACTCCGATTGGG
>CAZKRU010000105.1:0-10651 GCA_964555235.1 uncultured Verrucomicrobiota bacterium
CGTAAGTCTTGTTTTTTATCCTCTTTCATTTGTCGACGCAACTAATGAATCGATACTGCCACCAGCTTCTTCTTTTTCAAAAGTTGGAAAACGGGATACGTCCCCGTGGCCGCTCTATTCCATAATCCTAATGCGAGAGCTCCAGCTCCAGCACCGGTAACGGTTGCTGTATTTCCGCTCTTCTTGTCAATTATTATTTAATGAATAATGAGATACGTCCCCATTGTCTTCGCGGAAAAGATTCGCGAAGCCGAAGAAGCCGTCCGTCAGCGCCTCGCGACAAAAAAATCACCTTAAAGCATCAGTGTTTGGTAGGGCGGGCTCGATGAGCCCGCCACGGCTTAGGGATCGGATCAAGTCAGAGCGACGAGGCAGCGGCTGTTTCCGACACCGAGCGCCGCTCATGTCAAACGTCTGCCCTAGTCCATGATTGCCTGGTAGACAAGCGCCTTTATCATCCTGCGGTAGTAGGCACGCGTGGCCGCAGGCCCTTGCGACATGAGTACGACCACTAGTTGTTCCTTCGGGTCTATCCAGAAGTAGGTGCCACCATAACCACCCCACATTGCCTCGCCAGCGTTCCCGGGTATCGCGGCCATGCCGGCGCCGCTTCGCACGAGGAAGCCGAGGCCGAAGCCATAGCCTTGAGTGCCGAGCAGTAGCTCAGACGCAAGCCCTGGCACACTCGGACGATCGCCCGTGTGATCGCTCATCATTAGCTGGGTCGTTGGGCGACTGACGATCCGCTGGCCGTCGAGACTACCGCCGTTCAACATCGCTTGCGCGAAGCGCAGGTAGTCGATTGCTGTGCCCACGGCTCCAGCCCCACCCGAGTCGTTGCCGGGCGTTCGAGAAACGTCGATTTGCGGACTCACGAACTGGCCACCAGTTGGGCGCGCCAAGGGTTGCGCTAAACGCGCCATCTTCTCGGCTGGTACGTGGAACGCGGTGTCCTTCATCGCCAGTGGCTTGAACAAGCGGTCTTCTAGAAAACTGGACAGTCGCTGCCCGGAGGCGACTTCAACTACCCGGCCGAGCAGGTCGGTCGCAATACTGTACTGCCACATCTGCCCGGGGTTGCCGACCAGTGGCAGCTTCGAAAGGCGGTCGGTGAATTCGGCCGGTGAGAGATCTCGGGTGTCGAAGTCGATTACGTTGGGCTTGAACAGCCCCGCCTTGGCGTAGGCTTCCTTCACCACAGCGTTCGGCGTGACCTCTCCGTATGCAAGTCCCGCAGTATGGCGAAGTAGATCATGCACGAGCATCGGCATCGACGCAGGCGCAAGCTCGTTTACCGTGCGGCCGTCAGCCTCCCGTCGCGTCGTTGCGACCTGAAGGTTTGAGAAGGCTGGCAGGAACTTTGAAACCGGATCGGTAAGCTGGACTTTGCCCTCCTCAACAAGGATCATCGCTGCCACCGACGTGAGCGGCTTCGTCATAGAGTAGAGGCGGAAGATCGCATCGCGACTCATTGGCGTGCCGGCCGACTTGTCCTGGAAGCCAACTGCCTCGTGATAGACCAGCTTGCCGCGCCGCGCAACCGCGATCACGACACCGGGCAGAGCGCCGCGGTCAACTTCGGCCTTGAACGCCGAGGTAACGCGTACGAGGCGCTCGGCCGAGAACCCTGCGGCTTCGGGGGCTGCCGATTCGAGCCGGCCCATCTGGCCGGGTGCAGTATCTGGATCTGACGTGGCGCAAGCGGTGAGCAAGGCGACCAAGATGAGAGCAATCAGCGAGCGTCGGCTCATGGTGTCTCCGGTGTCTTTTGATGGCGTCGCCGACTTGGGCTGCAGGCTCAATGTGAGCGACGGCGCAGTACCTTGCACTACGCTGACTCGCCCGTCAACTCGAACGAAAGACGTAGGGACGTGTCTAAATATTTGATTCTGCTGAAAATCTCCAAAACGAGCAAAGCTGTCTTTTTGATTTGTTCTGAAATTCGAATATGCACCGTTTTGATTTTAGCCGATGGAGATTTAATGCCTCAATTTCCACGAAAAACCGACTTATCAGCAGAATCGTTAAACGGGATGCGCCCCTATTGTATTGTAACGTCCTTATTGTATTATAACACAAAGTCATGAAAAAAAGCGTTGCGACCATGCGCCAGATCGCGAAGGAGGCGGGAGTTTCTCCAATGACCGTATCAAGGGCGCTGCGTCGTCATCCGGAAGTCAATGCGGAGATCCGAAAAAATGTGGAAAAAGTGGCGGCACGCTTAGGGTATGTCCTTAACCCGCTTGTGTCCGCGTGGATGAGTCATCGAAGGGCGACAAAGCGCCTCAAATATCAGAGCGTGATGGGTTGGATTACAGATTCGCGCTCTTTTGATTTCCCCCAACTGCATCCACATGTCCAAAATATATTCCTTGGCGCAAAGAGGGCCGCGGAAGGTTGCGGCTATAATCTGGAGCCGTTTTGTTTAAATGAGACCCATATGACGATCGAGAAGTTCAATCGGATGCTTTATCAAAGGAATATAAAAGGCCTTCTGATCGCTCCCCTTTCCACTTCCCCGGGAGAGATTTCTCTTTTATGGAATCAATATTCCGCAGTGGCGATTGGTTACACTCTGATGCGGCCTAACATTTCCCGCGTGGCGAGCCATTGTTTCAAATGCATGCAATTGGCTCTTCAAAAGATCCGGGAGTTGGGATACAAAAGAATCGGATTGGCATTGAGAGAGGATGAGGATGAGCTCCAACTGAGACAATGGAGCTCCGCATTTTTGAGTGAAAAGAAGCCTGCTGATTCTCATGTTTTGCCATTGATTATAAAAAGCTCCCAATGGAATGAGACCTATTTTAAAAAATGGTTTTTAAAATATAAACCGGATGTAATTATCGGCTCCTGTCAGGAAATTATCCCCTGGCTTAATCTTCTGGGGGAAAAAATTCCCCAGGACGTCGGTTATGTCGATATGAGCTGTGAGAGTGAAAGTTCTCCTTACTCAGGCATTTTTCAAAATCCCCAGGCGATTGGCTCCAATGCGGTCGATTTTTTGGCAGGTTTAGTTCAACGTTATGAAATTGGAATTCCTTCGATTGCTCAAAGCCTCCTTGTTGAGGGGCGCTGGATAACGGGTAAAAGTGTTGAGAAGCAAGTCTAAGGTCGATTTTATGACACTTATTTCCTGAGTTGAATTTCAGAGGAAAGACAGGATCCTTCCCATCCTCCGCGTCAATCCACTCCTCTCACGAGATCCAAATCAAACGCATGCGCGTTGTTTGAAATACGTGTATCTCAAATTATTTTCTCTGAAGATACGTGTATTTCGGAATCCCTTTTGAAACGGGGACTTTCTTTCACTACGTTCCTCTTGCATGAAAAAAATATCAATAGCGACTATTTGGGCCATGGTGAAGGAGTCTCGTTGTTTGTTCGCACTGGGATGCCTCGGAATCTTATCGGTTTCCTCTCTCCACTCGCAATCGACGGCTCTCCCGACATTTAAAAGCAATCAAATCGTAGTTCGGTTTGATTCTAAAATGAATCCTGTGGCCGTTCAGGGGCTTAACAGCAGGCTCGGAGTTACTTCAAGTAAGCTTCTCTCGAAAAAGATGAATGCCTATCAAGTGAATGTGCCGGCGGGATCTTCTGTGGAAACGCTGATTGAGGCTTACGATGCCCAGGGAGGCGTCGTTTATGCGGAACCCGATTATGATCTGGAAATGACCGCGATTCCCAATGATCCCCGTATTTCTTATCTTTGGGGCCTTCATAATACCGGTCAGCAGAATCCTCCCGGATCGTCAGTTTTGAATGCAGGAACTCCTGGGAAAGATATCGATGCCCCCGAAGCCTGGGAGATCCGAAGTTCCGCCGAGAATGTGATCGTTGCCGTCGTGGATACAGGAATCAACTACAGGCATGAGGACCTGAAAGACAACCTGTGGAAAAATCCCGGTGAATCGGGCCTGGATGCGAATGGAAAAGATAAAGCGACCAACGGCGTGGATGATGATAAAAATGGCTACGTGGATGATCTCCATGGGCTTAATTCTATTACGGGAAATGGCAACCCACTGGATGATCATGGGCATGGCAGTCATTGCGCGGGAACCATTGGTGCTTCTGGAAATAATGGCGTCGGAATTTCCGGGGTTTGTCAAAAAGTGAAACTCATGGGCTGTAAGTTTCTCACTGATACCGGCAGCGGTTCAACATCGGATGCGGTGGAATGCATCGATTACGCGAGAACTCATGGCGCCAAGGTGATCAGTAACAGTTGGGGAGGCGGGGGTTACTCCCAGGCTCTCTATGATGCGATTGAGGCCTGTCGCAAAGAAGGGATTATTTTTGTTGTCGCGGCTGGAAATTCGCATCTGAATATTGACCAGCTCTCTTATTATCCGGCGGGTTATCTTCTGGATAATATTGTAACGGTAGGGGCGATGGATCACGATGGAAAGCCTGCCAGTTTCTCAAATTCAGGCTCAGGAACAGTCCATTTATTCGCTCCGGGTGTCGAGATTTATTCGGCATGGAAGGGGGGAGCTTCGACCTATAACACGATTAGTGGAACTTCCATGGCGACCCCGCATGTTTCAGGGGCGGCGGCTTTACTAAAAGCCCAGTTCCCATTGGCGGACTACCACCAGCTTATCAACCGTCTTTTGAGAGGGACGATAAAAGGGGGATTCAATGCTCAAACGGGAGGAATGTTAAATCTTCAAAATGCTTTGAAGACGAATGATGCGCGCCCCTGGGGGGATAACTTGATTGAGGCGATTTCGTTGAAGGGAAATGGAGTCACAGGCCGAGCATCAAACGCGTATGCGACTTACGAGGCGGATGAGATCGCTCATGCAGGAGTCGGAGGAGGTCGCTCGATTTGGTTTAGATGGGAGCCGCGCCAGTCTGGAAAGGCTGAAATCACGACTTTAGGGAGTAATTTTGACACGTGTGTCGATGTTTATTCCAAAACATCAGGGAGCATTAAAGGATTGGGAGCCCCTGTTGTCGGTAATGATAATGACAGCGAGCTTGGAGTGAAAACCAGTAAGGTCTCGTTCCAGGTAGAGGAAGGGAAATCCTACCTGATCGCGGTCGATGGGAAAAATGGGGAAACAGGAACAGTCGGAATCCAGTGCAATATCGCGGCGGCGAACGATGATTTTGCAAGTGCAATGGGCTTATCAGGAGCGAATGTGGGCGCGGAGTGGAATAACGCGGGTTCGACATCAGAAATGAATGAACCGCTTCATGCAGAGAATAATCCCACCCGTTCCGTTTGGTTTGCATGGACCGCTCCTCAGTCGGGAATCTTTACAGTGGAAACTTTCGGATCCAAGGTGGACACCTTGCTCGGCGTTTATACGGGGGAAACACTAGCGGCTTTGACCCCTCTTGCTGGAAATGATGATAACGGCAAGGTAGCGCCTAGTCAGCCTGCGAAGGACCTTGATTTGTGGTCCACCGTAACGATTCGAGCGACTGCTGGGACCACCTACAAAATCGCTGTGGATGGTTATCGCGGCGAACAAGGAGTCGGTTATTTGCGGATCTACGCGGGAGATTGGAGAGATACTCCGGTTCCACCGGATTTGGATCTTCCCAAAGCTCCATCGAACCTCACCGTGGCCGCATCCAATGGAAGAGCGATTCTGAATTGGGTCGATAAATCCAGCAACGAAACAGGTTTTGAAGTCTTGAAACAGATCGTCGGTAGCGGCGGTTACATCAAGATGATGGATCTGCCTGCGAACTCGAATTCATTTGTGGATAATGAAAGCGTTATTCCTGGAACAACCTACAAGTATCTGGTGAATGCCAAAAACGGGGTCGGCTCTGCGGGAACGGAAGCCGTCTTCTATTATGGAGTGATTCCTGCCACCCCCACGAATCTGATGGCAACCTCCATTTCGACCAACTCCGTGAAATTGCGATGGGATCTGCCCTCCAGCAGTATCGACAGGAATAATATTGATTCCTACGAAATCGAACGAAAATCCGCATTCGAACAATATCAGGTGATCGGAACAACAGTTCGATCTTCTGTTGGTACAGAGCCTGTCGTTTACGAGGACCTCCATTATGTCGCGGGGACTTACTCGTATCGAGTTCGCGCAAAAAATGCATCTGGCTACTCCACGTATTCTTCAGAAGTAACCGCAACGATTGCAAGCGCAGGGGTTCCGGACAAACCGAAAGGCCTTCACGCGAAACTCCTGTCAAATGGCATTTCCGCTCAGCTGAGCTGGACTCCATCAGGGGGTGGAACTGATAGTTACGTTCTGGAAAGAAAAGTCTCGGGAGGAACTTACGCTCCTCTGGCGACTCTTCCCCATCGGCAGCTTATTGTAACCTATATCGATAGCGCGGTGATCAGCGGTCAAACGTATGTTTATCGAGTGAAAGCCCACAACGCCGCGGGCTATTCTCCTTATTCAGGTCAAGTGATACTGAAGTACCCTTAGGGTCACTCACTCACGATTCAGAAATCATCCAACCCTCCTGTGGTCTAAAAATCACAGGAGGGCTTTGATTTAACCCCAGATTTTACATGAGAATTTTTCAGGGGAACGGCGACGACCTCGGCACAAAGCAATTAAAAGAGAAACCCCACTTCTCCTTCATTCTGTACTTCCCCACAAATATCAGGATAAAATCAGACCATGTCGCTCTCCTTTGATTCCGAGCAACGGTTTGAATGTCGGGATTGTGTTTCGCGCTGCTGTGCGATGCCGTGGGTGACCGTCATTACCCGCGAGGAGAAAGAGCGTCTCGAAAGCCGTGAGTGGATTCAGGAGCAACTTCGCACCCACGGAACTGAGCTCAAGCCACATGGTCCGAACGATTTCAAGCTCCCGATGCTCGAACGTCATCGTCGTCTGGAATGCCTCTTCCTAGACGAAGACGGACTTTGCAGCATTCACCGAAAAGAGGGCCACGAATTTCTCGCAACGAGCTGTCAGATGTTTCCCTTTGAATTTGTCTCCACTCCCGAAGGGGAAACCGTCGTCGCCCTTTCGCATCTCTGCCCTTCCATTCGAGACAATTACGGACATCCGCTCGCACAAACCGTCGAAAAACGTTTCGATACCATCAAACGTCAAGCGCAACCGATGAGCGCGACGTTTACCTTGGGACATCAAACCAAACTCACCACCGTTCAAGCGATGCGAATCATTGCGCGATGGGAAACCGTTCTCGAAACTCCGGGACTTCCGTTGGCCGAAAAGCTCATGCATCTTTACGATTTCACCGCCCAAGTTCAAGAAGCGTTGCGCGATCAAGTCAGCCCTTCCGACGAAAAAGTGAACGAGGAAATTCAGCGCTGGTCTCCACAACCGATCACCCCTCCTGTCGCACCCAAAACCTTTCTTCCCAACCTCCTTCTCGCCTTGGCACTTTATCCGATTGCCTACCCGGCCCGGGTCGCTCCGGTCGTCGGTTTTTCCATGAAACGGGCGATCTCCGGAATTCATCTCATCTCAAAACTCGTTCGTCATCGCGGCGAGATTGATCTTCTTTATGTGACCAAACCGTTTCCTCTGGAATCAATTTCCTCCGTTGCTTCTGCGGCGGCGGAGTCTTCCATTCAAGAAAATCTCTCCCGTTTTTTGGCGCACACCTTGAAGCGGCGAAACCTATTTGTCGGCGATCGACATCTCTTGGAAATTCTTTTGGATCTCGCCTTGAGTTACGCAATGGTTCTTCGATTTGCACGATATCGCGCCGCCGCAGAAGGTCGCACCAAACCAATCTGGTCCGATGCAAGAGAAGGCGTCAGCGTGGCCGAGTTTACCTTTCTCTTCCACGCTAACATGAATCCGTCCGCTTCCATTCTCGAATTGCTGCGCGGAATTCTGGCCGATAACCGATTGAGTTTTGAAAATATCGTTTATGCGGAGCGCTGACAAAGCCCACCTCTGGCATCCGTTCACTCCGATTGATTCCTGGCTCAGTTCAAAATATGAGCCGACCGTCATCGAACGCGGCGAAGGGGCCGTTCTCTGGGATAATCAAGGACGCGCCTATTTGGATGGAAACTCCTCGATCTGGACCAACCTACACGGACACCAGCATCCCAAAATCAATGCCGCAATTCAGGACCAACTTGGAAAAATTTCGCACAGTTCATTCCTGGGACTGTCGCATGAGCCGGGAATCAAACTCGCCCAACAACTGGCCGATCTTTCGGGACTCCCACGCGTTTTCTTCTCCGATGACGGATCCACTGCGATCGAAGCAGCCCTCAAAATGGTTTTTCAATATTTTCAACAGAACGGCGCTCCCGAACGCAAGACCTTCATCTCTCTCAATCAGGCCTATCACGGCGATACCGTGGGGGCGATGAGTTTGGGCCAGAGCGGCAGTTTTCACGAAGTCTTTTCGCCACTGATGTTTCGTTCGGAAAAAGTCATGACTCCGGGCTGTTATCGATGCCCCTTTAACCGCGCAAAACCCGAGCAAGCCGATGCACGCACTTACCGGAAATGCGAGTGGGAGTGTGTCCGTTCCGCTGAAGAGGTGTTGAAAAAAACAGGAACCACCACGGCCGCATTGGTGATTGAGCCTCGTGTTCAAGGAGCCGCCGGAATGGTCATGCACCCTGAAGGCTATCTTTCGAAAATCGCCCCCTTGGTCAAAGCGACGGGAGGATTTTTAATTGCGGACGAAATTCTGACAGGCTTCGGCAGAACCGGAACGATGTTTGCGAGCGAGAAGGAATCCGTAACGCCGGATCTGATGGCACTGGCGAAAGGCCTGACGGGCGGTTACCTTCCCTTAGCCGCAACCGTTGTTCGCGAAGAAATTTTTGATGGATTTCGAGGCCCCATCGAGCGAACTTTCTTTCACGGCCACAGCTACACCGGAAATCCTCTTGGTTGTCGCGCGGCCTTGGCTAATTTGGAAATTTTTGAAACTGAAAAGACTCTTGCGACAATCGCCGAGAAATCCAAACTCCTCGCGAAATTGAGTCAACGATTCTGGAGTCACCCCAATGTCGGCGACGTGCGTCAGGAAGGAATGATTCTCGCCGTCGAACTCGTTCTCGATCGCAATACCAAAGAACCGTTCCCCTGGACGGAGCGACTCGCGCATCAGATTGGAGAGAAAGCCCGCAGTCACGGACTTCTCACGCGCGGCCTCGGCTCTATTCTGTTTTTACTGCCACCATATTGCTCGACCGACGAACAGTTAGAGCAGATGGTCGCTGCCCTCGATCGAGGCTTACGAGAAGTTCTCCCCTATAGAGAATCGCATCAGTAGGAAAATCTCACGCGGAGACGCGGAGCTCACGGATTGCGTGTACCGGAAAAAATCGGAAATAAGATGAGAGCCGCTACTTGCTCCGCGCTCCCCGCGTCTCCGCGTGAGACCCTCCGCATCCCGAATCATCAGGATCTTTTCTGCAACACCTGTTCCGTATACTTCTCCGCCTCTTTCACCCATTGCGCTTCGGACGAAGTTCCCGCCGTTTCGCAAAGTTGATCCCACGCCTCACCAAAGGGCATCGTCTTCATTCGTTCCATCAGCGCGAGCTTTTGCGCTCCTTTTCCTTCGGACTCGAGCTGCTTCAACGCTTCTGAAGGATCAAGCAATGCATACAAGAGCGCTTTTCGAGTCGCACGAATTCCAACCACATACGCAAACAACCGATTGATGCTGGCATCAAAGTAATCGAGTGCGATGTTCATGCGGGAAAGCGCCTTTCCACGCTGAAGCTCCAGGAAAAGCTGCCGCACGTCATCGTTAAAAATCACCACATGATCACTGTCCCAACGAATCGGGCGACTCGTGTGGATGAGGAGCCGGTCGTGAAAGGGAAGAAGCGCGGAGACTTTGTCATGAACCGATTCCGTCGGATGAAAATGCCCCATGTCGAGACAGAGCATCTTTTTTCGAGAGAGCGCGTAGCTGGCATAAAACTCAAACGATCCGACCACAAAATCCTCGGAGCCAATTCCGAAGAGCTTTGGCTCCACCGCATCGAGACAATGCGACTCATCCCCATTCAGCTTGGCCGCAAAGATCTCGTCGTAAGCATCTCGGAGCCGCTCACGCGGCGCCCAGCGGTCCGCAGGAGAATCCTTGAGACCATCGGGAATCCAATGATTATTGACGCAGGGAGAACCTTGGAGCTTTCCAATGGCAGCCGCAATTTTTCGGGAGGCCTGACCGTGACGAATCCAAAACTTTCGAATCGCTTCATCGCAATGTGAGAGGGTAAATCCATCCGAGGCTTTTGGGTGTGCAAAATAAGAGGGATTAAAATCAATCCCAACCTTGCGGCTCTGCGCCCAATCGATCCAATGCGAAAAATGCCCGACCTCCAACGCATCCCGATCGACCTTTTGTCCCGAGAATTCCGCGTAAAGCGCGTGAATATTGACACGATGAGTTCCCGGAACCAGTTTCAAAACTTGGTCAAGATCCGAACGGATCTCCTCTCCGTTTCGCGCACTTCCCGGAAAATTCCCCGTCGCCGCAAGCCCGGACCCTGCCAGTGAGCCTCCCCCTTCAAGTCCCCGGACATCATCCGCCTGCCAGCAATGAACCGAGATGGGAATTTCCAACGTTTTCCGGATGGCGGCTTCCGCGTCGATCCCCAGCTCAGAGTAGGCTTGTCTCCATTTCATATAATTTGAGACCTCTGCAAAAAGGGTACTTTTAAGTGAAGGTGATGGGATTTAAAAAA
>CAZKRU010000106.1:0-10506 GCA_964555235.1 uncultured Verrucomicrobiota bacterium
TTTGAGGGTGAAACAGATGCGAGAGAAGGCTATGAAGGGCGATTGGCAGGTACGTTAACCCGTGAGGGGTATAGTTTCGCAAAGGAATTAAATGGCTCCGGAGGTAGGGCTCGAACCTACGACCAATCGGTTAACAGCCGACCGCTCTACCACTGAGCTACTCCGGAATTGCAGGGAGTGTGATTTATATCGGGGGATTCGGACCAATCAAGCTTTTTGTTCTTCCAATGCAGGGCGCACACTCATTCCATGTAACGCCACGAAGTTGATTCGGGGAGGAAAGGGGTGGGGCCTTGGCACATTTTTCGGTCGTTGAGTCCGGGGTAGGAGAGGATGAGGTGACGTTTGGCGCGGGTGACGGCGACGTAGAAAAGGCGGAGTTCTTCTTCTTTTCCGGCTTTGTCGTCGATGGTGCGGGGGTGCGGAATTTGGGTCGCTCCGGCGCCGATGAGCCAGACGGATTCCCATTCGAGACCCTTGGAGGAATGAACGGTGGAAAGAACGACGGCATGATCGGGATGGTAGTCATCTCCGGAACGACTGAGGGCGAATCCGTCGAGGAAATCGGCAAGCGGCGTGTCGGGGGTTCCTGCCATCGATTGAACCATCGCGTGGACGGTATTGATTCGCTCATCGCCGTCTTTCGGATAATTGGCAGCAATCAGCGGGTGAATTTTTTCGTAGAGATAATTTCCGGCATCCGCGATTTTTTTGCGGGATCGAATTTCTTTAATCCAAAGGGGGAGCTCGGCGGCGGCTTCGGGCCATTCGCCATTTTCAAAATCTCCCCCTTGATGGGCGGCGATTGCTTTTGCCGCGGTTCCTTCACCGATTCCGGGAAATTGAATCAGTGCCCGAAGCAGAGCAATTTTATCGAGCGGATTGTGGGCGATGCGAAGGAAGCAGAGGAAGTCTTTCACTTCGGCGGCATCGGCGAGCATCTGGCCGCCGTATTTTTTGTAAAAGATGCGGCGTGAATTCAGGGCGACTTCGAGCGGAGTCAAAAATCGGGAAGATCGTGAGAGGATGGCAAACTGCGACGGGTTTTTTCCCGATTCCGCCCATTGCTGAATGGTTTGAGCGATGGCGTAGGCTTCCTGCTGTGGATTGACATAGGTGCGGTATTCGACGATGCCCGGTTCCGGGTGATGACTTTGCAATTGCAGCGGGCAGGCCGTGGTTGCGACGATGCGGTTGGCGAGATCGAGAATGTTTTGGCCACTTCGATAATTGTGTTCGAGCTTCAAGACACGAGTGCCTGGGTTTTTTGAGGGAAATTCGGAAATGATCTGCACGTCTGAGCCGCGAAATCCGTAAACGGATTGATTTGCATCTCCGACTCCCATCAAGTGTTTTGGGTTCAATGTCTGAAGGATTGATTCGTTCAGACGATTGTTATCCTGCATTTCGTCAACGAGGACATAGGGCCATCGTGCGCGAAGGCTTTCCGCATAGGAAGGATCCTGTTGCATTCGCTTCAACCAGAGAACGATGAGATCGTCGTAATCGACGACGTTAGCGGCTTTTTTAAGCTCTTCATAAAGACCAATGACCCGGACCAGTCGTTTGGTATTTCCTTTGAAGACCGGTTGAAGCAGTTCTTCCACGGGACAACAGGTGTTTCTCGCCATGGAATAAATCTGATGAACTTTGTCGGGAGCAAAGAGAGTCGATTTCGGAGCGATGGAGGCCTGCTTCATGGCCGATTTCCAGATCGATTTTGCTTCGGATTCGTCGATGGTCGTAAAGGCTTTGTGCGCCAGTTCAAAGGCGGTCGCTTCTTTGCGAATCAAGGTGCTGGCGATGGCGTGATAAGTGCCGACGCTCAGCGCGTCATGCGCGTTTTGTTTGGGAACATCCCGGATGAGATGTTCGATGCGGGTTGCCATTTCACGTGCCGCTTTTCGCGTGAAGGTGATCATGAGAACTTGATGGCGGCGAATTCCCTCCCGGATCAGTCCGGCCACCCAATGGACACTGGTGGCGGTTTTTCCGGTGCCTGCTCCCGCGAGGACAAGAAGTCGGGGGTCTCGTGATTGTGAGACGGTGAGCTGCGACGGATTAAGCCTCATGACGGACGAGGGCGAAGGGCTGCGATTCCGAGAACAAGCATGGTGGCGAGTTGAAGATAAACAGGCCAGACGGTCGGTTGATAGCGAAAGACGACTTTAGAATTTCCGGCAGGAAGCGGTACGGCCCGGAAGACAAAGTTTGCCCGAAGCACGGGGGCCGGTTTTCCATTGATCTCGGCCTTCCACTCCGGCTCAAAGCGATCATTGAGGAGGAGATACATTGGTTGGGAGAGTTGGGTATCAACTTCGATGCGCTTTCCGTTGTAGGCAAGGACCTGGAGCGAGGAAGTGTCGGTACGCAGTGGGCTGAGAGGAGGAGGGAGGGGAGAGGAATCCTTTTGGGAGAGGAGGAGGGATTGAGTCGGGTTCCATTGTGGATCCGCGAGGCGTGCGAGGAGCTCGGATTCATTTTGGAAGGTTTCAGAACGGGGGATGAGGGTGGCACGAGGGAGTGCGGATTTGAGTTCGACCAGGACAACCGCAGAACCATTCGGTTCGGTATGTGGCTCAAGCTTGGGGCGGGCGCCTTCGGTATTGACTCGGAAGAAATGAGTTTTCCCAAGGAGTTGGGCGAACTCTTGATTAGAAATAAGAGGAGCCCAAGCATTGAGAGAGCCTGCGAGATAACGGACGCCGGTCAGTTCCCATAAACGCGCGGGGTGCGGGTTGAGCGTTTCAAAAAAGGTTTCGATATCTTTGGGAATTCGAGAGGCGGCGGGAATGTCCAAGGTCGGAATCCCATGAAGGGGAAATTGCATTTGAAGGAGTTCGTCGAGGAAGTGATCGCGATTGAGGAGTTTGACGCGAGCGTAGGGAGTAGACTGCTCGAGCAGAAGTTTGGTGATCGGACTTTCTTCGGATTTTGTGGCGACCGGATAAAGGTAGTGGCGCTGGATTGGAATCATCTGGACGAGCATCAACGCAATGGCGCCCAAGATCAGGGAATTTCCGAGGTTATCAGGAGAGAAGAGTTGGTCTCGGAATTTGGCGAGGAGGGGATTCATCATTGGAAAACGACGGATGCGGAGATGGTGTCGGAGCAGGGTGATCCAGAGTGCAATCCCCAAGGCAAGAATGGCAGCGAGGCCGGTCGAGTTCATGAGACATTTGCTGATTCCTTGAATTTCCGGAGGTTGGTATTGGAGGGTCTTCAGCAAAGTCGGGAGAACGAGACTCAGTAAAAAGCAAAAAGGGAGAAGTCCGAACAGAGCGATGCAAAAACTACGGAAGAGAGTCGCCACGCGATCGGAAAGTTCGTGCCCTCCTTTTTCCCGGGCCAAGGAACGGACGCAGGCGACCATCCCAAAAACCGAGAGGGCGATGAGGCAGAAGGTTCCTGGAAGGAGAACAAATTTAAGAGGATTTCTCCAGGAATCCATCAGCGGGAGTTTGTAGAAGAGCGCGTAGAGCGGTGCATATTTTCCGAACCCGAGCAGGAAGAGGAAGAGCGTCGCGCCCCCAAAAAAAACGGCGACATTTCGTTCGGATTCATTCAGGAGCGGAGGTGAGGTCGGATTGGTGGACTTCAGATATCGGCTGAGCGCCAGAAGTCCGAGAAGGGTGAAGAGAAAGGGGACGGTCCCGTAGGTGTTGATTCCGAGCATGAAATTGCGGAATCCCTGACCGGTTTTGAGCCACTCGGCCGATTGACCGATGCGGCCCCAGTACGGTCCTTCGCTGGAAGCGTTGTGCCATCCGTAGTAACCGGGAACCAGATAGCCGAGGAACTCTTCGGGAGGAAAACTCCATTGCGTGGCCCATGCGAAACGCTCTTTGGGAGATTCGGAGGCGCCTTGTTGAACGCCTTTGAGATTCGATTCGCTGAGGGAATAAATTCCAGGCAGTGCAATCAGGACGGTGATGATTCCAAAAAGAATGAGACCCTTGAAGGTTCGCGACATGGCGAGGGGACGATCTTCCGAGAGAAACCAAGCGTGATAGAGGGCATAGGCCAGAATGAGTCCGGTAGCGAGACCACCCTGGTCGGGAAGAAAGAGCATCATTTGACCGGCGAGAAATCCGGCCCAGAGCCAAGGGCGAATGGCTTGGGTGCGGAGTCCTTGGATGACCAGACCGAAGGCGAGGGGAAAAGCGGCGTAGAGAAATGCCGGGGAAAAATGAGCGGGATAGAGATTACTTAAAAAAGCCCCCTGCCACGCATAAACGAGGCCCCCATAAATTCCGATCTTGGCGGAAACTCCCCACTGGCGGAAAAGGAAAAGGGAGGTTATAATCGAGAGAGCCGCACAGAGCGGGTAGAAGGTTGTGGCGTAAATCCAAAAAGGGAGATGGGCGTAGAGGGAGAGGGGATGCAATCCCATCGGATAGCGGGCTTGGCCGATCCAGTAATCGGTCGAGTAATCAGCAGAGGGGGGAAAATGGAAACGATTGAGGGAATAAGTGGCTGCGTTGGTATCAACCGTCAATGGAACGATTTTTCCGGATGAAAAAAAGAAGCAAAGAAAAAGCTGGAGGACGAGGGTTCCGAGGACAGATACGAGGAGCCAGCGGCGTTCGGACGAGGTCATGGAGGGGCGATTGTGCCGGGACCGTTACGAACGTCAACCCGGATGTGTTTTAGGATTGACGATTTTATGGTTAATAGCGTAAAAACATATCTAAATGTCTGAGATTGATGTAACCGCGTATTGGTCGAGCGAGTGTGAACACACGCCGCAGCGATTTCGTCTTCGGATTAATCGTGAGGATGAATTCGTCTTTGCGCTTCTCTCCGAAACCGAAAATGATCTGGCCAAACGTGAGGCATCGAGTGATGTCGAAACGATTTTAGATCGGGAATTTCATCTCGCGGCAACGGCTGCGGCGCGTACGTTTAATTTAAATCTCCTCGATACCGTTTGGCTCCGGGAAGTGCGTCGACCGGATCGTTCCGGAATTCATCGCGTCGTGATGGATGAAGAAGAGGGGCGATTTGTGAATGCCCGTTACGGAGCGCTCACGACTTTTGATAATTTGGTTCTCAAGCAGAAGCGGATGCTTGCCCAAGCTCCGAAGAATGCGAAATCTCGATTTCAGTTTTCCTTGTTTGATTCGCTTTCACGCGTGAGCACCCTCGGTTGGGTTGGGGCGATGGCTGTGATTGTGATCGGGTCGGGATGGTTGATTACCCAGGAACGCCGTCACTCGGCGGAGATGATGGCGCAGTTGGAGCAGAAACAGACTCAACTGGAAGAAGCGTCCCGACAAATTCTCGCGATGGATTTAATTGAAAAAGAACGCCAACTGGCGACTGCTGCGAATTCAACCGTGCGCCGTGTCTATCGGGATTCCGCAACAATGGCGGCAGGAAAACAAATTTTCGAACAGCAAAAAGATCGCGTCACCACGGCGGCCTCACTTTTAAGCGAGAAACTTTTCGGTCTGAAACCGCTTCCGCTCCCTGCGGAACCGCCGAAGAGCACGGCGTCCATTCAACCGACGGATCTTTCCCAAGTCCCGTTGGATCCATTGCCGAAGCCTTAAGGTTCGCGCTGCGTTTTCGGGTTGAGATCGAAACCGAGAGACTACTTACCAAGACGCCGGTTTTGAAAAAACTCCACTCGAGTCATTGATTTTCTCCGGAAATTGAGCAGACCTAAGCATGTTTATTCATACCACTCCCCTGAATCCCGTAAAAAACATGAGCCGACGCTTGCGCGCCGGCTCAAGACCGCTTCGCCGAAGCTACCGCGGGGGTTAACAAGCAGAAATCTAATGTAAGAGGAAATGATCGTCAAGAAATTGTGTTACAAAATGCAGGAGCCGCATAAGGGATAAGGGTAGTAAACGGCAATATAAGGGTAGTAGTAAGTGTATTAATTGTTTTAAGAAAGCGTTTTTCAGCTTCCTTTGAGTCCGCGAAATCTAAGGCCAATTGGAGAAATGTGGTAAAAAGGAGGCGTTCCCATTTTTAGTCCCATTGCCGAGAGCTTAATGGTTGGACTGCATTTTTTTTTGGGGGGGACACACCTCCGGGGGGCTCTGTTCATAAAGCCGGACGTCTGCGGAGAGACGTCCCTACCAGATTGGGCTTTTTGTCATTCAAGATCCTTGGACACGGTGGTTAAGCCCATTTACCGAAGAAAAACAAGATGACAGCTAACGGATTTCATTTTAAGTTTAGATCATGAGTTTTCAAGAAGTTCTTCAGGAACTCCCGACCTTCACGGTGGGAGAACGGCAATTGTTGATGCGCCGATCCCTCGAGTTGGATGAGCCGAGTCTTCCCTTGGAAGATGAAGCGTTAGTTGAGGCGCGAATGTCAGAGCACCAAGTGAATCCCGCCTCCGCTTTGTCGCTTGATCAGATCACTTCCAAGCTCAGGAATCGCTTCGCGGCATGAGTTGGCAGGTGGTTGGGATCGATGAGCCGACAGAGCCTCTTCCTGTATTTGGTAGGGACACACCTCCGGGGTGTCCGATCACAAAGCCCGGCGCCCTCATCGAGGTCGCCCTACCATGTTTTACTCAATTCACGCAGTGTCGTAGTTCAAATTCGGCCGGAGCCATTTTTCGATTTCGGCGAGGGGCATTCCTTTGCGCTTGGCGTAGTCTTCGACTTGGTCTTTTCCGATGCGGCCGACGGCGAAGTAGCGGGAGTCGGGATGCGCGAAGTAGAGTCCGGAAACGGAGCTAGCGGGATACATTGCGCAGCTTTCGGTTAAATAGATTCCGGTCGTCTTTTCGGCTTGGAGCAATTCGAACAAGAGTTGTTTTTCGGTGTGGTCGGGACAGGCGGGATAGCCGGGAGCGGGACGAATTCCGCGGTATTCCTCTTTGACGAGTTCTTCGCTGGTCAGTTTTTCAGTGAGGCCGTAGCCCCAGAATTCGCGCGCCTTTTTGTGGAGACATTCGGCGAAGGCTTCGGCGAAACGATCGGCAATGGCTTTGACCATGATGCTTTTGTAATCGTCGTTTTGCTTCTCGTAGGAGAGGGCGAGCTCTTCCACTCCGATTCCTGCGGTAACCGCGAATCCGCCGACGTAATCGATTCGCCCCGATTCTTTCGGGGCAATGAAATCGGCAAGAGCGTGATTCGGTTTGTTATCCGAGCGGACGTTTTGTTGGCGAAGGGAATGGAAAACCGTCACGATTTTAGAGCGGGTTTCGTCGGAGTAGAGTTCAATGTCATCGCCGACGCGATTTGCCGGGAAAAATCCGATGACTCCCTTGGCGTGGGTCTGTTTGTTTTTGAGGAGTTCGGCGAGAACGACTTGAGCGTCGTCGTAGAGTTCCTTGGCTTGTTTGCCGATCTTCGGATCTTCAAAAATCTTCGGATAGCGGAAATATTTTTCACCGCGCAAATCCCAGGCGTGAAAGAAGGGGGACCAGTCGATGAAGGGGACGAGTTCTTCCAAGGGGAAATCGTCATAGACTTTGGTTCCGAGAAAGGAAGGACGGTCGATGACGGTCGTTTTCCAATCGCAAGTGAAAGCGTTCTTCCGGGCCTCTTCGATGGTGAGGAGCTTCGATTCCTGATTTTTGGCCAAAAATTCTTCGCGAATCTTATCGTAATCGGCTTTGACGGAGGCGATATAGGCCGGCTTCATTTCAGGATTGAGGAGTTGGGTCATCACTCCGACGACGCGGGAGGCATCGATGACGTGAATGATCGGTTCCTCGTAAAACTGAACAATTTTAACCGCCGTATGCGCCTTACTCGTGGTAGCTCCGCCGATCATGAGCGGGATCTTGAATCCCTGGCGCTGCATCTCCTTGGCGACATGGATCATTTCATCGAGGGAAGGAGTGATGAGTCCACTAAGCCCGATGGCATCGGCATTTTGTTCGCGTGCCGTCTGAAGGATTTTTTCGCAGGGGACCATGACGCCGAGATCGACGACTTCGTAGTTATTGCAGGCCAAAACAACGCCGACGATATTTTTGCCAATGTCGTGAACGTCACCCTTCACCGTCGCCATGATGATTTTGGCTTTCGGTTTTTCATCGCCTTTTTTCTCGGCATCCATGAACGGAAGGAGATAGGCGACTGATTTTTTCATCACGCGAGCGCTTTTGACGACCTGCGGGAGAAACATTTTTCCAGAACCAAAAAGATCGCCAACGACTTTCATCCCCTCCATGAGAGGACCTTCAATCACCAGGAGGGGTTTGCCATATTTGACGCGGGCTTCTTCAGTGTCAGCGTCAATAAATTCGATGATCCCTTTGACGAGAGCGTGAGAGAGACGATCTTCAACGCTCCCCTGACGCCAGACTTCCTCGGCTTTGGCTTCAGTGACATCTTTCTTTTTGACCGATTCGCTGAAGGTGACGATTCGTTCCGTCGCATCGGGGCGTCGATTGAGGAGGACATCTTCGACATACTCGAGAAGATCCTTTGGAATTTCTTCGTAAACCTCGAGCAGTCCGGCGTTGACGATTCCCATGTCGAGTCCGGCGCGAATGGCATGATAGAGGAAAGCACTATGCATCGCTTCCCGGACGACGTTGTTTCCTCGGAAGCTGAACGAAACGTTACTGATTCCGCCACTGACCTTGGCGTGAGGGAGGTTTTGTTTGATCCAGCGAGTGGCTTCGATGAAATCGACGCCGTAGTTGTTGTGTTCCTCAATCCCAGTTGCCACGGTGAGGACATTCGGATCGAAAATGATATCCTGCGGGGGGAAATTGACTTTTCCGACGAGGAGATCGTAGGAGCGCTTACAGATTTCAGTCTTTCGCTGGAGCGAATCAGCCTGTCCTCTTTCGTCAAAGGCCATCACGACGACGGCCGCGCCATAGCGACGGACCAAGCGCGCTTGGTGGAGGAATTTCTCTTCGCCTTCCTTGAGACTGATCGAATTGACGATGCATTTTCCTTGGGCGCAACGGAGTCCGGCTTCGATGACATCCCACTTGGAGGAGTCGATCATGAAGGGGACCTTTGAGATGTCGGGTTCGCTTCCCATCAAATTGACAAAGCGGGTCATTGCGGCAATGCCATCGATCATTCCCTCGTCCATATTGACATCGATGATCTGGGCGCCGTTCTCGACCTGTTGACGGGCGACGACCAAGGCCTCTTCGTATTTTCCGGCGAGGATGAGTTTGGAGAATTTCGGGGAGCCGGTGATATTTGCACGCTCGCCGATATTCACAAAGTTAATCTCAGGCGTCAGCGTAAAGGCTTCGAGTCCGGAGAGACGCAAGTACGGAGCAACTTGGGGAGGCTTGCGAGGAGGGAAATCCTTAACCGCTTCTGCGATGGCACGGATATGGGCGGGAGTCGTTCCGCAGCAGCCGCCGACAATGTTGAGAAATCCGGATTCTGCCCAAGGACGGAGCTGAGGAGCGAGCGTCTCGGGGGTTTCGGGAAAACCCGTTTCTGAAAGCGGATCGGGAAGTCCCGCGTTTGGATAAAAACAGGTGGCGACGGGAGCGACTCGCGAGAGATCTTCGACAAAGGGCCGCATTTCCGTGGGGCCGAGCGCACAGTTGAGTCCGACCGAGAGCGGATTGACATGGGCGACGGAGTTCCAAAAGGCCTCGACGGTCTGACCGGTGAGGGTTCGACCGCTCAAATCGGTGATCGTTCCGGAGATCATGATCGGACAACGTTTTCCAGTCCGATCGAAGACTTCCTGTATGGCGAAGAGGGCCGCTTTGGAATTTAACGTATCGAAAATGGTCTCCACGAGCAGCACGTCGACGCCGCCTTCGAGAAAGGATTCAATCTGTTCCGTGTAGGAGTGAGCGAGCTGCTGGAAGGTAACCGAGCGGAACCCAGGGTCATTGACATCGCCAGAAATGGAGGCAGTGACGGGCATCGGGCCGATGGCGCCTGCGACGTAACGGCGGCGATTCGTTTGATTGGAAACCTTGTCAGCAGCCGCACGCGCCACTCGGGCTGCAGCCAAATTCATCTCACGGGCCAGTTGATTTAAAAACGGATCATGGATGACCGCATCGAAGAAAGCAGGGTCTTTTCGCTTCTCCGGCTCTTTGTCGAAAAAGAAATCGTGTTGGCCGATAGTGGTCGAGCCGAAGGTGTTCGTTTCAATCAGATCGGCTCCGGCTTCGAGATATTGGGTGTGGATCTCTTCAATCACTTGAGGACGAGTGAGGAGAAGGAGCTCGTTGTTCCCCTTGAGATCCTTCCCTTTCCAATCACGGAACCGTTCGCCCCGGTAAGCTGCTTCGTCCAACTTGTAGCGTTGGATCATCGTCCCCATGGCGCCATCAATGATGGCAATTCGCTCTTGGAGAAGGGCTTCGAAGGGGTGAATCGGTTGGCTCATGATGGAAAGAAACGAATTGATTACCAAATCGTAACGTATTCGGAAAGGAGTTTATCATGAATTAACTCACACGAAGCTCCTGCCCGTGGAACAGGCTGGCACGGTTGTGAAGTGGATTCATCTCTCGCTAAGCCCGCCAAGGCGCAAAGCGTTTGGATTTCAATGGTCTCCAAAACAGAAAAAGACCATCCACTC
>CAZKRU010000107.1:0-10271 GCA_964555235.1 uncultured Verrucomicrobiota bacterium
TATCGATTCATTAGTTGCGTCGACAAATGAAAGAGGATAAAAAACAAGACTTACGTATGAGAAGATTGTGGCAATTATTAATAATTAAAGATGCGACCCCATGGCTGCGCCCTGACGGTCATTTTATCGGCCGATAAACCTCCTGCAGGGAAGAAGTTCGAAAAATGGGTTATTGAAGAGGGTACGGCGACCGTTCGCAAAGAGAGTTCTTCCGAGACAACCTTGATGATGCCCAAGGGCAATGTGACAGTGACGGCGACGTACACATCTAGGGAGTAAGTTTTCAAAAAGGGTGGAGCAAGAGAAAAGTGTTATGCCTTTGAGCGTTATCGGTTAAGTGTTGCTGGGCTGTAACCCGTTTGCATGATGTAACGTCATTAGTGATACAGATCAGATGAAGTCGCTTCTCCTTACGGTCGGATTTACTTTAGCTTGGCTTCCAATGGGGTGTTCGAATGACGCACTGGAACGCGAGAGAATTCGTGACGCGATGGCGGCGGCTCAACGCAATCAGAGTGTTCAAGAGGTCGAGCGTTTGAGTCGCGAATATACGAGCCTTCTCGGTTCCTATGCGGGTGTATCTGAGAACGAGGAGAGATTTTTTTCAATTCCAAGCAATGCCACGGTGCTTACGGCTGAGGAGGCCAAGCGCGCGTTTACTCCGATGCTCGAACGATTGGAAAAGGAGGCGTGGTGGACGCAACGCCCGAAGCCGGAGGCGATGTCTTACCCGCTTCGTGCAGTGGCATCCGTGGTCGAGGGATCACTGGCAGCACGTCGGGCGGGCTGTGAGTACCCTGACCGCTTGCTCAAAGTCGCGCGAGAGGCTTCGGATTTTTTAGTTTGGGCGCAGGAGCAGGGTGGGCGCGGTTGTTTTCCCTACCCGGCCATGCGAGGCAAAGAGGGTCGCGCGGGTGAGCTGGCGGAGCAGGCATTCGTCAAGGCGACGGCACAAGGACGATTGGGTGAGGTGCTTCAGAACGGCTGGTTTATCACCGATGACGGCAATGGAGACTTGCAGTTCGACAACGGGCTTGCGGGGGTGGCGGTGCTTCGGTGCTACGAGGCAACTCATGATGAGAAATATCTTCGCTCCGCTCGCGCGGCAGCAGATTGGGCGGCTGCGGAGCCCGCGGTCAAGAATTGGAATTACAACAGCTTCTCGGTTTTCTTGCTCTCCGAGATGTATCATGTGACGGGCGAGCGCAAGTACCTTGATGTTGCAAAAGAAAAGGCGCGATTGGGAATTTATCCGGGACAACTCACGGAAGGACCGAATCGAGGACGGTGGAACGATCCTCACAACGCGCGTCTCGTTTACCACTACATTCTGCTGCGGGGTTTAGCATCGTTAGTCGCCGTCTTGCCGGATGACGACAGCGATTTGCCTCGCGCCCGCGAGGCGCTCGTGCTCGGCTTGCGTGTTCGTAATGCAGAAATCGTCGAGAAAGGTGTGGCAAATCCTGAATCCGTGTTGGATGCCCTTTCTCGTATTGTGTTGGCCCCGCGCCTTGCGGCGCTGCCGCCGGAAGCAGGGATCGCCGACGCGCATCGCTCGGTTCTCCGTCTGATCAGCGAAAAGTCTCGTCACGAGAGTATGCCCATCGCGCCGGGGGCATGGGGTCTCGCTTTGGAGTCACTCAGAAAGTGAGAGCGGAGTTCGCAGCGGTATTGACTTCTGACTGCAGAGCATTGCTCGGGTCTGTGCGACGACGCTGCGGCGGGTTCATCGAACCCGCCCTACCAAGCATTGTTGATTAAGGTGATTTTTTCGTCGCGAGGCGTTGACGCACGGCTTCTTCGGCTTCGCGAATCTTTTCATCGGGCACGCGGCGGACATCTGTGACCATTCCGACTTTGTTCAAAAGCCAGACAGTCCACTTCGTCGGATCGAACTGCCACGGTTTTACGCCGTTCCGGTAGTCATGTTGAAAGGTGTGGTGGAAGTTGTGGTATCCTTCGCCGAAGGTGACGAGTGCCACAAACCAACTGTCCCGCGCACTGACTTTCTCATCGTACGGACGGGTGCCAATGTAATGACAGAGCGAGTTAATGGCGAAGGTGGCATGCTGCACGGCAACGACTCGCAGGAATCCGCCGATCAGAAATGCTCCCAAGGCCGTGATCGGACCGCCGACCCACCAACCGAGGAGCGGAGGAAGCACAAAGCTCACCAGAATGGCGATGTTCACAAAGTTGCGGTGCTGCCACATGACCATCTTGTCCTGAAGCAGATCCTTGGCGTTGTCGAACGGAGGATCAATGCGGAACTTCACAAAGAGCCATCCGATGTGGGCCCAGAAGAAGCCCTTGTTGATATTGTACGGATCTTCGTCGTGATCGACATGCTTGTGATGCTCACGGTGATCGGTCGTCCACTCAATGGCCGATCCTTCAAAGGCTGCGGCACCGAAGATCAGCGTAAAGAGCTTCACGGGCCAGCTCGCCTTGAATGAAAGATGTGAGAAGAGACGATGATATCCGAGCGTGATACTGCCTGCGGTGAACCAGAACATTACCGTGAAGAAGGAGACGTGGAAAAACCAATGGGCCTTGAAATCCTCCCAGTAGTTCATCAGATACCAGGGGACTCCGATCATTGCCACCACCGCGGTTCCGACCAGGAACGCGCTGATGTAGTAGTTGATTCGTTTTCCGCTTTTCTTTGCTTCAATTTCCAATAATTCGGCTTCAGTCATCTCAATACCTCATGAATTTCTAATTTTTTCTTTTTTCTCTTCAGCTTCCGCTTCCAGACGACGCGTTTGAACTGCCAGCTCCTGCTGGATGGTTCCCGCCTTTGCCAGATCTCCAGCCGCTTTGGCGGCTTCAATCCCGGCTTGGGCGTACGTCTCGCGTTCGGCGATCTTCGCTTTGTAGATCACTTCGATTTCCTGAATCTGCGTTCGCTTCTCATTTGAAATTTTTTTCGTCGGGGCGGATTTTTCCAATCGCTCCATCGCCAATTCATACGATGACTTCATGCGACCTCCACCCAGACGGCGCCTTCCCGGATTTCCGCCGGAAACGAGTCGACTTTTTGTGCCGGAATGGAGACACAGGCTCCATCCTTCAATTGAAATTCCCACTGGTGCCAAGGACAGACGACGACGCCATCCTGAACAAATCCATCCGTCAACGGAGCGCCGCGATGGGGGCAGACGTTGTCGATGACGAAGAATCCATTCGGTTGGTGAAAGACTCCAAACTGACGGCCCGAGGCCTCCACGCAACGACTCTCGCCGACGTTCAGGGCACTGACTTCGAGAAGTTTAATGGATTGGGCCATGAGAGTGATCAGCTTACCGAAGCCAGAGCTTCGTCTGCGGCCGCATGGGAGTGATCCAGTAGAAGGGAATCATCCCCAAACGCCAACATCATCTGATCGACTTGGGCTACTTTTTCGGAACCGCATTTCACCGTTCCGTGAAAAATCGCCAAAGGCGGACGAATTCGCACCAGCTTCTGTTCCATTTCCAAAACATCGCCCGGTTTTACCTTCCGGAAAAAACGAGCTCCTTCCATCGATGCAAAAAGGACTTGGGTCGGCTTGACGCATTGGGTCCGGTCCGAGGCGCTTTCCATGAGCCACAAACAGGCGGCCTGACCGAGTGCTTCAAAAATAATGGAGGCCGGAAAAATGGGGTTATTGCGAAAATGGCCTTCGAGGAAATATTCATCTCCGCGCACGGCATAGGTGGCCCGCACGACATCCCCTTCGATCTCGGCATCATCCACAAACAAAAAGGGAACTTGTTGTGGGAGGGAGAGCATAACGGCTTGGTGGTTAAACTTCCGGAGTTCAACCGAGGCCTCGGACTCTCCTTTTGCCTTTCCGGCAAGGTACTTTTTGACGTCGCCCAAGGTTCGGATCTGGCGCATCTGGGAGTCGTCCATCCGCATGTCGAGTGCTTCCTCAATCGAAAGAACGATTTCGAGCATCGTCAACGAATCGATTGCCAAGTCTTCGGCTAAACGGGTCTCATCGCCGGCATTCTTGAATTTTGGAATCGACTCCGCAGGGAGATAGCGTTCGATAATGCCCCGAACAATCACTGGAAAATGGCGCGCATCTTCATCCTGGCGATAATGAAGGATCGCCTGCACGGTTTCATCACTGCAGCGCCGGAAGGAATTCCGGAGCTCGGCGACTTGCTCTTCTGTCAACTTGTTCGATCCCATAAAAGCCCTGTGTTCTAGCAGTGGGATTTTGGGGTGTAAATGAAAAAGAACGGCTAGAGCTATGTAATTCAACTCCCTCAAATTCAATTACTTGTGCATCAAAATACGGAAGTGGGGCTAAGGGGAGGGCCTGCTGGAGTGTGAGCCTTTTTGGGCTTCGTGAGGATTATCCCATCACTTCATCAATGAAGTCGTTCCCTTCCTCTTCAGTCTTGAAGGAAAATTCTTTGATGATTTTTCCGGTCTCTTCGTTGCGGATGGCAACGTACCAGAGAGGGTCTCCCTTTTTTTGCTCCGGGAGGAGGTCGATTTCTTCGTTCGGTCTGAGTTGGATTTTTTTACGCATGACGGTCTCCATTATTTTGAGGGGCGGAGTTTGTACTCCAAGTACAAATCTTCCACTTTGGTTCGGGCCCACGGTGTTTTTCTTAAAAATTTGAGACTGGAGGAGACGCTCGGGTCTTCATTAAAACAATTGATTCGAATCCGGCGGCCCAGATGTTCCCATCCGTAATGCTCCACCAACTGGAGCAGGATGGCTTCCAAGGTAATTCCGTGCAAGGGATCGCGATGGCTCGGATCGGTCGTCACGCTCTTCGTTATGCCCGTCGGAATTGAACGATCAAGGTGAAATTTTTTTGTTCTTGAGTTCGTGAGTTCCCGATCCCTGAGGCTTGACCTTTTCTTGTTTCGTTCAAGGATGGAGGCATGCTCACCGGATTTTGGACGGCACTGGCGTTGTTGACCCGGATCCCGGTTCCGGAGCGCTACACGTTGATTCCGGCAACTCAGCCGCTCTGGTTTCCGGTGATTGGCATGGGAGTGGGGCTGATCCTTGGAATGATTTACGCGGCGGCGCATCTTATGCTGCCGGTTTCTGTGGCGGTTTTGGTGATGATGCTCTTTGGGCTTTGGCTGACGGGGGCGATGCACGAAGATGGATTGGCCGATATTGCGGATGCGATGGGGGGAATGACCGTGGAGCGCCGTCGTGAAATTCTCAAAGACAGTCGGCTCGGATCGTTTGGGGTGCTGGCACTTTTGGCTTACTGGACGTTGAAGTGGCAGCTATTGGTCCTTTTGTTTTCCGAATCAAAAATTCCCCCGCTGTTTTTGATGATTCTTTTGGGGGGATGGAGTCGATGGATGCCTTTGCCGGTGTTGCGACGGGTGCCGTTTTTATTTTCTGCAGGAAAAGGATTGGGGGAAGAGTTGGCGCGGCCGCGAATTACAGGAATTCTACTCCAAGGATTTTTTCTTTTTTTTCTGACAGCGTGGTGGTGCTCGGTTTCTTCGGCCTTGGGGATATTGATCGCAGCAAGCGGTATTGCTCATGTGCTGGCGCCTCGTTTTTTTCGGAAAATGTTCGAAGGGATCAACGGAGACGGATGTGGGGCGATGGCTGCGACGGGGGAGCTCCTCTTTCTGCTGGTACTATCTTGCGGTGGAAAATTCTAACGTGTATGGGTCGTTGCATTGCATTCCCTGATGCAAAATCTGGGTTAATAAAATTTGAAACTCAGGAGGGAAGGAGCCGGCGCGCGAGGCCGATTTTTCTGAGTTCGTGAGTTCCAGATTTTTAAAATGCGGTTGAATAGGTATAACTCCTTAGAGGGTAATTATTTTCAGAAATAAAAATTTGTCGCTTGCCACGTACGGTTTTTTCGGCAACGTGTTGGGCAGCCGACGAAAAGTAGTCCCGGGTCAGTGCTTGTGGAGTTCTGTCAGTTGGTATGGAGAAAATATGAGTAATAATAAGTTGTATGTTGGAAATCTGTCGTTCAAAGCCACCGAGCGTGATCTGATGGATATGTTTGGCGCCTATGGAAATGTGATCGAAGCAAAGATCGTCTTGGATCGTGAAACGCAGCGCTCGCGCGGTTTCGCTTTCGTAACGATGGGTTCCGATGATGAAGCCCAAAAGGCGATCGAGAACCTGAACGGACAAGATCAAGGCGGACGTAAGTTGACCGTCAATGTTGCTCGTCCGATGGAAGATCGTCGTCCGCAGCGCGAACAGCGCCGCTGGTAATAAACATTTTATCAAACCTTGGGAGGGAAAGAGGATTTGTCCTCTTCCCTCCCATTTTGATGATCGGTTGATCTCTTTGGTTTTCTGAAGGGAATCGTTTGATTTTTGTATTTGGGTTTTATCCAGGTCCTTCTCATGATTTCCCGTGAACATCCGCATCGCCGTTATAATGCTTTAACCGGCGAATGGATTTTAGTTTCCCCGCATCGCACGAAACGGCCTTGGTTGGGGAAAGTCGAGGCAGCCGCCTCGGAATCCCGGCCCCGACACGATCCGAGGTGTTATCTTTGTCCTCGCAATGAGCGAATGGGGGGCGAAGCGAATCCGGATTACCAGCTTCCGTTTGTATTTCAGAATGATTTTTCCGCGCTTTTGCCGGAAAAGAACGACGCACCGACTGAAGTTGATCCACTTTTTCAATGGGAACCTGTCTCGGGGGAGTGTCGGGTGATCTGTTTTTCGCCGCGCCATGATATGACGATTGCGGAGATGTCGGTGGAGGAGATTCAAGCGGTGGTGAACACGTGGTGCACTCAAGTAGAGGAATTAGGAAAGAGTTACCGGTGGGTTCAAGTTTTTGAAAATAAAGGGGATGTCATGGGATGTTCCAATCCCCACCCGCACGGACAAATTTGGGCGGGGGACCAGATTCCCAATGAACCTGCAAAAGAACTTCAAACGCAGCGTGAGTATTGGGAAAAAAACGGACGATCGCTCCTTTCGGATTATCTGAAAAAAGAGATCGATGCCCAAGAGCGAATCGTTATTGAAAACGAGGATTGGGTCGTTGCGGTTCCGTTTTGGGCGGTTTGGCCCTATGAGACCTTGCTTTTGCCGCGTCGAGCGGTGAAGCGGCTTCCGGAATTAACGAAGGGGGAGCGTCGGAGTTTGTCGGAAATTCTGAAACGGTTTTTGACGCGTTACGACAATCTTTTTCAGACGTCGTTTCCATATTCAATGGGATGGCACGGCGCGCCGCATGAGCCGGGGGATTTTTCCTGCTGGCAATTACACGCGCATTTTTATCCGCCGCTCTTGCGGTCGGCTACGGTGAAAAAATTTATGGTTGGCTATGAGATGCTCGGAGAGCCTCAGCGAGATCTGACACCCGAGCAGGCGGCGGCGCGACTGCGGGAGATTTCCGAAACGCATTATCGCTCGGGGTGATTTCGGAGCAAGCGACGGTTTTTCGCGCAGACCTGCCCGCAATGCATCGTGTTGCAGGCGGACTTCGCGAGAGACACCTCTTATGGGTTTTGTAGTTTTTATTCGATATTCTTGAGCCGTTCGAGAATTTCGGGATGATAGAGGTCATTTTGAAGTGCTTCCAGATAAACCCCCTCAGCTTCGGCCCACTGATCCCGAGATTCCAAAATACTTCCAAGATTCAGGTATGGGATCGGATTCTTCGATTTTTCCTGAATGGCTTGCCGATAGATCGAACTCGCCTCATCGACGTTTCCCTGGAGAAGACGAAGCGTCGCGAGGGCAACTTTTGTTTCTGAAAGCAAGGGGTTAATCTGAATTGCTTTTCGACACATGGATTCCGCTTCTGGAAGCCTTCCCTGAGCCTGATAAAGCCGGGCATAATTCAAATAAGCATTGGGATCCTGCGGATCCAGGCGGATCGCTTCTTTAATATGGGTTTCCGCTTCATCCCACTTTTTTTGACTGTAAAGCGATCCCGCATAATTACTGTGCGCGCGGGAATTGAGAGGGGCATCCAAAAGGGTGCTTTTCCAAATTGATTCCAAGGATCGATAATCTTCATTTCGTAGATGAGTTCGAAACCCGAGTGCCAGCGCAACTAGAATAAAGAGTGGAAAAACTAATTTTCCTCCGACTCGGTATCCAAAAATCACGACATACAATAAAACGGGAGCCAAAGCCAAATAAACTCGATGCTCGACAATCGTCTCCGCTTGAATCGGAATTATCGAACTCGGCGTCATTAAGAAAACTCCCCAGATCCCCCAAAATCCCCACTGCGGATAACGCCAAGAGATTTTTCCAATTGCCCCCATGATCGCCAAAATTACGAAAAAAGAAGGGACTACTTTCTCGATTGAAGTTACCGTTGTTACCCCATAATCAAAGATTAAGGGATCCGGCCAAAAAATTAATTTTAAGTAGTGGCAAATCGCCCAAGCTTGAGTCTGTAAATTCTCCCAAAAAGAAATTTTACCAGAAAGACTCACCACATTCCCCCTCCCTTGTGATTCCACGACTAAATAAGCCAACAAGATCCACGAAGAGAGCAATCCCCAATAATAAAATCGACGCGATCTCCAAAGGTCTGGAAATTTTCTTTCGATAAAAATCCAATCATAAAGAAGGATTATAAAAGGGGCGCTGACCATCACTTCCTTGGATCCCATTCCGCAGTAGCAGAAGAAAACAGAAATGAGCAGCCAGATCCATGATCTCGAGGAACTCTGAGAGCGCAAAAAAGAGTCGAGTGTCAGAAGATAAAAGAGACTCACCAGTGATTCTGAACGCTCCACGATGTAGGTCACCGTCTCGGTTTGCAAGGGATGCAAAGACCAAAGCGCTGCGATACTGCCGGCAATCCAGAGGGAGTCGCGTCGAATCGTTTCGGAAAATCTGGGGAGTTGTAGCGTTCTCCGAAGGAAACCAAAGAGCGTAAAGGTTGTCAGAAGATGAATCGCAAAATTCATCCAATGATAGCCCTCCACTTGCAACCCTCCCAATGCGTAGTTGATAGCGAGCGTAAAATTCACGAGCGGACGCCCCGTCACCGCCTCTCCTCCGTAAAAAACCGGGATGATGGACCGCCAAAGATTTCGAAGGGAGGGGTTATTCTCAATCGATCCTGAATCATCATAAATAAAGGGGCCATGGAAGCTGTTGGAATAGGCAATCGCCAAAGCTATGAGTAAAAGGAGAGGAATCCAATAGGAGGAGTCTTGAAGGCTTTTTTTGATGGGCTCCCAGCGATTCTTCACAGGGGAAAACCTAACATGGATGGAAATACCGATACAAGGGATTAAAGGCTAAAGGCATTTTCGACACAAAATTCCTGAACTCCTCACCTCCTGCTTTCCTCAGAAAAACCCTCCGTGCATTCTGTGCTTCTTGTGGCCGGATCGATTTCATCTCCGAATGCCACCCCTATCTTTCCAATAAAGTCGAATTGCACCTAGCCTCAGCCAGGAAATGGATTTTCTCTTGGTGACTTCGTGTCTTTGTGTGAGACTTGTTGCTGAAGGATCACGATTAAAGCCCGGACCGCTCGGAGAGCGGTCCCTACCAAAAATCCTACCAATAAAACTATGAGCTCACTTTATTACATTCGAGGGGAAGACGGCGAAGAGTATGGTCCGATTGAGCGGGAGGAACTCCTTTCATGGGTGAAAGAAGATCGTGTCGGTCCCGGGACTCCGGTTCGACTGGAGGAAGGGCCGTGGAAGCGGTGGGAAAATTTTGTTGAATTAATTCCTCAAGGAACGGAGGTCATCGCTCCTTTCTCGCTTCGTCTCATGGCGTTTATCGTCGATAACGTGATCTTTGTCCTGATGATGACCTTTGCGGTCACGATTGTCTGGGGCGGAATTCCGACCACGGAGATCCAGAGCTGGGAGCAATGCATGAATCTCCTCAAATCGGGAATCTGGAATGAGATCAATGAGGTCCTTCAAGTCGTCACCCTCATTGTGCATCTGACTTATTTTATTGTTTGCCATGGACGCTGGGGGCGAACTCCAGGGAAGGCGATTTTTGGCCTTCGCGTTGTTCAACTCGATGGCACAAAACTGACTTGGCGCTCGGCCTTTTTTCGAGGGATTGCCTCCATTTTTTCGACGAGCTTTTTCTATCTCGGTTACGCCATCGCCATTTTTTCGCCAGGAATCCGTACCCTTCACGACTGGCTGAGTGGAACCAAAGTCATCCGTTCGTAAGAAAAACAGACTCCCATGTTGGGTTCAATTTCTATCCCAATCATTAGCGAAGAATTGACGCGAAGGATGGTTTCACACAAAGCCACAAAACCCTTCCGAAAGGAATAACTCTCCAGCCGGAGGCGTGACTGGTTTGG
>CAZKRU010000108.1:0-10207 GCA_964555235.1 uncultured Verrucomicrobiota bacterium
AAAAAACCGCTCTTTCAGAGCGGATTTTTATGAGGTAAATTTTGGAATAGAGGGGTCTATTGCAAAATTTGGGTTTAAGGAACCAAAGCCGGAATCTCAACCACTTTAACCCGTTTTCCTGAAACTCCGTTCGGGCGATAATCAAAATCGGGGCCGACAAGGCTCTCGTTCAAAATGATCGGCTCTGGAAATTTATCTTTCCCTGGAGCCACATATCGACCGCGTCCAGAATCAAAAACCCATCCGGGAGTGGTGCCGTAACTCACCCCCATCAGTCCTTTCACTCCGTATTTGTTCTCGTCCGGATGGAAAAACTGATTTCCTTCCCAACGCACTTCAATTCCATTTTCAAGATGAATGACCGCATCGCCCTTCGCATCACTTTGAACTCGATTTCGAACGAGCTCCACCCCCTTCGGAACCACAGGTGATTTCAACCTCGGGTTTGCGAATCCGAGATTGAAGGGCTGAAAACAATTCACCAAAACATTCCCGATAATTTTCGCTCCATCCGCCGGCTCATAATCACTCGTGATCCGTTCTGGCTTCCACCCGGACTCTCCTGCCATGACCGTGATGGCTGCGGTAAAACGACTTCCTCCAATATCCTGAAAATAATTATCCCGCACCTGATGCCCCGTTCCGATCACTCGAACCCCTCCACTGGACTCCGCTCCGGGACCCGTAATCCCAAAAAACGCATTCCGCTCCACTAAACATCCATCCCCGTGACGCAAACAGATCTGCCCCTTGTTTTCGCGAAACGTATTGTAGCGATAAACATTGTTTTGCGATTTATTCGAGATTACCTCCGGCTCGCCCTTCTCATCCCCATAGATCGCCCGGAAAAAATAATTTCCTTCCACCACACAACCCATGTTCAAGTTTTGTGTCTTACTATCCCCGATCCGAATCGTTTCAAAACCGTTTTCCCCAATTTTAGTCCGAGACCCGAAATAATTAAAGCGAATCCGATGCTGCCGCGGCTCCTTCGGCTCTTCCTCTAAAGCCCTGGTCACAATCACCGGCTTTTCCGATCGTTTCCCCTCGAAACTGCAATAGTCAACCGTATGACGAAACCCCTCCATCGTCACCCATGCCGCCCCAGGGGCCGCCTTGGTATCAAAATTTCGAAAAAGAGAATTCGTTATACGACAATCACTCGACTCCCGCGAGAAACGAATGGCCCCACTGTCATAAAGAGGCCCGTCATTTTCGCCATCCCCATCAAATGAAAATCCGCTCAACTCCAGAAATTTTCCTCTCAACACCCATTGCGTCGGTCCTTTGAAAAAAACCTTTCCCGGATGCGCCGCCACAACCCGAACAGGACTCTCCTTCGTTCCTTCACCTTCAAAGGTTCGATTGACCGCGGAATAAACTCCATCCTCCAACGTCACGACATCCCCGGCCTTTAAGACTTTGGGGACTGCCATCAACTCTGAAACATTGCGCACCAAATAAATCTCCGCCTGAAGCGAAAGATTCAATCCCACGAGCAACCCAATGACACTCTTGATTCGTTTTTCCATATTGATATTTCGCCCTCTCATGTGTTGAAACGATAGAAAAAAGATCAAGGGGTTGAGCCCGTCCGAAACGGTGAGGCCGGCAATCCCTCTTGGTTGTAGAGCGTACAGGTCGGATTATCCTCCCAACCATATCGTACTTCGACGGGACTCGAAACTTGAGGACTGGAAACCAGTACGGTCTTCCCCTCAATTGCCGCCTCGGCCGGAACAAATTTATGATCCGCTCCGGCAATCTCAAAGCCTTTGAGCACTCCATCCTTGGCGACCAATCCAGCCCCCACTCCGTCAAACGTGATTTTCATTTTCGCACCTTCGACCGTGGAAGATTGATAGAGAGGAGAAGAGCCCTCACCGGTTTTTGAATAAACCATTCCCGCCGCTGCCATTGCAAGTCGCTCGCCAACCGGCTTCTTATTCGTCGGATGAAGATCGTTCGGATCACCCAAATCAATCGTCACCGCCATCGCCGTATTGGGAGAAGCTTTAAGTGTGAGAAGCTGTGCCTCCCGAAGCTCCGGCCAATTCTTTTTAAGAATGTTCGGCAATTGAACAAAGAGAAATGGAAAATCCCCTTGCCCCCAAGCCGTTCGCCACGATTGAATCAACGCCGGAAAAAGTTTTTGGTACCGCTTCGCTTCTTTCGCATCGCTCTCCCCCTGATACCAGATTACCCCTCGAATTCCAAACGGCTGATGGGGCGTAATCATCCCATAATATCCTCCCGTTGGCGTATCCCGTGATCCCTGCTCCCCTCGTGGCCCCTTCGGCTCTTTCGGAGGTTTCTGTCCCGCTGCTTTTGCCGCCGCCACTTGCTTTTGAAATTCGTCCAACTTCGGTTGAAACGCCTTCATCGCTTCCGGATAAGCCGCCACATCCTCGGCCCATTTCTCCAAAATCTTTTTGAAATCCGGGTCTCCCTCCAGCATTGGCTTAGGCACCCAGACTTCAGCCGCCGTCCCCCCCCACGAACTGTGTAAAAGACCGACCGGGACTTTCAAATCCTGACGGAGTTTCTTTCCAAAAAAGTACGACACCGCTGAAAACGACTCGACACTCTTCGGAGTGCACTCCTCCCATTTGCCTTCCACCTTAAATTGTGGGGAATCCGCAATCGTCCGCTTGCTGTTAAAAAGTCGTAGCTGGGGATCCTGCGCCTGAGGCAATTCCTGCGCTGCATCCGTCACATTTTTCATAAAAAAAGCCATGTTTGATTGTCCCGAACAGAGCCAGACCTCACCGATCAAAACATCTTCCAACGAAATGGTATTCTTCCCAGCAATCGACATCGGAAAGGGTCCCCCCGCCGGCATCGAGGCCAATTTCACCAACCATTTTCCCTCCGCATCGGCCGTCGCCTTGACGGTCTGGCCATTGAACGTCACCGTTACTTCCTCCGCAGGCGCCGCCTTTCCCCAGATCGGAATCGCCATCTCCCGCTGCAAAACCATGTGGGATGAAATCGCCGGAGGCAAAGTAACCTCTGCAACACCCCGACCGATGAATAATACTCCCCCGCAACCGATGATTGCGAGCAACGCCTTTTGAATCCCTCTCATAATTTTCCTATTAAGATTTTCCTGCATCAGAACCGCTCCAGCGAGATCTCCCTACCAAATTTCCAAAAACCAACAGAATCGAACCGATCAGCAATCCGACAATTGACGATGGCTCCGGAACTGCCGTGTAGGTTACCACAAAATTATCAATCGTGGTGGAAGAAATATTCGCGTTGCTCTGATTGATTCCAAACATATCGAACGTATAAACCGGCGTTGTGTCACTAAACGAAGCGGACTGCGTTGCCGAAACCGTTGCCCCCAGACTATCGATAAAATTTCCAGCATAACTCAGCGACACATTGACGCCGGACCCGGTCCGAGTAACGGAAAAATCAGCGGAATATGTATTACCACTCACAAAATCAAGATCCGTTCCACCTGATGTGTAATTAGTCGTAAACGGCGGATTGACCAAGGAAAAAAGACTCGTCGCCCCGGTCGATCGCTCCCGAGTTTTCATCGTCGATGCGGCAGTCGGCGCAAACGAGGCCGTAATCATATATCCGGCATTGTCGGTAAAAGCAACGTGCGACGAGGAGGTGTTATCCGTGCTGATGCGATTCGCCGTTGTCGTCGCATTCCCATCCGCCGCCGTCGCAAAGGAATTAAAAAGACCCGCACGAAGAAAATCCCCTCCCACGCCAACGGAGGCCGATTCCGTGAAAGCCATCGAAAAAGTAACCCTCAGAGAATCTCCCACCGCAAGTTGTCGTGGAGCTGTTGTTGTCGTAAAATAAGTCAGTGAAAAATTCGTCCCCGTTCGAACCAAGGCCTGAGAGGCAACCGTTAAGGTGGCGGACGAACTGCTGGCAAACCAGGCACTTGATGAAGTTAGATTTTGAGTGGAACGCTCCCCGTCACTAAAGTCTTCACTCAACAAAACCACCTGCCCCTGAGCAATCCCCATCCAAAGAATCCAAAAACCACTAAAAATGGCCAGGAGGTTGTTTTTCATAATTATTATTGTTATTGCAATTTTTATTTATTACAAGCAATTTGTGTGAAACTTCCTCTGGGTGGAGCACCGACTCCGGACAGGCTTCTCTCCTGAATTGAATCCGCCAATGAGGAATGAGCCTTTCTCTCATTCCTTAACTGTCTGAGACGTCCTCATCGAATGTTGTCCAATGGGAGTGGACAACATGGAGCCATCCAAAGGATGGACCCGAAGGGCGGAGCTCGACGGGAGTCGAGGCCGTCAACGCGCCCTACCAAGTTTTAAAATAAACGGCTGTTGACTTTTTTAATAATTATTATAATTTATTTTTATGAAATACTTCGCCGTCCTCCTCCTTGCCCTTTCAGGTTTCACTGGGTTTGCTCAAGAAGCGGAACCCGCCAAGCCCGCCGAAAAGCCGGTTACCCCTCTGACGCTTCCCGGCGCCGAAACTCACCTTTACCGAACAACCGGAACCGAACCAATGCGACTCCACGTCTTCAAGCCCGAGGGTTGGAAACCGGAAGATCGACGCCCCGCTCTCGTTTTCTTTTTTGGAGGCGGATGGGTCAAAGGTTCTCCGGAAAAATCGGCCAGTTGGGCCAAAGCAGCCGCCGCAGAAGGCTACGTCGGAATCGCTCCCGATTACCGCTGTAAAGATCGCTTTGATACGACTCCTCTCGAATCCGTTGCGGATGGCCGCGCCTCCGTCCGATGGATTCAAGACCATGCCAAAGAGCTCGGCATCGACCCGACCAAAATCGCTGTGGGAGGAAATTCGGCCGGGGGTCTTCTCGCCCTCTGGACTGCGATCGAAAAATCACCTCCAGGCTCCTCCCCTGACGAAGCCCCCAAGGGAAAACCCGCCGTCGTCTTTCTAACCGCCGCAGTCTCCGACACCAGCACAGCCACCGGGTATGCCCCTCAACGTTTCGGCGCCAACACGGACGCCCTTTCCGCCGTGCTTCAACTCGACGCCAAGATGCCTCCCACACTTGTGTTTCATGGCGATGCCGATGCCACCGTTCCCTACAAACAATCGGTCGCCCTTCGCGATAAACTCGTCGCTACCGGAAACGTCTGCGAACTCGTCACCGTCCCCGGAGGCACCCACAACTTCCAAGGAGATCTCCCCGAGTGGAAAACCAAAACCCGCACGTTGGTCTTCGAATTCCTCCGAAAACAGAATCTGAAGTGAGATAGGGGTTTTCCCCTCCCCTCTCAGGATCTCGACATTACGTAAAAAGTGGTCTATTTTATAGACGTGCCTCCCCCAATGGGAGGTCATGAGCTGTGCGTTGTTATCTTTACCATTTAAGCCTTCTTCTTTTCGTAGGAGAGTGCGTCCCCCTTTTTGCTCAAGCAACATGGCAGGCCGGGACTTCGGATTGGAATACTGCAGGAAACTGGACTGGAGGAAATGTTCCTGATCTAAATTCTGAATCTGCCACCTTTTCCACCTCCGGAAGTACGACGGTTGATTTAAGTGCAAACACCACCTTTCAACTCATGACCTTTCTGGTGCCGACCCAAAACTACACCTTCCAAAGCAGCTCCGGAAGAACGCTGACCTTTGATGGAAATAACGCAGGCAATGTCACCGTGGCTCAAGTGAATGGCACTCAGACTTTCGATCTGAATATTGCAACCAACAATTCCTTGGGAGGTAATGAGCGGTTCGTGATTGGCACCGCAACGGGCGGTGTGCTGAATTTCTCCGCAGGAAGAACTGTGACAATCAATTCCGGCGGAATGGTACTCCAAGCCACAGGAGCGGGGACCGGGACCTTCAATATTTTTGGGGCTGTCACCAGTACGGGGACTGGAGCACTGACCCACCAAGGCGGCGGAACCACCGTGATTTTTCGAGACGGCTCTTCCTTTACCGGAACCACCAGCGCCAACGCAACGATTGCGAATAGTTTAGGCGACATGTACTTCGAAACGACCAATATCTCCCTGTTTGCAGGGGCACAACTCACTATGTCAGGATCTCTTGGCGGAGACGCCGCATTTTATCTTTCTAAAGACGGCCTCAACATGACTCATAATGTTCGAGTCGCAAATACCAATGTCGGCCCCTTTACCCGAACGATTGGCACCGATATTACGGGAGGAGGAACCGCCACTTGGTCAGGACAGGTCGATGTCTCTCAAAACGTCGCCGCCATTACTCGCACCGTTCAACTCTTCGCCGCTGCGAACAACCGCGCTAAATTTACGGGAAATATTATCAGCACCAGCACCAGCACTGATGCCGTGACGATCGGTGGGACCGGAATTGTCGAAGTTTCCGGCACGGGGAACACCTACGATATTCCAACAACCGTGAACGCCAATGCCACGCTTCTTGTGAAAAACGCCAGCGGTTCTGCAACCGGCGTCAACAATGTCACCGTGAATGGAATTCTCGGTGGCACCGGATTCATCACCCCGACCGGCACCAATACGATCACCATTAACTCCGGAGGTTCCATTGCTCCGGGCGATGGCGGCATTGGAACACTTACGCTTAACTTGGGAAGTACGACTGGCGGCGTCACCTTCGCCAATGGATCAACCCTTTCACTCGACCTCAATGCACCCGGCACCAACGACGTTCTCGCCTTCACGGGAACCACTTTAAATTCATCCGAAGTGGTTCTGAACAACAATGCGGTTGCCTTCAATAATCTTGGCTCCGTCGCCGATGGCACCTACACCCTTTTTACCTTCGATGCCAATGCCGCCTATACTGGAACGCTCGGAAGCATTACAGGCTTGGGCGTGTTTTCGGGAAGCTTCGTCTACAACGCGGCATCCATTCAACTCACGATAGCTCCCTTTCAAAATACGGGCGCCACGGATATCGTCATCTCCCAAAATATCACGGGCACTTCCAACATCACTCAATCCGGGACCGGAAGTACTACATTAACTGGAACGAATACATCAACCGGAACAACTACGGTTAGTTCGGGACTTCTCGTCATTGGAACATCCGCGGGAGGAAACTGGGCGGGGAACGTGGTCGCAAACGGGGGAACGCTCAAGGGACGTGGAGCGATCACCGGAAATCTTACCGTGAACAACAGCGCTCTTTACAGTCCTGGAAATTCCCCAGGGATCCAACAAGTCGGCTCGCTCACGATCAATCCGGGAGGAACGCTCCTCATTGAAATCGATGGAGCAACGGCCGGAAACGGAAATGGATTTTATGATCAGATTCAATCGGCGGGAGTGGCCACGATCAACGGGGGAACCCTGCAAGGGTTCACCAATTTCTCCGGTTCCACTAATTTCATTCCTCAATTCGGAACCAAGGTCACCTTTCTGACGGCCTCCTCGGTGACAGGCTCGTTTCAGTCGTATGACTTTTCAGGCAATGGCAACGGAGTGAGCTGGATGCCGGAGTATCGGAACACGGAAGTGAATCTCTTCGCAGTTCCTGCAGATTTTGGAAATGTCTCCGGATTCAATTCAAACCAGAACTCCGTCGGTCGAGCCTTGCAAAGTTTTCGTCCGGCAGCGATTGATGCCAGAACGGTAGCAGGAAGTTCGGGAGTCACCGCAACGAGTGATGTCGGAAAGATCTTCAATGGATTGATGCGGCAAGACAACAGCGGATTAAAGACGGCCTACGATCAATTGAGTCCTGAAAAGTTAACGGCGATGAGTGCGACGGTGAAACAGTTCGGAAGCATCAGTAACAGCGGAACAAACCAAAGACTAAGTCAGATCCGATGGGGAGATCGAGGAGTCAGTCTGAATGGAATCACCCTTCAAACGCTCGATGGAGATTATGAAAATGAACTGCTCGCCGTCGAAAAGGGAGCAATCCTGATCCCGAAGAAGAAGTTTTCAGGAAAGACCGGATTCTTTGTGAATACGACCGGGAGCTACTCGGATGTCGATTCGGATGAAAGAAGGATCGGGTATGAGAACCGATTGGGAGGAATCACGGCAGGGATTGATCAGGAACTAACGAAAGAAGTAACGGCCGGGTTCTTTGCAGGTCAAGGGTACGCCGACACGAAACTTGGAGGGGGCGGAGGATCGGTGGAGGCAAATTCCGGAAGAATCGGAATCTACGGAGGGTACCACAAGAACGGGTATTATTTGAACGGAAGTCTCGGAGCAGGAACAACGAGCTTTGATACGAAACGAAACATTGGATTTATCGGAGAGACCGCCTCAGGCTCAACGCAAGGCTATGATTTATCAGGACAAATCGTCGGAGGCGTTGATTTTCAGACGGATGAATGGGTCTGGGGCCCGTTAGCAAAAGTAGACTACGGCTATCAATGGATAGAGAAATACAACGAGAGAGGATCGGCCGCGCGATTGAATCTTGATTCACAAGCCGGAGCCTCGGCAGAGACCGGAGCCGGAATGAGAGTGAGTCGCCCGTTTAACTACAATGGCTGGAAATGGATCCCGGAATTAAGATTGATGGGATCGCATCAGTGGGAAAAGCCAAACGAGATCAGCGCCCAGTTTGCGGCAGGAGGCGATGCCTTTACGGTGCATCCCGAAGGAGCGGGCCAGGAGATGATCATTCCAGGAGCCGGATTACAGTTAAGATTTAGTGAAACGACGACCTTAAACTTCGGCTACGAAGCGCGAGTCAATTTAGATTCATGCTCCCATCAGTTGGATTTGGGGATCACCCGTCAGTTTTGAAGTTTAGCGATCTCGCGCAATCAAATCCCGTTAAAATAGGGACTTTCACTTAAAGCCCCACTTCTGTCCAAAATAAAACCCGATCTTCGAGGGGAAGCCGGGGGGGGGATTGAAATTCAAAAGGAGGGGGCATTTCCCGCGAAATACGCGAAACACGCCAAAGGGGAACCATCCTGCCCGCGAATCGCGCCAATCACCGCGAATCGAATTTAAGAATGGGAGAGGAGTTGGAGGCGTCGTCCTTTGGACGTCTTTTCATGGACTCGATCCACGGGCTCAAACGAGTTTGAGTCCGATGGATCGATCCTGAAAAGGGCTCCAGGGAGCCCGCCTCCAACGTCAGATTCTTACGTTTCGTCTCTTTCGCGTGTTTCGCGGGCAAAAATTCCTACATTCCTCACTTCCTGCGTTCCTCAGAAAAATCCTTTACGAATGGATGGTCTTTTTCTGTTTTGGACACCGATGTTAAAGCCCTTAGGAGTAGGCTCGACAAGCCCGTAAAAGCGAACTAAGTTCACAGAGAAGTTTTAAATGGCTTTAGGTCATCTTTTGTGCACCGCTTCCTACCTATTTTAACCGTTCTGTTCTTTGCCGGATTGATCGTGATGCTCCCAGCCCAAACTTGGCAGGCAGGGACCTCGGATTGGAATACTGCTAGCAATTGGACTACTGGCAATATTCCCGATACCAATACTGAAACTGCTAACTTTTCGACTACGGGGAACACCACAATTGATTTAAGCGCAGACACGACGCTTCAAATCATGAGTTTTGGCGCAAACTCACAAGCCTATACCTTTCAAAGTGCGACGAATCGAACTCTGACTCTCGATGTAAATGCCGCCGCTGGGGTAAATGTGATTATCACCACAGCGACCAGCGGTGCGGTGATTATTAACCATACGCTCAGCTTTTTGGATTCGAACGCAGGCGGAGGAGCCGATACCGCTCAATTATCGATTGCGACCGGATCCACCCTGACTCTCAATGGAAACCTAATACTTGCCGCAGGTCAAAATGTGAGTGCGTCTGGAGCGGGAAGCACAGGAACGATCACAGTGAACGGTTCGATTGATTTTGGGAATACGAGCTCCCAATTTAATGTGGGAAGTGTTGCTGCAGAAACTGTTTTTTTCAATCCGAGTAGCATTACCGGCGCCAACGGCCAAATCCGTTCTCTCTCGAATACCGGAATCATGTATTTGATGAATGACCTTAACAATGGTCGACTCTTTGTGGGAGCGACCGGCAGTGCCAGTCCGATCGGTAAGCTTTATTTAAGAACCAGCGGCATGACGATGTCTCGGAACTTCATCTTTAATAGTGGCACTGGAGGTGCAGGTGATATGACCTATGGCGCAGACATGGTCAGCGGAGGAACGGCGACGCATTCGGGAACGACAACGATTTCAACGGGAGCGGGAGCCGGCACGTACACGAACAACTTTGATACTCCGGATGCCAACGATATTTTGGATATCACGGGGGTCATCTCTGGAACGCAAGCCTCGGGAACG
>CAZKRU010000109.1:0-10127 GCA_964555235.1 uncultured Verrucomicrobiota bacterium
GCGGCTTGGCGAACTTTGCGAGAGACAACGACTTAGGAAGTTTGTTCTTTAGGAGATAAGCCACAAAGCTTTCGAGGCCATTTCCGATTTTTATGAAATGAACCAAAAAATAGATGGAGAGTTAGTGGGAAGGAACCGAAGGGAGGCAATCGCGAATAAAACTTTCCACCGATTTTTTGACTTCGATCAGGAAAATCATCTTCGCCGCCATTTTCTCAATTCCTTTCACCCGGGTGATGTAAGAGGTGATCACATAATCTCCACGCCAAACCAACGTCGCCGGAGCCCCCTTCCAGGTCACCGGCCAGGTCTCGTGAAGAATCACGGATGAGTAAAAATTCCCACTCACGTAATACTGTGTTTCCAAAATCCGGTATCCCTGAGAGGAACGCTCCGAGACGCCTCCCCCCAATGTAATCGTACTCATCCCGCTGATGATCGGATTTTCCCAATAATAGAATGGTGGCGTCGGCGCATTCGGAATGGTCCCTCCCTGATCCAGCGCCAGGAGGAGCCCTTTGAAGCGGTCCGCCACTCTCGTCTGGGACTGAACAATCTCCTGCATCTCTTTTGAATAATCCAATGGCCCATCAGCCCGGGCATAAGGGGGCGAATTTCGGAATCCACCGCTTTGAAACCGTTGTGCACGATTGAGCAATCCCGCCTTCCATGCCTCTTGTACCCCCTGAAGCGCTAGCATCGCCCCTGGACCCGATCCTGCGCTCTGCCACACCTGTGTCGCTTTTTCAATCGCGGGTGCTTCCTCCAGACTCAAATTCAGACTAAAATCTTTGGCGGCCTTGAGGGAGGCTTTCAGTAATTTGAGATGACTTTTTTTCTGGGGATCGAGTACGAATTTTTGGAAATCAGAAATCACTGCGGGATTTGACATCGCCTCATGAACTTCCAGGGAAAGGGTATCACTCGCCTCCGTTTTCACCAAAGTCTTCGGATCCGTCATTTGCACCAGGACCCGATCAATCGGAGCGGGAATTAAATAAACCGTCTCCACCGAGAGCGCCAAGTCACTCCCTTCGACCTCCACCCGAGCTCCCAAGACCTTCCCGTTGGCCAACTGATCCAACGATTTAAAATCGCTGACTTTGGAAAAGGAATTCAGTTCAACCAACGCAGTCTCCTCCGCTCCGATCCACTGCGTCCCAATCACCATCCCGAAGATGATCCCTCGCAAGAAATTCATCAGAAGCTCCTAGGCGAACTTGTGAAACTTGGCAATCCGGAACCTTGAAATCGGAATCCGCAGATTGACACAGATTTTCACAGATTTCAGATCGAAAATTAAAAATCCGTTTCCTTGGAAGATAATCTGTGCAAATCTGAGTAAATCTGCGGATCCCCCAGCTCCTCTTCATTTTCCCTAAAAAATCCTATTGCCAGTTTTCGAATCCGTCGACAACCTACGCCCATTCTGAACTAAACCTGAACCGATACCCCCCTATGGAAACCCCCTTTCGAAAAGACTTTATCTGGGGAGCCGCGACGGCTTCCTATCAAATTGAAGGCGCTTGGAATCAAGATGGAAAAGGCCCTTCGGTCTGGGATGAAATGAGTCATCAAGGTGGAAAAGTTTTTCAAAATCATACCGGCGATGTCGCCTGCGATCATTATAATCGCTGGGAAGAAGATATCGGTCTCATGGAGGAAGTCGGATTAAAGGGTTATCGTTTTTCGATCAGCTGGTCTCGCGTCATTCCTGAAGGAACCGGCAAGGTGAATCCGAAGGGGCTCGCTTTTTACGACAAACTGGTGGACGGACTTCTCGCTGCAGGGATTCAACCGTGGGTCACTCTTTTTCATTGGGATTATCCCCTTGCCCTCTACCGAAGAGGGGGATGGCTCAATCGCGATTCGGTGGAATGGTTTGCTGACTACACCCGTGTCATTGTCGACAAACTGAGCGATCGGGTTGATCACTGGATGACTCTCAATGAGCCTCAGATTTTTTGTGTCTTGGGACATTTGAATGGAAGCCACGCCCCAGGTGACAAACTTTCCCGTTCTCATTTTCTGCGGGTCTCGCATCACGCTTTACTGGCTCACGGACGTTCCGTTCAGGTCATTCGTGCGCGCGCCAAACTTAAACCGAAGATCGGTTATGCCCCGGCTGGAAATGCCTCATGCCCTGCAACCGAATCCAAAGCCGATATTGCGGCAGCACGAAAAGCGCACTTTGCGGTGGATGGAACGGATCCACTCACGGTGGGATGGTGGACCGATCCGGTTTTTCTTGGAAAATATCCGGCGGATGGACTGAAAGCGTACGAGAAGGATCTTCCAGAAATTCGAACCGGCGACATGAAACTGATGTGTCAGAAACTCGACTTCATCGGGTACAATGCTTACTCCGGAAATCGATTCCGCGCCGGTCCCAAAGGAGTTCCGGTCTCCGTCGACCGGGAGCCCGGTTACGCCACCGGAACCCTCTGGTGGCTAGTGCTCGAACCGGACACTCTCTACTGGCTTGCCCGATTCTACTCCGAGCGTTATGGAAATCTCCCCGTTGTCGTTACCGAAAACGGATTCTGTAATCTCGACTGGGTCGCCGCGGACGGACAGGTGCACGACTTACAACGAATCGATCAAGGCCATCGCTATCTCCAAGGACTTGCGCGCGCGGCTCGAGAAGGAATCGAAGTCCTCGGCTATTTCCACTGGTCCTTCATGGATAATTTTGAGTGGGCCGAAGGATACAAAGATCGTTTCGGAATGATTCACGTCGATTTCAAAACGCTGAAACGGACCCCGAAGGATTCGTCGCGTTGGTACTCGCACATCATCGAAACCAACGGCTCCATTTTAAGCGAAGCTCCCGACTTTAGCGCCTATGTTCGGTAATTCCGAGTACTCCTATGAATCCACTTCCTTTGAAGAAGTTATATGCTCATTGTCTCGGTCTCTATCATTAATCGACGCCAATCGTATAACGTATGGCTTTGCCTGATGAATCAAAGTAAATTAACAGCCATTCCGAATCAATGCGCATGTAAGAGCTTCGCTCGAAACCCGTAGGATATGATAAGGATGGGCCAGGTCCGTCCGGGTCCATTTTGCTGGACGGTTCGCCCAGCATTGCGATGATTTCGTTTCTGTTTTTGCCGAGTAGATGCTTACTTACAAGGTCACCAAGCATCTTCTGCCTTGGAGTGATTTGTGAGGAACCCATCTCCAATCCTTGAGGAGATCTCCAAAGTGCTTCATCGAATGGTTTGTCATAAGAACCATCTGGAAGCGATCTGGAACATCCACAAAGAATCAGAAGGGTTAACAAAAATAGATGCTTCATTTCTCTGCCGTACTGTGATTCATCCGACTCCGAATGTTTTCGGAGCAGGCCGGTCAACCCCGAAATATTTCAGGACGGATTGGTTCAGATTATTTTGCAACTTTCTCCTCCACTCGGGGTTTAAACTATCATGCAGAATCAATCGTCTCAAGACTTTCATCTCAGGACTTGCCTTTTGATTCTTCCAAAAACTCAAAAGCCATTGACACTCTCCTATTTTGCTACGATATTGTGCTACATGAAAACGGCTTCCGTGCGCGATCTCAGAAATCAATACGCAAGCCTTCTTCGCTGGGTGAGAGATGGCGAAGAAGTCGTCATTACCCGGCGTGGAATTGCGGTGGCGCGATTGATTCCAGAACGTCCTAAACCCGATGCCCCGGTTGCGTGGGCTACATCCCCTGAAGTGACTCGAAAACGCCCCTCGCGAGGTTCACTCACTTCTGCTGAATCCTCAAATCTCATCGCGGAGGCTGGAGGAAAATGGTAATTGCTTGCGATACAAGTTTCCTCTTCTCGCTTTACGGTAACGATGCTCACGCTCCCATGTCGCTGCGTTGGATTTCGAACTGTACTCATCCCTTGACCCTTACTTCACTCAACGCTTACGAATTGGGAAATGCTTTTCGCCTCGCGGTCTTTCGAAAAATGATCACGCCTCATGAGTCTGAAAAATCCTTGAAAATGTTTGAGGCGGCAATTGATCATGGCCGGATCATCATTGCTCCGTGCAAACTTACAGAGGTGGTTGAGACGGCCTCTCGCCTCTCTACGACCTACACTCCTAAGGGCGGCCACCGCGGCTTTGATATTCTTCATATCGCAGGCGCGCTGACGCTTGGTGCAGATGAATTTCTCACCTTCGACTTGAATCAAACGAAACTAGCGAACGTCGTGGGTCTCGCTACCCCGCTCAAAAGATCGCGTCCCTCATGACTCCGCCCCCCTCCGCTGAGGAAGTCCTAGCACTCATGCTCTCAGAACTTCCTCCTCTGGCAACTGAGCGTGTTTCACTGGGACTCGCTTTGAGGAGCGTTCTTCGCGAAGAGATTCGAGCGGATCGAGATCTTCCCGCCTTCACCCGTTCAGCCGTAGACGGTTACGCGATTCGTCAGGAGGATTCCTCTCCCCATTTTCGGATCATCGAAGAAATCCAGGCAGGCGCGACTTCAACCCGTCCATTACAAGTCGGAGAATGTGCTCGAATTTTTACTGGTGCGCAACTTCCCGAGGGAGCTTCACAAGTACTCATGCAGGAAGAGGTCAAAATCGAAAAGGCGATCATGACTCCGAACTCTCGAACCAGCGCTCACAACATTCGAAATCAAGGGGAAGATGCCAAAGCCGGAGAAATTCTTTTGCGCTCCGGAGAGCGTCTGGGAGCACCGGAGCTTGCAGTTCTGGCAGGGGTCGGCGTTACGCAACCTCTCGTCACCCAACCGGTGCGAGTGGCACATTGGGTGACTGGCAATGAGATTATTTTCCCCGATCAAACTCCGACGGGATCTCAAATCCGTGACACCAATTCCATCCTCATGGAATCACTTTTGACGCACCAAGGGGCTCGAATTGTTCATCAAGGTCATCTCCCCGATCAATCTGAAGCCACGCAACAAGCCTTGAAAGCCTACGGTCCCGATGAAGCCGACCTCCTCCTACTTTCAGGAGGAGCCAGTGTGGGTGACTACGACTTCGGACGGCCTGCACTGGAAGCGATTGGATTTGAGATTAAAATTCAAAAGGTCAATCTTCGTCCCGGAAAACCGCTCATCTTTGCGACTCGAGGAAAGCAACGGGCGATGGTCATTCCCGGAAATCCGGTCTCCCATTTTGTCATCTACCATCGATTCATTGCCCCCCTTTTGGCGGCATGGGAGGGAGCACCGATGCCGGACCGCTCCATGCGAGGCCAACTCGCGGAAGCATTTGAGTACCGTGCAAATCCGCGAACGACCGCATGGCCCGCTCAAGCCTGTTGGAAGAACGATCACTGGTCCCTCCACCCCCTGCGCTGGATGAGTTCCGGAGATATCCGAAGTCTCATTGGATGCAATGCCCTTCTTCATTTCACCGATCAATCGGGAGCTCTCCCGGTCGGAACTCCGATCGAATTTCTCCCCACCTTTTTGACTTGGTAACAACCTCTCCGATGGCGCCGCTCCGAGTTCTCTCATAAAGGATTTGTCTGAAGAAAGCAGGAAATGAGGAATTCAGGACTTTTGCCCGCGAAACACGCGAAATAGACGAAAAGAAGACCCCTCCTTTTGAATTTCAATCCCCCCCCCACCCGACTTTCTCTCGAAGATCGGGTTTTGTTTTGGACACGAATGAAGACACCTGATTATTTACTTGAGGTTTGGATGATTTCAGGAGATGTTAGCGATCATGCTTAATGCGACTGAATCTCAACAAGGTTTCGATTCTCCAGTGATCTCCTTGGCGCAGGCATGTGTTGGAAAGCCGCTTCACGTACGCTCACTCGATGCTTCCCCCTCCGTTTGTCAGCGTCTTCAAGAGCTCGGTTTTTGTGAAGATGCCGAAATTATCAAAATCTCCCAAGGAACTGCCCTCATCTGTCAGGTTTGTGGCGTTCGAATGGCGTTAAGTAAGGGTCTTGCCAAGCAGATCCTCGTCCAACCGTGCTCCTGATTCCGTTTATGAGTGAACCTTCCCGGCTCTCGGAGCTTCAACCCGGTCAAGAAGCGATCGTTACCCGTTTTCACGCAGAACCTCATCAGATTCAACGCCTTCGGGAGATGGGACTGATCACCGGAACCCGACTCCGCTTTCTCCGAAGTGCTCCCCTGGGAGATCCGATCGAAATTCAATTCCGGGGCTATCGACTCTCCCTCCGCAAACAAGACGCCTCCCAAATCGAAGTCACGCCCTCTCCAATTTCATGAGCCAAGAACCTTGCATCGCCCTGGTCGGAAATCCGAACTGTGGCAAAACGACACTCTTTAATGCCCTGACCGGGCTTCGACAAAAGATCGCGAATTATCCCGGCGTCACCGTCGAGAAAAAAGTCGGAACTTGCTTCGGGCTGCATGGTGAAAAATTTCAAATCATCGATCTTCCCGGGACCTACAGCCTCCTTCCTCAATCTCCGGATGAGCGAATTACCACCGAAGTCGTCTTGGGACTCCGCGAAGAGACCCCCGCCCCGGATCTCGTGGTTTGCGTGGTGGATGCCTCGAACCTAGAGCGAAATCTCTTTCTCGTCAGCCAGGTTCTGGAATCCGGCCGCCCAGTGATTGTCGCCTTGAACATGATTGATCTCGTCGAGCGTCAAGGGGAAGAAATCGATGTCACCGAACTCGCCAAATTACTCGGATGCCCTGTGATTCCGTGTCAGGCCACTCTCAAAAAAGGGCTTGTCGAACTTCGCACCGCCCTCAGTCAGAAACTGCAACCGTCGACTCCGCTGGCACATACGACCCCCGATTTTATCCAATCGCATCTGGATCGTTGGAAGAGCGAAGGAATTGCCGGTCTCTCCCTCTCCCCTTTGACGGAACAGGCCAAGCTCCAACTCCTTCTCATCGAAGCCAAGCCCGAGACCCTGGCGCAAGATTTTCACTGGCAGACGGTTCTTCCGGAAATTGTACGGGTTCAAAACGAATTGGATCAGAGGCACGAAGGATGGCGCGAAAGCTGGATCTCCGCCCGTTATGATCGACTCCACGAAATCGGTCGCGCTGTCACCAAACAAACCTCAAAGCTCGGGACCGATCTCACCGATAAAATTGACTCCGTGGTCACTCATTCTGTCTGGGGTTGGATCATCTTCTTCGGAATCATGTCTTTTCTTTTTCTCTCGATCTTTTTGATTGCGAGTTATCCGATGGATTGGATTGATGCCGGATTCAACTGGCTCGCGACGTTTGTCAAAGAGTCGATGCCCGATGGTGATCTCCGTGATTTAATAACCGACGGGGTGATTGCGGGCGTGGGGGGCGTCGTCATTTTTCTTCCTCAAATTCTGATTCTTTTCTTTTTTATCGGACTCTTGGAAGATACCGGATACATGGCCCGGGCCGCTTTCATCATGGACCGGGTGATGAGCCGGGTCGGCCTTCATGGAAAATCATTTATCCCGTTACTCAGCAGTTACGCCTGCGCCATTCCGGGAGTCATGGCCTCTCGAACGATTGAAAATCCAAAAGATCGTCTCGCAACCATCATGGTGCTCCCCTTCATGAGCTGCTCAGCACGACTTCCGGTCTATGCGTTGATGATCTCGACCCTTTTTCCAAATGAGTCGACCTCCCCCCTTTCCAAAGCCGCCGTCATGATGAGTATGTATCTTTTGGGAACCCTCTCCGCGTTTTTCTTTGCCGGAATCTTCAAAAAGACAATCTTTCGAAGTGAGCCCCTTCCCCTGCTGATGGAGCTTCCTCCCTATCGACGTCCGGCAATCACCACCGTCCTTCACCATATGTTTGAGAGAGCCAAGTCATTCTTGCAGCGAGCAGGAACGATCATCCTGGCACTTTCAATTGTTCTCTGGTTTTTGACCACTTATCCGAAGAATCCGGAATCCAATGAGCCGACCGCTCAACTCTCCCACAGTATTGCAGGGAGCTTTGGACATTGGATCGAGCCGGTCATTAAACCACTCGGTTTCAATTGGAAAATTGGAATCGGTCTCGTTGGCGCGCAGGCGGCTCGCGAAGTATTCGTCAGTACGATGTCGATTGTTTATAGCGTCGAGGCAACCGATGATGACACCGCCCCCCTCCGGGATGCGCTTTTGGCGGATCGATGGCCCGATGGCTCCCCCGTTTTCACCCCCTTGGTCTGCATCTCACTGATGGTCTTTTTTGTCCTCTCCATGCAATGCATCGCCACCCTGGCCATCGTGAAGCGAGAAACGAATTCCTGGAAGTGGCCAATCTTTCTATTTGTCTACATGACCTTGTACGCGTATATTACCTCCTTTATTGTCTATAACACCGGGAGATTCTTCGGATTATGAACGAAACCTTTCAACAAATTGCCGCGCTTTTTATCGTTGCCCTCACCATTCTGATTCTCGTTCGGAAGAAAAAATCCTCCTCCTGCGGCGGAGGGTGCCACTGCGATAAGCACAAGGTAAATCTCACTCAGCCCCCTCAAAATCCTTAAATGGGTAGGGCGCCCTCGATGAGGGCGCCGCGACGGGGTCATCGACCCCGCCCTACCAAATTACCTCTTGAAACTCTCCTTTTCCCATCTCGACACCAAAGGCAATGCCACCATGGTGGATGTGGCGCATAAGCCAGATCTACTTCGTCGAGCAACCGCTACGGGAATCATTCATCTTCAACCAACCACCATTCGCCTCCTGCGCCGCAATGCCCTTCCCAAAGGGGATGTTCTGACCGTAGCCAAAATCGCTGGAATCCAAGCGGCCAAACGAACCGCAGAACTGATCCCCCTTTGCCACCCGCTTCCCCTCCACCAGGTCGAACTGACCTTTCAAATCAAAGCGAAGGCGGTTCATCTCTCCGCCACCGCAGTGACGATCGGAAAAACCGGCATTGAAATGGAAGCCCTGACTGCCGTGAGCGTCGCCGCATTGACCCTCTACGACATGTGCAAGGCCGTTGATAAAAAAATGGTGATTGGGCCAATTCAATTAGTGAGCAAAAGTAAAACTCCGTTGAAATGAAAATCGGTCGAGTCACCTTAAGCGATCGCGCTACGCATGGAATTTATGAAGATCTCAGTGGTCCGGAAATTGAGCGCGTCCTTCAAGAGTATTTCGATGAGCCACTCGAATTTGTTCGCCTCCTTCTTCCCGATGAACAATCCCAAATCGAAAAGGCACTCCGACAACTTGCCGATGAAGATCAGTGTCCTCTGATTCTCACCACCGGAGGAACAGGGCCCAGTGCACGGGATGTCACCCCCGAAGCCACCTTGGCCGTTCTTGAGAAAGAACTTCCCGGTTTTGGCGAACTCATGCGAAGGGAATCTTATCGAATCGTCAAAACGGCAATTCTCTCCCGTGGCACCGCCGGAATTCGAGGCCGATCCCTCATCCTCAACCTTCCCGGAAAACCGTCTGCGATTGAAGAATGCCTTCCGCTCCTCCTTCCCGCCATTGCCGAAGCTCTCGATCATATCGCCGGATTTCGACCGAAATTCCACTCAACATAAACTTGGTGGAGCCAGACCTCCGGGCAGGCCTACAGTGCAAACCTGGCCCATCGAGGAGAATTGGCCCCACTAAAACCCGCTACCAATTTTTCTTTTTTTCTATCTCAAATGGCGTTAGCCTCCATGGGGGAGCAGATCGTCGCTCTGGCCTCGAGCCAGAGAGGAAAGTCCGAACACCTCAAGGCAGCGTGCCGTGGGTTAACCACGGAGACCGGATTCACAAGCGTCCGGCCATGGAAAGTGTCACAGAAAACAGACTACCGTCGGGGTCTCCTCGACGGAAAAGGTGAAAAGGCGGGGTAAAAGCCCACCGCCCGCACGGTAACAAGCGGGGCAAGATAAACCCCACGCGGTGCAAGACCAAACAGGGATGATGGGTCGCCTGCCTCCTGACGAAAGTCAGGCATTCCGGGTACGGTCGCATCAGAGGAATGACGATCCCCGCGCAAGCGGGACAGAATTCGGCTTATCGCTCCCTTCTTTTATTCCATCCGGCGAAAGCCGGGTGGAGTAAAAGTTAAAATCCTTTTTTCACACAAAGCTTTTGAAACCATTACTGATTTTTATGAGATGAAACAAAAAATACCCTCCGTTTGTGACTTGGTGCCTCTCGGTGAAGTAAACTTCTAAGTACTTGAAATCCAGAGGTTTCTCGCCAAGGTCGCGAAGGCGCTAAGTG
>CAZKRU010000110.1:0-10079 GCA_964555235.1 uncultured Verrucomicrobiota bacterium
ATCTCTTCCTCAAGCATTTTTCACGCCACTTCACCACTTTTGCAGAGGTCTCAGGATATGAATTTCTCTATTGTTTGGCGTGTTTCCTGTAGGGTTAATTCCAGACAACACTCTTTCGCTAAAGCTTGGTAGGGAGACTCCCACTCGGGAGGAGTGCTTGGAAATACTTTAGGAAGCTCATGGGTTCCTCGTTTAACAAACGTTGTTTGAATGGCTTCTTTTAATGTTCTTTTGCTCATGGTCCCCATCTGAATCAAGAGAGCCATATCTATGACATCTTTTACCCGGCTGTTGAATCTATCTCCTCGTGGTAGGGTATATGCATGAAGTTTTTCGGCGAATTGTTGTTCTTTTGAAATAGCATTGAACTTGGGTGCTGGGATGCCAGCAAAGCCCAGCCAGTCACGTGCCTCAATCACTTCAGTCGGCAGAACGACGGCGTCACCGATTCCCACATCGAGATGGAATTTTACAAATGGCTTTCCGGCCAAAGAGACGGTGACTGGATAGCGGGCACCGCCCTCTGGGGCGGCGTCTAAATCCATTTTGGGTTCTCCAATTACAAGGTTGAAGAAATCACTCAAATCGGTTTGTGCCCGGATCTGCAACGCTTTCAAAATCTGGCCCTTTAATTCTGATGCGGCTTGTGCGGGAAGGGAGAGATCGATGTCCTTGGTGGTTCGAGCGGTTTTGAGTCTTAATTCCATGGCGTAGCCACCTTTCAGAAGCCATGGAGTCTGATGCTCTGCGAAGATCCGAGCGAGCAGGCGATCAAATGACACTTGACGTCGGAGGCGTTGTAAATCGGTCCCTTCATTGGTAGAAATGCTTTTAAGACGCGCTTCCAGCGCCACCCGGAAGGCGGTGGCGGTTGTGTAGTGATGAGATTGTTTTTTCATTTCTTTTTGAGGGGATATTTCCGATTGGTCAGGAAGGAAAGGTGGTGGCGATTTTTCTCGAGATCCATTTCGGTAATGAGCCCTCGTGCTTTGGCCTCTAAAAATGTTTTGGAAAGCATTTCCTTGGAAACCTCGCCTTGATTCATGAGATCCAGAAAGGTTTGAATGGGGCGTGTAAGTCGATAACCCTGGCGCTCTTCAGTTTCCTGTGGAGAGAGATTTGCGTAGTGCAGTACAAGAATAGGAGGTGTTTTTGAATTCTTGCGAAAGGTGGGAGGAACGGTCATGTGCAGCTTGGCCGGCATCAAATCGGAGAGATCATAGATACTGAGGGCAGTTTGATGCGAGTAAACGCCTTGAGGTTGGTCTTTGCGGTTCCGGGACCAAAGTGACCAAATAATCAGATCAGAGCGTTCGGGAGTTGGAAAATGGGTCAGACGAAAAATTCCTCGATGCTCCCGCTGCCAATTGCCGGCGCGCACATGATAAGAATGGTTGGTTTGGTCATATCCGGCCTCATGTGCCTGTTTTGCGGTGAAAAGACCGGACTGGCTTTCTGCTATTGCAAAAAGCTTAGCCTGAGACTCGAGAAAAGACGTCTTCATAAGAGAGTAACTAAAATATCCACATTGCTTGTAGCGATCAACATAAATAGCGTAACAATTACGCAATTAATGTAATACCTCGGGAATGACTTGATTCAGAAGTGCTGTGCTTAAAAATAGGCCTACGCGCGCCGAAGCGCATTCCGAGCATCTATGGTATGCCAGAGGGTATGTGAGGTGTTTAAGATTGGTTTTTATTCCTGCCTCAAGTTACTTTGGAATCACATGGGCCAAGCAAAAATTCAAGAATTTTTTTGGCTTTTGACTTTGTATGCACACGATTTGAGGTTGGTGCATTTTTTTGGGGGCATGGGACATATTTTAATATCATTACAGAATGGGAAAGTAGCAAAATTTGCTACAATATTTTGCTACAGTGCTAGCTAAAACCGTCTGTGTCAATGTAGCGCTCTACCACTAAGCTAACCGCGCGTTTGTCCGTAAGGGGAGAAAAGTTATAAAGAGTCTTTAGAAGGGTGGCAATATTTTTTGTCGTCCCCATCTTGCTTTGACTTGATCGAATCAGGAGGACGGATCTCCGTTGGTTTGGATCGAAAGATTCTTAAGGCCTTCTCTTTCGTCGAGTTAAATTCTTCCGAGAATCGTTTCGATGACCAACATCGTCAGTTTTGTTCCCAGTGCCAGAGCAATTCGAACGGGGGGGAGATTGATCAAAAGCAGCATTCCAAGGATCCACCAAGGGCTGTGGGGAGGAAGCAATTCTTCTATTTTTGGGAAGAGTGTTTTGAGAATCGGCCAGCCATCGAGGAATGGGAGGGGAAGGAGATTGAACCATCCCAAGAAAACGGAAAAGACGGCAAATTGACTGGCTAAACCGAGAAGTTCATGGCCGGCGGGGAGAGTGAATCGTGCAAGCGCATAGATGAGGAGCGCGAGGAGAAAGTTTGCGAAAGGTCCCGCAAGTGCCACGAGGATGTCATCCCGACGGGGATGTCGCAGCATGGATGAGTCAATCGGGACCGGTTTTCCGAACCCGAGAATACTGATTCCTCCGAGGTATCCGATCACGGGGAAGATAATCGACCCAAAAAGATCGAGATGGGGCATTGGATTGAGAGTTAATCGTCCGGCGTATCGAGGGGTGTCATCGCCAAGCTGAGTGGCTGCCCACGCATGAGCGGCCTCGTGAAAGGCGATAATCGGGATCAGCATAAAAAGCGATATGAGATGGAAGTCTGGCATGAAGGGGTTGTAGCAGTCCCGCTCCCCGAGGCAAGCCTTGCCGGTTAATGGATGGAAAGTGACTATTTCGTCACAAAGTGATATCGCGCTTGGCAATTGCTTCGGAGTCGATAAAACAAGTCCTGTGAAAACTTCCATCTTTCAAGAGACCGATCTACTGGATACGCACCGCAAGGCACTCGCCATTAATTTGGAGAGAAAATACTATGGCACGTTTGCTGAGATTGGGGCCGGACAGGAAGTGGCCCGATGGTTTTTTAAAGTCGGTGGAGCGGCGGGGACCATTGCGAAGACGATGTCGGCCTACGACATGACGGTCAGCGATGCGATTTATGGAAAAGCCGACCGTTATGTTTCACGCACGCGCTTGGAAAGCATGTTGGCTCACGAGTATCAATTGAACCTGGATCGATTGACGGAAAAGCGGGGAGATCAGACGAGTTTCTTTTCGTTTGCCGATACCGTGACGGCTCGAGGATTTCGAGGAAGTGGAGAGTGTCATGGATGGATGGGGGTCCGTTTTCAAGCGCATCCCCGGGATGAGTACAGTCAGATCATCATGCACGTCCGGATGTTGGATCTCGAAAACCCCGCACAACAGGAAGCGATTGGGATTGTCGGCGTGAATCTGCTTTTTGGAGCGTTTCTCCTTCATCATCAACCGGAACGATTGCTCGAGTCCCTGCTCGATAATCTCACCACGAACCGGATCGAGATCGATATGATTGAGTTTACCGGGATTGAATTTCGACATGTCGATAATCGCCTGATGAGCCTTCAGTTGGTCCAATTGGGGTTGAGTAAAGCGGCGATGTTTGGTCCGAGCGGCGAAGTGTTGCAGCCCTCGGAAGTTCTTTACAAAAAAGCGATCCTGGTGGAGCGCGGAAGTTTTCGGCCGGTCTGTCAGGTGAATCTGGATATGCTTCGGTGCGCCTACGAGTCGTTCTCCAAGGAACCAGAAGTTCAGGGCCAGCCGGTGATTCAATTGATGGAGTTGACGATGAAAAATCTCCTCGCCTCCGGAGAAGAGGCCGGGAAGATCGATTATCGAGACTTTCTCGCCCGTGCGGAATTGTTGAGTGCCTGTGGGATGACCGTTCTCATTTCCGATTACTTTGAGTACTATCGGCTCGCGGCGTATCTGGGGCGTTACTCGAAGCAGAAGATTGGAATTACCATGGGAGCGGCGAGTCTCCAGGAGCTCTTCGACCCGAAGTACTATGCGAATCTGGAGGGGGGAATTTTGGAATCGTTCGGTCGCCTCTTTAAGGATCATGTCCGTCTTTATATTTATCCGATGCAAGTCAAGGGGACGACGGATTTGGTCACGGTTCAAAATCTTCAAGTTGCCGCCGATCTTCGAAAGCTTTACGAATATCTGGTCGATCGGGGATGTATTGAGCAGCTCCAAAACTATAATCCCGAATGTCTTTCCATCTTCTCGCGTGAAATTTTGAAGCGTATTAAAGAAGGGGATGCGACTTGGGAGAAAATGGTGCCGCATCAAGTGGGAGAAATGATTAAGCGCCACGGTTATTTTGGGTTTCAGAGAGAAGGACGATGAGCGATTGGTTGTCTCGATTTTGTCGTACGTTTTCCAAGCGGTTGTGGAGTCACCAGTCGGAAGTTTTGATTCAGCATTCCACGGATGCATGGATGGCCTCCGCCTCACCTGAGATCGTGATTTTTCCGGAAACGACTCAAGACGTTTCCAAAATTCTCCGCTTTGCTCATGCGAACCGAGTTCCGGTCACCGCGCGTGGGGCGGGGAAGGGGTATGTTGGCGGATGTGTTCCGAAACAGGGCGGAATCGTTTTATCGCTGATCCGGATGAATCGCATCTTGGAAATTCATCCGGAAGATGGCGTGGCCGTGGTTCAGCCGGGAATCATTACGGGAAAACTTCAGGAGGCGGCTCGAAAAAAGGGACTCTTTTATCCTCCCGATCCGGCCAGTTTGAAGGATTGTTTTATTGGTGGAAACATTGCGACGAATGCCGGGGGGCCTCGCTGTTTAAAGTACGGAGTGACCCGCCATTATGTGCTTGGACTTCAGGTGGTGATGGCGGATGGAATGATTGTTCGAGTCGGTGGCCGGACGATTAAGAACAAAACCGGATTTGATTTAATCGGAATGTTTGTCGGTTCAGAAGGATTATTGGGAGTGGTCACGGAAGCGACGCTTCGACTGATTCCGCATCCACCGCAGCGCGCGGCACTTTCGGTGAGTTTTCAGGATCCGCGTCAGGCGGCCCGGGCCGTTCAGAAAATTTTAGGTGCGGGGATTTTGCCGGCGGCGATGGAAGTGGCCGATGATCTGACGCTGCAAGCCGCCCGGAATGCGTTGGGAATTGGAAAGTTGATTCCGGGGAAAGCCTTTTTGCTAGTCGAAATCGATGGTTCCGAATCGGCGGTTCGCTCGGGATTACGAGAGCTTGAGGCGGTGGTTCGAACCGAGAAGCCCCTGGCCTTACGCAAGGCGGTCGGCGATGTGGGATGTGAAAAGCTCTGGCAAGTGCGTCGAGAGTTTTCCGCCTCTCTCAAGGCAACAGGACTCAAGAAATTGAATGAAGATATCGTCGTTCCGAGGAGTCGCTTGGTCGATCTCTTTGCGCTCTCGGGAAGGATTCAGAAGAAATACGGAATCTCCGTGGCGAGTTTTGGTCATGCCGGGGATGGAAATATTCATGTGAACTTGATGTTGGATGTCAAGGATCCCGCCCAAGTGAGAAAAGCCGATCGCGCGTTGAACGAGCTTTTTACCCAAGTCTTGAAATGGGGCGGATCAATCACCGGCGAACATGGAATTGGACTGGCAAAGATGCCGTGGTGGAAACAGGCGACTTCGCCTGAGGTGAGAAAGCTTCACTCCATTGTCAAAAAGGCTTTGGACCCGAAGGGAATTTTAAATCCCGGGAAATTTGTTTAGGGATGTTTTTGGGACGGACGCCTGCGGAGATGCGTCCCTACCATTGTGACCAGATTATTTAAATCACAACCTGCATGTAGCTCTGCCGTCTGCCATCGGCGAAAGCTTTTTCGAGTGATTCGCTAAACTCGATCTCTTCTGGACTGGGTGGGAGAAAGATATTACTAATAAATCGTGCATTCTCTTCGTCGTTGAGCATTCGATTTTTCTGAAGAAAGAAGCAGGTCGTCATGTATTGATAGTGATTGTGGCGTTGTGAGTAGATGCGCCAACGACCGTGTTCGAGGGCGAAGTTGAAATCGTTGCAGGCTTGGTTGCCGCATCCTTGCGGATGGCGGATATGACAACAGAGTCCGCCTTCGGTGTTGAGAAGGTACCCGGTGGAGTGGCAGAGAAAGAGGCTTGTGTAGACAACATCCCAACCACGCACCGGGAAAAGGGAGTTCGGAAAGAGGGTGCGGTTTTTCATCCACCAGTCGGTTTTTACAAACCAGAGGTCTTGTCCGATGATGTAGAGGTCGGGCTTTCCGGGAGGTTCGTCGGGATCGCTAATTTCGGTTCGGGAAATCGCAATCGTCTCCATTCCGACTTCCATTAATTCAGCGAGTCGAGGCCAGAGGCGTTCGGTGAGAAGGATATCGCTATTCATGACGGCGAACCACAAATGCCCGCGTTTTTCGGCAAGTGCGGCCGCACGATCAAAGATGTCGCGAACGAATGGGAATCGGGGTCCGTTCGGATCGACGATTTCACGTGAGCTCTCTTGAAGCGAGGCGTCGACGGTCCACCCCTCCGGTTCAATGACTTCATCGGGGAAAGTAATATTGACCGGGTGAAGAGGAATTCCAGCGTTGATTTGAGTCTGAATCGCTTGAAGTGAAAATTTCTGACGTCGCGCCCGTCCCGGATCCGTGAACGGAGCGAGATTGACGGCGAGGGTGATGGGAGGGAGATGCATTAGAGGGTTATATTAAATTTCTTCTTTTTTTCAGGTCGTGCGCAGATCCAAAAGAGGAGACTGATCGGCCAGCAACAAACGAAAATCCAAAAGACGATCATCATCCCGTATTTTCCACGAGATTCTGCATCGTAATAGGCCCAGATCATGCTCTTGATAAAGAGTACTGCGGCAGCAATGATGAACAGGACAATCATGATCTCCATGAAGGGGAACTTAACGCGCTTGAAGGGTTCATCAAGGAGGAAAAAGAGTGGTAGGATGAGGAAAATTAAAGAGGTTCGTTTTTGAGATCAATCCAGTTGGGCTGATGGGAGGCTTTGGTATCAAAGGTCACGGTTTTGCGGACTTTTTTTGAAATATTCGTTTGGGCGATGAGATAATCGGAAAAGTCAGCATTGCCTTGGGAGTAGTCACTCAAAGCGTTACGAACCTCATCTCCGGATTCTACCACCAACGCTTCGGTTTCGATCAGACGCTCCAAAAGTCGGATGACATCTTTTTTCTCATAGTGATAGCCACGAATCAGAACCCAAACCATCTCGCAGAGAACGATTCGGTTAATCCAGCCGGGATGCTTGGAGGTGCATTGAGATTCGATCCAGCGGGTCGCGATCGGAGATTGGATCGGATCATCCTGAGTCACATACCGAACAAGGACATTGGTATCAATCCCTGTCATTCCAGTTCCTGAGGAAGCGCGGCCTCCATTTCCTCCAGAGTCAGGTGACGAGAGGGCTTGGGAAGGATGCTTTTAAGGGTTTGAATGTTTTTGGAGAGCGGAATCATTTCGACACGGCCATCCTCTCGTAAATAAAAATCGATCTTATCCCCCGTTTTTAATCCCAGCTTATTTCGAATTTCCATGGGAAGGGTCATTTGACCTTTGGAGGTGAGAGTGGTATTCATTCCTTACTAAATTATCATATTCCTTACTTAAATAAAGGAAAAATTGGTCTGAACTCAAAAGACTGCAGACCCGCCCGGAGGTTTGGCTCCACCAAAAGGGAATTTAGAATGTGACCAATTAGGAAAGTTTTTTTCCGGGAAGAAAAACGGTGCCGATCGATTTCCCCTTTTGAAGATCCAAAAGGATGCGGGGTCTGCGACCATTGGCGATCTGCATCGGTATTCCGGCTCCCATGACAATTCGGGCGGCGGTCAATTTGGAGATCATTCCCCCGACGGAGGTTTCGCTTTGGGTTTTTCCTGCCAGAGCTTCAATCGTGGCGTCGATTTTTCGGACGATTGGAATCACGGTTCCCTTGCCGTCCTGGCGATCGGTGAGGCCGTCGATGTTGGAAAGAATAATGAGCCGCGTCGCTTTCACCATCCGGGCAACTTCGGCGGAGAGTCGGTCATTGTCTCCGAATTTGATCTCTTCGTAGGAGACGACATCGTTCTCATTGATGATCGGAATGAAGCGGCGATGTTTCAGAAGATTGGAAATCGTCTTTTGGGCGTTGGAATAAAGGCTGCGGCTATCAAGATCAAAATAAGTCAGCAAAATCTGAGCGGCATGAAGTCGTTTTTTAACGAGGAGCTCTTCATAAATTCTCATGAGCTGGGGCTGGCCAATGGCGGCGCACGCTTGGAGTTCGGGAAGGGCTTTGGGACGTTGTTTCAAACCAAGAATCCCCATTCCGCTGGCGACCGCGCCTGAGGTGACGACGATGGTCTCGATACCGCGCTGATGGAGGGTTGTGATCTGTGCAACGAGCTGACGAATTTGGGGGTGATCAATTCGACCTTGGGGATCTGTAATTGTCCCGCTTCCCAATTTGATAACCCAACGCTGAGGTGTGCTCATGAAAACCGATTACTTGCGATTGCGCCACCAACCGAAAACACTTCGAACGACTTTGAATGCACCGACGGCTTTTCCGAGGATTCCCGGAAGCTGATTTCCTTGAAGACCGGCCAAGACCCCTCCCGCCCCGACGGCGGCGATCGGATGATTGCGGAGAAATTGGACAGTGTTTGAAATCCATCCGATCCATTGGAGTGAATGCTGAAGGTGGGCGACTTGGAGTGAAAGGGTTTCACGTTGAAGATCCGACCGGAGGACCAACAGCTTCTTCCGCTCCTGAATGAGAATCATCCGTGAACTCATTCCGACTCCCGAATGCGTTGATGATCTTTTTCGAGCTCGCTCAAGGTGGCGTCAAGGAATCGGGGACGATTATCGAGGTTCTGTTTCGCCTTCCACGCGGCAAGACCGCCGAGGAGGAAGTAGAAGAGGGTGCAACCTCCGATGGCCTCGAGTCGGTGCGTCTCCCAGAAAATCACCGCAATGAAGAACGTCAGGAGAATGACTCCCAAGCTGATAAAGACGAGGGCTGCCAATCCAAAAATCAGCAGCTCGACCATTCGCTCACGTTCCTCTTCTAGCTCCGTGCAAAGTAACTCCAAGCGCGTCTGCAGCATCGACACCAAGGTGGCGAAGAGCAAACGGACGGAATCCTTAAACGACGAGGCGGCGGGGGCTTCCTGAGGGGTCATGGGGCTTTTTAGCGGCGACGAATCGCCAGTCCGATCAAGAATCCAATTCCTGCAGCAATGCCGACGGCTTGCCAAGGGTTGTCATGAACATACTGGTCTGCAGCGCGAGCGGCTTCTTTACCTTTTTCAACCGCAACGCCTTCGATTTCAGAAAGGCGAATGCGCGCTTCCTTCAGGCCTTTTTCGGCGCGGGCACGAATCTCGGAGACCTTTTCTCCGGCTTGACTGGCAGTGGCTTTCAAAATCTCTTCGCAATCGTGGATGACAACTTTGATGTCAGAAATTAGCTTATCTTTCGTTACAGCGGCGCTGCTCATGGCGTTCCTTGGTTTAAGTTGTTAAGGGGAAGCCCTCGCTTCCCTTTTCGGACCCTAACGTTTTTTTCGAGGCTGGCAAGAATTCCGCGCAACCCTTTTTCAGTTCCGGGGTTTAATTCTTCAACATGTCAAGAATTCAAGAAATGCTCTTGGAAGAGCGTCCGAGAGAGCGACTGGTGGAGCAGGGGGCGGAAGCCCTTCGCTCCGCGGAACTTCTGGCCATTTTGTTGCGAACCGGAACCAAAGGATGCTCCGCAATCCGGATTGGGGAGGAGCTGCTTCAACGGTTCGGGACCTTGGAAGGATTGAGTCGGGCGGAGGTGGCGGAACTGGCCAGTCTCCATGGGGTTGGAAAAGCAAAGGCAGTTCAGATCAAAGCGGCTTTTGCCCTCGGGCTGCGGCTTCAGAAGAGCCAGACGGCCTCCCTGGCCATCCGAATTCCGACCGATGTCGTCTCCCTTTTAGGGGAAGAGATGCGACAGCTCCCTTATGAAAGTCTCCGGATTATTGTCCTCAATACCAAACATGCCGTCATTACCGTTCAGGAAGTTTCGAGAGGGCTGCTGAACGAAAGCTTATTTCATCCCCGTGAGGCCTTTCATCCGGCTATTGTTCATCGGGGGTACGGGGTGATTTTAGTGCATAACCATCCCTCGGGAGATCCAAC
>CAZKRU010000111.1:0-9976 GCA_964555235.1 uncultured Verrucomicrobiota bacterium
GTTGTCAAACTTCGGGAGTCCTCCGGCAGAGCCGGAGGATTACCTATTTAATTTACCGCTTTTGATAAAACGGGATCAGAGCTTGTTTGCGGACCCATCCAGTCTCCCCATTTCCGAGCTTTACCTTTCGCCAACCGAGAAATTCTCCTTCGATCCTCACCACTTTTCCAACGGGAAGTTTCTTCTCCAATGCTCCTTTTTCGACTTCCGTTGGCACTGAGCGAATCTCCGTCTCCTCCACGATCAAGGCAGCCCCCGTCCCTCCCAAAACGCCGTATTTCCAGAGCACGAGACCTGAGATCAGGATGAGAATCATTCCCCCGTACAAGAGTCCACTCTGAAGCCAGCATACAAGCCAATCGGAATACCCATATCGGCGGCGTAACACCACGAACAGGACCGCCCCACTTGCGATGATTCCCAAAACCAAGAGGAGTTGCCACTCTGCCGGTGAAAAGTAAATCCACTGCCCATACTGAAGAATTTGGCCCAGCTCAGAATCCATTCCCTTCGCCCGATCGGCCATTCGCATGAGATTCCAACGGAGCGATTCCTCTCGAGGATGTTGTAAAAAAGCCGCAGCCGCGTGACCTTCCGCCTCCGCCCATCGGTTTTGTTGCGCCAAGGCGAGAGAAAGGTTCGCGCGTGCTTTCCAGTCGAGCGGCTTCTCATTCACTCTCTTTTCCCAACTGACTCGCGCCGTCTCAAAATCGCCTTGTTGATAAGCCGCAACCGGATCGACCTGTGCCGCAGCCATCATGGGCACTAGAAACAACAACGGAAATAAGTTGCGAGGCAAGAAGAGCGTCCAACGATTTGGATTGGGCAGAGTCAACCGATTCGCCTCCTCCATGGCACGCTGCCCCCAATCGTCTCCGAGGGTTGCTTTGGGTCCATACAACGCACGATCCGCTTCGTCCCAAAGCGCTCTCCAGGGGGCCGATTCAAAACCAGCGCTTTCAAAGAGGGACGTCACTTCGGCTGACGAGAGAACCGGGGTCTCCGATTTCACAAAAGCGCGCACAGCTTTCTGCCATTCTGTAATCGTCTCCGGATTCAATGGCTGACTTAAGGCTTGGATCATTCTCGTCCGAGCCTCGCGTCGATACCGCCACGGATCCGTCTCAGGGACTCGCACCCAGGCATACCGGCCCCACGTTCCAAGAATCGAAATGAAGATCAGTCCAAAAACGCTCCAAGGAATCACTGGAGATGGCGCCCATCCCCAAGCGTGACCGACGAACGGATCACGAGGCAAGATCGGTTTTTCATCATAACTCACACGGGGTGTCGTTGAAGAAGTCGGAGTCGAGAGATTTTGAGAGGTTGGCACGGAAGGAGCACTCACTCCCGGGCGCGTCTTGACCCGAACTTCCACCGGATCGCTCTGAATCGTCTTATAAGTTCCTGTCGATGGATCAAAATAAGCGAACTTCACCGGACCAAGCGAGTAAGTTCCGGCCTCCGACGGAATTAATACCAAATCCTCACTGAGCGTTCCCTCAAACTTCTTTTTATCCGCCAACGTCTGCTTCGTCTTCGGTTGGATCACTCGAAAAGTTCGCGCCACTTCCCGGGACGGAAGCGAAAGTCCTGCAGGCCAATTTCCAGTTCCGTGGAGTTCCAACGTCCAGGTGATCGGATCTCCAGACTGTACCTCCAATGGAACGACGGTCGATTTGAGTTGGAACTGACCGACGGCATTCAAAAATTCGGGAGGCGCCGGTTGAGGCAACGGTTTGACCTCAAACGGACTCGGCGATGTCTTGACAACAATGTCCTCGGAATTCTGATTAAAAATAAACCCAAATCCACGGGAACCACTATGAATCCGAAGCTTTTGCTGGGCTTCCGGCAGGCTCTTGGAGCGTGAATCAAGCAGGCACCCTCTCGTTTTGTAAGTGATCCCCGCAAACGACTCTCCGTTAAACTGCGACTGCACTTGCCGCCCATCACTCCAATCCTCAAGCACCACCCCCGGGGGACGCCACTCGACACCACCCCCCAATTCTCCATTAAAACGACTCGAGACATAGATCCCGTATTCCAAATCGACGACCTGCCCCTCCCAAAAGGTGGAAGGATTCATCCGGAGATTCGAGCGAACGATATCTCCCGCTTTTCCTCCTGCCACTTTGGCGTCGCCCACTTCATATTTTGCCGCAGGAACGCGAACCACTCCTTTGTTCGTTAAAATATCAAATGAGGGGATTTCAATTTTTCCTTTTCGCTTGGCCCGTGTGGGATAAGTGAAAGTAACATTTTGTGAAACCTTGAAATTCACGATCGAGACCTGTTTCGATTGGGAAGGACGACCAAACTCCAGCCCTTCCACCTCCGGCAATTTCACTTCGCCTTCAGGAGAACATTGATCAAAAATCAATTGCAACTCCTCCGTCTGACCATCTCCGAGCTCTCCCGAAGCCGGGCTCCATCGCACCTCTTGGGCGCTCGCCAGAAGTCCGAACCCCACGAGGAATCCCAGAACCTGAAATAAACTCCACATCCGACGCACTACCATGTCTTTCCCTTCTTTGATTCCGGCTCCGGATTTCCTCGTAAAATCTCAAAGAGCATCGAAGGATCGTCCCCTTCTTTCACTTGCTTCATCTGACGTAACGCCTCCGCCTGCTGAAGATTTCCCGTCTCTCCTGGACTCTGCGGCTTGGATCCTCCCACCCGCTGCTTTGACTCATTTGGTTTTTCAGGTTGCTTGAGAGGCTCCGGGGGCTTGGTTCCTTCTTGAGAGTTTTCGTTTCCTTTTTCTCCCGGCTTTTGTTGGGATGAAGACTGCGGAGATTTTTGAGATTCAGAAGATTGAGAGTCTTGTTTCGAATTTTTTGAATCCTGATTTTTGGAGTCTTGGTTTTTGGAATCCTTCGAGTCCTTGGAATCCTTTGAATCTTTTTGATCTTTGGAATCGGAATCCTGATCTTTTGATTCCGAATCCTTTTTCTCCTGTTCCTTCAATAACGCTTCCAATGCCTTTCGCAATTCGGGCCAGTTGGCGGCTTGAGCATCGGCACGCTCTCCTCGATCTACAGCTTCCAATCCATCGTAAATCGACCCTTTCGGAAGTTTTCCTCCACTTCCCTCTTGAATGGTCTGTTCGGCAAGATGTCCCCAGTCCTGAGGTGCCACCTTGGATCGACGCGAAAGTTCTCCCACCGTTTTCACCAAAGGCGACGGGGCCTCTGCAGGAGGTGCCGCTTGGAGACTCACTCCCATGACCATCAAAACAAACGCCGCTTTCTGAAAATCCCGAACCAGACTTTCCGCATGGCGGCGGGAGAGCTGCACTGGAAATTCACGCCAGAGGCTGATCAGAAGCACGAGAATTCCCGGAATCAAAACCCATTGAAAACGTTCCACGCGACGCACCTGTTTTTGCTCCGTGACATTTCCTTTTCGCCCCTCATCAACTGTCTGCTGTATCAGTGCAGCCAAATCGACCCATTCGCTCGCGTCTCGATAGACTCCGTTCGTTTTCTTTGCCAATGTCTCGAGCGTTTGTGAAGTCAGCGTCGAAAGAACGACCGCTCCCGTTTCATCTTTGATAAATCCTCCCCCCTTTTCCGGCATCACCCCCCCCGAAGAAGTTCCGACACCGAGACCAATGACTCGAATCCCACGTTCGACTAATTTTGGAATAAGTTCCTCCCAACCCTCCACCGTGCTCTCTCCATCGCTCAGGATAATCAAAAATCGATCTCCTGCTCCTTCTGTGTCACCGAACGTCGAGAGCGATTCTTCCAAAAGATGGCGATAGTCACTCCCTCCTTGCGGTAAATAATCAGGATTCAAGTGCGGAAGAAAATCCCGGAGAATTTCATAATCCGCACTGAGCGGACTTTGAACAAATGCCGTGCCTGCAAAAAGCAGAAGACCGACTCGCTCCCCTTGCAGTGAGGTTAATAAATCTTGGATCAACAATTTTGACCGCTCCAAACGATTAGGAGAAACATCTTCCGTCAGCATACTTCGGGAGAGATCCAATGCGAGCAAGACGTCCCTGGACTCTTCCCTCATCTGCTCCTCGTGTGCCCCCCATTGCGGTCGAGCCAACGCGAGAATGACGAAAAGAATTCCGACCCTAAACCATTTCCCTCCGCTTCGTGAATTCTCATTCCCTCCCAAGACAACGAATCGGGACCCGTTTGTCGTCGCCGTTGCCTTCGGTTGACGAAACCAATTCCAGAGGAGAATAGCCCCCCAAAGGGCGACTCCCCACAACCAGAGCGGTGAACCCCAGCTCATGATCGTCCCTTTCGGCCGATTCCCCGTAAACACCAAGCGACCAAGCAACACCCCATTCCCGCCTGAGCCCAACCCGGAAAATACTCTTTGGCCAAACGATATGTTTTTGCCTCAAAATCAATTTTTTTCGCTCGATCAATCGCCGCAAACGCTCCTTTGATGGTTCCAGGATCTTTTGCCCGAAAAAAAGCCCCCTTCGTCTGATCCGAAATCCTCTGAAGCGACGCCTCATCCAAATCGGATCGAACCATCTGATATCCACGCTTGTTTCCATTCTGATCAATGACCGGCGCCGGCACTTCACCATCCTCTCCGACCCCAATCGTATAAACCGGAATCTCACGAAGTTTCGCCTGTTCCGTTGCTTGCTCAGGAGTCAGCATCCCACGATTATTCGCCCCATCCGTCAGAAGCACGACAAAAGCGCCCTTTCGTTTCTGCTCTTTCATTCGTTCGGGTAGTTCCAATCGCGAAAGGGCCAATGCCAATCCATCGCCGATGGCGGTTTGGGGATCTAACTTTCCCGGCTGGAGGCGCTGAATCTGTTTCTTTAACCAATCATGATCAAAGGTGAGTGGCGCCAAGGTGTACGCTTTCCCCGAAAAAACAACGACCCCAATCCGATCACTCACGCGCTGCTGAATAAACGCCTCCACGACCGGTCGCACTACCTCCCAACGGTTCATCCGGGAGACTCCATTCTCATAATCCTCGAACAACATGCTTCCGGAAAGATCAATTGCCAAAACCAGATCATAACCGCTCTGACGAACGGAACGACGATCTTGCACCAGTTGGGGTCGCGCCGCCGCTGCAATCAACAGTCCCAAGCCGATCGTAAAAAGAATCAACTCCAACTGTCGCGTTCGGAATCGTGAACCACCATCCCACGCTGCTGCAAAGGGAATCACTCGCATCGAAGGGCGCTTCCGAGATCGTAGATAATAAATCACGGGAATCACCAACAACGCAAAAAATAAAAGCGGATCATGCCAACTCATCGCACGGCTCCCATTCGACGACGCATAAACCCAACCAGCGCTCCCAAAAGATCCTCCTCGGTCGAAACCGTGAGACGCGTTCTGACGTCCGGAAACAATCGCGCCAAGGATTCTTCCCGCGCGGCTCTCCATTGGGCATGGGCTTCCTGACTCGCAAAACTGCTCGGTGAAAAGGGAAGAATTTCACCGGAAACCGGATCGAGGACATTCATCTCTTCATCCTGTGGAAGCTTCAACTCCCACGGATCACTGACCTGAAATCCCATCGGCTGATAGCGCCGCCGAACTTGAGTCCACCCCGTCGGAACGGATCGAGGCGCAAAATCTCCGAGCCAAACCATGATACTATGTCGTGGTGCAGCAAGCGCGAGGTGTTTCCACGGAATCTCCACCGGCCGATCATCCAGAATCTTGGGCGGCGTTGAAGCGAGGACGACACTCGCCAACTTTAAAATTTCTCCACGCCCCCGGACCGGACGATGGAATTGAAATCCATCGGGATTCACTTGAAAGACCGCAACGCGATCCCGATTGGCGGCGCCCAACAACATCACCAAACTCGCCAACTCCATCATCGCCTCGCGCTTGGTCCGTCCTCCGGATCCAAAGGCAAGCGTTGGGGTGTCTTCGATAAAAAGGAGGATCGTGACTTCACGTTCCTCGACAAACTTTTTACGGTAGGGATGTCCCAGTCGCGCCGTCACGTTCCAATCAATGTCGCGAACATCGTCGCCAAATTCATACGGAACGACTTGATCAAACTCCATGCCGCGCCCGCGAAACGTCGAGCGATACTCGCCGGAAATCAGCCCCTCGGCACGATGCCGCACCTTCCACTCCAATTTTCGCAGGAGCGCCAAGGAACCGAGCGTCGCGTCCGAAAGTCCTAACATGAATCCTCGTTACTTCGGGAGCGCAATCTTTTTGAGAATATCCATCAAGACGAGATCCGTCGTCTTTTCAGCGGCTTCGGCTTCATATGTCAGTCCGATGCGATGTCGCAGTGCATCCAGAAAGAGCTCTTGAATGATGGCGGGTGAAACGTAATCATCGCCTCGCAACCAAGCCAATGCGCGCCCTGCCTGAGAAAGCGCCAGAGATGCTCGAGGTGAAGCTCCATATTGCAACCAACGATGTCCAATCGACGCTTTCGCCTGATCGCGAGTCATTCGAACGAGGGAGAGAATGTATCCCTGTACTTCCTCGGAAAGATGAACCTGATCCACTTGAGCACGAAGGGCGAGTAACTCTTCCGCAGAAGAGACCGACTCCAACTTCGGTTGCTGAGTCACCAGTCCCCAGCGTTGCATCATTTGTCGCTCCTCCGTCTCCGAAGGATAATCAACGACCAGCTTAAAAAGAAACCGATCCGACTGGGCCTCCGGAAGCGGATAGGTTCCCTCTTGTTCAATCGGATTTTGCGTCGCCATCACCAAGAACGGCGCCGGGAGCGGATGCGAGTGTCCACCAATCGTCACTTGTCGCTCCTGCATCGCCTCGAGCAATGCACTCTGCACTTTGGCGGGAGAACGATTAATTTCATCGGCAAGAACCAAATTCGCAAAGATCGGCCCCAAGTGAACCGCAAAACTCCCTTCCTTCGGTTGGAAGACCATCGTTCCAATTACATCGCTCGGTAATAAATCCGGAGTAAACTGCACGCGCTCAAATTGAACCCCCAATGCCGTCGCGAGACTTTTAACCAAAAGCGTTTTTGCCAATCCTGGCATCCCTTCCAAAAGCACATGACCGTTGGCAAGCAAAGCAACAAGAAGTCGCTCTACCACCGCATCCTGCCCAATCACCGCTTTTCCGATTTCCGCACGAATACGTCCCGACCATTCCCCACCGTTCATCACTTGGCTCCCTTTTTGAGATTCTTCTTTTCCGGCTCCAAATATTTTTTCAACGCCTCCAATACCGACTCTGGTCCCACATACTCATTTTTAACAAAGGAATCGGCGAGCACCTTTCCTTGGCTGTCCACCAAGACCAGACAGGGCAAACCGCGGCCTTCATATTTGAGAATTCCGGACTTTGAGGCAATCTCCTCAAACCGAATCGCCGGCCATGGCGTCTGGTCCATCTTGAGGTGGTCTTCCATCGCCTTCGCCGTCTCATCACGACTGATCAAGATCACTTCAAACGAAGGATATTTTGGTTTCATTTCGCGATAAAATTTCGTCAAGACCGGCTTAAACTCCCGGCACGGAGGGCACCACTCGGCCGAAAAATAAAGGGCGTAATATTGAATTCTATCCGAGGGAAGACCCGTCCACTTTTCAAGCTTCTTACCCTCCAGCTTCACCAAACTCGATTGAATCTGCTTTGAAATCACATCCGCAGCACATGAACCGGAAAGGAGTGAGATCCCGATCAACCCAGCCACCAAAGATTTTAGAATCATGAGGAGATGCTGAACCGTCCCCGCCTCGGCTCAAGCTCTTTTTTGCCCGCGAAACACGCGAAATCCGCAGGAAATAATCTCCCCCTTTTGGATTTCAATCCCCCCCATCGGAAAAACTCTTGAGGGCGTAGCTCGTACTTCTTCCTCCCTTTGCCTCTTGAACCAGAATTCCAAACCGAATGAGGTCGTTGATATCGCGCAAAGCCGTATCAGGAGAGCAATCCATTAGCTTCGCCCACTTTTTCGCCGTCAACTTGCCTTCAAATCCATCCAAAACACGATTGAGCATTTTTCGCTGTCGTTCATTCATCTTTGCATCCTGATTTCGACCCCAAAACTTCGCTTTGAATAAAATGCTTTGGAGCGTTACTTCGGTCGCATCCATCGCCCGATCGAAGCACTTCAAAAACCAGAGAACCCACGAGGTAATATTCATCCCACCGGATTGAACCTCCTCCAACACCTCGTAGTAGGCAGAACGTTCCAACTGAATTTGAGACGAGAGACTATAAAACCGATGAGAGGTCCCATCCATGCGAGCCAATAAGAGATCACTAATCGCTCGGGCGATTCTCCCATTCCCATCATCAAAAGGGTGAATCGTCACAAACCAAAAATGCGCGATCGCCGCTCGAACGAGGGGATCTTCCATTCCCTCCTGATTCAACCATCCTAGAAATCCATTCATCTCCGCTTCAAGTCGCGAGGCCACAGGGGCCTCGAAATGAACCCGCTCTCGACCATAAGGCCCCGAAATCACTTGCATCGGCCCACTCACATCACTTCTCCACGTCCCAACGTCGATTTTAGAAATCCCACTGGAACCGAGAGGAAAAAGCGCGGCATGCCATCCAAAAAGCCGTTCCCGAGTCAAAGGCTTTTGAAAATTTTGAGTCGCATCCATCATCATTTGAACCACTCCGTCAATATTTCGGTCCAAAGGGGGCAATCCTCCAATCTCAATTCCCAGACGCTTCGCAACGGAAGATCTCACCTGCTTGGGATCTAAAATTTCCCCTTCGATTTCGGAAGATTTTATAATATCGAGCGTGAGGTTCTGGAAGGTCGCTTCCGTCTTGAGTTTAAAACCGAGATCTTCCATTCGTCCCAAGAGACGTCCCTGCTTAAAGCGCAAGGGCAGGAGCAGATTCGTCACTTCAACTTCTGAAAGCTCAAATTGAGGCCACTTCGGGTCCAGATGTATGTAATGCCTCATATTCTCCGCATATTATGCGGTAAATATGACACTTAATCTCCGCATCCGCAAGGCTTAATCTCCGCAAATAGAGCGGAGATTAAGCTCGTGCGTAATTTTGTTGCCGAACGTTTGACATGAGGGGCGGCCGAGGGCGCTAGCCCTTGGACGTCCCTCTCGATGGAAGGGTTAGGCCTCGCGCGGAGTGGCACGCTTGACTCGCTTTGAAGCTCACATTGCGTCATGCGAATCTGAGACCTTCCGGTCGTACATTGACGAGAACTCTTCCTTCGACTTTGATGTCCGCCACAGGTGAGCGATGTACTCGAATTCTTGATCGAAGGGTCTTTGGAAGGGCTCCGTGTCGGTGGCGTATTCGCAGTTTCTAGCAAGCATTACGAGCCAACTCGGTTGACCGAGGTCGTAGAACAGGCGCCAGAACTTTGGTTCGAGCGACACAACGTTCTCTTTACCTTCCTTGTATGCCTGGTATAGGTCAACAATCAGTTTTCCTGCTGCCAACTCATTGCTCAATGCCCCTGGCGCGATGTAGCGTTCGACGATCTGAAGGACAAGTGGATCGACTTCATCTGCTCGTGTTGCTGCGGCCAGCATGACGACATCGAGATCGTCGCCTTCTTCGTCGCGACGTAAACGCTCGATAGCCCAATTGATGCAATCCTTCCAGCTTGCATCTCCTGTGCGCATACGGAAGTGAAGTGCTTGCAGTTGCTCAACAGCATTCATCGTGAGGCCTAACAGTTAATAGGCCGTTTCGGTCTAATATTGGAAATTCCCATATTATGCCACTCAGTTGTCGGCCTATCATGGAACTCTTCAGAGGTAAGTTTCACACTTAGGCCACTCAAAAGCTGCGGCATATCATGTTTCATTTGAAATTTCCCCCTCATGCGCTGATGAAATTGTCATGGAAAACCGACTGCATCAAGGTTTATCCAAGGTTCGCCCCTCGGAGCGAATGTTTTAACCCTAAGAACTTTGCAAGCACCTGGCTTTGGGATAATCGTGAAACAGAGAACGGCGCGCTTATCGTCCGTCATCTGACCATGGGCGTCAACTTAAGTATTCATTTTTTCGGGTATGGAAGTTTTTTCT
>CAZKRU010000112.1:0-9949 GCA_964555235.1 uncultured Verrucomicrobiota bacterium
AAACGCTGGCAGAAACATGGCGCCAAAATCCGCGGCCATTTTCTGAAACTAGATTGGGTGGATGTGCGCGACCCGGAAATCCTCGCCCGGTTGAATCGCAACAACTGATTCTTTCACACGGAGCTCACTGCGAGCACGGAGATAGAACAAAACTTAACTCCGTATTACTCCGAACCCTCCACTTTTTAACCCAGATTTTGCATTAGGAAATGCAAAATCTGTCCTGGCGGGCGCCAGGACCGAAAGCATTCGGGGTAAAACCCCGCCGAGATTTCATTCACCATTTTGGTGAATGAAATTGAAGGAGAAATCGGCCTCAAAAAACCCCTCTTTCAGAGCGGATTTTTATGAGGCAAATTTTGAAATAGAGGGGCTATTGCAAAATTTGGGTTTAATCTGGAACTCAGAAACTCAAGAAACGAACAAGGGGAAATCCGAAGATTTCCCCTTGTTCGTTTTGATGAAAAAAAGTCTTTTAACCTTTTTTCAACAACGGAAGGCCGGTCCGCTCGTTTTCCGAGACGATGTATCCCGCAGGAAGCGCATCCAAGGCTCCTTCCGGCTTGATCTCACCACAGAAAAAATAGAGCGTCACCTTGTGCCCCCCCTTGAGCTCTTGTTCGCGACCATGGAGAAAATAGGTTTTTCCACTCTTCTTACTAACAGCGCTAAATGCCATAGATTCCTCCTTATTTAATTAATTTCGCCTTACGCAAGGTTGAAAGCGCACCGTTCCGGGTGAGCGTCTTGAGCGCGCGAGCCGTCAACTTGACGGTCCGGTACTGCTTGAGCTCCGGCACATAGATGCGCTTCGTGCGAAGATTGGGAACAAATTCACGCCGGGTGTTCGCCGTGACGTGCATACCGATACCGCCCTTTTTCTTGGCTTTACCGCTACGAATAATGCGATGGCCTTTGGTCGGCTTCGCTCCAGTGATTTGACAGCTTCGAGACATATTATTTAAGCATCAGGATGTTGCGAGCGCGTTTGATTTCACTCGTCAGTTTACGATGGATTTTCGCCGGCATACCCGTGGCACGGCGGGGGAGAATACGTCCCTTTTCGGTCACAAATTTTTTGAGCATTTCGGTGTTCTTGAAATCAATGGCATCAATATTGATATCAACCCGCTTTTTCGGTGCGGGGGTCGTTTTGCGGCGCGGACGCCGGGCTTTTTTGATGGTAGCTCCCATAACTTACTCCTTTTCCTTGCGGCGTTCTTCATCGTCGCCGCCTTCCTCTTCTTCATCCGCCAGGCTATCCTCAGAGTCCATGAACTGCGGCGTGGTTTCCCATCGACGACGTCCTTTGTTCTCCTTTTCCATTTGGGCCTGGCATTCAACGGTGAAGCGCGCGAAGGGAATCGCCTCCAGCCGGTTTCGGGGGATCGGCTTCGACGACATCTCACAGACGCCGTACGTTCCATTCTCCACCCGCTTTAAAGCTTCTTCTACCTCGTAAAGCGCATCCTGCTCCTGTGAGAGCAAACTGAGCGCAAAATCCTTGTCGTAAGCGTCGCTTCCTGCATCCGCTTGGTGCAATCCGAATGCCGAGGCCTCGCTCCCTTCTGGACGTGCGCGAAGACTATCTTGCGCCACACACTGCATTTGGTCTAAAATATGATCCCGCAATTCGAGCAATTTCGCTTTTTGCTCTTTGACAAAACCGGCCGGTACATGGGTGGCGGCTTGCTTTGGGATTTCCACACTGCCAAGCCCCAACGACGTATTCCGTTCCTTGAGACGGGTAAAATCCGTTACTTCGGGACGCGCAATCACCTTCGATTTCTCCACAACGACCTTACTGACCTTCGCCACCACTTTGACGGCCTTGACCGGCTTAGAAGCTTTGATCGCCTTCTTGGCAACAGGTTTCGATGCCTTCACCTTCGAGGGAGCTTTCGTCTTTGACTTTGCTTTGACCTTCGAGGTTGCCATTTTTTTCTTCGGTTTTACCTTCACATTCTTACCCATAAGAGGAGGGATCTATAGAGGTCGCGCCGCCGCTTGGCAAATCAAAATTTCTCCCCAGCCCTTTCGCGCCAACCTCTTTGACGCTTTTTACCTGCTAAAACGCCCTTTGGAGGCATTGCTCTTTTTTTCGCAAATTCCTCCCGATCGAAGGCTTGTCATCCTCCTCCCCTTACTCCATTTTAAGCCCATGATTCCGTCTCCACCCACCCCCCTTGCTCTGATTTTAGCTGGCGGATTGGGGACCCGGCTACGCTCGGTGATCACTACGCCAAAGGTTCTTGCCCCCGTTTTAGGTCGTCCGTTTCTGACCCACCTCTTGGATCAACTCGTCGCCTATCGGATTCCCCAAGTCATTCTCGCCACGGGTCATCAAGCGGATTTGGTTGAGGCTGCCATCGGAACGCAATATCAATCCCTCCGAATCCTTTACTCTCGTGAATCGGAACCTCGTGGAACGGGAGGCGCCCTGCGGCTCGCGCTCCCTCAAATCACCGAAGGCCCTCTGATGGTCTTTAATGGCGACTCTTACTCCACCGCCGATCTCATCGCAGCACGCCGTTTTCACGATCACCACCATGCGGAAGCGACCCTCGTCCTTCAAAAAGTTCCCGATGCCTCTCGTTTTGGCCGGGTTCAAACCGATCCCGATGGCCGTATTCTCGCCTTTGAGGAAAAGCAAAACCGTTCCGAACCGGCCTGGGTCAACGCCGGGATCTATTTTTTAAGCCGTCGATTTTTGGAATCGATCCCTGAAAATCGCTCCGTCTCGTTGGAGCGCGAAGTTTTTCCCCAATGGATCAACCGAGGCCTCTACGCCTTTCATGCCCCTGGCCTCTTTCATGACATCGGCACTCCGGAATCCTATCCGGCGACTGAATCATTCCTTCAATCACTTCAAACGAACTGATTTCAGGTTTTCTCACACGGAGTCACGGAGACCACAGAGGGTTGAGCTCTAAACTCAAAAACCAAAAATCTCCGCGAGCTCCGCGCCTCCGCGCGAGGAAAGCCAACCCACGACGATCCTCAATCCTCCATCAACAAAACGGTCACTCGTTTCGGCCCATGCGCTCCCAAAACCAAGATCCGCTCGATATCCCCTGTGCGGCTCGGACCCGTGATAAATGAAATCATGCTCGGATAGTTTCCCTCGTAGCGCACTTTGAGTTGATGAAACGCCTCCGGCAAATCTGCCACGAGCTGACTCATCTTCGCCACCACGACATGATGCGGCGGTAAAACTGAAATACCACGCCCGCCACAAGTTCGACTACTCACCACGACAGAACCAGTCTGGGCCACCAACGCCTCGCACTCCGTAAAACCGACATCGCATGATTTGAGTTTATCCACCGGATAACCTCCTGCCACATCAAGAAGCGGAATTGAAAAAGCACCCCGCACCGAATCCAACAACGCTCCTCGATGAATGGCTGCATTTTTCCACTCGGATTGATGCTCCTGAATCCAACCTTCCACTTCTGAGCGCCCCTTCACGACTTGAAATTCTGTCTTTAATTCCGCCGACTGCTTCGCAAAAAGGGCAATTCGCGCCTCACAAGTAGATCCAACCTCCGGAAGCCACGCTTGAAACTTGTCAGGTGATGGCATCTGATCGATCTGAGCTGCCACTCCATGATGCCCCGGAATCGGCGCCAGAACCTGCAGTGCCTCCCGAATCCGCCCCAATACTTGATTGCGAGTCTCCATCATACGCCTCGTTTCCGTTTCGCCCAATAATCCTTGAAGGTCCCCTCCGGCGTTTTCGGCAATTCACGGGTCTTGGTCCAAGAGAGCACCGGATCCAATACACTCGCTTTGATGAGGCGATGCAATACGAGCAGGAACGGAGTCAGCTTTGCGTTAAGTCGATAAATCCAGATCGAATTCATCGCCACAACAAATCCCTGAAACAGCAATTTTTCCCACCAAACCGGACGCGCCTCCGCCGCATTTCGGCGGTTGTGCAAGAGGTGGTGATGAATATCAATTTTCACCGGACACGCTTCCGTACAGGCCCCGCAAAGGGATGACGCCCCTGAAAGATGCTTCCAGTCCTGTAATCCCTTGAAATGCGGCGTGATCACCGAACCAATCGGCCCCTGATACGTCGTTCCGTAGGAAAACCCTCCGATATTTTTAAAAATCGGACAGACGTTCAGACACGCGCCACACCGAATACAATGCAGCGCATCGCGTTGTTGCGGATCCGCCAAAAGACGGGTTCGGTGATTATCCAAAAGGACGACATGAAATTCTTCCGGACCATCCGGCTCATCCGCCGTTTTTGGTCCGGCATAAAGCGTGTTATATCCAGTCAACGTCTGACCCGCCCCCGCCGTCGCCAACAACGGGAGAAAAAGCGCCAGGTCTTCAAAGCGAGGGAGCACTTTTTCAATTCCCATCACCGCCACATGAATCCGGGGAAGTCCCGCCGTTAAGCGCGCATTCCCTTCGTTCTCTGTGATTGAAATCATTCCCGTCTCGGCAATGGCAAAATTGGCTCCAGTAATTCCCATCTCCGCGCGACAATATTTTTCCCGCATCACCCCTCGTGCAATCATTGTCAATTCTTCAGGCGTCTCCACCGAAGGAGATCCGAGTTCTTTTTGAAAAGTCTGATTCACTTCCTGACGCGACAGATGCATCGACGGAAAAACAAAATGGTACGGGGGCTCTTTGCGAAGCTGCTGAATGAACTCCCCCAAATCCGATTCGATCACTTCACATCCAATTTTCTCCATCGCCGAATTGAGACGGATCTCCTCGGAAGTCATGCTCTTGGATTTAATCACCGACCGAACGCCTCGCGCTTTCGCCAGATCAACGATGTACTGCTTGGCCGCTTCGCCATCGGGAGCCCAAAAAACTTTTACCCCGCGAGCCGTAATTTTTTGCTCAAACTCTTCGAGATAGTGATCGAGATGATTGACCCCCTCCCACTTGATCTCCGCCGCCGCTTGACGGGCTTCCGCCCAATTGAGATACGTCCCCTTCTTCTCGTCACGCTTAACGTAGTATTTCCCAAGCGCGCTCTGAATCCGGGCGCGGTGCGTCAAATCTGCGGAGACGCGGCGCGCATCGCGAAAAAACTGCTGCTTTGGAGCTTCCGTGACGGCATCGCTCATTCGACTTAAACTGGATTCAATTGCCGCAACATCCGCACATCGTTTTCACCAAACAATCGGAGATCCGGCATCTCGTGCCACATCATCGTAATACGCTCAATTCCGAATCCGAGCGCAAATCCGCTGTAGACCTCGGGATCGATTCCAACGTTCGTCAGCACTTTCGGATGCACCATCCCACAGCCGCAAATCTCCAACCATTGCTTCCCCTTCACCGTCATTCCGGGGCGGGAACAGTCGACTTCGAAACTCGGCTCGGTGAAAGGAAAGAAATGCGGACGAAACCGAAAGATCAGATCCTCCCCAAGCAATTCCCGAAAGAAGGTCTCCATCGTTCCCTTCATATCCGCCATGGAAATCCCCTGATCGACCACGAGCGCCTCGACCTGATGAAACGAAAGTCCATGTGTCGCATCAATTTCATCCCGACGATAACAACGTCCCGGAGCAATGACCCGGATCGGCGGTTTCTGTTTCTCCATGACCCGGATTTGAACCGGAGAAGTCTGACTGCGTAAAATTTTCCGGCCGAGTTTTGGATCCGGACTCACTCCCTTGATAAAAAACGTGTCCTGCTCGTTCCGCGCCGGATGATCGGCCGGAGTATTCAGCGCATCAAAATTATAATACTCAAACTCCATATCCGGACCATCGGCCAACGCAAATCCAAGACGCTTAAAAATGTCAATCGCGCGATCCCGCACTGCATAAATCGGATGCAACGAACCGACTGGAAGCGGACGCCCCGGAAGCGTGGTGTCGATCTGAACCTCCGGACGGGAAAGCTCGAGTGCTTCCTTCCGAAGATCAAACGCCCCCTGAACTGCCGTCTTTAATTCATTGAGAAGTTTTCCCATCACCGGCTTTTCCGCTGGAGGAACTTCGCGCATCTTCTCCATCAACGCCGGAAGCGATCCCTGACGGGAAAGATACTTCACTCGCACCGCCTCGAGCGCCTCCAAATTCGCAACTTCTGCAATAGCGGCGAGCGCCTCCGCCTTCAGGAATTCAATCTGTTCTTTCATGACAATTTCCTAGGGGACATGGGCATATCCCAGATTCCCTTCAAGACCCGACTCTACCACGGTAAGAGTCACATTCACGGTTTTCTTGGAGTCCCCAGTCATTCCAGAAATGGTCACGGAGTTCACGACCCCTGAATCCTCATCCTTCTGAACTTCCGCCGTCAATCCGGCCGCTTTGATTTTTTCCTCAAAAAAAGCGGCGACTTTTTCAATCTTATCCGCGCAGCTAAACGTGATATTTCCCATCACTACTCCCGAAACCGATTGGTGATTCTGCTCCTTAATGGTCCAACCCGGATAAGCCGGAACCCAGGCAGGCGCACTTTTCAGCTCGGCCATTTCTGGAGCCGCCATCGCGGTCTCGGTCGTCAAAGCGGCTGGTGCCGGTTCAGTCACCGGAGCCGCTTCGGAAACCATCGCCCCTACCTTGGCGACTTTTTCTAAAAAGGCCGCTCCTTCCTCGGGAAGTTTTTCGGGATCGATCAAAATCTTTTCGCCCGTCGGTTTGTAGCGAAGCTCCAGTTTTCCGGTCTTTGGATTAATCTTCACCACCTCAAGATCCGGACTCAACTCCGAGACCGTTTGATTAATCGCAGCCATCATGATCTGATCCACCGCCTGAACTCCCGTAACCGCCCCCTCTTTTTCCTGAGCGGCAACCATATTGTTCGTCACCCCTTTGAGCTTCGTCCAGGCGTACCAACCCGCCGCGCCCACTCCCAACACCAAAACCAAAATCACCGCCACAACCCCGAGAATTAAACCATTTCCACCGGATTTCTTTACTGAAGCAGTCGAATCGATCGCAGGCGAGATCTCTGAATCCTCGACTCCCGTCGGAATCGCCGGAGGTGTTGCCATTCCCAAACTCCCCGCTGGAACGAGCTGACGATAAGCCGCCGCCACGACACAAATTCCAAAGGCAAAGGCAGGTATCAATCCGACAAATAAAAGGCAAAAACCAATGATCCCTACGATCATCAATCCAAGACTTAAAAGAATTAGCTGAAGAATTTGAGATTTATTCAGGTGAAATGACTTTCCAACCGCCTCAATTTCATCCCCCGGTGAGTCTAAGGCGATTCCAGGCCAGAAACTTAAAAGCAAGGTGGTAACCATTGTCGCAATCACCCCTACCAATCCAACCCCTCCCGCCATCACCATGGCAACCACCCCCAAGCTTTTAATCGAACCGGCCATGATGGCCCCTCCCACCAAAAATGCAATCACTCCACCCGCCACCAACATCGGAACCATCGATATGACACTCACCAATAACGAAGCCAAAGCCGCAAATAACCAACGATCGGTCTTGGAAAAAAGCATCTCCAGCTTCACTTCTTTGGAATCGAGTGCCGCAAAGGCTCCCGTCCACATCCCAAGGATTAAAAAACCCATGACCGCTGGCCCTAACAGCATGCCCAGAAGTGGAATCCTATTCGCAACAATCAATATCACCATCATCACCAACGCCATGAGCGTCAGTGGCACGAGCTGACTCTTAAACGCGTTCCAACCCGTAGAAAATGCCGCACCAACTGAGATTGAATTCGTATTCATGGGGACTCCTTGTTTCGCCGAACCCTAGGGAGTTCATCGGAGTTAGACAAGCCCCGAGGCATCCCAAAAAAACATTAGCGATTCTGCAGAGGTTTCTCTCGCCAAATTCGCCAAGCAGAAGATTTTGTTTTTAACCCAATCCAAAGTATTAGCTTCGCGCCTTGGCGAACTTGGCGAGAAATGAATATTCTAGGAGTTTATCCCAACGCCTTCAACCGCTCCTCAACATCACTCGCCAGGAGCGCATCCAACAAATCGCCAATGTTCCCCTCCATAAAATCCGGAAGATTGAAGGAGGAAAAATTGATCCGGTGGTCAGTGATCCGACTCTGAGGATAATTGTAAGTCCGAATTTTTTCGTTTCGATCCCCGGAACCGATCTGAGTGCGGCGACTCTGCGCGTATTTATTTTCTTCCTCTTCCTGTTTCGCTTTGAGCAGGCGGGAACGAAGCACACTCATGGCACGATCCCGATTTTTGTGTTGGGACCGAGCATCCTGACAGCGAACAATGATTCCGGTCGGAATATGTAAAATTTGAACCGCTGAATCCGTCGTATTAACCCCCTGACCGCCCGGACCACCCGAACGACAGACATCAATTCGTAACTCTTCCGGTTTAATGATGACATCGACTTCCTTTGCCTCCGGAAGCACTGCCACCGTTGCAGTTGAGGTGTGAATTCGACCTTGAGCCTCCGTTGCCGGAACGCGTTGAACCCGATGGACGCCACTTTCAAAACGCATCCGCTTGTAAACCTCGGTTCCATTCAACTGAAAAATAATCTCTTTGTAGCCCCCTAAATCCCCGGGGCTCGCCTCCATCACTTCCGACTTCCATCCAAAACGCTCGGCAAATCGTGAATACATCCGAAAGAGATCCGAGACAAACAAGGAGGCTTCCGTCCCCCCCGTCCCCGCCCGGATTTCAATAATCGTATTCCGAGAGTCGGTTTCGTCCGGGGGAAGAAGTGCAACTTTAACGGCCTGGGACGCCTGCTCCATCTCCGGCTGAAGCCGCGCCACCTCTTCCTGAGCCATCGACTTGAGATCGAGGTCGGTTGACTCCGAAACCATCTTCTCCGCTTCCGCTAACTCGCGAACCATCTTCTCCCAACGATCACAGTCCTTGAGAACCTGAGTGAGGCGCGAGTGTTCCCGAGTCATCTCCTGCGCTTGAGCGGGATTGTCGTAAAGATTAGGGCGCGAAAGCTCGTGCTCCAATTCGTGGAATCGCTGCCGCAGCCGGGCGATGTGCGGCGCCAAATCCATATCGGGCGGAAAAACCGCTTATTGGTTCTTGTTGCTGGCCAAACGCTTGTTGCCGTAGCGGCGTGAGAACTTCTCAACGCGACCGGCGGTATCCACAAACTTCTGCTGACCCGTAAAAAACGGATGGCAGTTGGAACAAATACCAATGCGAAGATTGTCCCGCGTGGAGCGGGTTTTGTAGCTCGCGCCACAAGCGCAAGCGACGACAGTTTCAGAATATTCAGGATGAATGCCCGTTTTCATAGTCTGGTGACGCTAGAGAACGTTTTTAAGGGAATCAACTTAATTTTTTGGGCTCCAAAAAACGAACGAATCTCGTGACGCAAGAAACTTCTTTTTGCCGATGGGATCTGCAAGGACTGCCGGCCAGCTCGAAGTGCCTTATCGCGTCAATCAACTCGGCGGTCGTGTTCATGCGGTCTAACGTCCGCGGTGAGCGATCCCTCACAGCTCGCGAGGATCAGCATGGGCCGTGACAGCTATGCTGGCGCGGTCCGTGCAGGAGTAGCCACAAAAATCTGGTGCTGTGAGGGATTCGCTCGACCGCATGGTTCGATCTCTGGATTTTCAGTTGTGCAGCACGACAAAAGGAAGAGTTAGTCCTGTAAATGCGCAGCCTAAGTGAAATAGACAAGCCGTGAAGCCTGCAGCAATGCCGATGGGCACGAATGGACGAGCCCTCTCGTTCCGATCTAAAAACCAGATCAACACGGCAAAAAATATGCCGACCAATAATCCAATAAGAATCGGTCCGGAGGAGTTTCCGTAATTCAGTATCAGTTCAGTTAGTTTTGGTAGGGGACGACCACCAAAGCTTGTCGCGAGATACTTTGCAAAGACCTTAGAGGACGAAGCGACAGATGTCCCGACAACCGAGTTTGAAACAATGACCGCAAAGATGGCGATGTATGTGCTGATTCGGGATGCATTCATATTATTTCACAGCCATCCCACAGGAATGGGTGAATATTTCGTAGAATAAAAAAGGTTT
>CAZKRU010000113.1:0-9899 GCA_964555235.1 uncultured Verrucomicrobiota bacterium
GACTTCTCCAATCGCATCCAGTGCACTTCTTAAATCGACACTGATGAGTTCCGGCGGCGCTCCCTGTTCGATGGCTAGGAGTCCGTTTTCAAGGCATAATTGCGCCTCGCTCAAGGCCCCTTCCTGACGCGTATTAATCGCAAATTCATCGACCTCGGCGCTTCCCTCTTTTCCCATCAAGAGCGATTCGATCTTTGACTCCAAAAGATCGAGTCCCTCGCCGGTCCGGGCAGAAACGAGCACCGACGCCTCATGTCCTTTCACCACTCCTAAATCCAGTTTATTCGCCACTCGAAGAAAAAATTGTCCCGGTTGAACCTCAGGAAATTCCACTGGCACCGGTTGCGACGCATCGACCACTTGCAAGATCAATTCAGCCTCCTCCATCGCCCGACGGGCGCGACTGATTCCTTCTTTTTCAATCGTATCGGAAGTCTCTCGTTGCCCGGCAGTATCAATCAGACAGAGCTGCAATCCGCGAACTTGGCACGACGCCTCAATCGTATCGCGTGTCGTTCCCGGAGTTGGTGAAACAATTGCCCGATCTTCCCGAAGCAAGGCATTCAGCAAACTCGACTTACCGACGTTTGGTTCTCCAACAATCGCCGTGCGAACTCCTTCTCGCAAACGACGCCCCAGAGGTGCCGTTTTTAAAAGACGGATCATCTCCGTTCGGATCGAATTTAAACGCTCTTGAAACGCCGATCCGGTCTCCGGTCGAATGTCTTCCTCCGGAAAATCAATATAAGCCTCCAGATGTGCCAAAACCTCGATCAACTGCTCGCGCATTTTTAAAAGATGCAGCCCGAACCGTCCTTCACGCATCGCTTGGGCCGCACGCACCGAGCGATCCGTTCCCGCATGAATCAAATCAAGGACCCCTTCGGCCTGGGTCAGATCCATTTTCCCATTCAAAAAGGCTCGCTCCGTAAATTCTCCCGGTCGCGCCCAACGAACGCCTCGCTTCAAATATGCCTCGAGAATGCTTTTGAAAATCAGCGGATTCCCGTGACAGGAAATCTCAATGGTCTCTTCCCCCGTATAGGAGGCCCCTTCCGGCCACCAGGAGATCACCACCTCATCCAAAATTCGATCCCCTTCCCGTAAAATCGCGTGATGAACGCCACGAGGTCTCCACACTTTAACAGAGGCCAAGAATTTCGTCCTTTCAAGCACTCCGGGACCACTCAACCGAATCACCGCCAGAGCACTTCGCCCCGGAGGCGTCGCCAACGCAATGATTGCATCCTCCCCCACAAAATCACCTTAGTTGAGTTGTCGAACCGCGATCAGGACTTCATCGGCATGACGGGAAGTATCCGCTCCAATCGCACGCCAGACCAAAATTCCATTTTTAAAAAGAAAAGTCTGACGACTCGGAAAACCAAAAACAATGGGAACCCCAAACGACTCGGTCACCTTTCCTTCAACATCGGCTAAAAGGGGGAACGGGAGTTTGTATTTTTCCTGAAAGCGTTTCTGGCCCGTCATGGAATCGCGACTTACCCCATAAATGCGAACCCCTTCACGGGTCAAATCGGCCATTTGATCCCGAAGACTGCATGCTTGCGCGGTACATCCTGGGGTATCGGCTTTGGGATAAAAGTAGATCAGCGTGAAACCGGTGCGACAGAGATCCTCTACATTAAGAAGATGCCCCTCCTGATCCTGAACACTGACCTTGGGCGCACGACTCCCCACCGCTAGCGGCTCTCTCCCCCGTGATATCCCCAGAAAGTGAAACAATCCCATTCCTCCATTCAACCCTCATTTTGCACAAACGCAAGCATCAGGGATGAAGAGGAATCTTCAGAAGTTTTACAGGCATTTTCAGACAAATACAGATTGACACCGAGTGCATTCTCTTTAGATTTTTTTCAAAGAAATAAGATGTTTTCTGGGAAATAATTTATGGGCTTTTTTTATACGGATTCAAATAATCAGGTTCAAGGCCCCATCTCGATGGAGACATTGAAACAATTGCGTGAAAACGGAACGATCCAGAGCTCGACCTTTGTCATTGAGGAGAATGGCTCCCAGTGGAAAAGCTACGAAGAGATTGTGCCGAGTGAACCAACCCTCAAAACGAGCGGAGGATTAAGCTCTGCCGCTTCTACCGGTCGCACCGACACGACCACCCTCTACACGCTGACCCACACCGGACCGATTAATCTCCGACAAATTGAGATTTCAAAGAAGACACCGAAAGCCATTCTTCTGAAAGATTACACCCGTTTGGCGGATGGGACGAAGAAGAAGCTTTTGATGATCGGGATTGATAATATTTCAAAAACACCGGAACACGCGGTTCGCGTTTTCATCACCTCCCAACAGGAGCGGGTGGCACAAGCCAAGCAACTTCTCCTCAAGGAAGAATCCAAGCTTTCTCAAGCAGAAAAACTCCTCGAAGATATCGTCGCCAATAAGGCTTGATACGAATTATTTCGTCTTGCTTTGATGCCATCGGGCGATCAGGACTTCTGCCACCACTTTCGTCGGATCGGCATCGCTTTTTACTGTAAATTTGAGGACCGCGTAAAAACTCTCCGGCTTCTGCAGCTCAGCCATCCACCGCGTCAGTTTTTCCATTTTTCCAACCAGTTTCAATCGAGCGGCCACTTGAGTGGCCTGCGGTAAAATCTCGGGCTCCAGGACCTGTTGATCCTGAATTTCAAGTCCCTGCATCTTGGCGGACTTCTGAAGAAAATCGAGCAGATCCGAACTCATGAGCCCTGGCTCCCGCCACCCCGGCTGTTGGGATTGAATCCATTGCTGACGCTGCAACCAGAGTTCCTTTTCCTCCAACCAAACTTTCGCCTCCATCTTTTGTTGAGCAATCTTGACTTCCTCGAGTTGCGCTTTTTTTTGAAAGTCAGTAAACCAACGATACAGAACGACCTGACCGACCCCAAAGAGGATGATCAACAAAAGCACCAAAAGCCGCTGCTCACTGGAGGAAAGAGGCTTCACTGACTGCGCCCCCCTTCAATAATAAATTGGGCGGTCTGATTCGGTAAAATCTTGGGAGGCGGCGTCACCCAATGATATTCCTTCAGTTCCGGATGCTGACTCAACTCAGTGGTAAATCGGAAGGCCGCCTCTTGCGATTGCGCCTCGCCTTGAATGGTAATTTTACCCCGATCACAATCAAACAACGTCAAACGGACGCCATCCTGCGGAACGAGTCGCGTGCATTTCCAGAGCAGCTCCAATGGATAATGTTCCGGGTCGATCACCGGCTGCAAAGCCTGCCAGAGCTGTGCGGTCTGCTTCAATTGTTGCACCATTCCCGATGATTCTGAAATCTCCCGGAGCTTTTGCTCAAGCGCGCGCTCCACCCACCATCGATATCCCACAAGTCCCCCGACGAGGAGGAGATAAACCAATACCGCCAGCACCCAAAAAATCCGGCGACGATTATTTTGGGATTGTTGAACCTGCGACTCGCGCACCAGTCCCGGAGTCAATCCCGAGAGGACTTCGGGAACGCTTGGCGTTGGACGATTCACCACTTGAACGGGCAGTCGAAATCCCTCCTGAGCCATTCGCTGATCGGACTCCATCACGGGGGTTCGAAACTCAATCCGGTCGACTCCGAGACTGACGCGTTCCGACTCCAGGGGGAGCATCAGACATAAAACTTCCTGAATCCATTGATTTCCGATAACATTCTCTTCCATCACTTGCGCATGCAGGAGTCTTCCGTTGCGCGAAAAAGCAATCACCCATTTTCCAAGTTCCCTCCAAAAAACGAGACTGTTTCCCTGGTAAGAATAGAGTCTCGCCGAACTCTCATAATGCGGAACCGTCGCCTGACACAAGACTTCAGGAAGGCTGGGAGGGAGCACCTGAACCCGTACCAACGTTCGCTCAGCTTCTTGCTCAACAATTTCATAAAACATCACTGTCTCGGATTGACTCCGCTGAACCAAACCACGACGGTCGAGCTGCAGGGCGATCATTTCGCCAAAAAGCGCCGCATTGCGGGAGCCGAGCCATAAGGGAAACGTAATGACCTGTTGCACGGGAAGGGCGAGCATCCAAGCCCGGGATTGTCCTTGGGGTTCCGGCGCCTCTTGAACGAGACGATAGTATCCCCCCGCTCCAGGCTCCCAATACTCCCACCCCTCCGATCCCGGGACCCAGATCGCGCGACGCACTCCTTTGGAAGTTCCTCCCTTTGCCATCATTCCTCCCAGCTTAACCACTGAACGGGGACAATGTCACGCCTTGCCACCACCTTAATTGTCCTCCGAACCCCTGAAACTTCTCCGCGACTTGTCAAACGCTGAACCATGCTCTTGAGCATGAAGCGGGGCGCCACCTTTTGAAATTCATTCTCCGGTAATCCCAAGAGTTGTCTCGCTTGATCCATCGACTGAATCAGATTTTTTTTAGGCGGTTCCTCCGGCTTTTCTGACTTGGGGGAACGAAATCGAACGAGCGTATCCGCCCTCGCAATTTCCACTTCCGCCATCACGGCAATGGACGCTGAATCAGCCTCGTTCACATCCAGCGGTCCTTCACTCCAAACCGTAAACGCTTCCCGCCAATCCGGACGCTTCTCAATGACAATATCCATCCCTTTCACCAAGGCCATCTCGTCGATCGACGCAAAGGCCCGGTTGCTCGGAACCACCCCGCAGCGCTCGGCCTCGTAATCGGCACGTTCCGCACCATTCAGACGCTTGAGCTCATCAGGATCGACCCAATCTTGTAGACAGTCCACAATTCCCTGCGCCACTCGATGCTCCACTCCCCAACTCTCAAAAAGTCGAGTCAGCGGACCTTTAAATCCACTTCTTAAGATAAAATTGATATTGAGTTTTCCTCCCTCTGAAAGCATCTCCACTTCAAAACGTTCTCCATTCGGGAAGGTTTGCTTCAAAAGCGGATCGTCAGGACCAATTTGAGGATGAATTCCAATCGCAAGCCCCGATTGGGCCAGTAATTCCGCCCTTTGAATTTTGTTCTGAATCGCCTGCTCCTCCAAATCCGATTGGATCAATCCCATCACTCCAACTAAAGCCAGTGACATCAAGGCAATTGCCCCCAGGACCATCATCAGAGCAACTCCTCGCCTTTCGCGATTTTGAAAAACCTCCTTCATCCCCCACCTCCAACACTCAAAGGAGGAGGAACCAAGGGGGGCAACCAAAAATGAATCTCCTCAGATTGTTTTCCCTCCATCAATTCCATTCGAAGACGAATGAGGTCGGGACGTCGCTGAACTTCAATCCATTCCGGAACCCAGTCTCCCACTCGGGAATCGTAAAAACTCCACTCCATCTTTCGAATATCCGAAATAAGCATCAGCGGTCGTTCGTCTTTATCCGGTGTAAATTCCGGCAAGGTCGTCCCCGTAAAATCGAGTGGAACCTTGACCCGGTAAACGACCAAACCCAAGGATCCATTCGGTTGACGCAAGGAGGTCAAAATCCAGGTTCCAATCCCAACATCGCCCTCCGCCCACTTAAAAAGACCTGGAGCCCGTCCAAAGAGGAATTGATTTCCATCCTGAGTGGACGGAAGAGGACGCGCCAAGATGACGGCAGAGGACGGGAGCGAACGGAATCCCCGTTGAAGCAAACCAATCACCCCGCTCAACTGTTGCTCCCGAATCATCATGGCATGAAGCTCGGACGAACTCTGCAAACTCGAACGGACCAAGGCAACGATGGAAGCCGCCACCAGACTGAAGATGGCTAATGCCAAAATACATTCCACCAAGGTAAATCCTCGCTTCGAAAAAGATTGGACCATCATCCACCTCCCGATGGTTTTTTCTTTTTCGGGGGAACACTCGGAGGAGGAGCCACGGGCAATGGGTATCTTTGAAAATCACCTCCAGTGGCATTGCACAACTGCGCCAAAAGATCGTTCTGCTCGGTTTCATTGTCGGGTGAAAAACTCACCACATAAACCCGCGCATTTGGAGCAATCGTTTCATGCAAGACCCGAAACTGTTGTGAAACCCTCCAGGAAGCGACTTGGGTAATCCCGTCCGTAAAAAGGAATATCCCGTCCGGTTGCATGGTGAAGGCCGCCCGAAGCGCCTTGAAAAAATCCGTTGCGCCACTGAGATCAGGAAGACGTTGTAAAAAGACCCGGGCACGCTCCTTGTTTTCTGGGGTCGCGCGCGCGGGCTCACGAAAAAGAGGCGCAATCGTGTCAGAATAGTAGATGACATTAAACTCCATCCCGGAGGGAAGAAGACTGACACTACGAGCAACCTCTTCACAGGCAAATTCGAAGACACGCGCTCCGTTCCCATTCACGCGGGTCCACATACTTCCCGAAACATCGACCATAAAGAGGACGCGATCCAATCTCGCTGAAACTGCCAAAACACGAACTTCCTCTGAACCCGGAGTCTGTTTTCCCGGAGCCCGGACCGTCATGGGATTCCAATTCAACTCCATGGTTGGCTCAGGGATTTTTTCAAAGGCACGTGAAGTTCCTGGAATCGGAAAGGCCTGCGTCGGAACCACAACCTCCCGCTCTTCTCCCCCTTCCCGACGGACCGCTGGCGGTTCGACGTAATAAATTTTAGTCAGATCGAAATGCGGTTGGCTAAAAATTCCGTAACGAAAGAGGGTCACATCTTGAACCACCAAGAGCGCGAGCAGATGGAGCACCAAGGCAATTGCCCAGACCCAACCGACCGTACGACTCCGAAACCCCTGCTCGGCAGTGGCCCGCCAGATCCGGTTCAAGGTCGAAATCAGTGGTTTCAAGACTTCAATTTGGGATCAATTAACTCCCAAAATGCCGGATTCGTCTGAAGAATCTCATCCTCGGCGAGCGGCAATTTGGAGCGAAAAAGAAAATCCTTGAGCGTATTTTTGTGTAACACTCGGTGAATCCGGACCCCTTCCGGAACCGGCTCAAAATAGATCCGATACTCCTTGGTCCGAAAACGAATCAACGAAGTCGATTCGCCCGAAATCCTCCCGAAGCGCTCCGGATCCAGATGATCCAGATCCTTCGTGAGGGATTGAAACTCGCTCAGAAGCTCGAGCTGAACCAATTTCGGCAATGCGGAAAGATCGGCCGCACTGGAATCACTAAATACGACTTGAATCACGGTTTTCCTTTAGGTTTTGAGGGGACAGTTGGAGAGGGAGAGACGGGAGCCGGGGGTGGAGCCGGAGCCACCACGGGCGTATGAACTTCAGTTTTATAAATCAGATATTTCTTCCGCTTCCCGCGGAACTCGTCGAGCGACGATTTCCAGGTCGCTATGATCGAATCCGCCGTTCCAGTACCGGTAAAATGCTTTCGAACGGCATCGGAACCACAGACTTTGTCATACAAGCTGATTTTATCCGCAGGCACCTTGTCAAAAAGTCCGACCCCGATTCGAGCGCGAATCTCTTCCATCAGAATCATCGAGGTGTTCATTAAGTTTGCGTTTTCCGGATCAATCAAAAGCGTCTGAATCCCCTCACAAAGTTGTGTCTTGAGGCTTCCGTAAAATGGATAATAAAAGGCGGGACGAAAATAAAAGCCCGGCAACTCCCGACGATTCATCGCATCGGAAAAGGCAAATGCCTTGAAACGCGGAGACCCGATTAATTCAAACGGAAGCGTATAACCGACGCCAGTACTCACCACCGATAATTCGCCAATCAATCCGGTGATCACGTAATGATAACAGGTCTCGGCATTCGGGATATGCGGCGAAGTCGGAACCCAAGGAAGTCCGGTCTCTGCCCAAGTCATCTCCCGTTTCCATCCTCGCATCGGCACAATCGTGAGCTTCGGACGCTTCGAGATCCACTTTTCCTCATGAATCATCTTCGCCAATTCCCCACAGGTGAGCCCATAGACATACGGAATATTCCATTGTCCGACGAACGATCGGAATTTCGGGTCCAAGGGCATTCCCTCGACACGATTTCCTCCCAGAGGATTCGGTCGATCCAAAACCCAAAATTCAACCCCGGCCTCTCCGGCCGCCTCCATCGCCAACCCCATCGTACTAATATAGGTATAACTTCGACATCCAATGTCTTGTAAATCGTAGAGAAGAACATCAATCCCCTTCATCATTTCAGGAGTCGGCTTTCGAGTCGCTCCATGAAGTGAAAAAGCCGGAAGCCCTGTCCGGACATCAACCGTATTCGCCACTTTTTCCCCTGCCAACTCTGCCCCATAAAGACCGTGTTCCGGAGCGTACAGCGCTACCAGCTTCACGCCAGGAGCCGCCTTTAAAAGATCAATGGTACTTTTCCCCCGGGAATTGACTCCTGTCTGATTCGTCAGAAGTCCGACGCGTTTCCCTTCCAAACCTCGAAACTGGTTCGAGGCCAGTACATCCACTCCAAGTTCCACCTCCGGACGCGCCATCAAGGAAGTGTGAAGAAATCCGATCACCCCAAAAAAGAGAATGATTTGCTGAGAAAGATTCGGGTAAAAGAGCCTCATGTCGTCCCGATTCTCTAGCCTGCATTTTCAACAAACGCAAGCCTCTCACGCACTTGATGGAGCCCATGAAAATTTCTCCTCACTTGGCTTGGCGGACTTTGCGAGAGATGGATCCAATCGATTCTATCCCCGCCAACAACAATCTGTGAAAATCTGAGTAAATCTGTGGATCAAGAAGCCTGCAGATTTAATCCACAGATTTCCGCAGATGGACACAGATTGGAGATCTCAAGCGATCAAAAAACTCTTCGTGTGTGACTGCCCCACCATCCAAACAATAACGCTCCAATCAAAATCATTCCATAAGTCGAAGGCTCCGGAATTGCCGCAGAAACGTCGCCCACAAAAAGGTTATCCATCAGAAAGTTTGTCACCGTTCCGGAGCTCGAATTAAAACCAAATCGACCGAGGGTCGTATTCCCTGTCGTGATCGTCGAGAACATCGCAATTCCAGTGTCCGCTTCCGTTCCTACCAAGCTGTTATTCACCCAAACGACAAACGAATCGATTCCGAGCGTTGCCGCACTCCCATTATCCGGACGTGCATAAGTGAGCGTGGCACTATCACTATCATTCACCCAAATAGCAACCTGCTGAAGCGCTGTCATTGTGTAAGTCGACGTAACGACTGCCGTACTGTTCACACGCAACCTTAGCGTCGAAGAGGCTCCATCTTGATAGAATTCCACCCCAAATGCCCGGTTAGCAGCCGCACCCAACTTAGTTCCCGCACCTGTATCCCAAGCTCCAACCCCAATAATGCAAGGATTGGCAGCCGAACCGGTTGCAGTCGGATTGTTATTTAATAAATCAAATCGAATATACAAATTACCAACCGCCGCACTCGTACTGTATTCTAAGTCCCCTCCTGAACCTCCCCCAGTAGTTAAAATATCATTAAAATTTGCTACTTGGCTCGTTCCGATATTACCAGTTCCCGTTGCCACCGTCACTTGGACTGCATTTTTTTGAAGGGCATCCGTTGGAGCACTTCCCAAGGTATCGCTCTCAAAATTTTCATTGATATACGTTTGTGCACAAACCAAAAACGGCGTGATAAAGACCAGCCCCAGTCCACATCCCAGAATTTTAAAAAATCTTTTCATGAAAGAAGCCTCACGCCCAACGCATCACCTTGCGCATAAGGTAGGCTCCTTGTAAGAAAACTCAACAAAAAATAATTATTATTAATATAATTAAAATATTTATTAAATATCAGTAATAAATCATTTTTTGAAGACTCTCGTGAACTTATGCCCTCCGAAACAACGTAAGCGTCACCACCAATCTTTATCAGGGCTACCACCCTGCTTAGTAAGCGGTGCACGAAGCACCTTATTGACACGGATTTAATTTTCCTAATTTTTGATCATAAGTGTCATAGGTTGTATGCTATGACAGTTATGAAAAATATGTGTTATTTACCTCGTTTAGATCGTAAAACACCCCCCTTTTTTTACATCTTTGGG
>CAZKRU010000114.1:0-9536 GCA_964555235.1 uncultured Verrucomicrobiota bacterium
TCCACGGGCTCAAACGAGTTTGAGTCCGATGGATCGATCCTGAAAAGGGCTCCAGAGAGCCCGCCTCCAACTTGGGATTCTTACGTTTCGTCTCTTTCGCGTGTTTCGCGGGCAAAATTCCTGAATTCCTTACTTCCTGCTTTCCTCAGAAAATCCTTTACGAGAGAACGATTTTTTCTGTTTTGAAGACCAATCGGTTCTGCAATTCTGTGAATTCTGCGCCTTTTGTGGCCCAATCGCAGTAAGGATCGAGATTGAGGATAATTTTGACTTTTCAAAAGATCGAAAATCGTCTCAAGATGATTGATGGCGACGTTGATTGATGGCAAAAAAATCGGGGAACAAATTCACCAGGAAACCAAGGCTCGAGTCGAGAAACTTCGAGCGAAAGGGATTACCCCGGGAATTACCTTTATTCGAGTCGGAGAAGATCCGGCCTCACAAGCTTATGTGCGGATGAAGGGCAAGAAGGCAGCCGATCTCGGGATTCGCTCGGAAACAGTCGTTCTTCCGGAAAAAACCACCGAAGCCGAACTCCTCACCCTGATTGATCAGTTGAATGCAAATCAAGAAGTGCATGGAATTCTCGTTCAAGCCCCTCTTCCATCACACATCTCCGAAACGGTTATCTTCGCTCGGGTTGATCCCCGAAAAGATGTCGATGGATTTCATCCAGTGAATGTCGGAAAGCTCTTGCTCGGCGACACCACCGGATTTCGGCCCTGCACTCCGGCGGGCGTGCATGAGCTTCTGATTCGCAGTCAAGTTCCAGTTGAAGGCGCTGAAGTCGTCGTTTTGGGACGTGGCAATATTGTCGGAAAGCCGATGGCTGCCATTTTGGTTCAAAAGGCAAAACAGGCGAACGCCACCGTCACTGTTCTTCACTCCCGCAGTCAGAAGATCGCCGAGCATTGTCGCCGGGCCGATATCATTGTTGCCGCCATGGGGCAGACTGAATTTGTGAAAGCTGAAATGGTCAAACCGGGAGCCGTCGTCATCGATGTCGGAGTCAATCGAGTCGAAGATCCGAAGGATCCTCGCGGATACCGATTGGTCGGAGATGTCGATTTCCAAGCCGTCAGCCAAATCGCCGGAAAAATTACCCCGAATCCGGGAGGCGTCGGCCCGATGACCATTGCCATGCTGATGAGCAACACCGTAACCGCTGCAGAAAACCTACAGGCCTGATATGAAACGTTATTTCTCTGCCCACCCCGAAACGAAACTTCTCGACGAAGCCGAGTCCCACCATTGCACTCAAGTCATCCGACAACGCGTGGGGGATCAGATCACCGTTTTTGACGGCGCCGGACGCGAATTCAAAAGCACGATTGCCGCCATCGAAAAAGGCCGGGTGCAGTTCAAGGTTCTTGCAGAATCCAAAACCGCTCGGTCCGCTTCCACCGTTTGCCTCGCACAGGCCCTGGCAAAATCCAAAGCCATGGATCTCATCATCCAAAAAGCAACGGAACTCGGAGTCAGTCGACTCGCCCCGCTGCAGTCCGAACGAAGTGTTGCGCAAGTCGATGAAGATCGTGCCGAAGCAAAAGTCGAGAAATGGCGTCACATCACGATGGAGGCGGCGAAACAGTGTGGACAAAATTGGCTCCCCGAAGTTTCTGCTCCTACCTCGATTCGCGATTTCGTCACCAGCGCCAAACCGTTCGGCCTTAAACTCATTGCCTCGCTCCAATCAGAAGCACAACCCTTAAAAAATGTTCTCCAGGAAAATCGCGCCGCCGCCCTTGCCTCCGGCGTCGTCGTCATGATCGGACCTGAAGGCGATTTCACACCAGCAGAAATTGGCGAGGCTCGCGCCGCAGGATTCCTTCCCGTCTCCCTCGGCCCTGTGATTTTACGTTCCGAGACCGCCGCCATTTTTGCCCTCAGCGCGATTCTTTACGATTTGGGTTAAGAAATTATCACCTTCAGATCTGTTACCACGGAAGACGATCCGAAAAAGCCGGAACGTGGGACCAGTTCGGATTCAAAACAATTCATTTTGGTAGAGCAACTTCGACGAGGGCGTCGTACTACAAGCGACTGAATTTACTCTGAGGAGAGCAGGAATACAGGAAACAGCTTCCCTTATAGAAAACACGAATTCAGTCAGATACCTCCAGCAAAGCTGGAGGCTTGAATTTTCCCCTCAAAGGGGAGCGTCAATCCACCATCCGTCCTCGCGCAGAGTTCGCAGGGGTCGCCGAGAAGTTTAAAAATCTCTGCGTTCTCAGCGAACTCTGCGCGAAAAAAAATCCGTATTTCTCTTCCGCATTCATCGCATGATGATCTGTTCACTAGAACACCGCGCGAACTTCCACTCTCATCTCATCCCGGAATCGTCAAACTTTGGGAGTCCTCCAGCAGAGCTGGAGGTTTACCTTTCTTAATTATTTCAGATAGATTATTTCCATTATTTTGGGAGCAATAAAACATCCCGCCAGAGTAAGACTGAAGCAAAGCCAAATCCAATATCCCAAAAATAGATGTACGAAGACCAAGACATCCGGCTTTTTATCTTCGCCATAGTGAAAAACCTTCACTTTTTCTCCGATGGATCGGGCAGGCGGATTTGATGCGGATCCTGTTACGAAAGTATGTTTCTTTAAATTAGAGTCCGAGTACTCAATTCGTAGTGCATACGTACTTCCGTCACTATCACTCCTCTCCTCATGCCCAATAACAACACCTGCGCACTGATCTGCCCCCTTCAGAGCCACATGCTTGCGTACCATAAAGAATATACATGGAAAAATTGACAGAACCGCAGCGTAAGCAAGAACCTTGAAAAAGATGGCCATAATTTTTCCCACAGATTCAACAGCACCACCCTTATTGATCAAGATCTAACGACGATACCTCCTTGTTCTTGCTGAAAACTGACGACCTATTGAGGAGCCCGCCGACTTCCTCGGAGAGCTCCTCCTACCAATCGTCACTCGATTCCCATCGAGCTTCGCCTTTCAGGTCCATCCTTTAGATGGCTCCATGTTGTCCCCTCCCATTGAACAACAGGATGAGGGCACCCTATTGCCAATGGCTGAATTTTCTCTGAGGACAGCAGGAATACACGAGAGTCCAGATTACTGATGCATGCGATAAGGATAGGGCCGTATCCCCCTCTCATTTGCAACAATCGTGCTGATAAGGCTACATCATTACCGTTGAGAACCCTTCGAGAGCTGTGTATCGTTGTTTAATATGAAAAAAACGTTTCACTGGATTTTATTCCGTTTCTCGAATGAATAATCCCACATTTGTTTTAGGAGAAACTCTTTACCAAAATTCATTTCTTTCTGAAAAGGATTTGAAAGGGTTTCGTTTGGAAGGAGAAGCGAAATTTAGCTTTCCCAACGGCCGTCTGCGCATGCAGAACGCGCTCGATGAAGGACTTGGTCAGAAATCAAATTTTGTGATGTGGTGCCCAGAAGACTTTCCCGATCAGGTCTGTTATTCTTGGGATTTTTGGCCGATCCAAGAGCCGGGCCTTTGCATGTTCTTTTTTTCAGCAAACGGAGCTGAAGGAAAGGACTTATTTGACTCAAGTCTCAAGCCCAGAATCGGCATTTACGAGCAGTATCACCATAGCGATATCAACACCTATCATTTATCTTATTTTCGACGCAAGCATCCTCATGAAAGAGCATTCAATACCTGCAATCTTCGAAAGAGCTTTGGGTTTCATCTGGTTTCTCAGGGAGGAGATCCCATTCCTACGGTGAGCGACGCGTTACCTCCATATCATCTTACCCTTTGGAAATATGGCCCCCGGATTGTTTTTTCGATTCGTCATCAGGACGAAGAAATAAAAGTCATCGACTGGAATGATGATGGGAAAACGTACGGAGAACTACTTGGGGAAGGAAAGTGTGGATTTCGGCAAATGGCTCCACTGATCGGCGAGTATGCGAATTTCGTGGTTAGAAAAATTTCCAAGTCGACTCAAGAATAGCGGAACCGGGTGGGGTTTTACAGAGCGATTAACTCAGCACCACAAATCGAACTTTCCCCAGCACCCGTATACATCAAATAGATTCGTTCGTTTTCTTGAAATACGGCAGGATCACGAAGCTCACAAACTGGCCCGTGAATCGCCCCTCGAAGGGAAGGCCGTTGAGGGAGATGACCTCCTTCATATTCCATTTCAGGGCGAAGAATTTCTTGAGGTTCCGAGGGCTTCCAATTTTTCCAATCACCGCCAAGCGACATCGTCGCAACAAGGATCCGCTCTGGACAATCTTCGACACGACTGCAAAAAATCTGAAGCTCATTCTCCTTTTTTAAAAGGGCGACATGTCGTTGTCTCGGAATGACCTCAGGCCCTTGCTCGAAGGGTTGAATTCCATCACAAGAACGGAGCAAGAAACCACCACCCGAAGCGCTTGGCGTTTTAGCAATCGCATACCAGGCTCCCTCATGCGGAAATACCCGAAAATAAAAGGGTCCGAGAACCTCGGAGGAGGCTTTGAAGTAAATTCCATCTCGCGAGATCGCACGAAACGTTCTCTGCCCTTGCGCAGTATCCCCATGAAAATACATGATGATTTGCTGGGTAGTATGACAAAGATGAATATCGGGAGAGGCAATGTGAAAACCGCAACAGGTCTCCTGAACATTGAGCACCCCTCCTTTGTGAATCGTCCAAGGACCCTGAAGATGATCGGCATAGGCCATGCGTATGTAAGTTCCCCTGTGATGCGCGAAATAAAGATAGTATTTCCCCAAAGGGCTGGGAATCCATTCTGGAACACGAATCAGGGAAGGACCGTTAATATTATTTCCGATCTGATCATCCATCAGAGAATGAATGATTGGATTTTGTGGAAATCGAATGGCGCGATACATGTATCGTTTCTTAAAACTTAACGGGCCGAAGTACACTTCAAAACATTGTTTGTTTTGTAACGGAAGAGGAGGATGAATCCCACTAAAAACAGTAAAAGATAGGTCGACGGTTCTGGAATCGCAGCAACCGACAAATCAATGGTGTTGGTATTATAAACAATCGACCCGGTAAAGCCGCCACCATTGATCGTGACCGCACCGAGCCCCGAAGCAAGTCCGTGCGCCATGAGAGTCGACCCCGAATCACTATAAAAATCAAAAAGTGTGTAGGTCCCTGCGGCAAATCCAGCGCCTTGGTTAATACTAAGGGTATTGCTGTTAAAAACCACTTCACCACTTTGAACACCCCAAAGACTGATTTTGTCACTGCTCGTTCCCAAAGTGAAAGTTAAGGTCGATCCGGAATCAAAAGTGGTTGATCCTGCAAGCGATGAGGCTGCATTGTTTATGACAAAAGTTTCACCGCCATCCCCGGGAGCCACACTCCCGGAAAAATGGAGCTGGTTCGCACTCGTGCTGTCAATGGTGACAGTTCGACTGGCATTACCAGTCGAAATATTTCCAAGAGAAAGATTCGCGCTGGTGAGTGTAAAAGTAGGATTGCCGGTGAAGGTTGTCGCACCGAAAATGAGCCCGGCGGTTCCGGAGGTGATATTGGAGCCTTTATCGATCGTTAAAAAATTTGATCCAATTGAAAGGGTTCCCAAAGTATGACTAATTCCTGCACCTGCTGACGCCCGTTGTACTGTAATCGTCGTATCTCCCGAAGCGGCAGAGTTAACCATCATATTGTTGCCAAAGTTTGTTGCAGTATTGAGTGTCAATCTCAGCGTCCCCTTGGTCATAGTCACCGTGGACTTGCTTCCGGATTGTCCTAAAGAATCCGCATCTCTCAGGACGACGGTGTCTCCCGCAACACTAGCATTCATGATCACCGCTCCTGAAAAGCCGGTATTTGCCGCTCCGATCGAAACAACACCGGATGTTCCCGTGGTTCCAAGAAAAGTGAGCGTATTGCTCCCGGTTAATTGACCTGCCGTGTTTGCATTAAAAGTAACCCCAGACCCGGTTTGGAGGCTCCCGCTGCCGCTGGAAAAATCGAGTACTCGTCCCGCCCCCAAGGTCGAGTTACCGGCGCGATAGGTTCCCCCACCAAAAATAATATCATTGGCTGCATTTCCCAGAAAGCTATCAGAAGCCACCAAGATTCCGCTATTCAGCAGGAAATTTCCCGTGAAGCTATTACTCGAGTTATTGAGTTGAATGGTTCTTGAAGAAGAAGTTGACTGAACGGTGATATTTCCAGTTCCTGCCACGATGGCAGCAACAACCAAACTATTGGTGGAGGTGGAGGTATTGTTGAATGTCGCATTTCCGCCGAGAGTCAGAGTATCACCTGACGCTCCCATCGTAAAAGTTCCTGTGTTATTGGCATTGTCTTCAATGGATCCGCCACTTGCTAAAGTAAAAGAGCTTCCTGCCGCAGTGAGTGTTGTGCTCGTCGTTCCCAGTTTAATGCTATTGAGAGTCAAACTCGGAATATCGAAATTTGTCGGATCGAATGTTCCGGTCGATGATAAAACCACATCATCACTATTACTGGGTGCTGCCCCGCCCCAGTTGCTACCAAGCGACCAGTCGCTCGTCGTTGCGCTTCCCGCATTCCACGAAATCGTGGCTGCTTGGTTTAAGCCAGAAAAAGAGAGAAGCAAGAATGCTGCCCTGATTTGACGGCTGTGAAGTATCGCGGTTCGTTTCATTTGAGCGAAAATGGCGGGATTTGAGTATGTCAGTAAGGGAGATAACGAGCGCACTCTTAAGTATTATTGATAATCCGATTTCCTCAACCAAACTAATGTTGTTTTATTAGCATTTCTGTCGCAGATAATGAGCCCCCCTTGAGGGATTTACTTATCCATTCATAATGGGGAGCAAGGAGCGCCAATCACATCCAATAACGGCGGTAGAATATCAATATTTCCCACCATGTGATCTTCATCAAATTTAAGATCCTTCATTCCAGAGCAGCGGAAAAACTAAATTTTAAATCGACATAGTGGCTTAGCCACAGTACATTGCCATGCGTGACGCATTCTCTTAGCAATAATCGTGTATACCGACCTTGGCATCAACCCTTCAGCGCGGGGATTATTCACCCATGAACAACGCCGATTCTTCATCTCATTTTAAATTTCCAAAAAATTTTACATGGGGCGTCTCAACTGCCGCCGCGCAAATCGAGGGAGCCGCCTTCAGCGATGGTAAATGTCCCTCCATTTGGGATAAATTTGCCCGGGAGCCCCATAAAGTCCTTCACGGGCATAATTTGGATGTGGCCTGCGATCACTATCACCGGTTTCGATCTGACTTCAAACTCATGAAGTCTTTGGGAATCAAAAACTATCGATTCTCGTTTTCCTGGTGCCGGCTCTTTCCGGAAAGCAATCAAACGCCCAACAAAAAAGGGGTCGATTTTTACCGCAAACTGATCGAATGCATGATCGAGAATGGAATTACTCCGTGGGGAGTCATGTATCATTGGGATCTCCCTTATTATTTTCAAGATCAAGGAGGATGGACCCAACGAAAAATGCCGGAGGCTTTCTCCCATTATTCAGATTTCCTTGTTAAAACCTATGGGGATCTGGTCAAAAATTGGATGCCCCTCCTCGAAGTTTCCTGTTTCATTGGACTCAGTTATGGGAAGGGAAGTTTTCTGGCGCCCGGACTTCGCTTATCAAATCGAGAGGTTAATCAGGCGACGCATCATGCTCTGCTGGCTCATGGTTACGCCGTTGAATCCGTTCGCTCCTATGGAGGAGCAAAAGCCAGGGTAGGGACCGTGGAAAACATCCAAGTCTTTGTGCCGACACTCGAAAATGAAGAATGTATCCATGCGGCGAAAGAACTTTTTCAGGAACACAACGCTCACATTATGGGCGCCATGATGAGAGGTCGATACGACCGCTACTATGAACGCCGCATCCCCAAATCAGAGCGCGCCAAGGTTTTAAAAAATGATTTTGATCTCATTGGCCAGTCAACCGATTTTCAGGGGGTCAACATTTATACCGGAACCTTTGCAGGGGTGGACAAAAAGGGAAAGCCGAAGGTTCTTCCCTTTTCTGAAAACTATCCACGGGCAAGCAGCCCCTGGTTGCTTCTGAATCCTCGCGCCCTTTATTGGGGTCCACGTTTAATGCAAACGTGCTACGGGGCAAAATCGATTTACATTTTAGAAAATGGATTTGGATATGATGAACCCGACGAAGTTTCTGGAGAGTATCCTGATCTTCACCGACAAGAATTTTATCGACTTTATTTGGAGCAAGCTCATCGGTCCATTCAGGATGGCGTTCCTCTCAAGGGATGCTTTGCGTGGTCTTTCATGGATAATTTTGAATGGGCGGATGGCTATACGAGACGATTTGGACTCGTTCACACCAATTACAAAACTCAGAAAAGAACTCCAAAGCAATCCGCGCGCTGGTATTCCAACGTGATTCAACGCAACGCGCTCGTTTAGACCAAAAACGGTTTTTCCTGCGTTCCTAATATAAAAGCATTTCGCATTCCTTCACTCTACTTACCCTACGGCAAAAACTCTTCTCACTTTGCTCAGCGGAGGAATGGTAGTCCTGAGATTAATTTAAATTTGTCATACCTATTTTGTTTCAGGATTAACGAGTGGCGCTTTGAGTAAGCTTTTTAACTGCCAGACTCTGGCGTAATCGATTTGGAAATGGACGGGAAGCTTGGCGTCCTCGACTTCTTCCATGCATCTTCCCCGCATGTTGACGTCGAGAATCATAAAGCAAGGGACAGAGCCGACTCTTGGATTTTCCCATTCCGCTTTTTTAACTCCGTCACAGTACCAAGTGACTTTTCCGGGCTCCCAAAGAACTCCGACGACATGCCAGTCGTCAGCAGTAGGGCCAAAAAAGATATCTTCGCTTCCTGTCTGCTTGTGTTCTTCTTTATATCCATCCCAGTGAAGCGCGACGTCGTAGCGTCCCGGCCCCCAATTCGTCATCTGTTCAAAAATATCGATTTCCATCCCCTGATCACGAGTCGAGCATCTGGCCTTTTCTGTGCCTGCACCCCGATCTGGCATGAGCCAGACGCAGTTCCAAAACCCTTTTGCGGTGGAGGGCTTCACGCGAGCTTCAAAATAGCCATAGAGCTGAGTCCATTTACCGTAAGAGGTAAAACAGCCCGTGGTATAGTCACGAATACCTAACTTAGGATCATTATACTGATGCCCCGTTTTCTTTTCGCATTTGATTTTAGCGATCCCATTTTCAAGAATAACATTTTCTTCCAAGAAGCGTTGTTTTTGATTGTGAATGACAATGTCATACGCTTGGCGGGGAGTCCATGTATTCAAATCGAGCGTCGGTTGATCAAAGTTTTCATCCAATGTTTTCACCCAGTCTCCTTCCACGGGGGGCCTTATTCCGACCCATGCCGAAATTTGAACCGGTTGGCTTCTTTCCTCTTCCGTGCTGAAAACGATGACTTTCTGTTCTTTAGGCTTCTTTACTTTTTCCGCAGCCAGAGAGGGAACAACGAAGGGGAGTGAGAGGGTTAATAAAAAAGAGAGGGACTGTAATTTGATGTGAGAGCTGAATTTCATAATGAGACCTCTGCAAAAGTGGTGAAGTGGCGTGAAAAATGCTTGAGGAAGAGAT
>CAZKRU010000115.1:0-9332 GCA_964555235.1 uncultured Verrucomicrobiota bacterium
CCTTTGGCGTGTTTCGCGTATTTCGCGGGAAATGCCCCCTCCTTTTGGATTTCAAGCGCTTAGAAGTTTACTTCACCGAGAGGCACAAAGCGCACAAAGTTTCTGTTTTTTGGAACCAAGGACGGCGGAATCCCTATTGAGTCTATCTAAATCTTTGCCGTATTTTGGCGCTGCGGGATTGAATCAGGGAGCCGATTCCTTTGGTTTCTGGAAGCTCCGCAATAATCTCCGGAATCTTTTCTGAGATACGATTCGCGATTTCGAGAACGCGACGCTTTGCGGTTGGCTTCCCCAGTCCCGCTTCCTCCGCCAACTGATCAAAGTGTTTTGGGCCGACCTTATCCGAAGCATATTCACCGCCAATCTTCATCGCCATTTTTTTGGCAAGTTCTGGATAGGAGACGGTACTGAGAAGATCGTAAAGGGGAGCAAGACGCGTTTCACGGCCATAGAGCAGTGAAAAGTTCTTTCCGTGAGCATCGTGATTTCCAACGATCAAATTAAAAATGACCGCATCCAGTAACCGCTGTAGGTCAATCACGGGAGCACTGGATAATTCACGCACCAATTGGAACGACTGCTGGAGCGACGGCCCCCCTTCGTTCTGATATTTGTTATCAGGACTAATGCCGAGTGCTTGACAGAAATCCTCTTGGTGTAATCGATCCAGGGATTCTGGCCTGTTTGGAGAAGCGGGCACTTGAACGCGATCGTACCTCTGGACAAGAAGATACTGGATGTTCTCCACCAGGCCTATCTCAACCCGAGCCGTGTACAGCCCCATCGCATGAGCCAGCTTCATGCAAAACGCTTCATTGAAAACAATCCCCTCAAACCGAATGACCGCAGGTTTGAGAATATGGGTACTGGGAGCTCCGCCCAAGGGAATTGAAATTTTACCATCAGCGACATGGACGGCGATCTTATCCTGAGCCCCTGCCAGCGAGAGTCGAATTCCATCATCACCAGCCATCAAGGGCCGCTGCGGCAGTTGTCGAAGAATCAGGGCCAACCTCTCACGGCTCAAGGGACGATAGCGATCTTTATTTTGAGGCAGTCTTACGCCCGCTGGCATAAAGGTCACCGCACCCGCGCACTCTCCACCGATCTGCCCCAGCATGGCAAAATCGTTTCTAGCACTAATCCCAAGGTTTTTGGCAATAATTTCCCGCTTACTTTCATCGGGGAGAACCCCACCGAAAAATCCCCGGCACTCATTCCGGTTAAAGCGCTCCTTTTGGAGTGGCAGCGAGTGAGAGAGCGGAAATGCTCCGGCATGGTTCAACCAGCTTTCAAAGTAGGAATACGTCATCTGACCCTGGTGATCCTGAATCAGATGCCCGACCAATTGCTGGTGCAAATAAACATCGAGCGTACGAGTCATTTTCTAAATTTCGCTTGCGACGTTTACTCCAAGAGGATGAACCTCCATTTTGATGCCAAGCGTCTGTAGCACGGTAAGCACTTTTCCCAATTGGCAGGTCGGCTTCCCCTTCTCGAGTTCGATGATAAACCTTAAGCCCGTGCCGGAGGTCATCGCTAAATCCTTTTGAGTCACTCGCAAATGCTTACGAGCGGCTTGAACGATTTCACCAATCTTTTCAGGAGTGTACTTCATATCCTTAATGTTCCCGTACGGTAACATTATTTCAGAAATTGAAAAAAACAAGATTATTATTCCCGATCGGGAACAATATCCACGAAATGGCAGCAAAATCGTTAAATATTCCCGATCGGGAACTTTTTATTAAACCAGCGATTTTCCACTTTGTGACTTGGTATGAGGACTGTCTTATTTCACACGAAGCTCCCGCCCGTGGAACAGGCTGGCACGGCTGTGAAGTGGATGATTTTTCACGTGGAAAACCCTTCTGAAAGAAAAGACTTTCTAGCCGGAAGCCTGATTGGTTTGGTGCGGGGGGCGAAGGTGGGCACAACCACGGAGATCGCCGAGTGATTGATTTTGTTTTTCAATTCAAAACCTGCCCTCAGCGAACTCTGTTGCTCTGCGCGAGAAACTCTTGATCATGGGTCTTTTAAATCTCCAGGAACTCGTGCGTTTTCCAAAGGGAATAGCCGAATCCATAAATCTTACTTGTCCAAACCCCTGCGGTTTCAGGGTTGCCTCCAATCGGATCACCTTCGCAATAACACGGATAACGTTTCAACCTTCCTTGATAGTCCAGATCGGTTTTCCAAATTTTACGAATGAGCGGCCATTCCTCGGATCGTTCTTCAGAGAGTTGGATTTCACCGTTCACGACTTCGAGATACGGCCAAAAGAGAACCGCATAGCGCAGGAGAAGCTTCTGATCGACTTGAGGACGGGGCGCAGGTTGATTCCATCGGTCTGGGCATGGATCAAGGTGAAACATTCCTGAATATATTGATTGAACAAATCGCTTGAAATCCATTTCAAGAAAGGCTCGATATAATCCGGAGGAATTCTCGAATCTTTTTCTTGGATCATCCTCTCAACGTCCGAGACATAAACAAAAAGCCAACGAAATTCTCCCTGTCGGTTTTCGACTAAAGGCATGAGGCTCTTGATCTCCTCGGCAGTCTTTGGAATCGGTCGTTGTTCCCACCAATGCTGCGGTTTGTAGATAAACTGACCTCGGAAGTAGTCCTCATCCAAGGAGACTGACAATCTCCAAAACAACCCTTTCGGACAGGGCCCCAATGGGTGATTCGGCTTTGCGATTGCATCCGGGTGCCACCCCCATTTGATCCCATCTGGAAATATAGGCATCTCGTCATCCTCCATGGTTTGTGAATTTAATTTGAAAAGGAAAGATAGTCCCGGAGCTCTTGAAATTTGGGGTCTTCAGAAATAATTTTTTCAGCGATTCGATAAATTTGGGCGTCCAGCTTTTGAGAAATCCGTTTACTTGAGTCGTGTTGACCGCGTGAATTCAAATAGCTCAAAAATTTGTCCCTTTCGACTCGTTGGCCTATTTCTTGTAGTTGTTTGATTCCATTAATGTCCACCATCATATCATCTTTAGTCCGAGCATCATTGAACTGAGCCCAGCAGTGATGGATCCCTTCGCTTGGGTTTAACTCGCCTGTGAAATAAATATGTAACTTAAAAACTTCATTCAGCTTTAGTGCGAAATGGAAACAGCATCCTTTTTCAAACAGATCCCGCCAATCACCCGTTTCCTCCCCTGTTTTGATATACTTCAGGAGGTTTACTTCAGATTTTGAAAGCGACATAAAGCTCTTCACGCAATTACGGAGGTAAACTTCTTCCACATGGGTCATAAAGATGTTTTTTTAGAATTTTCACTATAACATCTGCGGCACGGATGAGTTTTTCCTCAGTGTTATACTCATCATCAAAAGTCGCGGTCATGTGAGCAATTTCTTTGTCTCCTCTCTTATAAATTCTTGAAAGAAGAATCGCGTGCGTGACTACTAAAGGATCATGGACATCGATTAGCTTTCCGACAAAGGCCTCAATTTTTACATCATCTCCTCGTCCTTTATTTTCAATAAGAATGCTGCCATCGCTTGATTTGAGTCCAAAAAAATCTATCCATAATCGAATCGCAAATAGACAAGAGTCTTTTGCGCAACAGTAAAGATCGCCTTCGCCAGTCCAAATTCTCCCATGCCGATTCGGAAACGTTCTCAGTAAGGTCAAGCGATGAGGAAAATGTTTTTCAAAATATTCTTCTTTTTCTTGATCATCTAATGTCTTCATAGACTTTATTCACCGACTGAGTGAAAATGCTCCCGGCCAGCCGCCGTGTTGGTTGATGACTTCGTCGATCTCTTTCATGGGGCGGATGGTTTCGGAGAGGGCGACGACGATTTTGTCGTAGTGGGCGATCTCTTCATCTGTCAGGGGAGGCCTTTGCGATTCTTACTCCCGCGCCACCACGGTATCGTATAACCCGTAGTGCGTGAGGCCTTGATGACTCTCGATGCCCGTGTAGCTCAAGGAGGCATCCTCGTAACGCCGGAAGGCGAACACGGCCTGATTCATTTGTTCGGTATTGAACACCCGCAGTCGCACGAGCAGGTGAAAATCCTTCACCGTCAGGCCGGTGACCGTCTCGAACAATTCCGGTTCGATCTTGGTGATCACATCTTGCAGTGTGTTCTCCCGAAAATCGGTCAGATACATGAAGGCCGGAATCCGGGTCACGAACTTGATGAGCTTTTCTTGCACCAGTTTGCGCTTGGATTTGAACTCCTTCTCCTCGTCGGTGAGTTGCTTTTCTTCCTTTGCCGACAACTCCTTGTCCTTCGCCTTGTTTTTGAGTGCTTTCACCTTGTCGCTCTTGTTGATGATGGTTTCGATGATGTTGTCGCCGAGCGCGCGCCAACCCTCGATGCGCCCCACGGCGGCCATCGCCTCGGGGCTATCCAGAATCCGGCGCAGGGTGTCATTGTCCACGTTCACGAGCAACGCGCTCTCCCATTTGCGTGCGAGCAGCGTCGCCGAGGTGCCGGCGATCGCGATATCGAGGATGCCGCCCGCATCGATCTGCGTCATGTTCGCGCCGTCGTAGGCCAGCACTGGCAGGAACGACACGAGATCCCTGACCGCGTTCTCCGGGTTCGGCTCGTTGGGCGAAAGGCCGATACCATATTCGGAAAGCTGGCGCAGCGCACGGGTGGGCGCAAAATCGAACACGAAGCAGACCGGCTTCAGGATTTCCTCCTCGTTTGGGTCGTCGCCGTTGGGATTTTTGATGGACCACGGCGATTGCACGCGAAACGCCGCCTGAAAATAGGTCTCCGGCGACTTGAGATTTCGCAGCATCAGGATGGACGCCCACTGTGACACGGTAACGCCGGTGGTGAGTTTGCCGCAGGAGAGCGTGATCGTCTTGGTGTCGAACCCACCTCCGATGGCCTTGCGCACGGGTGGCAGCGCCTCCAGGCCGATGCCCGCTCCGGCACCCGCCGCGACGATCACCGTATAATCACGCCAGAACACGTTGTGCTTCTCAGCCAACAGATTCGCCATCGCACGACAGGCCGCGACGTTGGGCAAAAACCAGAACGCGTGCTGGAGATACGGCAGCAAGCGCACGTCGGAATACGGAAACGGCGGACGCGTGCCGGTTTTGAGCGATTCAATCGACTTGGACGCATGCCCACCACGGATAATATCCAGCCACTTTTGCACGTCGCTCTTGTGCTTGAACTGCGCATTCCCTCCCTCACCTGATGCCTCGAAAAACGCGTTCAAATCGAACTCGTCGAACTCCCCGGCGCTCGCCACCGCCATCAGCTCGTCCGGCATCTGGTAGGTGAGCAGCCGCATTTGTGGCAGCGCGCCGTAGGGATTCCACTTGCCGGGCTGCTGGGTCGCGAACGCCTCCTTGGCTCGCTGCTCATCGGTGTAGGTCCAATTAAAAATCTGCTCCTCGATGAACTCGCCCGTCGAGAGGGCCTTGAACGGCGTGCCGGAAAGATAGAGGTAGGCCTTGGTAGTGATGGGCAAAAACTCCGTCTCTTGGGTCGAGAGTTCACCGATGTCTTCATTCACACTTTCCAAGCCGGGAGCATATTCGAGTTTGGTCTCCTTCTTCGCGACCGTCTCCTCCTCGCCCTCGAACAATTCCTTGGCCGTCTCGCGCCACGCACCAAAATGGTATTCGTCAAACACGACCAAGTCCCAATTCACTTCGTGGAGCCATTCGTTCTTGGGCTTGATGTTCCCCGCGTTGTCACGGCCCAACAAATCCTGGAAGGAGCCGAAATAAACGACCGGCTTTTTCCGGTCGATCTGCGTCGGATCGCCACCGGAGGATTTTGACAGGTATTGCCAGCCGTCGAAGGCCGCGTGCGATTCGAGGTCTGTCTGCCATGCATCCTCCACGGCGGGCTTAAACGTCACCACGAGCACGCGTTTGGCCCCGAGTTTTTTGGCGAGTTGGTAACTGGTAAACGTTTTCCCGAAACGCATCTTCGCGTTCCAGAGGAAACGCGGCACGGCCTTTTTGTTCTCCGCCCAGATCGACTTGAAGTAATCGAAAGTCTTTTCGACCGCCTCGACCTGCTCCCGCCGCATCGCAAAGGCCTCGTGGTGCGTGCCTGTCAATTTCTTGCCCGTGCGCAATTCGGTGAGGACCGTCTTTACGTCTTCGACCGTGCAGCGCATCCATTCCAACGCGGTGTTTTCAAAACCCTTCCTCACCAAGCCCGCGCGCACCGCGTGATCGCTAAAAATTGTGCCGTCCTCGCGCTCGGCGGATTCGTTGAGTTCGATGGTATAGTTTTCAATCACAGCCGTTTGGAGCTGCTCAGCGACCCGTTGTTTCACATCACGCGTGGTCTGGCCCACCTTGAGGAGTCCTGCGTGCGCCTTGTCCACAATGGAATAGGCGTAGATGCGCGGACACGCTTCAGGCTTCGGCGCAAGAATTTCGTCAATGGTCTTATTCATCGTCGTCGGGAGTAGCTTCATCTGGAGCGTCACTGTTTACATCTATGGGTCGCACGATTTTCTCAACGAAGGCGATTTCTTCTTCTGAAAGATTGTATTTCGCGTAGAGATCTGCATCGGTCCAATGCCGCGTCCACTTCTGCGCAGGAACGAAAGCATAGACCTTGCGAGTAGCATCTTGCGAAGGCTTGTGCATTAACACTAAAAAACGTGTAAGTCGGCAAGCCAAGTAGGATGAAACGCTATTAGCCTCGCTCTTGGAACTGAGTGGTCCAATACAAAGGTAAGTCTCAGTAGAGATTGAGCCGGGTTCGCCAACAAAGGAGCGCCCTAAAACCCGACTCGGCATCGGGTCGCTACCAGCACCGTAGGCTTTACTAATAAAGACCTTCCAAGAATTAATAAGCTCCGTGCCGACCGTGATGGCGCTACTTGGCGTGTAGCCTGAACCACCGTTTTGATAAACCAGCACATCGCCGTCGTATTTAGTCGTCTTGCCTTTGAACTTAGTTTCAAGTCCAAATGGCTTTCGCGAGCTGACCAGTTTGTCAAAACGTTTAGCTTCGGGCAATGAAAGTGATCCTGAGTGTCCTGTTTCAGTAGTGATAATCTTCTTTAAAATTGGTATGGCCTCATTAAAGCGGATGAAAACATCTGCGCCTTCTTGAAGTAGGGAGCGTGTGGCTATAGAGGTCGGCCAGTCTTTAAAATGTGTCGCAACGCGGCATAACCCAGAGTTATCTCTGTCCCAAAGGAAGGAACATACGCCCCCTCTGAGATCCACGCCAGGGAAAACCTCGGCACTTAACAAGTAGTCGTCCATCGAGCGGATACGCGCGTCAGTCAGCATAGACTCTCGAAAATCGTCTAATCCCTTGCCACCTGCAAACCAGCGGGAAGGAATTACCAGCGAGAGATAGCGTGGCTCTAGCTTCTTCGCCTGTTCGACGAACAAATGATAAATTGGTGCGGCGCTTTTTTTAAAGCCCCCGTCGTCCATTTGATACGGTGGATTTCCGATGATTACGTCAAATTGCATATTGTCTCCAAATATCTTGGCCAGCCGAGTTTTGATGTTGTCGGTGTGAATGAACGTGTAGGCATGGGTTTCAAGGCCTTTGGCACGATCGAAAACGGATCGTCCTGCTCCGCAAAACTTGCATTTGTCACCATTCCACATGTGTTTGATGCGCTTAAACCAGATGTTCCCATCGTCGCTGGTGAAGGATTTGGCGATGGAGTGCCTGCCGTTGGCGTGCTTGGAGCAATACACGCTGCGTCGTGCAAGCAGGCCGGTGATCTGCGTGATTCCGATGCCGAACACCTGCTTCGTCAGGATGTGGTTCACTCGTTTCTCCAGATCCGGAATCTGGGTCTCCAATCCTCCGGTAAGGCGGCGGGTGATCTCGCGCAAAAACACGCCTGATTTCGTGCAGGGATCGAGAAACGTCACCGCCGGGTCGGCCCAGAGGTTCGCACCGCCGTGGTTGGAGGCCCACGCTTCGGTCAGCGTGTCGAGCATCCGGTTGGCAAACTCAGGCGGCGTGAACACCTCGTCGTTGGAGAGGTTCGCGATGCAGGTCAGCACATCCGGATTGCGCTGACGCAAGGTAAAGCTGGCTTGCTCGCTCATGGCGTCACCTCCGACCCGGCTGAGGCCAACTCGCCCACCGTCATCGGCGGGTAGGTTTTGGCCGGAGTGAATATCTCGTGCATGCCGAGGTGAGCGAAAAGCGATCCCTCGGCGCTGAAGGCCGATGACTGGGTAAGGTTATCGAAGCGGAAGTCGCGACGCTGAAACCGGCCTTTGCCCAAATAACCCCACTCGGCGAAAGTGATCGGCAGGGCATCGTGGGTGCGCATCGTCAGCGCGTCACCATGGACAAGGTTTTGCGAAAGCACGTAGAATGCGGCCCGATACAGGTCGTCCGCCGGAGCAAGGGTCAGATACTCGGCGAAAATATCCAGCAAGTTGGCGCGACATTCGACGATGTTGTCCGGCAGCAGTTCGATCCCGTAAACGCACATCAGCGCGAGCAGCGCATAGTGCCGCCGCTCGAAGTCGGACTTGCCGTATTTGAGTTCCACGGCGGCGAGTTTGCGCCGCAGGATTTGCACGAGGAAATTACCGCTCCCGCAGGCCGACTCCAAAAAACGCGAGTCGATGCGCTCTGTCTCGCCCTTCACCAAGTCGAGCATGGCCGTGACCAGCCACGCAGGGGTGAAAACCTCCCCATGGTCGGCGACACGTTGTTTGGATTTTACCAAGCTCATGAGCAAATTCGCTGTCATTTTCCAGAAAGTTTCACAAAACATCTCCTAGACGAATATGAGCTACTAGCAAGAATGGAGTTGGATCAGGGGACGGGGGAATCTACGGTTTCGGGCATGAGCCGTTTTTCCCATGAATTGGCGCTCTGTTTGGACCGATTGGGGATGAAACAGGTGGATTTGGAAAGAACGACCGGGATTCAGAAGTCAATTCTCTCCAAGTACAAACGCGGATCGTTGGCCATTACCCCGGCCAAGCTCCAACAGCTTTGTAAGAAACTTCCGAAATCGGAGGGGACCCGGCTCGTCATCGCATTTTTGCAGGATCAACTTCCCGTCTGGGCGGTCGATTGGATTCGCATTGAACCGGTGGATCCCACGTCAAAAATCAAGGAATTAGAGGATGCCACGCCTTTGCGACTGGCCTCTCCCGTTCGTGCCGCCGTGGAAGGACTCGCCCGATGCTCCACGGAATCAGCACAAGTCGCCGATCTTTTGCTTCAATTGCATACCTGCCTGCGACCGAATCAGTCGAAATATTCCATCCCCCGCCGCCGTAAAACAAATTAGGGGGGGGAATAAGAGATTCCTCACACCAAGCTCCTGCCCGTGGAACGTGCTGACACGGTTGTGAAGTGGATTCATCTCTCGC
>CAZKRU010000116.1:0-8833 GCA_964555235.1 uncultured Verrucomicrobiota bacterium
TGAGCGGATTGCCGATGGTCGAAGTGATTTCCTCACTTTGGGCGACGGTGCAGGGATTTATGAATATGAAAGCTCCAAGGCAAATGAGCGCGGCAGTCCGGAAGCATTTTGGGTTGATGCGATTTTCGTTGATCATAAATTTCATGAGGCCTGTTGGGCGGAGAACCTGCACCTACTCTCCCGCTTCCAGCAGAATCAGATCCCCTGCCGTATCGACATCTTTCGTTTGCACACTCCCAAACCAGGTGATGTAGGAATCGCGTCCCGGAGGGCCGTCATCTTCATTAAAGGCAACCGTCACTCCAAGATTCGCTCCAACTTGCGCCTTGAAGGGAACCAGACGCGTCCAAGGAATCGCCATCTCGTAGGTAATCGCTCCCGTTTTTTCATCCTTTCGCACCGCTGCGATCTTAATATCTTTCGCTTCGCCAGGAGAAACCGAAGGATCGGAGGCAAGAGCACACCAGGCTTGAGGTCCATTGATTCCAAGACCCATCGCGTAATCGCTCTTCCCCTTCTTCAACGCACTCGCGCGATCGCCATCAATTAGCAGCTGAATTCCATCCTGGAACCAGAGCATATCCGAGCGCTGCGGTTTTCCCCAGATATCATCCGTCACCTTGGCGGAGACATAGAGATACTGGTCATCCCAGAGGAACTTCACCGCCGCCGATAAATCCTCAGGATTATCCCACGACGGGGTCGGCTTCTGCTTTTTCATGACCACATAGAATTGGTCTGCCGTGTTCAATATCTGAGTGGGTGCTTTTTCCCATTCCTTCTCATCCAGGACTCCGTCCATCTTCAGAGGTTGAGTCACTTTCGGCACTCCGACAAAGCCCCCCATTGGGCGCTCCACAATCAACGTCCGCCCCGTCGCATCCCGAACGCTGGCGCTCAGACGATAGAGCTTCAGCGGATTCACCTCTGACAAGGGGAGAAAGAGACTCGTCGACTCACGAGGTGCAAGCTTCACAGCTCCACTCGGGGTTTCAGAGAAATAAGCATCCGTCGAAGCCACCGCTGAAAAGACCCCGTTATGAAGGACCTGCTCTCCAACAATCGACGCATCCCAGGTCACTTCCTGTGCTTCAGGTCCATTGTTGCTGATGATCAACTTCGCTCCGACCGGCTTCCCTTTGCTCGCGGAGACCGCAAGAACCTGCATGGAAATCATCCCGGTCACTTGTGGACGAAGGATCACATCGCCGCAAATTTGACCCGCTCCGTTTTTAACAACCACCCTCATGTCCGCTTCGCGCACGGTACTTCCCTCAGGCGAGACGACCGTGAAACGATTTCCTCCGGACACTGAACTTTTCGTGACCTTCCAGAACGGAGGAGCCACCAATTCAACCGAGGCGGCCGAGGAATCGTTGACCGCCACATCGATATCCATCGGTTGACCGCTCACAATCGAAGCGGGAGGCGCAGCGATTGAAACGGCTGCCTTTCCCAATTCTTTCGGCAATGTTTTCTCCCCACCCTTATACAGTAAAAGAACGGGATCTTCATCAACAGTTAACGTCAACCCCTTGTTCCCCGCATGCAGCATGCTTCGACGTCCATCAATCCGAATCTCCTGAACCTCACCGACACCGGGAAGTGGCAGGAAAACATCCTCGCGCCCCTTTGATTTATAGAGCACCTGCAAGGCCTGATCATCACGATCCCGGAAGAGAAAGACATTGAGTCGGTCCCCATAGACCTTGTCCGTGGCATACTTTTTAATGGCGATTCCATTCACCGCATTGTAATAAGCGACCGCATCCAATTTCGGCGCATATTTTTCGTAGCGACAATCGAAGACGTTGTGCGCCGCACCGGAGGCCTTGGCCTTCGATCCATCCGGATCCGGATAAAGAAGTCCGAACCAGGAAACATTCGCGCCGCCTCCCGCAAAAAAGTTCGTAAACTTCTTCGTGAGTTCACCCGCAACCGTCTGCCGTTTCATCCCCTGGCTATTCAATCCAAGCTCCGTCGACCAGATCGGCTTCGCGTGCCCGTACTTCGCAAACATTTCCGGATACTTCACCTCAAGAATATTGCGCACTTTTTCCGCCGTCTCATAGACGTGAAAATCATACGCATCGCACCACTGCCCAAAGCCATTTTTAAAATAATCTTCATTGCCGACTCCGACCGAAGTTCCAACCACGTAGATACTCGGATCGAATTTTTTGATTTCGGTATAGAGAATTCGATACGCCTCGATCTCCACCTTGACTTCATCGCCCTTGCTGTGCGGCTCATTTCCAAGATTGATGATCAACGGACGAATGTCCTTATAAGTGGTCAGAAAATTCCGAATGTTTTCACGCAATGCATTCTCGTCCCACTTCTGCCAATCGGGTCTGCGCCCTTCAATCTGCATCGCCATCGTGGTCGAGAGCACGCCAAGTCCCATTTCCTGAATATACTTATCTTGATTGAGTTTCACTTTATAGGGCGGCTTGAAATTCCAATTCGTGTAACCACCCACGACTCGAACTCCCAGGCGCTTCGTCAAATAAACGAACTCGGGAAAACGGTTATCCCAATTACGACTGGTGAACGGAACTTCTTCTGCTTTGCAACTATTCGCAGGAGCTTCCGGGAGTACGGCAAAGGAAGTATAGTTACGGAACGGATCCCCTTCCTTCCGTGCAATCTCCGCATGAAGCTCATAGTAACGACCGATTTCAATCGGCTGCCCGGCAAGATCCACTTTCCCTTCGTAAACGAAATAATCTTTCTCTTTCTTTGCATCCTTCTGCTCTGTTTTGTCCAGCTTCACATCGACCTTCGGCTTCTCCTTGCGAGACAACGTTACCGCAATCGGCTTTGCCTGCTCTGCGCCCCAATAATCGCGCAGCACACAGACCACATTGCAATCCTCCGGAGGCATCGGACGACCCGCCAAGGCAGTCAGAGTGAAAACCTTCGAGTCTTGTGGAAGTAATAAATTTCCAACCTGAACACTCGTAAACGTCAGGCGCTGAATATTCTCCTGCTTTGCCGTCGAGACAAGTGCGGAGGCACTGATTTCATCCACCCAGAACTTCCCCGGAGTCTCCTTATTGATCTTCGCCACAAAACGGGCGGAAACCACTCCCGACGGGATCTCCACTTGCTTCACGACGGGTTGCCAGTTTTTCTTGTTGTAAAATTCAACAAGGATCGACTGACCCACCGCCTTTCCCGAACCGTCCAAGTATTCAAGCGTCACCATCCCATTATAGGAGGAATCCATCGAAACAAGATCTGTTTTGGCTGCCAGCTTGACTTCCCATGGCCCCGTCGCCACTGGAAATGAAGGGCCCACGGCCGCCGTTTTTTGACGGACATTATTTTCTGGAAGCGTCAGTACGAGCGATTGGCTTCCCTTGAACGCTTCCTTCGGATCGATCGCCACATTCCCTTCGACGGTCCAATTGGCCGGCTTCGGCGCCGCTTCTTCAAAAGCCGATTGGAACGCGGCCTTATTGACTTTCGTCGCAACAGTCACCTCGGCATTCACCTCCGCCACTTGCAACGACGCCTTCGGCTCTCCCGTTTTCGGTTTGACCAAACTGATACAAAACATCTTCATCGGGCTCTGCCATTTTCCATCATTCGCCCCTCCCCAATGCTCACCTCCCGCAACATCCGTCGGTTTAAAAGCCAAAGGATGCCAGGCTCCATCCGCAACCACTTTGAAGCGTTTTTGATGCGACTGTCCTGAGGCATCCACCAGTCGAACAATAATGGTCTCAAAATTAGTCGCCTTCAGTTTCATACTGATCTCATTCACTTCACCCAATGCCATCGTCTCCGTCTTACGTTGAATCACGACATAGTTTCCGCCGGCCGTAAAGTCGCCCTCCATCTTCATGGAATGCTTGCCCGGGGTCGGATCATCCTTCACCAACGTCATCGCCCCCGCACCACCGGGAACTTCCTTTCCGATGCTGAATTTCCAGAGCGATTCCCCTTCGATGACTTCGTCGAGCTGAACTTTTTTCGCCATTCCCTTCGAATCCGATCCCTCTCCCGCAGCCGCCGCACTACTTTCGGCCGACTTTGCAATCATGCTGAGCCCATTGATCCAGAGATTTCGAACGACTTTCTCCTTATTACTCGTCACCACCACGGAAAAAGCCTTCGCCGGACCGGCCCACTTCCCATCATTCTTTCCACCGCCCGTCGCACCTCCACCAAACGCTTCATACTTGGCCACCGTCACACCGCCCGCCGATTCGCCCGTCTTATTGAAAAACTGTTCCACCGGAAAAACGATTCGCTGCCAATCGGTAGAAGGTTGCACCTTCAATTTAAACTGGTGCGTGCGACCGCTGGAATCACCGAGTCGGATCGTCAGATTTTCGGTTTCAATATTCTTTGCCCAAAAGGAGATCTCACGGGGGTCGACCGGATCAAATTGTAAATTCGCAGCGACATAGAGCCCTCCTTCGGTGAAGTCCCCCGTGATCTTAAGACTATCCTGTCCTCCCCGTTTCGCGGCAGGATCAACCAACAACCCACCCTTGGCTCCGGGAAACTCCTGACCATTCACAAAAGTCCAACCGAGATTTTTTTCGCCGGGTTTCATCAGCGAGATCGCCTGTTGAGCGAAAAGGGATTGGATTGAGAGAAACAGGGTCGCAAGGAAAACGGAGAGGATGGGGCGTTGGAGGAGTGGTTTCATAGGAGGAATCCGGTTCGGTTTAAGGGGTTGAGGGTGAAATCGTGATTGCTATAGTTTACTCCTTTAAAGGAGAAGTCAAATAGTTTTTGTTCGATGGCCTCAAAAAAACCCAATCTTTAGCGATTCTATGGAAATAAGAAAAAAAGGTGAGGTCTCACACAAAGCTCCTGCCCGTGGAACAAGCTGGCACGGCTGTGAAGGGAACCTCCTCACACAAAGGCACGAAGCCACAATAGGAAGGTGTTTTTGTTTCATCTCATAAAAAATAGAAAATGGCCTCAAAAGCTTTGTGTCTTCGTGCCTTTGTGTGAGGAACAACTTACTTCACCGAGAGGCACGAAGCCACCAAGAAATGCCATTTTTTGTTCACACAGAGGACCACGGAGTTTAAATTGAGATCAACCTCCGTGACCTCAGTTCGCTCCGTGTGAAAACTCCCCCCTTTGGTTTGTTTCGCGGAAAAATCATTTAGGAATTGCCGGCAAATCAAAGTGATCCCCGGTCTGCTCAATCCACCGACCGAGACGCTGTTGAAGCTCGTGACGCTTTTGCAAATATCCAGTATTCAGCGCCAGGTTCACCTGTTCGTACGGATCTTCGTTGAGGTTGAACATGAGCCAGGGGACTCCTCCCTCAATACAAACATACTTCCATCCATCGTCCGTTACAATGCCACGCCAGGCGCGATCAGGACTGTCGGGATGCCGTGTCGGTTTCACCATTTGCAGGAAGGCGGAATCCGGAACCCGGGGCGCTCCTTTTTTCGGAAGTCGCAGCCCGGAAAGATCACTCCCAATCATCGTCTTCGGCACCGGAATCCCACAAAGTCCCAACGAGGTCGACGGAATATCAACCACGGAAAGCAAGGCGCTGCTGTTACCACGCTTCACCCCATAAACCGGATCAATCCCCCCCATGATCATCGGAATTCGAATCGATTCCTCGAGCGGCGAAGTCTTCATGAACTGCCCGTGCGATCCGTGCAGATCCCCGTGATCCGAGAAAAAGAGAATGTGCGTATTGGAATAGAGTCCCAACCGCTCCAGGGCTTCGACGATCCGTCCGACATTCCAATCGAGATTTTCAATGGAGGCATAATAGCCGCTCAACTCCTGGGTCGCGCGCGCGGTAACATGCTTCACCTCCGGCACATTGGGTCTCAAAACAATTTTGGCCGGCGATTTTCCCGCCATCCAACGCTCCGGCGCCGCGTACGGATTATGCGGCGGTTGAACGGAAAGAGCGGCGAAGAACGGTCCTCCATTGGCTTGCGTCTCCAAATTTTTGATAAACAGATCGGTCAGCGCATCGGTTTCAAATCCTTCGAGGCGATGCAAGTCGCAATTCGTCTCTCCCTCGTGACCGTGCACCCAGCAATCAAACGGACTGTTATTATTTTCGTAACCGATCCAGGTATCAAATCCCCCCCGACGCTCCCGGGGAATTTGATGAAAGGCCGCACGACCGTGGGACTCATGATAACCGTCGAGATGCCATTTTCCAAACCAAGCCGTGTGATAACCGTGCTCCCGATAGGCCTGGGCCAGCGTCGGAATCGTCGGATCGAGTTGAATTTCGTGACCTTCCACCGCCTGATGGGAATAGCGTCCCGTCAACAAAGTTCCCCGGGCCGGGCAACAGAGCGGACTGTTCACCAAGGCTTTGTCGAAGCTCAATCCCTGAACCGCCAGACGATCCAGATTCGGTGTCGAGAGATTCGGATCCCCCCGGTGCGACATGGCTTGAGCACGATGCTGATCCCCAAAAATCCAGATCAAATTCGGTCGTTTCTTCGTCATCTCCACCTCTCCCTTTAGCGATCCCCATCAAGTTGAAAAACTAAAATCGACTTTAACCTCGAAGACTCCAAGGCCTCGAACTTCGAGAGCCTTGAGCCTTGGCGGTTAAACAAGCTTTGATTTTTCGCAACTAATTCGAGCCATTCCAAGCGAGAGAGTTAAGGCTTTTTTTGAGAAAAAAGCCATTCATAAAGCTCTTTTTCTTCAAATGCATTGATCCAGGAACCGTGGCCTGCAGGGACTTCCGAGTAACGAGGATTCGCCCCCTCTTTTTTCAATGCCGCAATGATCAATCGCGTATTTTCCGTCGGCACCATCGTATCTTTGGATCCATGCCAGGCCCAGATCGGAATTTTTTTGAAAACCGCCGCCTTGCTCGGATCGCCTCCTCCACAAATCGGAACCGCTGCGGCCCAGAGATCCGGGCGCCGCGTAATCGCATCCCAAGTTCCGAATCCACCCAACGATTGCCCGACCACATAGACACGACTCGGATCAATCGGATGCTTTTTGATCGTCTCCTCCACCAAGGCAATCAGGGTCTCCATATCCGGCGTCATCGGAGTTTTATCGACCTCAATATTGGCATTCTTCGGTCCCGGCTTGGCCCACGTATGACCCTGATCAATTTGCGGAGCCAGGATAAACGCCGGATGTTTCGCCTGGGCTTCATTACTAAAAAACGTCGGGAAGAGCGACATCGGGCCTGCATTGTCCGTCCCACGGCGTCCCGCTCCGTGCAGAGCCACCACCAACGGAAGTTTATTTTCAGGAGTTGCTGCGGGCGGAACAAACAACCGCCACGGCATTTTAACTTTTCCTGCATAAATTCCCGCCGGCATTTTCTTAATCGGCTCAAGTAACTCCTCCTGAACCTTCGGGTAATCGGGATCATCCGTTCTTGCAGCAAAAACACCGGTGACCAGGCCCATTGCGAAAACCGTGAGCATCAAAAATCGAAAAAACGATTGAGGCAATGAACGGGAGAGAGAGATCAGAGAGGTAGCGCGAGTCATAGAGTTCCTTTGAGGTGAGCGGACGGTTGTTGATCTGACTTGAGGATAGAAATCAAAAAAATAATTGCAGCAAAAATCAATAGCAGCACGGAAGAAGGCACCGAAATCGCATTGGCTGCCAGTGCAAAATAGCCGGTCCCTCCATTGATCGCCCGCGTGGCTCCAAATGAATAAAAGTAACTGATTCTCGCGCTCATGATTCAACAACCGTCAAAAAACGCTATCTTATTTAAAGGAGTATGCTATTTTATTCAAAACTGTCAACCCTCTATCCGAAAAGACTGCATGAAATCATTCAATTTAGGCCTGAATTTAACTCTATCAAGGATCTCGCTCGGACTTCTCCTTGTTTTCGGATTTAACCTGGAAGCCGTTGCTGCCGAAGGAAAAGTGCGCCTCTTTATCCTTTCAGGACAATCAAACATGGCAGGCTTAGACCCCGAGGTCTCTTTCGTTCCAACGGTCAAAAATGCCTTCCCCCATGATGATCTCGTCTTTGTGAAGGTCGCCATCAACGGTCAACCGATCAGTATGTGGCTAAAAGAGTGGGACGCTTTAAGTGGCTCTCCCGAGAAATCGAAACGGGCCGGCCATTTATACGAGAGGATCCTGGAAGAGACCAAAAAGAAACTGGAAGGAAAACCGACCCCGACATCGGTCGCCTTTATCTGGATGCAGGGAGAAGCAAACGCAAAGGGGAATGGGAAAGTTTACGAAAGCTGCTTGGAACAACTCTGGAAGAATCTGAAACGCGACTTCAATCGCGAGCAACTCCCCTTCGTCTTAGGAAAAATCAGCGATTACAACGAAACCTCGACCGATCCCGCCAAAGCCAAGCCTGATTGGGAATTAATCCGCCTCGCACAAGAGCGCTTCGTCTTGGCGCATCCGAACCAAGTGGCCTGCGTGAATACCGATGACCTCAACGGAATGGAAAATTCCCTCCACTACAACAAGGAAGGCTACAAAACCCTCGGAACACGCTTCGCCACCAAAGCCATCGAATTAATTACAGGCAGCCCCGTTCCCGTCGTAACCAACCCCGCCCCAACCTCTCCCGAACCCCCAATTCAAAAAGAGAAGAAGGAGAAGAAAAACAATAAACCGAGTAAAACTTCTACCCCCGAAAACAAATCCCAGGATCCAAGCACACCGGAAAGCAAACCTCAGGAATCTTCTTCTACGACACCCTAAATCCGCTTCCATCGCAACTCGAATTCACCACGGAAATGACGGAAGACACGGAACACCTTATCGTTCAGAATAGGTCTCACTTTTCATTTGTAATATCTATAGATGCGTCCCCTTTGCCCCCCCCCTCTAAAGGGGGCCCCCTCGGGTAACATTTAACC
>CAZKRU010000117.1:0-8625 GCA_964555235.1 uncultured Verrucomicrobiota bacterium
TTGGATTTAAAACAAATTCCTTCTCACTTAGCGCCTTCGCGACCTTGGCGAGAAAGCTCTGGATTTCAAGTACTTAGAAGTTTACTTCACCGAGAGGCACCAAGTTACAATCGGAAGATCTATTTATTTCATCTCATCATAAATCAAAATGGTCTCAAAAGCTTTGTGGCTTCGTGCCTTTGTGTGAGACTATTCGCGCGGATTGATTATTCCGTCCACTTCGAGCGCCAGCTTCCAAAGTAGGCGAAGAGGATCCCAAAGATGATGTGGATGGAGAGGACCCAAGCGCACATTTCGGCCCCTTTGAGAGGTGTGTTGGTGATGCTTTGAACGAGGTCGTAGGCGCGATGGTCACGGATCGTTTGCAGGATTCCAGACCAACTCCAGTAGGTGACGATGAAGGGGCGAACAATCTGACCGAGGAGTTCTGGCATGGCCAGGACGGCTCCCGAGAGAGGGAGTTGAAAGCCGACGAAGTAGACAGAGATCAGCGAAGCTTGCTCCGCATTTTTGGCCCAAGCCGATATTCCGAGACAGACAAAGGTCATCGCGGCGTTGGCCATTCCGAGGAGCATGAGTTGAGGGATGAGGTCTCCCGGGAAATCGCAGATAAATTTAACAAAGACGGTCATCCAAATCGATTGCGCCATGACGAGCGCGGAGATGAAGACAATCTTGCTGGCCATATAACTGCCGACGGAGAGTCCGGCGAGCTTCTCTTTTTCAAGGAGGAGCCGTTCGGCGACGATCTCACGGGCCGAATTGTTCGCTCCCATCAGGGTGAGGAGGACGACTTGAAAGATGATGAGTCCCGAGATTAATCCACCGACGCGACTGGCTTGTTGGGTAAATGAAACCGCTTCCTTGAGTTGGTTGACGACATTGTTGCCGGTTTCCATGCTGAGATTTTGGATTTGGGGAAGACCCTCGTAAGCAAAAATAACGACCACGGCGGGGAAAAGAATAATCAGTGCGAGTTGGAGAAGGATCTGTCCTTTTTCCCGGAAGAAAAGCTTACAGCGGCGGGCCAGGAGAACTAAAAATTGACTGACCGGGTTTGGGAGGTTGTACTCACTTTCCTCAGAGGAGATGCGATCCTCGGGTGGCTCTTCCTGGTCTTTGTCGGTTCGTGCCATTTCGAAACGGGTATGCCAGGCCATGGGAAGACGTTCGGCCAAGGCGGCGTAGATGTCTTCGGGGCTTTTGACTTTGAAATACTGGAGCAGCATGTCAGGGGGGCCCTCATAGGCGAGGTGGCCCTTGTAGAGGACCGTGATGGAATCATAGAGTTCCATGTGGCGAAGGCTGTGAGTGACGCTGAGAACGATTCGGTTGTTTTGACGGGAAATATCCCGGAGCAAGGCAACGACCTGATCCTCCGATTTAATATCGAGACCACTCGTGACTTCGTCGCAAAGGAGAAGTGCGGGATTACTTGTCAGTTCCAAGGCGAGTGCGAGACGTCGTTTTTGACCGCCGGAAAGAACGCTGGTGCGGTGATCGGGAACCTCATGCAGGCCGACAATTTGAAGGAGTTCCGGAACACGTTTTTTGAGAGGGGCACCACTGACTCGAAGTCGAAGGGCGGTTTCAATATTTTCTCGAACCGTGAGGGTTTCATGGGCGATGCTGAATTGAGGGACGTATCCAATTTCGCCGGGGGAGAGATCTTCATCCGCTAAATTTCGTCCGTTCCAACGAACATCTCCTCCGGTCGGCTCGTGAATTCCTGAGATGACTTTGATCAAAGTGCTTTTCCCACAGCCGGAAGGACCGACAATCGCTCCAAAATGACCGCGAGGATATTGTACGGAAACTCGGTTCAGGAGGAGTCGTTCGGCGTCATCCGCCAAAGCCAGTTCAATATTGCGAAGTTTCAGCATGAGATCTAAGAGGATGAATCCTAGAGGGTTTTGAGACGTTTGAAAAGCGGAGAAAATCCGCTTGCCGATTGAAATCCGGGAGCAATCATAGGCCCCTCATGGCTCGCAAGTCCTTTCAACCTCCCGCCGCTCCCGTTCCAGCGTCTGACCTGCTGGGGGCGCCACTTTATAGTGCGGAGGCGGAGAAAGCGGTGCTCGGGTCGATGATTATCCAACCTCGCGAAGTGATCTATCGGGTCATGGAGGCGGGGATTAAGCGTGAAGATTTTTTTGTTCCGGCGCATCAGGAAGTTTTTGAAGCAATCGTGGCTCTGGATTCCAAAGGACAGCCAATCGATATTCCAATCCTGCATCAATATTTTGCCGATCGAAAATTAGCGGAGATCGTTGGAAGTCCGGGGATCTTGGCAGAACTCGCCGCCGGGGTGGCGACTCACCTGAATACTGAATCGTATCTCAAGATTGTTCAGGGAAAGAGCATCCTCCGGCGTCTTCAGGGAGCGTGTCATACCATCGCCCAAAGTATTGCGGATCGGCCAGACGATGTATTTAAAGTGTTGGATGGAGCGGAGAGCGAGATTTTTAAGATCAATTCGCTTGCGGATACAAAGTCGGCCGTGCCGATTAAAGATGAGATCAAGAGGACCTTAGAGCAGATCGAGCGTTATCGAAATCAACGCGGCAGAATGACCGGCGTTCCGACCGGTTTTTTCAAATTGAACAATTTGACCGGTGGCTGGCAGGGGCAGGATATGATTGTTTTGGCGGCACGTCCCGGTGTGGGAAAGACCGCATTGGCTCTTACGTTTGCGAAAGCAGCCATGAAGGAGCGTTACGACGAGGAACAGGATACCTGGGTAAAGCCGGGATTTCGCATTGGATTTTTCAGTTTGGAAATGGGAAACAATCAGATCATGCTCCGATTGCTCTCTTCGTATGCCGGGATTGGTCTCAAAAAGATCCGTGCGGGTGAGTTGGAGACGCACGAGATGCAAAATCTCGAACTGGTCGGCGGTGAGATGAAGGATCTTCATTTCTACATGGACGATTCGAGCATGCTGTCGATCAATCAACTTCGCGCGAAGGCGCGACGGATGAAGATGCAGTATGGAATCGATATGATCATGATCGATTACCTGCAGCTTCTCCATTCCGAGTCAACTCAGGCAAAGGACAGTCGTCAGAACGAAGTCGCGGAAATTTCTCGCGGGATCAAGGCGTTGGCCAAGGAATTGAACGTCCCGGTCTTAGTTCTGGCGCAGTTGAATCGAAAATCGGAAGAAGGAAAAACCGAGCCGGCACTTCACAACTTACGTGAATCCGGTGCGATTGAGCAGGATGCCGATATGGTGATTTTACTGCATCGCGAAGAAGTCGATGCGGCGGAGGGAGGTGCCCGTCCGGATTTACGTCCTTACAAGTTGATTGTGGCCAAACACCGAAACGGTCCGACGGATACGCTTGATATTGTCTTTAATGGCGCGTGTACCCGTTTTGAAGATCCGAACCGTCACGAAGCCCCGGCTTAGGCTCCTAAAGAACAAGTAAGTAGTTTTTCGCGCAGAGATCGCCGAGTCCGCTGAGAAAGTGTTTTTTACCCTCTGCGAGCACGGCGATCTCTGCGCGAAAAAATCCCTTCCTAAGTTCTCTTCTTTGATTGTCCCATGAACATAGGGAGCTCTGGCCTTGGGTGAAACAAGGATTTAAATGCGTCGCCAGACGGAGACGCATTCGATTTGTGCGGTGCGGGGAAAAAGGTCGACCGGTTGAATCGATTGAAGGGTGTAAGCTTCCTGGAGTTTTCGGCTGTCGCGTGCGAGGGTGGAGGGATTGCAACTGACGTAGACGAGAAGCGGCGCGGGGTTTTGGGTTAATTCTGCGACGATCGTGACAGGGAGTCCGTCGCGCGGGGGATCGAGGAGGATCGAGGCGTCGGGGAAGGTTATTCGGGATTTTGCCAGTTCTGCTTCGACGGTTCCTTCCGTCCATTGAACATTGTCGAGTTCAAGGCGGTGGGCATCTTTGAGAAGTCGGGGATCCTGTTCAATGGCGATAATCTTTTTAAAGAGGGTGGCGAGCTTTTTTGTGAAGAAACCGGCTCCAGCATAGCCTTCAATGAGGGTCTCACCTGCGTTTGAAAAATGTCCGGTGACGAGATCGGAAAAGGCTTCGTTGAGGAAGAGATTGGCCTGGGCAAATCCACTTTGAGAAAGGGTCGAAAGCCGCAGGGAGTAGTGCCCCTCTTTTGGGTTTTTCAGTCGAAGTTGGGTGAGCTCTTGATTGAGCTCTTCATGCGCGAGAAGACATCGATTGATGTCGACGAGCTCCCGGGGATTTTGTGAATGAAATCCAAGCTTTCCTTTTCCTGCGTGGACTGTGATTCGATTCCGATAAGCGTATTCGGAAGGGGAAGCGAGGATGGAGAGAAGCGGTGGATTGGCGACTCCTCCCAGACGTTGCAGGGTTTCCCGGACTTGAGTCTCCTTCAGCTTGAGTTCCATTGAATAAGGAAGGTGTTGATATTGGCATCCAGCACATTGAGCAAAATAGGCGCAAGGAGCGGTCATCCGCTCCGGAGAGGGGATGAGAATTTCGGTAATTTCTCCCTTGGCGTATTGTTTGTGGACGCGAGTCAGGCGAACTCGAACCTTTTCACCTGCCATGACGAATGGAACAAAAACGGCGCACCCATTGTGTCGGGCGACGCCGTCCCCACCGAAGGCGATGGATTGAATTTCAAGATCGATCAAGTCGCCAGTTTGCATGAAGTCATTTTCTCAAAAGGGAGGGAGTTGACACGAAAAAACCCGCATCCACTGATGCGGGTTTTTCTAGGAGGAGAACCAACCAATTAGTACCAATTCGTTAAATCGCCAGGAGGATAGTCATTAACCACCATCGAATTCCAAGGACGTGATTTCCAAGTGCGGTAGCTGAAGTAAGGTCCGACGGGGAGGGGGGCGGTGACAATATCAAATGTTCCATGGCCAATATCCATCAGCGTACGCGAGACGCCTTGAGTGATTCCCTTGCAAAAACCGACCGTTCCACCTTCGGTTTCATTATAGTAGTAAATGGAATCAAGGATTTCAGTGGGAGCAGTAGCGATATTAGCAACCCCGCGGCCGAACTTGTCATAGAAATTGTCCTTTTTCGGCATGGAGATATCCGCATGAAGGGATGTTCCAACGATGAGAGCAAAGAGGGCGATGGTTAGCTTTTTCATATGATTCCTTTTAATTGGTAAGGATATATTTACTTGTATTTGCGTAAATTGTCAACTTTGTATTTTAAATGACCGTCCCACTGGTGAGAATGGCCCCTTTGGGGATTACGACGATTCCGTCGCGGATGTAATAATTTTCGCCATCGAAATTCGCCGGTTTTCCTTCCGGGCTGATTCGAACGTGGTCTCCAATCCGTGCGTTTTTATCGACAATCGTCTTTTCAATCTGGCAGTGGTTCCCAATTCCCATTCGAGGAATATTGTGAGTCGAGTTTTTCTGGATCGATTCCATGGTCTCGTAATAGTCTTGTCCCATGATGATGCTGTCTTTGATGACACAGCCGCTTTGAATGCGACTCCGGATTCCAACGAGGGAATGATGGATTTTGGCTTCCATGATGATACAGCCCTCAGCAATGATGGATCGATCGATCTGACAGTCGCCCATTTTGGTGGCAGGCAGGTAACGAGCATGCGAGTAAATCGGAGCGGCATCGAAGAGATTAAATTTTGGAATCGGCTCGCAGAGGTCCAAGGTCGCATCGTAGAAGGCGCTAATGGTTCCAATATCCTCCCAATATCCTTGGAAGACGTAGGCGGAAACGTTTCGTTCCTGAATGAGGTTCGGAATGATGTTTTTTCCAAAATCGGGCTCATTCCCGGAGAGTGCTTGCGCGAGAACATTTTTGTTGAAGAGATAGATCCCCATCGAGGCAAGATAGAGTTCCTCGTTGGCGGGGTGGCCGAGTTGCTCCAGCGATTCGGAGTCGAGCCGCAAGCTGTTGAGAAGGGCGTCGTCCTTGGGCTTTTCAACAAATCGATGAATCTTTTGATTGTGATCGATTTGCATGATGCCGAAGCTTTTTGCCGGATCCCGGGAGACGGGAATGGTGGCGACGGTGACTTCGGCTCCTTTGGCGATATGTTGCTCCAAGAGTTTTCGAAAATCCATCCGGTAAAGTTGATCCCCGGAGAGGATCAGGACGTATTCATGTTGATGGCTGGCAAAATGACAGAGATTTTGACGAACGGCATCAGCGGTTCCCTGATACCAGGTCGCGTTCTTGGGAGTTTGCTGGGCGGCAACGATTTCAACGAAGCCGGCCGAGAATGTGTCGAAGCGAAAACTTTGCTGCACATGCCGGTGCATGGAGGAGCTGTTGAACTGAGTCAGTAAGAAGATCCGCTTCATGTCGGAATTGATGCAATTACTAATCGGGATATCGACCAAACGGTATTTCCCTGCGAGCGGAACGGCCGGTTTGGCGCGTTCTTTCGTCAACGGAAAAAGGCGAGTGCCTGCTCCGCCACCCATGATTACGGAAATGACTTGATTGGTCGAAATGGAATGAATTGACATAGCGCACTTGACGATACTAATGAAACGGGGCTAAACAAGCGTAAATGTGTGGCATCGTCGCTTATCTCGGGGAACGTGAAGCTCAACCGATTTTATTGGAGGGGCTTTTTCGTTTGGAATATCGTGGTTATGATTCAGCAGGAGTTGCAATCCTGAATGGGAAGGGGCTCCAGATTGTTAAAAAGAAGGGTCGGATCCAGAAATTGGAGGCAGCACTTCTCGAGAGTCCGACCCATGGGAAGCTCGGAATCAGTCACACCCGCTGGGCGACTCATGGCGAACCGAGTGATGCCAATGCCCATCCTCACAGTGATCAATCGGGGAAACTGGCCTTGGTCCATAACGGTGTGATTGAGAATTATCTTCTGCTCAAAAGTCAACTGGCGGCCAAAGGACATCTTTTTAAATCCGAAACCGATACGGAAGTTTTGGCGCATTTGGTGGGGGATCATTATGATCGTCTTCCCAACGGGGAGGAGGATCGACTTGAAAAGGCCCTGAAAGCGGCGCTCAAGGAGGTGAATGGGACGTACGGAATTGCGGCGATTCACCAAGACCAACCGAACACCTTTGTCGGAGCCCGTCGTGGGAGCCCTCTCGTTCTGGCGATTGGAGAGAAGGAGCATTTTTTGACGAGCGACGTTGCCGCGATTATCTCTCATACGCAAAAAGTGGTTTTTTTAAATGACTATGATGTTGTTGTGGTCAGCGGAACCAATTTCAGGATTAGTTCCCTCACGAAACCTCATGCTGGGTATGAAGTGAGCGAAGTCGATATCGCTGAGGCGCAATCCGAGATGGGGACGTTTCCGCATTTCATGCTGAAAGAAATTTTTGACCAACCGGAAGCGATCCGAAATGGATTTCGGGGACGATTGGATCTGGAAGAGGCGACGGCCAAATTGGGTGGACTCAATATGACTCCCGAGGAACTTCGCACGGTGGAGCGGATAAATATTCTGGCCTGTGGAACGGCGTTGCATGCCGGAATGGTCGGGGAGTATCTGATTGAATCTTTGGCCCAGCTCCCGGTCGAGACCGATTACGCGAGTGAGTTTCGTTATCGGAATTGTCCGATGGATCGTCGCACGCTGGTTTTTGTGGTCAGTCAGTCAGGCGAAACGGCCGATACGTTGGGGGCGCTTCGGGAGTCACGTCGCAAAGGGTATCGGACGCTCGGAATTTGTAACCGGGTCGGAAGTACGATTGCGCGTGAAAGTGATGGGGGGGTTTACATGCATGCGGGGCCGGAGATTGGAGTGGCCGCAACCAAATCATTTACTTCCCAGGTTTTAATTTTTGCATTGCTCGCGCTGAATCTGGGGAGGCTTCGATATACTTCCTCTCCCCAGGGGCGTGAATTTATTACGGCGATTGAAAAATTACCCGAGCAGATTCAACAAATTCTCAAGCAGAGCGACAAGATTCGGGAGATCGCGGCAAAGTACAAAGACGCCAAGAGCATGCTCTTTCTCGGACGTCAATTTCAACGGCCGGTCGCGTTGGAAGGGGCTCTGAAAATGAAAGAGATTACCTACATTCACGCCGAAGGTTATCCTTCCGCAGAGCTCAAACATGGCGTGATTGCATTGATTGACGAAAAGACGCCGAGTGTGATGTTGTGCCCGAAGGATTCCGTTTACGAAAAGAACATCAGCAATCTTCAGGAAATTAAAGCGCGCAAAGGGCACGTCATTGCAGTGGCGACGGAAGGGGATGAGATGATTTCGAAGATGGCAGATGAGGTGATCTACGTTCCTCATACTCAAGAGGGCTTGATGCCGATTCTGACGGTGATTGCGCTTCAGTTGCTCTCGTATCACACGGCGGTCTTGCTCGGTCGGGATGTGGATAAACCACGGAATCTGGCTAAAAGCGTCACGGTGGAATAAATCACGGAGTCAGGAGACTCGGTGTGATTCTCTCTGAAGCGGCAAGGGCGCACGGAAAAAATCGGCGATTCTAAGAAGGTGCCCAGTGCTTCCATCGGAGACCGTGATCCGTAAATCGGGAGAAGTCACTGAATTCGTGGAAGGCATCTAAATTAGAACAACGCAGACTCCCTCAAAACTTTGTCTGCACGCCCAAATCCAACTGATGCGAGCAAGACTCTAAGTTCACGCGGGCTTCGTAGCCAAAGTTTAAGCTCGTCGTTT
>CAZKRU010000118.1:0-8206 GCA_964555235.1 uncultured Verrucomicrobiota bacterium
TTTTTTAAATCCCATCACCTTCACTTAAAAGTACCCTTTTTGCAGAGGTCTCATTATGTAACTTTTGATTTAAGTTATTCGTATGAAAACCATTACCGTTCGGGAAATGAACGCCCATGGGTCTGAAGTGGAGGCTCAGGTTCGGTCCGGGGAGACCTTTGAGATCATGAACCGAGGCCGCCCGACCGTCCGGATTGTTCCTGCCATTCCACGCCGGATTTTGAAATGGGATGATCATCACCTCACGACGCTCCCCGGTTCGGGCCGCTCCGCCGAAGAGACGGTTGCTGCGGACCGAGAAGGACGTTGGTAACGATGCTCTATCTCGATACAAGTGCCCTCCTGAAACTTTACATCTGGGAAAAAGGCTCCGAAACGGTGCAAGAGGCGGATTTGATCAACGTCAACGCGCACTAGCGCTCCATGCCGGACTGCGTGTCCCCGAGCTCACTCACGATTCATCACCACCACCCGACGCGAAGCCGTAAGCCCCGATTCGTCGACCGCCGTAATCGCGTGAACCCCCGGAGCGGCCTCCCAAAAAAAGGTTTCGCCTACCGCACTGCGCCCGAGGTAAGACTTCCCGGCAAACCAGTAGATCTCTTTCGTCGATCCTTCGGTTGCCGCCTGAAGTGGAATCTGCGAGTTGACCTCATTCAAGCGCAGATGATATTCCAATCCTTCGCACGGTGAGATAATTTTCGGAGAAGCCCGGAAGGAGCTGGCGGGGCGCATTTTTTCAGAAGCAAAATCCGGAAGCGGTCGCCGCGCGAGGCCCGCATGTGCGAAAAGTTTCTGCAGATCCGAAGGCCAAACTTCCCAGATTTCACGTCTTACAAATGGATTCGAGGTGTCGTCCGTGACCCGATCTCCCGTACGCGTATCGATCGAGATTTCCTGATGAATCGCACACGTTTCAATCGGTGAAACTCCGGGAATAAAAAACCCTTTTTGTAACTCGTGACAATTTTTCGTCGGAAGACTTCCGCAAACGGAGCAGAGATCGATTTCCGCCAATTTCAGTCCCGTCCTCGACTCCCACAAGGCCACGCGCTGCGAAGAAGGTTGGATGGAGCGAACGGCATTTGTTAATTTTTGAAAAAGGGGAGTCGCCGCAGATCTTCCCACAAATGCCGGATTCGGTTTCGCGTCGAAATTTCCGACCCACACCGCAAGCACATATTCATCAAAAACACCCACGCACCAGGCATCCCGAAACGAGTAGGAGGTTCCCGTTTTCCACGCAACAGATCCTGAACGCTCCGAATCGCTCCTCTCGCGAACCGAATTTCTTTTTAACATATCCAAAACCAGAAATGCCGCTTCGGGAGAGAGCACCTGCTTTTCCTCTGTCGATTTCTCTACGCGGATTTTGACCAGCGATTGCCATTTTCCGCGATTGGCGAGCATCGCATAAAGCCGGACCAGCTCTTCCGGGCTCACTTCAATTCCCCCCAAAGCGATGGAAAGCCCATAGACCGATTCAGGCTTCATCTCCGAGACTCCCGATTTTTCCAATAACTCATAAAGGGAGTGCGGCACCAGTCTTGAGGCAAGATAAACCGCCGGAACATTCCGACTTTGCAAGAGCGCTTCATTTGCCTGAACCGGTCCCATGAAATCGCGGTCGAAATTTTCCGGATTGTAGCCGTTAAAACTCACCGGTTCGTCTTTCAAAAGCGTATGGGGCTGGATGATTCCCTGCTCCATCGCAAGTCCGTAAATGAATGGCTTGAGGGCAGATCCTGGAGAGCGCTTCATACTCGCTCCGTTCACCTGCCCAAGAATTTTTGGGTCCCAAAAATTCGCCGAACCAACCGAAGCGATCACCTCCATGCTCGGATAGTGAACGAGGAGCGCACACGCGTTGGAAATTCCCTGGCGCGATTTTTCCACCAAATAAGAATCCATGTTTTTTTCCAAAGCCGTTTGAAGCCTCAGATCAAGGGTGGTAACAAGGCGGCCGCGCGGTTGTGCTCTGGACTGGATGAGTTCCTCCGTCACATGCGGCGCACGAAAGGGGAGCGTCGCGAGCGATTGAATCTGAAGTGGCATTTCAAAACGTTCCCGCTTTTCCGCATCCGCAGGATGTTTTAAAATCCACTCCTCAAAGAGTCCCGTTCGCGCCTGCTGCAACGCTTTGGGATCCTTTGCCGAGGGGGCGCGCCGTGAAGGATTTTGTGGAATGACGCTCAAGGTGATCGCCTCCGAAAGCGTGAGATCCACCGCCTCCTTCCCAAAATAAACCCGCGCCGCAGCGCCAACTCCTTCTATATTCCGTCCATACGGCGCCAGATTGAGATAGGCTTCCAAAATTTCCCGCTTGGAGTAAGACGCCTCCATTTTCAGCGCCAGTGCCATCTGCCGAAGCTTCCCCGTGTAAGAGCGCGTATTCAGGCGAAATCGCATTCGCGCCACTTGCATGCTGATCGTCGATGCCCCGAGACGGCGCCCAGAACCAAACTCATGCGTAATTCCCCGCAAGAGCGCGATCGGATTGATCCCACAGTGGGAATAATAGTAGCGATCTTCATACAACAAGGTCGCCTCCTGGAGTTGAGGTGCGATTTTTTTCAAGGGGACAAATTCCCGATAGACCTCATCCGCCGCCAACCCCAAGCGCATCAACTCCCCGTTCCGATCATAAATCGCCGGAGAAAAGTGTACTCCATCAAGAAGCTTCGGCTTCGGCATCCCTCTTAATCCAAGAAATAAGATCAACCCCAGAATCACAAGGAGACGTGCGGACCTCCAAAGAAATCGCATCATGGCGCCACCACTTCCACGTGACTGCTTGCATCGTTTCCAAAAAGTCGGCGATTATACATTGATTGCGCTTCGACCGCAGGCACCACGTAATGCCCTGGATTGACCGCTTTGAGGCGATAGACAAATTCCGACGTCTTCGCCTGAACCGACGCATAGAGAACGACCCGATCTTCGCGAACATCCGCATAATCAAGTGCCATCGAGGGAACTCCTTCTCCCGAAAGAGTCCATCTTCCATGAGAGCTCTCGCTTCGAATCGAGTCTGCGACCACTTCAAATCCTCCGGGGAGTAAATCCAAAATCGCCACATTTCCAATCCACGGCATCTCGGTGGATCGAATCTTCAAATGAACTTCGATCTCTTCTCCGAGTCGAACTTGTTCGATCAGCTTTCCCGAGAGCGTTCGGTATTCCCTCTGAATTTCAATCCCTTGCGTCTGCGCCTTTTCCAACGGTTTTCGGTCGAATCCGGACCGGGAGACTTGATAAAAAAGATGCTTCAGCGCGCGCGCCTGGCCCGAAGTTTCCCGCTCCAAACGAACTTTCCGGGCCGACTCTTTCAAATCCGCCGAAAGAACCTGTCCGCCGGTCAGACTCAGCGAGTGAAAGATTCCGTCCGAGTCCGCCGCCGCCATTTTGAATTGCGGAGATTCGGAACCCGAAACCGCTCGCACGTAAGAGGCGATTCCGAGAATGGCATACGCGGCACCATGCGTGCTGTAATGGTCATTGAGAATCGGTTTGATGATACGATCCAGATCCTCGGCTCGAATCTGACGGAGCCGTTCCGGAAAATGGCGCGCCAGAATATCGAGATATTGAGCGTCACGTCCCAAGTCCGAATAAAAATCATCTTCGGCTTTTTGGAATTGGTCTCCCATTCGAAAGCCGGAAATAATTTTCTCCGCTTCCGCCTTACTTTGCAACTGCGCATACGCTCCAGCGCAATAGACCCCGGCGAGGTCGTTCTTCCACGCCTTGGGATGATGCGCATCCAGATACTGCCTCAATCGTTCCAAATCTCCCGTGGCGACTATTCCATTCCGGGTCATCAGATAAATGGCGAGCGCTTGCTTCCTTGATTGCAGGAGCGAATTCGTTTTTTCCGAAGCAGTCGCTTTGAGAGAATGAATCGCCCCGGTTAATAAATCGGGCGGCACCTCAAACTCTCTTTCCTTGGCTTCCGTCAGGAATTGAGCGACATACGGCGTGACAAAATCAAAAGCGATCGACTTTTCTGCCTTCCACAATCCAATCGCCCCCTGATCATTCTGCCTGGAACGAAGCGTTGCGAAGGTATTCTGTAGAATTTCTGCGACCTCCTTCTTCGGTCTTCCTAAATCTTTTTCCCCCGCCATGACCACCATCGGCAACGCACGACTCGTGATCTGCTCCGAACACCCGTGGGGATATCCATCAAGATACGCTTGCAATCCTTTGGCCAGGCCGAGCGGTGAGGCCGAAAGACTTGCCTTCCCTTGATAAAAATGCGGATACCATTCTCGCGTCAACGCCAGCTCCTTCTCAGACGACTCAAACGATCCGCTGATGATTTCCGTACGAAACGGGGAAGGAGGACGCACGCTCAGATGACTGGTGTAACGCGAAGCTGTTTTGTCGAGCGTTGCGGTAAAGACGAGGGCGGCGTTGCCGGGCTGATCTTTTGCACGACAGAGAAAATGCACCACTGCATCACGCCCCTCGGCAATCCGCATCGGCATCGACGCTTCCTGAATTACTTCCAAACCTCCCGTTAATGCCAAATCGAGATTCACTTCGGCATTCAGACCGGATCCTTCGATATTATTCGCAACGGCAACACTGACATCAAAGAGATCGCCAGGCGCCACAAAGGTCGGGACATTCGGACGAATGACAAACGGCCCGCGCACGATCACCGGCTTTTCAACCGATCCGACCGCGTCCGACGTTACCGCCACAGCCATCAGACGGAGCGTACCGGAATAATAATCGGGGATCGGAATGGAAAGGCTCTTTTCCTGGGGCCCGGAATCGATCACCCCCGACCAAAAGACTACCGGAGGTTCGCTCTTCCGCTTAAAAGGATTCAGATTGGCCGACAGAAGATCTTCACGCCCATCACCGCCTGCTGCCGAAACTTCCCTCACGATGCGATACTCGGGAAGAATCAGATCCATGATTTGATCCGTCGTCACTTGCAAGGCGCGTTTTTGAAAGAAATGGCTCAAGAGATCCGGCAGCTCATAGCGAGCCACTTGCAGCACGCCTTCATCCACGCCATACACAATGATTTTTGACGGGCGGTTGGAGCGATAGGAGACTTGGAGCGTCTCGCCCGGAACGGTTTTTTCGGGCGCCGCAAGGTCGATCTGCAGACGACGATGCTCCCGATTGACCCTAAACGGTAGGACCGCGTAGCTCAAAGGACTCATGTAGATTTCGCGAGAATCCAAGGCGCGAACAAAGGCAACATTCACATAACCATTTCCTTCAAAACCTTTCGGGAGCGTAATTTTTTGAACACTGCTCAAGGAGGTTGCCGTGAACCAGACGTGCGAATAAACGCGATCCCGCTCGATCGTGATCAGTCCCGAGCCCAAGTAGGGAGCCGTGATCGAGATCGAGATTTCTTCCTCAGGCCGATACTCACTCTTGGAGAGTTTGGCTTTGAGCTCCGCGTTCTTTTCCAGTTGTCGGGTTAAATTCGCCGCACCGACCACGGAATAGCGAACGACGGAGACGCAGACATTTTCCTCATCGTAAATCCTCGCCACAAAATCTCCCGCTTGCTCGGTGGGCACTTGCCAGAAATAACCTTTGGCATCCGTCTGAAAAGAAACGCTCGAAACCTCCTTTTCCTTCAACACGGATTGATAGGCATAACTGCCGTCCGGCTTTTTGGTCAGAACGGAAAGATAATACTGCTCCACCAGATTGAGACGAAGCTGGCTTTGAGGAGATGCATTTAACGCAGCGTCGACACTGATAAAATGGATCTGTCGCTTGCCGTTTCGATGGATGTATTTGAGATCCCCATCCGGCTTTGCCCCCAACAGCCAGTTTCGTGGAGAAACCAAGGCGTTTCCTCCGCTCGCAACACTACGGCCACCCTCTTTCTCAAATCCGCGCACCAAATACACCAGGCGGTAGGCCGATTGATCAAAACGCTTTAAATTCAAATCAAGCGCGCCTTCTCCTTGATCATTCGTCGTCGATTCCGCCAAATCTTCTTCATGGGCTTCAGGACGGGCCGACTCCTTGAACATCGGATCGTAAAAGCTGTAATCGGAATAGCCCGGAAAAGAAAAGCCCGTCGGCGTTAATGTGATCTTCCCGGTGATCCGGTGCGAAGCCGCAGGAGTTCCATACAGATTTTGGAGATTCACCTGAACTTTATCGGGGTGGACCCATCCATCCCCGTTGGAAGAAGAAAGGGTCGATTGAATTTTCAATCGGTCCGGAAGAAATTCCTCCACGCGCACGGTCGCGCTCCCCAGAAAATCCCGGCCCTGGTCTTTCTTGATGAGGCTGACCCCGAACGTATATTCCCCCGTCGGATCAGCTTCCTTGGTCGGATGCGTCCATTCCATGAATCCACTGGGAGACGTCTGGATTTTCCCCGCAACCCAGCTTCGCCCTCGTGGATTTTGAATGACCACTTCCAGCGGCATTCCGGCCAGATCCCCCTTCCAATCCATTTGCTTGAGAACGATCCCCAAATGAATCGTGTCTCCGGGGCGATAGATTCCCTGATTGGAAAAAACAAAGGCATCCAGCGCATCGGCGTGTGCAAGTTCAAGCCCCGAAATATCAAAGCGGGAAAAATTCAGTCGACGGTCCGCCCTCCCAAAGGGAATAAAGGAAAGATCCTCACCATGACGAACAACAATCGCGATCGGTTCTTTTTCTCGTTTGAAGTCGCCCAACGGAGGAAGCGACGCGCGTCCGTCACGATCCGTCGTTGCCGTCACAATTCCGATTCCGTTTTTTCCAAGTACTTCGACCTTGGCCTCCGCCACAGGCCGACCGGTCTGAATCGACTGAACAAAAATCTCCTGCGAGGAGTCGGCATTCTTCTTGGCCACAATTCCGAGATTCGTCACCAAAATCAACCGGCGATCCGATTCAACACTTTGCTTTTGATCTCGACTGTCCCACCGGGAATGATTGCTTTCCTGATCCTGATCAGACCATTCCCCTTTCGAGTTTTTGGGAACCTCGGCCAGACGGACCATAAACAAACCCCGACGGTCGGGCAGTGCTTTTGACTGAATGAACTCATTAAAATTGAGCGTCAGATAGTTCGGCTTCCCCGATTCTTTGGTCACCACCACTCGCTTGCTGATGACTTCGCAAAGATTGTCCTCACCAAATTCGTAATTTCGGAAAACCGGGGAATTGAAATTTCCCTCCGATTGACTCACCAAATGATTGATCTGCTTCGGATCAATCCGACCGACGCGGCACTCGATTTGTTCCAGGCTGCGCGTCAAGACCGAGAGCTTTCGATCTCCTCCCAAAGCGAGAATCGCTCCTTCGTGCAGGATCTTCACCGATTTTGGAAACGCAGCGACCTCCACCACCGTCGTATAGTCTTCAAAGAGGGATCCCCCCATCGCCGGAAGTCCACGCTTAATCCTGACATACAAATAGCGATTTTGTGGAGCGCTCAACTTCGCGCTCTGAATGGTTGAGTATTCTTCTTGAATGGAATCGAGCGTGAGATTGATCTTTTCACTTTCTGCCAAAATCTTCGCATCCACTTCACCGGCACTGGACCATTCATAATCTTTGATCCACTCCTTGGTCTCTGGGTCCAGATGATCTTTGGGAAGGAGGCAGACGGAGAGGACCTTTGAGAGTTCCTCCGGCTTGGTTCCAACCGTCGACTCAAACGTCATCACCTGTTCGGGTTCACCATCCGATCGCGCCGCAATGGAGGTTTGAACGGCGGAGATCCGGAAATAATCCTGGTGACACGGAATCCGCACTTCACTCTCCAGTTCTTTTTCAAAAACCCCACGGCCCGTTGCGCTCTTCAATCCTTTATTCAGGATGACGCGCAAGTAGGTCGAGTTTTTCGAAAGACGTATGGGAAGCGATCGGATAAAGACCGTCCGATTGGAATCGGCGAAGGTAATTCGAACCGTGGATGCGTTCTTTTCACCAGCGCTGTATTCAAACTGATCCTTTTTTCCCCTCCACTTGAATTCCAACTCGCGTCGAAGCGCATTCTCCTCAACCGGATGAGAAAAGGTCAGACACGCGGTCACTTCCTTGATGGAAGGATCCTTTGGATTGATATAAAACTCCGGCGCTTGGAGACGCGCCGTAAATGGAGCCGTCTGAAAGGTCGCTTGATTGGATTCAAAGCGCAGATGTTTGGGGAAGAGGGAGGATTCGAATCGAACGCGATATTTAGTTTCTGAAGGCCAGTCCGCCGCGGGTTTAAACC
>CAZKRU010000119.1:0-8189 GCA_964555235.1 uncultured Verrucomicrobiota bacterium
CAATCCCCCATCCCTATTTACCTCTCAAATCGGAGTCTATTTTGGACAGGAATGGAAGGATTTCAAAGAACGGTCTTGCGTCTCCCACCCCAGATCGGTAAAGAAGCAACCTGTCTATGAAAGCTAAGATTGTGGTGACCCCGAAGAAAAGCGTCCTCGACCCTCAGGGCGAGGCAGTTAAAAACGCCATTCTTGGCATGGGAATGGATTGCATTCAATCCGCCCGCATTGGTAAATATATCGAACTGGAAATTTCTGGGAGCAACCTGGAATTAACTCGCCAGAAGCTCGAAAAAATCTGCGTTGAAATCCTTTCCAACCCCGTGATCGAAGACTACACGCTCGATCTTCAAAAGGATTAACGGCCATGCGCTGGGGTGTCGTTCAATTTCCGGGTTCCAACTGCGATCAAGATTGCCTTCATGTTCTTAAAGAAGTGCTCCATCAGGAAGCCTTCTACCTTTGGCATAAAACCACCGATCTTCTCGATGCTCAGGCCATTGTCCTTCCCGGAGGGTTTTCCTACGGGGATTACCTCCGCTGTGGCGCCATCGCCTCCCATTCCCCGATTATGAAGTCGGTGAAGGAAGCGGCAACAAAAGGAACGATCATTCTCGGCATCTGCAATGGTTTTCAGGTTCTCTGCGAATCCGGACTCCTTCCTGGGGCTCTCGTTCGAAACAAATCTTTGCACTTTCGCTGCCACAATCAGACCCTCCGGGTCGAAAATACAAAATCCCGTTTCACCAAACACTATACGGCCAATCAAGTGATTCAGATTCCCATCGCCCACGGGGAGGGAGCCTATTTTGCCGATCCTCAAACCTTGGTGGAACTTCAGAAAAATCATCAAATCCTCTTCCGCTATTGCAGTACCTTGGGAAAAACGGGGGAAACCTTTAATCCCAACGGGGCCTGTGATGATATCGCCGGAATTTGTAATGCCCAAGGGAATGTCCTTGGAATGATGCCTCACCCTGAGCGTGCGAGCGAATCGATTCTCGGCTCAACCGACGGGATTGGAATTTTCCGATCGATCATCGACGGAAACTAAGACCTCAAAGAATTCCCGTTCCCGTCAACCGATGAAGCGCCAACGTCAGACGTTTTCGCGCCTCCGGAGTGGCACTCGAAGCTAATTGATAGGGACCCGCGACAATCGAGTTCGGTAAAATTTTGAGAAGGTCGGCATCACTCTCCCCCTCTAGGAGCAGAGGGGTCTCTCCGGATGCGGGAATTTGGGCAACACCGTTCCAAGTCAAAACCGTCTCATTTCCCGAAACCGAAATCTCCCCATTGGCGAGTTGGAAGAGGGTAAACCAGTCGAAAACGTATGAATGCCATTCCTTCGTTAAAGTCGGATCCCAATTCTCCAAAAAGCGTGCAAACGCAGCACACTCGATTTTCATCCGCATTCGAGTCTCTTCCGCCTCCACAACGATTTTAGCTTTTTCCTGAGCCGCACGAAAGAGCGCGACCACCCGTGAAGCTTCCCAAAGTTGATGCATCACCCAGGCAGGACAACAGGAGAGAACTCCCGTCGACTCGCCCCATTCCAGAAAATTCGGAGGGTTGAAATTCCTCATCAAAAACGGAAACGCCCACTCTCTCAGATCCGGAAGCTTGATCGGACGCACATTTTTAAAATCCGTCGTGATATCAACGAGTTTTACCATGGATTTGAGATGTCCCAAGGACCCCCGCAACAATCCAATATCTTCTTGAAGCGCTGTCTCATCCGGGAATTGCATCCCCCAAATCGTCAGGATTCCATCAATTCCCATGATCTTCCCGTTGAGATCGTGATAAAGTAAACGGTTCAAGGCAAGTAAGACCGCCTGCGTTCGACGTGCGTAAGCCCCGGCAACCCCGAGAGAATCCCCATGATACTGAAACCAGCTCCCACGAGACTCCGTCACCAATCGAAGATCATCCCCTTGAACAGTCCACCCGACTTTTGAAATTGCGGAATCCCAGATCAACCCGGAAGGACGGGCGGGTAATGGCACCCAATTCCAAGCTCGGGGGAGAGTACTCATGCCTTAGAACGTTCCCACCATGCAGTTGATGAGCTCACCGACTTTTTCAATTTTTTCGGAAACAAATCCAACTTGTGCTTGGTTGTCATCTTCTTCACCGAAACAACGCTTACAGTAAAGCGCCCACTCTGGCGAGGAATAAGGGTTCTCTTCGGCAGGAACCCCACCGGATTTTCCAAAATGAAGATGATGCGCCAATTTATCAGCCAAACTAATCATGCTGGCATTTCCAGCGCGACTCGGCTCCAGTTTATCCCAAGCATGATGCAGGCGAATCGGCTCAATCAGATGCGAAGGAAGTCCCTGATGCTGTAAATACCAAGCGCCGAGATTGGCATGATCCAACCCTAAAAGTTCTGTTTCAATCGGAGAAGTCGGAGATCCCTTTTCCTTGGCAATGAAGAGTACCAGCGCAAAATCTTCCGGGGAAAGATAAGCAAGGGCTAATTTTCCGATATCGTGAAAAAGCCCCATGGCATAAAAAGACTCCCCGTTGACCTCCTGATCCGGAACCGATCCGGCCAGAATTTTCGTAATGTACCCGACCGCCACGGCGTGGGTCCAAAAATCGTTCCAAGAGAGGAGATCCTGCGAGGTCGTACAACTCTTCTCGATACAGCGGGCAGTCAAAATCGTGCTTTTCACCTGGTTCAACCCCAAATAGACCAAGGCATGATCCAGATCAACGATCGGTTGAGCCGGAGCAAAATAGGCAGAGTTCGCCATTCGCAAAATGCGGACTGCCATACTTTGATCGTTTCGAATGACCCGGGAAATCTCCTCAATCATCACATTTTGCTTCCCGATAAGGTTCTCCAATTCCTTGACGATAGCAGTCAAAGACGGAAGCAACTGAGTCGCCTTCGGATCGCCGATAATTTCGTAGATCGATCGTTTGGCAACCCGTTCAGTGGGTTGTTCAGCTAGCATGAGATAAGGCTCTAGCGGAAATTATCGCCCAATTTTCGAGAATCTCAATGTAAAAAATTCATGTTAATGGATTTTTTTTCCAATATTAAGAGAAAAAACATTGAATTTTTTTCATATTTAGGCGATTATTACTATTGGAATGCATGAAATTACGTCATTTGTTCGCGCCGCCGTTCGCGAAGTCTTCGCAACGATGATCTCTGTAGAGGTCACTTGTGATGAAACCTACCCAGAAATCGCCAATCCACCCTGGCAAGTTTGCGGGGTTATCGGCTCCGTGAGTTTTACTGGAAAAATGAGCGGAGTCCTCTATCTTGCTTTTCCCGTAACACTCGCGAATAAAGCTGCCGATAACATCTTGGGTGATGACGCCCATCGCCCCTCGGAAGAAGTAAACGATGTGGTCGGAGAATTTACGAATATGGTCACCGGAAATTTAAAATCAAAAATGGCGGATCGAGGTTTCAACTGTAAGCTCACGATTCCGACCGTGATCCGAGGCAATGAAATGACTTTGGATACCGCTGAAGGAAATCTTTCATTGACGAGCCGCTTTTCCGTAAACACCTCGAAAGAAGTCATATCAACGCTGGTCTTTGCCAAGCTTGAAGGCTCTTAATAGATAGAATTAAAGAGAAAAAGAAATGACCCCGAAAATCCTAAGCGTTGATGACAGCAAGATGATCCACATGGTCATCGGCAAAGCATTTAAAACCTACGATGTACAACTTTTCTATGCCACGAATGGGGTCGAAGGTCTTGCCGTTGCCACCCGTGAAAACCCCGACTTAATCATCCTTGACGTCACCATGCCAGTCATGGACGGAGTGGAAACCCTTGCGAAACTCAAAGCAGATCCCCTCTTAAAAGATATCCCCGTTATCATGTTGACCGCGGAAGCCGGCCGGGAAAATGTGGTCAAAATTGCGCGTCTCGGCGTTCGCGATTACATCATCAAGCCGTTCAAAGAAGAAGGTTTGGTGGAAAAAGCCGCTCGCATTATTGATCTTCAACCAAAAGGTGCCGGTGGCGTCAAAATCAAGAGCATCACCGACGCTTCGACGGTCCTTGTCGTCGATGACAAGCCCGCCATTGTTCAACAGGTTCAAGATGCGGTTTCCGAATATCCTTGGATCATTGTGGGTACGGGCCAATGTGGAGAAGCGATTGATATTGCCGCCCGGGATCTTCCCGACGCCATCCTCGTCAGTCTTTCACTCCCTGACTCTGCCGCTTTCAACTTCTTCCAGATGATCCGGGCCAATCCCAAGACCAAAAGCATTCCGATTTTCGGGATGTGTATTAAAACCGCCGTTGAAGAACAGAACAAGGCGCAGTCGATTGGATTCACCGGTGTCATCACAAAACCGATTGACCCTCAAGAACTGAATTTCCGACTGACCAAGGCGATGAACTTGGATACCTCGAAGAAATACTTTAACCTCGATGGGATCATTCAAATCGCACGCATTCCAAACTCCATGTCTGAAATGATTGCCAACGAGGTGAGCAATCACATCAAGCCAGTGACCCAGGAAATGGCGGAATCGGGGGTCTCCCGCATGATTCTTGATCTGAGTGAAGTGGTCAAACTCGACATGACCACCATTAAAACAATGCTCCATGTGATGCAAAGCTGCTTTGACCTCCAAATCAAAATCCGCGTGGTCGCGGGACCTGAGTTTATCGCTCAGGCCAAATCCTTCGCTGAAACGAAGGATCTGGTGATTTACCCAAACCGAGATGCTGCAAAAGAAGGATTCTGATGCTTATGAAAAACTACAAAGGATGGTGGTTTAGTTTAGTCACAGCAGGGACGCTGTTCGCGCAAGATCAACCCTCGATCGTGCTCCCCGAATCGGCGACCCCAGCCAGTGAAGCCCAGGCTTCCCGTGATGTCATGTTGGAACACGAGAAAAAATTGGTCGCAGAAGCCATGACCGGGGGCGCTCCCTCAAAGACTTCAGAACCGACGGCCCGAACCGAGCCGATCCGTGAGGAAAAAGCCCCTTCAAGCTTCGCCTCTGCCCATAAACTCTTTAATGAAATGTGGGGCATTCAGGAAGAGACCGAAGGCGACACAACCGCGTCCAAGCCAACTCCTCGCGCTCGTCCCGCTTCACCGCTTCCGGCCACGGAGACCCATCCTGTTATCACCCCCGCCAAGGTTACCTCAACCCCACCTCCAAGTCATTCCATTCCGTTTCCTCAGGAAAAGGGATTTGCCGAAAATCCGGTTGGTGGAATGGAGACCAAGCTCCCTCCCATGCCTGACACGCTCCTCCCGATGGGAAAACCAAAATTGGTCGGAGTAAGTCCAAAGACTCCTCCAAAACCCGTTGAAGTCGCGAGCAATGAGATCAAACCTCCTGTCGCACCAACCCCGCCCCCTGCCGTTGTAACGGAACCCGCTGAAGAGCCACAAATCACCGTCTCACCCTTCATTGACTGGGTTCGCGAAAACAAAAACGCCGCCGATCTGGGTCGCGAAGCGCTGGAAAAATATCGCGCCGATTCGACCAAGAAAGACTCCACCACGGCTGCCGATGATGTCTTTCTTCGAATCCGATTCCCCTACGTCGGATCCCAAGCTTCACCTCCCAATAGCAGTGCGGTCATTTATACGACTCCGAAAAAATAAAGGATTTCTATGAAACCTCGATGGCTCCTTTCGGTCGTTCTCGGAGGTACTACGGCACTCATGGCCGCAGAACCTGCCGCAACACCCGTACTCCCCACGCCCACGACCTCCACCACTGCGGCACCGACTGCAGCAACTCCTACTGCGGCGACTCCCGCTACCGAAGCAACGGAGTCAGTCCCCGAAGTCGTTGTCGTACCGACCAAGATTACGGATCCCGTGGAGGCAGCCGCAGAGTTTGTTCGCAGAAAAGACCACGTCATGGCCATCACGCTTCTGGACAATCTGCTCCAACGCCGAGACCTTACCAAGGATGTGCGGGCTCGTGCGATGATGCTCCGGGCACTCATTTCCCTTGAGACGGGAAAGACTTCGGAGGCAATTGTCCGGTTCAGTGCCTGGCTTGAGCAATTTCCAGACCGTCCCGAAGTCTCGCAAATCTATCTTCTCCTCGGTCAATCCTTTCGGGAAATGCAAGCGACCTACCGCGCGCGTGAAGCCTTTTACCGCACCCTCACGGCAGCTGTCTCCAAAGCCGCTCGATCGAATTCAGAAGATCTCAGCACTCCTCAACTCTTAAAGCGGGCAGCCACTTGGGAAATTGCTGAAACAGAATACCAATCGGCAAATTGGGAACGCGCCGGAAATCTCTTTCAACGCTTCCGCGACCAAAACCCGGAAAGTATCGAACTTTGTAATACCGCCCTCTACCGACAAGCCGATTGTTCCTATCAATTAGGAAATCCTTCGCAAGCCTCCGAACGCTACGAGCTGGCACTCTCGGTCTCCCCGTTTCATCCTTTTGCCCCTGAAGCATGGCTGCGATTACTCAGTCTCTACGGCGAATCCAATGAGGCTCGAAAACAGATCAAAGCGCTCGAGAGCTTCATCTGGCTCGTCAAAAACCTTCACGAAGAACAGGCCCCCTACTGGCAACAACGCTGTGCCTCAGTCCTCTTGGAGCAGCTCCGGAGCAATCCAAAACAACAGGCAGACCTTCTGACCCAACTCAATTCAACGGTTTCCGATTCACAATGGAAATCGATCTTTGACTATTATGCTCAGCTCATTAGCCGAACTGAAAGCACGATTCGACTGACCTCCACGCAATCGCCTGCAACCGATGAAGGCTGGACCGAGTGGAAAGCCGCTTTCAACCAGATGCAACAAAAACTCGAAACCGGAATCAAAGAGGCCACGACCATTCCTTCTCCATCGGTCAAACCTTAAGTCCACTCCATGCAGTTTGAGAAAATCATCATCGTCGACGATGACCCGATCATTCGTCGGATGCTCGTCAACCACCTGCAAAAGCAGAATGCGGTTGTGCTTGGGGTGATGAATGCCCAGCAAGCGCTGGAAGAACAGCGCAAAGAACCCGCAGACTTGATGATCATCGATCTTCAACTTCCAGATGCCAGCGGCTTGGAAGTGATGCAACAGGCCAAAAAGATGGGACCTCCCGTGGATGCCATGATTATCACTGGATTCGGCACCATCGAATCCGCCGTCGATGCCATGAAGATGGGAGCCGTCAACTACATCCTCAAGCCCTTTACGCTCGAACAATTTGATATCGCGCTCGGGCAACTCCTCCAACAGCGCCAGCTCCGGGGAGAAAATCGTTATCTGCGCGAGCTGAACGAAGAGGGGGGATCTCCCGAGTTACTCTCTTTCAGTCCCGAGATGGAAAATATTCAACGCCTCATCCAACGAGTCGCCCCCACGAATGCCACGGTTTTGATTCAGGGCGAAAGCGGCACCGGCAAAGAACTCATCGCCCGAGCGATTCACGCCCAGAGCGGCCGCAAGGACAAACCGTACATCAAAGTCAATTGCGCCGCGGTGCCAGAAAATCTTCTTGAAAGTGAATTTTTTGGACACGAAAAGGGATCCTTCACCGGGGCGACTGTCAAACGCGAAGGCCGCTTCGAACTTGCAACCGGCGGAACATTGCTTTTGGACGAGGTTACCGAAATCAGCCCCGGACTTCAGGCGAAATTACTCCGCGCTCTTCAAGAACAAGAGTTTGAACGCGTCGGAGGAAGTCGCACCATCCGCGTTGATGTCCGTATCATCGCCACCACCAATCGCGACCTCGCCAAGGCCGTGGAAAAAGGCGAGTTCCGGCAAGATCTCTACTTTCGTTTGAATGTCGTTCCCGTCGTTGTCCCTCCCCTCCGAGAGCGTCGGCACGAAGCCGAAGCGCTTCTGAAAAGTTTTCTGGAGCGTTTTGCCAGCCGTCATAACAAACCGATTCCAAAATTCAGTCCTGAGGTCTTTCAACGTGTCAGCGCCTACTCCTGGCCCGGGAATGTCCGAGAGCTCCAAAACTGCGCTGAACGAGCGATTATTCTCTCCGATCCGGATCGCCCCTTAGAGTTTCAAGATCTTGTCCCGATGTCTACCAGTTGTTATTCCCCTGCCTCAAATGGGGTCAACGGAGCAACGACCGCTACCGTGACAACCACCGCCCTCCCCCCCATTTCCCCCCGCCGAAGCCGTTCCAAGCGTTGCCAAAAAGGAACGTTGGCGCATCCCGGAAGCCCGTCAAAAAAACCAGGGCCACCGAAACGGGG
>CAZKRU010000120.1:0-8110 GCA_964555235.1 uncultured Verrucomicrobiota bacterium
CCTCTGCCGCAAGATCCTTCGGAGGAGATCGGCGATCTCTCGTATCCACTCCTCCACTCCAACCGCTCCACCCTCGATGCTTCTCCCATTAACCTGACTCCGAACCGCGTCCCTGCTTTAAGTCGGGAAGTGCGGGTCTTTGCACGAGGGAGTGAGGTCAAGATCCTCTCCGTCTCTTCAAAGGGTGAAAATTCGATCGGGGCAACAACATTTCATCAGGGCCCCGAGGTTCCCCTTCTGGTCTTTCAACCGACCTTAAAACAATTCGTCGAATGTCAGGCCTCGCTCAAAACGCATCCTCTCTTTGAAAAAGGATTGGCACTTTGGAATCAACAACGTGAAACCGACAAATCCCCTCAGCTCCTCGAAAAAAATCTCCCCCATCTGGTGAATCTCAGTCGGGAAAGCGGTATCCTCATTCCCGCCACCAGCTACATCGTCGTCGAAAACGAGATGCAATGGAAAACCCTCCGCTTGAAAGAAAACCAGAAGCTCGAGGAATCTCCCGAACTTGAATTCCAAGAGTCTCCCGAGCCCGGACTCTGTTTCCTGCTGATTGGAGGTCTCCTCATCGTCGCGTGGCGGCGGCGCACGGAATTAACCCAAAGACTCAAATCCTTTCGCCGGTAATCTGCCCTTCTCTATGAGACAGCGCGAGTGGGGGAAGGCTTCTGATTTTTCCTCGCTATAAATCTTTTTGATGCCTCAAGTTTTGGATAAGAAGCTTGTAGTTCTCTGCGAGTGAATTGATTTGAACGTTGAGGTATTGCATCTCCTCGGTCTTTTGCTTGTCAGCACTAAAGGCCTGTTTCGTCCAGGATTGCATCATTTCAAACTGAAGATTGATGATATTCGTGAAGGTCTCGGGAATTCCATAACGGACTTCAACGGTGTAAGGCGAGGTACTGGTTTGATCACTGCTCGCCGCAGCAGCAACCTTCGGAGCGGCATCAGTCGTTGCTGCATCTTGAATCGGCGCACTGATCGCAGGGGCCGATCCTCCGACCGTGATCGGCGCGCGTGCGGAAGATTCTGCCGCTTGGGCAAATCCGTGAGCTAAGGTTCCCCTCAGGTGTTCGAGACTTTCGTGAAAGAGCGCCAATTGACCGACCACTTTGCCAATGGGATCATTGCCATCCGCTTGAGCAAGGAGTTGGTTACGTTGAAACTTATGCTTAATCTCCGCCCAACGAGCCGCTTCCTCTTCCTTTAAGACCCCTAACATCTCCTTGAGTTTAAGCATATTTGCTTCCGCTCCCGTGGTCAGGGTCTGGGAGTCGTTTTTGTAATGGTCGAGCAACATCGCTTCGACTTCTGCTTCATTCATGATCGGCAAGACTTTTTCAGCGAGGCGATTCATGTTTCGATAGGAACCCTGAAGCTTGAAGGCGGGCTCCGTACGGTACGCATCGTTTTGCGATGCGGAGTGAATATACTCTAAATTCACCCGCAACACCGTATTGCGAATCCTCACCAGATGCTTCATCACTGAAACCATCTCATTTAATTCCTCAGGACTGTAGTTTCCTTGGAATTGTGCTCCCTCCGCGCTCCCGGTCTCCGCAATGCGAATGATCTGACGCACGTCGGCCTGTCCTTGAGTGGAGAGCCGTTGAAGGATGGGATTGGAAGTGATGCAGTTTTCCAAGTAACTCTGCTCAAAAGCAGAAGCATTAGATCCAATGATGTCGCCCAAGTTGTAGGTATCCGCACGATTCGCCAACATGTCTGGAATTTTGAATTTCTCTCCGCTTTCCGTGTACGGATTTCCCGCCATGACGACGACGACCTTACGCCCTCGCAAGTCATAACTACGAGGTTCATTATTCCAAATCCCTTCGATCTTGCGTTGAGCATCGCAGAGGGAGATGAATTTTTGCAGAAACTCCGGATTACAATGTTGAATGTCATCCACACAGATCAAGACATTGTCTCCCATCTCCAGAGCGAGATTGAGTTTGATGATTTCCTCGCGGGCTGCGGCATTGGGAGCATCGGCAGGATCCAGTGAGGTAACTTCATGCCCCAAGGCGGGTCCATTGATTTTCATGAAGACCAAGCCGAGACGATGCGCAAGATATTCGACCAGCGTGGTTTTTCCATAACCCGGAGGCGAAATGAGCAGAAGCAGCCCCATCCGATCCGTTCGCTTGTTTTCTCCGGCCACTCCGATTTGTTTGGCAAGATTGGATCCAACCAACGGAAGATAAATTTCATCGATCAGCCGACTCCGAACGAAAGAGGACAAAACCCGTGGCTTGAAGGTTTCGAGCCGTAGCGCCCGACGCCGTTTTTCAAGGGACTCGCGTTTGATCGCCGCGCATCGCTCGAATCGAGGGAGAACCGACGTTTGATGATGTCGCAGTCGATCCATCGACTCATGGTAATCCAAACGATAAGGCTTTTCGACGAGACGGGCATGAGTTCCCGCAAGGCTCTCCACCGTCGCCGCAGGCGAGGCTTCGTGGAGATCCGAGCGTTCCAGGGTGCCATGAAAAAGTAGAACCGCCGTTTCGATGGTAAACACCAAGGGAATAGAAGAGGCGATGCCCCGGTGATAAGCCAACGTCCATTGATGGATTAACGCATAATCCGCTCCCGGATTGGCCTTCAACTTGCGCCGCGCCGTCTCTAGCTCGTCCCAAGCGCGTTGTTGACGGAGATGTTCTGTAAATCCCGTAGCAAGATCAAAGGCTTCGCGACTGATGCGAAGATTGGCGCGTTGAGTAAGCTCGGCAAACAGATAAGCCGATACTTCCGAAATGAGAACCCCTTCAAAGCCCGGGAAAGTTTTTTGAGCCGATTCCACAAGCATTTGCAATTCAGCAAGAACACCGATCGCTTGTTTGGGAACTTGAAATAAGGTGGCGGCACGTCCCAGACTCGCAAGTTGTACGGCCAAAGACTCCCGACGGGCGGGCTCCCCGGATCCCCACGCAAGTCGAGCCAGAGCACGAACAGGTGGAGGGAATCGCAGCGTTTCCAATCGTTGATGCAAGGTCAGAAGCGTTGCCAAAAGTGCAGCGGCATCAGCGTCATGGACCCCTTTCACATACCCTTCCTGATAACGAGGTGCCATGAAGGTCCGCACCTGCTCCAAACAAGTGGCGCTGTCCCACGTCAATGCTTCGGTGAGACGCCCCTCTTTTTCCAATGCTTGCAGCAGGGAATACGCCAGAAACTCGGCCCGATAAACACGGTCACTCTCGGAAGTGAATTCCAAGTTCCAGACATCCTGTAACGCCTCCAGTTCCGGGCCTCCCATCGGCTCAAAGAAATTGGTCCCACTGATGTGTAGTACCAGCGCATTGTCGCGAGGAACCACCACCAGATCCAAAGGCTGAGTATTAACCGTAAATTTATGCCCCCCGAGTTGAATGAGATTTTCGCCCTCGGCAAAAAGGTCGAGGCGGTCCTTGAGTTGTCGAACGGCATCCTCACGAGCCGTTTTCAGACGACTTTGGATTTCATCGCCCTTGACCGTTTCCCCCATCTCCAACAACTGATCAATAGTATCCCGCACCTTAGCCACCATGAGATCACTGGCGAAGTAGCCATGAATTTCATCGAGGGTTTTGAGGCTATCCGCGCGATTTCGAATGGTTTTGAGGAGGCGATCCGCTGAGGACGCCAGCGTGGACGCTTTCCTCCCCCGCGCTTCATTCAACTGCACTTTACGCGCTTCAAAGGCGGAATAAATCTCCTCACGCTTCGCGGTGAGTTGAGTGATGTATTCGTCGAAATCGCCGTACTTCCCTTCGAGTTCCTCGAGTTGCAACGTGATGCGACTCAAAAATTCATCACATTTTTTGGCAGAGTCGGCCAAGTCGAGAAAATTGGTCGTGGATTGCTCCAACAGTTTAATCTGCGCAACAAATTGAGCGGCGCTTTCCGTTCCCTGCAATTCCCGCTTCCGGTTTTTCAACGCGGCTCGCACTTGATTTAGCGAACCATAAAGGGCGGAAATGCTGGCAATAATATCCGTGGTCTGGGTCGCGTCCTCGATTTTGAGAGTGGAGACGACTTCGATCAGCATCTCCAATTGTTGTCCGGTCTCATTCGCTTCTTTTTCCAGCTCATTCGCCTCACTGGCTTTCGCTAATTGAGGAACGCGATCGCGTTGAGCCGTGATACGAGATTGGTAGGGGGCTAATGCCTCCGCTTGAAGCAAAAACTGAACGCTTAATTCAGAAAGCTTGGCGCTGTGAGAAGTGACTTCCTCTTCCAACTTGGTGATTCGGGAAAGATCCGTATATCGCAAATCTTTCAGTGAAATGATCCGACCGCGCAGCCCACGCAAGGCCGCCAGATGCTCGACAAACAGATCAATGGAAGTCAGTTGATGATAATCAATCGCCTTGATGCGAGCGGTGGTTTCTCCCTCCACTTTCTCGATTTCCGTCTGAGTCGCTTTCTTGATCGCCCGAACTTTTTCAAATTCATCCAGAGCAGTCCCTGCCGCCGTCTTGATTTCTGCCAGGGTTGTCTGAATCTCAAAAGCATCGGAGTTCTTCAGCCAGAAATACGAATCGCCCACGGCGGCACAGCGGCGCACCAGATCGACATAAAGATTTCCAAAGGAATCATCCCGTCGAAGTAGATGCAAAATCTCGTGACACTCCGCCAACGCCGCAACCACGGTGGAGTTCCCCAGCTTGGAGAGAAAAGAGTCGTTTTTGGATTCAAGGATGACATTTCGCCCCAGATACGGAGTCTGCCAGAGTTGAACGGTGTGGTGCTTTTGGGGCTCGCGCTCCGCACGAAAAAGGACCATCTGTCCCTCAGGAAAAAGAGAGTAACCATGGCAGAGATGGGGAGGAATCACTTCTTGTGCGATTCGATTGTAGGAGAAATGCGCATAGGTGCCCAAGGTGCGATTGTAAAAAACATAAAGCGAGTCCTCCCCATTGGGAGCATCGATCCGACGGGAAAAAATCATGTCGGCGAAATCGCCTTCGAATAATTTATACGTCCCGGTGGCAAGATAGATCCCCCCCGGGAAGATCAACCCTTGATCTTCCGGAAGCAGCGCACAGGAAAAACCGATAGCATCCATCCGGACGACCTGTGCTGTTTTTGAATTAAAAACAAAATAACGGTAGTCTTTCTCTTGATAAGGACGGATTTTCAGGATGACGAGATGCTCAAGACGAGAATAAATGATCTCCGCATCATCCAAAGTCTGATCGCGTTTTTCAACCGGTTCACTGTAAATACCTGATCCAGTCTCCGTGTTATCCTCCACCTTGATGGTCAGATCACCGCCAATCGTCTCCACGAAGACCATGTCTTCGATCGAAACGTGGGGATGCTTTCCCGAGCAAAAATCATCACGAGTGGCCCGCTTCCATTCAAATTCGTGGAGAGGAGGAAACTTTAACTCATGATCGAAACGATTCCCCAAATAAGTAAGCTTCCCCTCCTCTAGCACCCATTTGAAGGTCTTCAGGTCCGTAACACTTTTTCCCACCTGAAACGCCATGAAAAGATGGGGACCGTCGATTCGAAATTTACTCAGGGTCGTTTGTTTGTAATACTTGTAGAGATTTTTGAAATCCGCCTCAAACTCGCCCTGCCGCAGCGCATCAACCGAGAGCAGATGAAAGGTATTGTCACGATATTCGTAGAAGGAAAAGACATCTTCAAGCTGTGTCTCAGTCTTCAATCCAAAATTGACATTATAACCGAAGAGAAATGTATTCGGCCCAATCGCCACCATGTCCCGTGGAATACAGTTGTGCGGGGTCGTGACCCGATCACTTCCCTGGAGGGAAAACTCTATCGTGCCAAAGGTCTCCTTACGCGCCGTGTTCAGTTGGTCCAGTTTTAACTGTAACTCCTGAGCGCGCGCGTTGAGCCGTTCGCGGATGATTTCGTAAGTGCCGGTTTCCAGCGCCTGACTCATAAGTGAGGTCCGTGCGAGGCGATTCGGCCGTTACGCTTTGGTAAAATCCGCGATTTTTTTCTTCAGCAATCCGAGCTTCTCTCCCACAGCACTCAATCCTTGAAGGGTCGAGCGCTGCTCTGCATCGGGAGCGAGCGCGATCATTTGGGTGATGGCCCCGGAAATGGTGAGATTTTTCAAATCCTCCGTGGTCATTCCAAATTGATCAATGAACTTTTTCATTTGCTCGCGGAAATAATCCGGATCGGAATTAAAGAACGTCTGATTAATGCCGCTAAGAACCTCGCTATTGTTCACGAAACGATCCACCGCTTTTCCACCCCCGACCGCGTTGACAATCCGATCAAAGAATTGAGTTTCTCCACCCACGATCTCGATCTTGGCCGTTTTGAGCGCAGCTCCCATGACAATAGCCTGTTGTTCCGCGATCTCCTTGCGGTTATGAATTTCAGCAAGCGAAATTTCCTTGGATTGATTGAGACGCAGCTTGAATTCCTCGTGATCTCGGCCGACACCGTCAAACAGCTTCATCGCCTCCGCCTTACGGGTGATTCCTTCCGCATCCGCTTGAGCCTTCGCGCGGGAAACTTCCGCTTCCGCCGTTCCTTGTTCGCGAAGCGACTTCGCTTTGGCCTCCATGACTTGTGCTTCCGCAAGTCCAGGGGCAGCACATTCCGCAGTGATTGCTTCAGCAAGTTGTTTTTTACCTGCCGCCGTCAAAGCCGCAGCATCTTTATGGGCCTGCGCTTCAATCACTTCCTGAAGGGCATGCATTTCGGAAGATTTTTTGGCTGCTTCCGCCGATTTGATCTCCTTGACCAGCATCGCATCCGCCTCGGCTTCTGCCTTCGTCACAAGCACCTTCCGAGAACGATCGGCCTCGGCAAAAGCTTCCGTATCCTTGATGCGTTCCTGTTCGATGACCACCGTTTTTTCTACCATGACGCGATCCCGGATCACTTCTTGAATTGCCTTTTGTTCCGTCTCCACCACTTTCTGTTTTTCGATTTGAGCCAGGGTCACCACACGCTCACGTTCGTTCACCTCAAGCAGACGATCTTTTTCGACCCGTTCTTTTTCAACGGCATCGGTCCGCTCCTTGTTACGGAGGGCCACGAGAATCTGGCGTTGCATGTTTTCCTCGGCGACCTTGAGTTCCTCTTCTGTTGCAATTCGGGCCTGCTCTGATTTGAGTCGTTCCTGTTGCTGAACTTTTGCCGTTTCAGACTCTTCGCGCGCTTTGATCGAAGCAATTTCCCTCAGTTGCTTTTGCTCGGCTTCCGCCAGCTGCCGCTCTAATTCCAGAACGGACTCGCGTGTTTGCACGTTCTGTTGCGTGATCGTTCTTTCGCGATCGCAATTGATTTGATTGGTCAAAACCTTTTGCTGAGCGGTTTGTTCGGTAATTTTCTTGATCCCCTCGGAATCCAAAATGTTTTCCGGGTCCAGCAACTCGAGCTTGGTTTGTTCAAGATAATCAATCGCGGCATCGTCCAGCGTATAACCGTTCAAGTCCGTGCCAATGACAAGGAGAAGCTCTTTTTTAAATTTTTCTCTCGAGTTATAGAGTTCCACGAAATCGAATTGGCGACCAATCGTCTTGAGTGCTTCTGAAAATTTGGCATCAAAAAGCTCGATGAGCGCCTTGAGGTCAGAGGCCCGAACGCAACCGATCGTTTGAGCCACGCGACTGACGTCTTCCAGCGTGTTATTGACTCGGACAAAAAAGGCAACCTTGATATCCGCACGAAGATTATCACGACAGATCAACCCGGTGGGGCCGTGACGGTCGATTTCCACTCGTTTCACCGAAATATCCATGATTTCCAAAACATGGAATGCAGGAAATACCACCATTCCTGAAAAAGAGACCTTGGTCCCGCCTACTCCGTTACGAACCAAGGCCTGACCTTGATCCACCTTGCGATACGCATAGGCAAACCAGATTCTCATCACGAGAAACAAAACAACAATTACAACCAAGACCGCACCCGCCATCAAACCAATAGATAACCAATCGAGCATATGAGATTCTCCTTTTTAAAAAGCGATTTCTTCCTACCGTAGCAACTGAGTGAAAACAAGAACGAATCCTCAAGACTAGGGGTTATTCTTAAAAATAAACTCCCTCTGACATTACGTTAAATACGTAGAGACCTCTGCAAAAAGGGTACTTTTAAGTGAAGGTGATGGGATTTAAAAAAT
>CAZKRU010000121.1:0-7971 GCA_964555235.1 uncultured Verrucomicrobiota bacterium
CCACATCCGATCTCCGGAGTCACCTTTCGCGTCGAACATCTTCGTCCGGACGGTACTCCATGGGATACGGATTCGCTCGCCGCAGAGACGGGTCGCCTCTTAACGCGATATCAACTTCTCAATGAGCCGGTGCAATTGGTCACCAAAAACACTCTCCTCCCAATCGGTTCCCTGATTGTCGCAGTGATTAAAGATTCCCATGAAGCTGCATTCACCCAAAAAGTTGGCCCTCGGGCAGCAACTCAAATCCAGAATAATTTTGAAGCCTTTGAAGTTCACCGGTATTTTCTTACCAATCCAGCCCTTGCTGGAAAAAGCATCGGCGAGTTGAATTTAGAATCACAAGGAGCCCTCGTCACCCGGGTGAGACGGGCGGATATTGATCTCTCGGTGCGTGAGCAGACCATACTCCAGCTCGGTGATCGCGTCCGAGTCCTCTCCTACAAAGAGCAGGAGCCGAAAATTCGGGAGCTTTTTGGAAATTCGGTCCAATCGATGAGCGAAGCCGGATTTTTGACCTTTGCGGTTGGAATTATTCTGGGACTCGTGCTGGGCCAGATTCCGATTCCTGTTCCGGGGGTCTCGGAGCCGCTGCGATTAGGAGCCGCGGGCGGTCCGCTGGTTGCGGGGTTGGTTTTGGGTGCGATCGGACGGAGTGGCCCGATGCTTTGGAATTTACCAATTACCACCAATCTCGCACTCCGGCATTTTGGAATTCTTCTCTTTCTCGCCTGCGTGGGACTCAAAGCAGGCGCCGGACTCCTTCCCGCTTTAAAAGAGAATGCGCCCCCGTTGATTCTCGCCGCAATCGTCCTTCCGCTGGCAGGACATCTCACTCTCTGGCTCACCGCACGGATTGCAGGAATTCGAACGGCGGCAACGATTTTGGGATTAAGCGCCGGATTCCAAACCCAACCTGCTGCACTTGCGTTTGCGGAGGAGCGCACCGATCAGGGGCCGCTTCACCTCGCCTATGCCACCGTCTATCCGCTCGCCCTCGTCTGCAAAATCCTTCTCGCTCAAATCCTCCTGCTCGGATGATCGCCGGATTCACTCGTATCGTCCTTCAAGCAGAATGCTTATTATTATATTCTCGCGCAGAAAACCCTTCTGAAAGAAAAAACTCCCAAGCCGGAGGCCTGATTGGTTTGGTGCGGGGGCAAAGGCGGGCACAACCGCCGTGCTCGCTGAGGGTAAAAAAAGATTTCTCAGCGGCCTCGGCGCTCTCTGCGCGAAAAACGGTTTGCATCTCGTGTCATTTCGTGGAAACGCTTAAATTCTGGATGCTTGAGTTTTCCCAGCAAAGCGATTGAATGGATTTGATGAAACTCGGAATTCTTGGAGCGGGAAAAATGGGAACGGCGCTAGCGCTCGGCTTGCTCCGCAACCAGCTTCTGACCCCTGCGGATTTAACGGCTTGCGCCCGTTCTGAGACTTCTCGCAATCGTTTTCTTGCGGCATTCGCCCCCGCCACTCCGCAATGGACTTCCGATCCGGTTCAGCTTGTTCAGTCCTCGGAAATCATCCTTTTGGCGATCAAACCCCAACAGATGGCAGAAATTCTTCCTTCGCTGGCCTCCGTCGCTCCCGGAAAACTTTTTCTCTCCGTCGCTGCTGGAATTTCACTCGCTCAACTCGAATCCTGGCTTGGGTCTGGAGCCCGAGTCGTTCGCGCCATGCCCAATACCCCCTCGCTCGTTGGTGAAGGAATGAGTGCATTCTGCTCCGGATCCCGTGCCACTTCCGACGACCGGACCCTGATTCAAAAAATTCTTACCTCGGTTGGAAAGACCGTTGAGGTCCCCGAAAATCAAATCAATGCCGTCACCGCTCTCAGTGGTAGCGGCCCCGCTTATTGTTTTCACTTTTTGAATGCACTGATTGATGGAGGAATCACCGAAGGACTGAGTCCGGAAACCGCACGACTCCTCGCCATTCAAACGCTCCGAGGTTCTACTGCCTTGGTAGATTCCACGGGGGAATCCCCGCTTGCACTGGCCGCGCAGGTGAAAAGTCCCGGAGGAACCACGTTCGCCGGATGTGCCGCATTGGAAGCGGGCGCTTTTGAAAAAACCGTTCAGTCCGCAGTAAAAGCCGCGAGTAAGCGTGCCGATGAATTGTCTCAAGGATCCCCAAAATGAAAAAATACGATGTTGCCATTCTCGGAGCCGGAGCCGCCGGAATTACCGCGGCGATTGAAGCCTCAGAACTGAACGTCCAAGTGGCATTAATCGAACGGGCTGATGTCGGAGGGGTCAGTCTTCACGAAGGGTGCATCCCGGTCAAAAGTCTCGTGGCCAGCGAAAAAATGTGGCATCACGTCAGTCACTCCCAAGACTATGGACTCCGTACCGTCAATAGCCCGCCGTTGCTCGGCGAATGGATCTCTCGCCAACGCAATATCATTTCCAAGCTCGTATTGGAAACCGATCAATCGATCCTTAAACACAAAAACATCACTCTGCTGCGTGGTGCCGCGCGCCTACTCGGTGATGGCAAAGTTGCGATCGTCAAAAACCAACAGGAGGAGATCCTCCAAGCGGAACATGTTTTGATCGCCACCGGCTCTCGTCCTGCATTACTGCAAGGAATCAAGATCGATGGAACCGTGATTGGGACCAGTACCCATTTTGTTCATCGCACGAAACTCCCGAAGCGACTACTCGTCGTCGGGGGAGGATATATCGGGTGCGAGCTGGGTGGAATCTATGCCTCCCTCGGTTCCGAAGTCACGATCGTCGAAGCCAAAAACCGTCTCCTCCCAGGAATGGAATTTGAAGCGGGCGAATTTTTGGAACGACAATTCAAGCTGCGGGGAATTGAAATCCTCCTGGGGCAAACGATGGAAAAGGCGACGGTGGAGAATCATCTGGCTCAGGTCACCCTGGGTGGAAAGTCTCGAGAATTCGACGCGGTCCTGATCGCAGTGGGTCGTACTCCCAATCTCGAAGAGCTCGGTCTCGACGAAGCGGGCGTTCAATATGATCGCGCCATCATGGTTGATCATCATCTTAAAACCACTTCTCCCGGAATCTTCGCCATTGGCGACGTCAATGGACTCAATCCTCTCGCTCACTCCGCCATGGCACAAGCACGAGTCGCCGTTGCCAATGCGTTTGGTGAAGATCAACGTTTGGATTTTCGACAGGTTCCCTACTGCGTTTATACGAATCCGGAAATTACCGCGGTCGGCCATTCCGAAACTTCTGCCCAAGCGGTTGGGCACGAAACCGCAGTCATTCGAATTCCCTTCCGTCAAATTGGCCGCTCCGTCGCCATGGGAGAGACCGAGGGATTTGTCAAATTGATTGCCGACTCGAAAACTCATCGCATCCTCGGAGGAATGATCATCGGCGTTCAAGCGACCGAACTGATCGGCACCCTCACCCTGATGCTTCGCATGGGTGCAACGCTGGAACATCTTGCCGACAGCATCGTCCCCCACCCCTCCCTCACCGAAGCCATTCAAGTCGCCGCCATCGAACTTCTGCGTCAAATCCGGCAGAAGTAATTCCTGAGTTCGTGAGTTCCTGATTCAACAAAACGCGGCTACCGTTTTGCAATCAACGTCAGTCGTGACCAGACCCAGGTGATTTTTCCTTCGGATTCTTTCAATTGAAAGACCCGCCGGGCGGATGCGGGGATCTTTGCGACCAGATCCAGCACCGCTTTTCGATTTTCCGGCGAGGTCGCAGCCGTTTCAAAGTACCACTCCAAATCCGGCTGTAAGAGCGGATCCAATGCGGAATATTCGACAGAAAGCCCTTCTGCTTGACAGATCTCACTCCAACGAGCGGGGGCCAAAAAACGGTGATGACTCGGATCGCGGAATTTCTCAACCTGATGAATCCATTCCTCCGCCTCCGGCTCTCCATCCGGAAAACTCCCGTCGATTAAAAGAAAACTTCCCCCCGGCTTTAAAACACGCGCGGTCTCACGAACAAAAGCAATCGGATCACTAAAATGATGTGCCGCCACACGACAGCTCACCAGATCAAAACTCCCAGACGGATATGGGAACTCTTCCGCAGCATGTTGTTTTAACTCAACCGTCAAACCACGCTCCTTGGCTTTTACCCCGGCACGTTCCAACATCGAGTGCGATAAATCCGCCAATATCACCCGATGTCCTCGTGATGCCAACAAAAGCCCCGTGTGTCCTCCTCCGGTCGCCACATCCAGAACGCTAGCACTTTCAGGAAGGGCTATCCGTTGCAACGCCGCTTCTACATCGGATGTATTTTCGAGAATATGCCCCCGCCCATAACGGTGACTCTGCCGATCAAACTGTTCCTGCGCTTTGCGTTGAATCTCGTTGAGCATGAGAACCTCCTACCCATTTTCATGCCGAATTCTCTCCCCACTGGCAAGCATGAGTCTACGACATTGGTGTCCAAAACAAAAAAAATAGCTCTCTCGCAAAGAAAGGATTTTCCTAAAGAAAGCAGGAAGTGAGGAATGCAGGAATTTTTGCCCGCGAAACACGCGAAAGCCGCGAAACGTACGAATCCCAAGTTGGAGGCGGGCTCCTTGGAGCCCTTTTCAGGATCGATCCATCGGACTCAAACTCGTTTGAGCCCGTGGATCGAGTCCATGAAAAGACGTCCGTAGGACGACGCCTCCAACTCCCCTCCCATTCTCAAATTCAATTCGCGGTGATTGGCGAGATTCGCGGACAGGATGCTTCCCCTTTGGCGTGTTTCGCGTATTTCGCGGGAAACGCATTCTCCTTTCGGATTTCAATCCCCCTACCTGGCTCCTCCTCAAAGATCGAGGTTTGTTTTGGACAGAAGTGAGTCGACGATTGCTCTGAGGAAGGAAAGCAGGAGAATTGGGTGGTCGAGCAATGTCGAAACCAAACGGTGAATTTGAAAATTTCCTGGATTCCTGCTCTCCTCAGAAAAATGGATCTTGGATTGGTGAGTCCGATAATTTTCTTCCCTTGCCTTTTGCTCCATCACTCCGCAAAAAGTATCCACACATGCAGCAGGTTCACTTTGATCTCGATGGCAGCATGACCGGCGTCGCACAGGAACTTGGAATTCCGTCCGTCCCGCTTCAGGAATGGGGCCCCGCGCTGCGCTTCTCGGCCCCCTCCTCCCTCATCAAAAAATTCAAAGAGCTAATTCCTCCTCATCGAAAGCCGTTCACGCTCTATGGCTCCGGAGATTTCCATCATCTCTCCGCTCTTTTTTCAGAACCCCAATCTGAAAAAATTTCAATCCTCTCTTTTGATAATCATCCGGACTGGGACATTCGCCCGCCGAGATGGGGCTGTGGCGGATGGATTAATCGTGCCTTGGAATCTTCTCTTGTCGAAGTCGCAATGGTTTGGGGATGCGGAAATTTTGAACTCCGCTGGCCACATCGTCTTTTTGCAAATCGTGCGGCACTTCAAACCAAACGACTTCAGGTTTATTATTGGAAGGAACGCTACGGGAATGCCCCCCTCCCGTACGGCGAAGGAATTAATCGTTCCGACTGGCGTCAACGTTTCACAGAATCCCTTCGTCTTTGGTCCGGACGGTCCGTTTATCTCACCATCGACATGGATTGCCTCGCCACGAGCGAAGTCACGACCAACTGGGAACAAGGGCTCTTTGCGGTTTCTGATTTAACTTGGGCAATTGAAGAAATTCGCTCTCATACGCGCCTCATCGGAGGTGATCTCTGTGGGGGTTACTCCTCTCAGCAGTATGCCCGGTGGGGACAACGTCTCATCGCCACCTTGGATCATCCCAAACTGGATCCTGAGATTGAGAAAAAAGCGGCGGCGCAAAATAATCAAACCGTTCGAGCCCTCTGGTCGTCACTCACCACTGAGTGCCACCACTAACAGGCCGCTCACGATTAACAGAACTCCGATCCAAAGACGCGGCGTCATTTTTTCTTTCAACACCAGACTCGCTCCAAAGGCGAGGAGAAGCGGGCTCAAGGCTTCGAAAGGATAAAGAAAACTGAGATCGGCCATCGGCATGAGTCCGAGCCAGAGAAAAAACCAGAGAGTCATGAGTCCAATGCCGCAGGCAAATGACGTGGCGACTTTCTTCTTCTGAACGGACTCTCCGACGGTTTCATTCATCGCGTGTTTGAGAAAAATCTGTCCCCCCACCAAAGCTATTTGGGAGAGGAGTAATAGAATCCAAAAGAGCGGTTTCATACGCGATCCTCGACCTGATGCAACGGTTTGGCAATGACCAGGACTCCGGCGAGAACCAGAGCAATTCCGATCCATCTCCCGAGGGTGATCGATTCCCCTAAAAAGAGCGCACTGGCGAGCGGAACAAAAACGTGTTCGATGTTCACCAGATTAAAGGCAACGTTCAGCGGAAGGAGACGGAGCACCTTCAACCAAAAGACAAAACTTAAAAGATAAAAAAGAACCCCGACCCAAACCCATCCGGAGGTCAGTCCCGAAATGCCAAGTCCTTGAAGAAATGAGGGAACTTGCACGACGGCATCCGCTCCCTTTTTCATAAAAACTTCGGAGGCGGTTACGCAGAGCGCGCATGCAATCACTCCTCCATAGGGAAGCGGTGAAGTCACACTTTTTGGGGAAACTTCCGGAGAGGTCATGCGAGTTATTTCAACTCGCGATAATTCGGAAACTTTGGCAGAGACTCATCGTAGCGGGTCGGCTCCAAAAACGGAAGAATCCACGGAAGCACCGAGTTGATCAGCGGATTGACGTGTCGAACATAAAGGTCCAAAGGCGCCAATGCCAATTTCAAATGCAGTTTGGGCGAATAATTCAAAGGCCCACTATAATACTGTCGAACTCGATTCCGGATGATCCACGTAAAAATATCCCGAAGGGTCACAAAATAAAGATGCGCATCCAAGGCAATCGAATAATCCATTCCGATGTAGCAATCCTTCAATACGTCCCCATCCAAAACGCAGATGGTAAAGGCAACAATTCTCCCTTCGTGTCTCCAAACGAAAAAGCGTCCCTTCCCTTCCAACGACTTTCCAAGACCCAGAAAGAACTCTCGATTCAAAATTTCAAATTGATAACGCGATCTCCCCAAGGTTTGACGATAAAGCGGTTCAATTTCGTCAATGACTGGTGTGAAATCGGTCAAAACTTCCATTTCAAACGTTCCGATGCGCGAGGCATCCCGGAATTTTTGACGCAAATTTTTCCGGGTCTTGTGACTTAACGTTTTCGCCATGTAATCATCAAAATCCTGGAAATGAAGGTCGATTTTCGAGGCGGGGAAACTCGGAATCCGCACAAAGCCTCCACGGTTGGTATAAAATTTTAAGGGGGCGCGGTAACGCGAGGGAAAATCCTTCATGACCACCAGGGAGGCCTTCAGCGAGCGTGCAATCTCAGAAAGTGACTCGTTCAAAATCCGCGCGACCCAACGGAGGTGTTTTCCTTTTCCAGCCAATCCTCCCTCGCCTGCCGAGCATCCGATCATCAGCGTCTTCGTTTCAAAAAGATCCGGAAGCCATCGACAAACCGATCGCTCCATGGCGTTTCGAAAAAAAGCAGGAAGTCCTGCCAGGATATTCTGGCGCACGACAAATACGGGCTGAACCAAGACCTTGCCGGTCGATTTTTTGAGTACCAAATAGTAATGCTCAAACTGTGAGTCGAGCGCGCGATGCAGGAGCTCGTAATAAGCATGATCGAATCCTCTCTCTGCAAAACTCTCCATCCAGGCCATCTGATAGCGATGCGGAAGGTTGCGATAGAGCTCAATGCTCCCAAAGCGATTCTTGAACTTGGATGCAGCCGTAGACTCCTCGACAGAAACAAATCTTTTCAGAGAAAGTGAGGCAAGATCAACACTAGTTTGCATAAAGGATCGCCTAGTGAAGCGTTCATTGCAAAAAAGTCGAGCCGCGTTTTGTTTTGAAGATTTGATTCCCCAAGCATTAGCGAAGAGTTGATGCGGCGGATGGTTTCACACAAAGCCTCAGCCCCTGTTCCATGGGGCAATGAGTGGTGAGAACAGGATT
>CAZKRU010000122.1:0-3199 GCA_964555235.1 uncultured Verrucomicrobiota bacterium
TACCGTCCGGACGAAGATGTTCGACGCGAAAGGTGACTCCGGAGATCGGATGTGGGCGATCCGCAAGGCGTTCCACGGCGCTGCTCTGTTTCCAGCTTCGAAAGGTGAGGAGGATGAGCGTGACGAGAATTCCCATCGGATACGCAATGCCGTAACCGACGACACTTTGGAGCGCGGCTTGGTGATTTCCGGCTCGCTCCAAGCTCTCGGTCACCGCTCCCAACGCCGGGGTGTTGGTGAGGGATCCGCAAAAAACACCGATGATGAGTTCCCGATCGAGTCCCGAGCGCGGAATCCAATACCAGGTCAGAAGAAAGGGGGTCATGATGCCCACCAATAAACAGAGATTCCATTGAAGACCCGTTTTCCGAAAGGCCCGGACAAAGCCCGGTCCCGACGCGAGTCCAAAACAATAGAGAAAGAGAATCAATCCGAGCGTTTGAAATTCTGAGGGGAGGAGCCATTGCTGCTGGAATGCCCCGAATCCGAGTCCAACAAATAAAACGGCGACGACTCCGAGGCGAAATTGTCCGAAGAGTTTGAGCTCACCCAAAAAATAGCCGAGGGCAATGATCAAGAAGAGTCGTGCTGCCGGGGAGTCGAGCAGAAAGCGGTCGGGATGTTGAAGCCATTCGAGCATCTCCGGAGAGATTAGAGGGTTGGCCGACAGATTCCAACCTTCAATTCTGGTGATGCCTCATCCCTATAGAATTCTTTCTTTTCGTCGGTTTCGCGTGTTTCGCGGGAAAAATTCCTAAATTCCTGGTCTTCAGAAGCGAGAAGCAGCGTTCGCAGCACGTTGGTTAAGAGGATCTTATGGGATTCATGAGATGCTCTCTTCTAAAAGCAGCCGGGGAGTTTTTTGGGGGATTGCTAGAGGGTGATTAAATTTTTTAGGACTTAATTTTTGCTACTGATTGAAGGAGTGAGATTTAAAGCAAATAAATATTGGTAATTACCTTCTCTTTTGCTAGAATATTCTTGTGCGTAATTGGGCCTTTTTTATTGCGTTGATGACAATCCCTTGTTCTTCTGGAATCGGGGCGGTTTATACGTGGGATGGAGGCGGGGCCAATACGAATTGGGCGACGGCTGCTAATTGGAATCCAGATGGGGTTCCGGTCTCTGCGAATACGACGGATATTGTTTTTACGGGAAGCGTCCGACCGACAAATGTGCAAAATATTGCGACGCCGTTTATTCTCAATGAGATGATTTTTAATGCAGCGATGGCGGCGGCCTGGACGGTGAGTGGAAATCAGATTCGTTTTGATGGAGCGGGGGCGGCATTGACTCAAAATTCAACTTTCGCGGCAACCCTCAGTACCCCGATTAATCTTAACACAACGATCTTGGCCAATGGAACCGGAACGGGGGGCGTCACACTGAGCGGAGTGATCAGTGGAGCAGGTGGAATTACGAAATCGGGCACTCACATCCTTACCATGTCTGGCACGAATACCTATACGGGTGTGACGACGATCAATGATGGAATTTTAAGTGCAACGAGCAATGCGGCCTTGGGTTCGACGGCTGGGGGGACGGTGGTCAACAGCGGGGGAACGCTTCGATTGAGCGCGAATCGTACGATTGGAGCCGAGGCGCTAACCTTGAACGGAACGGGCTACACGGGCTTGGGGGCATTGCAAAATCTTTCCGGAACAAACACGTATCAGGGGGCAATTACGCTCGGTTCAAATTCGACGATTACATCGACGGCAGGAACATTGACCCTTTCGACGGGAGCGCTCTCTTTAGGAAGTAATACTCTGACGTTTGATGGAGCTGGTGCCATTACGGACAGCAAGGTGATGTCCGGAACGGGAAATATCATTAAGACGGGAACGGGAACGACGACAGTTTCTGGAGCGAATACCTACAGCGGAACGACGACGATTAATAACGGAATTTTGAGTGCAACGAATGCGACGGCCTTGGGTTCGACGGCTGGGGGGACGGTGGTCAACAGCGGGGGAACGCTTCGATTGAGTAACAATATCACGATTGGAGCAGAGGCACTGACATTGAACGGAACCGGTTATACCAGCTTAGGGGCCCTCCAAAATCTCTCAGGAAATAACACGTATCAAGGGGCTATTTCCCTCGGCTCCAATTCAACGATTACTTCGACTGCGGGAACTCTGACCCTCTCGACCGGTGGAATCAATTTGGGAGCTTCGACTTTAACCTTCAATGCCAGCACCGGGACGATTACGGAAAACTCCGTGATTAGCGGAACAGGAAACGTCATTAAGAGTGGAACCGGAATTCTGGCTTACGGAACCCAAAACAATACTTATACGGGGACTACGACGATTAATGATGGAACATTGACGCTCAATGGGACCGCCAATCAAAACAGCTCGATTCTCGGGAATGTGGTGATTGGAGATGGCGTTGGAGCCGCCAATAGCGCGACGCTTCAAAATTTACAGAATGAAGTGATTGCCAATACGGCGGCGGTCACGCTGGCTGCCGATGGTCGCTTTAACTTGAATGGAATGACGGAAACGGTCGGTTCCGTTGCGGGGTCGGGAAATATTGTTTTGGGAGCTGGACAGCTTATCACCGGTGGAAATAACAACTCAACCACCAGCACCAGTATCATGAGTGGTACTGGCGCGGTGACGAAAAACGGAACAGGAACATGGACGGTGAGCGGTGCCAATACGTACTCCGGGGCAACGACGATTAATAACGGAATTTTGAGTGCCACGACGGCGACGGCCTTGGGAACGACGGCGGGTGGGACGACGGTGAATAATGGTGGAACCCTTCGTTTGAGTAACAACATCACGATTGGAGCAGAGGCGCTGACGTTGAACGGAACGGGCTACACAGGCTTGGGGGCATTACAAAATCTTTCCGGAACAAACACATATCAGGGGGCGATCACTCTCGGTTCTGATTCGGCGATTACTTCAACAGCAGGAACTTTGACGCTTTCGACGGGAGCCCTCGCTTTGGGAAGTAATACCCTGACGTTTGATGGAGCAGGAGCCATTACGGACAGCAAGGTGATGTCCGGAACGGGAAATATCATTAAGACGGGAACGGGAACGACGACAGTTTCTGGAGCGAATACCTACAGCGGAACGACGACGATTAATAACGGAATTTTGAGTGCAACGAATGCGACGGCCTTGGGTTCGACGGCTGGGGGGACGGTGGTCAACAGCGGGGGAACGCTTCGATTGAG
>CAZKRU010000122.1:3299-7690 GCA_964555235.1 uncultured Verrucomicrobiota bacterium
GGGCCCTCCAAAATCTCTCAGGAAATAACACGTATCAAGGGGCTATTTCCCTCGGTTCCGATTCGACAATAACTTCGACTGCGGGAACTTTGACCCTCTCGACCGGTGGGATTAATTTGGGAGCTTCAACCTTAACGTTGAATGCCAATACCGGAACGATTACGGAAAATTCCATTATCAGTGGAACGGGGGGAGTAATCAAATCCGGTACCGGAACGGTGGCCTATGGTACTCAAAATAACACTTATACAGGAACCACGACGATTCAGAATGGAACACTGACGCTCAATGGAACAGCGAATCAGAATAGTTCAATTGTAGGGAATGTGGTAATCGGAGATGGCGTGGGAGCTGCCAACAGTGCCACGCTTCAGAATCTCCAGAACGAAGTCATTTCAGATACTTCAGCGGTGATGATTAATAGTGACGGACGTTTTAATTTGAATGCGCGAACAGAAACCGTCGGCTCCGTTGCCGGGTCGGGGAACATTGTTCTGGGAACCGGTGGGCATCTTAAAACGGGTGGGGACAACAGTTCGACAACGAGCTCCAGTATTATTAGTGGCGCAGGAGCGGTAACGAAGAATGGAACGGGAACGTGGAGTTTGACGGGGGCCAATACCTTTACGGGGGCAACGACGATCAATGCAGGAACGCTGGCAGTCAATGTTACGAACTCACTGCAAAGCACTTCGAATGTCACGATTAATTCAGGCGGAACCCTTCTCTTAGGGGGAGGTGCAGGAATTACGAATCGCGTGAATAATGCAGCGACGGTGACGCTCGCGGGGGGGACGATTAATACGGGTGGATTTACCGAGACGCTTGGGGCGTTAACGATGAGCGCAAATTCGGTGATTGATATGGGGACGGGAGCGAGTGTTCTGACCTTCGCGTCGATCAATGTCACCGGAGGTGCTTTAACGGTTCAAAATTGGTCAGGCAGTCTAGCGGGTGGTGGTACGGATCGATTAGTCTTTACGAATACGGCCGGACTCACGGCAGGAGTTTTGAGCCAGATTCAATTCAATGGATATGGGATCGGAGCGCAGTTGATTGGAAACGAATTGGTTCCGATCGCGTTAATTCCTGAAGCTGAGAATGTCGTTGCAGGACTTTTGCTGCTACTTTTGGCGGCAGGAGCACGGTATCGGAGTCTTAGGCTTTCGAAAAAGCAGCAAGTGCCGCTTGAAAACGCGCTCCGCTAGGGGCCTCCGTCTCTCCTCGAATTATTTTTTCTCCTTCTAAAAAATCCAATTCCCAATTCTCTTCGTTTTGCGGGCGGTGAGTAACCTGCGGCTCATTTGGGAATCGTGTCGAACGCTTTCGGGCCTGCGCTCATGCGAAAACCCTGACATTGCTCCGATCCATGACAAGATCCAAAATCACAATCCCTAAACGAGGTATGATTGGAATTTGCATTCGTCTCAAAAAACATGTATTTTTAACTACATGGTCGCAACCGCTTATCGTTATATCGTGAAGACTCCCGGTCTTCGCGATGGGAAAGCTCATATCGAGGGAACCCGAATTGGAGTGCATGACGTGATTGGTCTTCTTCAAAACGGAGAGACCATCGACACGGTCGGCACTTGCCTCGCGGGAATCACCAAATCTCAAGTTTACGAGTGCCTGGCTTTCTACGAAGACCACCGTGGTGAAATCGACTTGCTCGTCGCCCGTCAAATGTCCCCGGCATGACCTTCCTGTTGGATCAGGATGTGCCGGACGATCTGGCTTACTCGCTTGATTCAATGAGTCATGAGGTGATCCATCTGCGAGAAGTCTTGCCCGTCACCTCCAGCGACGAAGAAGTCCTCCGATATGCTCAAGTAAAAAACTATACGCTTATCACATGTAACCGGGATGACTTCCTTGGGCTTGCCCAGCGAATCACACACTGCGGCATCATTGTTCTGATTCGTCGGAAAACACGAGCAGCCGAACGGGCCGCCTTGGTTCAACTGCTTGACCGGGCGGGAAATTCTGGAATCCTGAACAATATAAATTTCGCATAAAATAAAGCGCAGAGAGGGATTGGCCCCCCATCTCCCAGTGGCCCATCCGAACCACCGCCTCCGGCGAGGAAGAGACGCACTGTCCTCATCCCGCAACTGCGGGACTTCGGACAGAGAGGGATTCGGACAAAATTACCGTTATTTTCAGAGCTAAAATATCCTATTTTCACTCGTAATCAAGCAGAATTACAACCTACTCGAAAGCTACTCATGAAGATCCGTTCACTGGCAAATTCACTGGCAATTAAAATCGAAAAATCCGCCTGACAGCAATCGCCATTTGCCATATTGCGTCTCACTGTAAAATCCCATCAAAAACTTATTACAGGCACCGTCATTCGCCTCGATTCCACATTCTTCGCGACAGGTCATCGCCTTAATTTCACGCTTTTTTAGCCTTTTGAAAGACCGATAAAAAGCACTCAGACTCCTCTCCTAAGCTCCGCTTGAGGTCATAATTTCCATCCGGAAAAATCTTCGAACAGAGCTCGAACGAACTTCGAACACCGTTCGAAGCTTGTTCGATCTTACGGCCAATAGTGGATGATGGGTCGCGAGAGGGATGTGAGATTCGGGAAGTCAGTGCTTTCATCGCCATCATTTCGAGTTTTTATGAGTAAAAAGAATGAGCCGCCAGTATTGCTTTAGATCTCAAAAAAGTTACTTCCTCTCTTTAAGTTGATGGCGTTTAAGACGTTCGGGTGAATTTTCTGCGTGATTTTGGATAAAATTGATTCTTTTGGTCTCTCTGGAACAAATATTGTGTTGCTGGAGCCTTAAAATGTTTTGAGACTGTATTACCTAAAGGTTGACAGAAATTGGAGATGTCTGTAGGCCTTTGGGGTCTAAAAGAAGAAAAAGGAGGTTTGAGATGCGTAAAATGAAATGGTTGACCTTGGTTTCGATTCTGTTCGCGGTGGCTCATGCTTACTCGACGCCAGTCAAGGAGAACGCTCTGACAGGTAACAAGGCTGAAAAGGATTCTCGCTTGGACGATGGCACATGCCCTCCACCACCGCCCCCTCCTCCGGGTGAGTAAAACTCAAACGAACTTATTTAGAAAATCCGATGAAAAGTATTTTTCAAATATGCTTTCTTATCGGATTTTTTGCATTGGTGTCCGAAGGTTGGAGTTGCGGAGTAAAATGGGCAATCCCGACCAATCATTTTAATTCTGTTAATGAGCAGGGTTATTTAAGCTATTGGGAGCAGATCGGGACATTGGATTTGGGGGAAGACTTGCAATTCCCCTTGATCATCGGTTTTAAATCGAGTCGGGAAACGGTTTCGTACCTACTGGGACAATCTTGGGTCATGCCCTTGCTGGAATCCCATTTCGTTCAATTAGACGATCAATGGTTTCAGATGGTTCAGCCTGATGGATTAAATCAAAAGTTTCTTCGAGAGAAGGCAACCGATACGACGCTAAAAGGTGGGGGTGGATGGATGGCCGAAATTCAGGGCGATACCATCAATGCATGGGCAGATTGCGGATGGAAGTTGAGCTACCACAAAGGAAAATTAGTTTCAATCACCACTCCGAAAAGCAAAACGATCAACTTGGAGTATTCAGGGGGACGGGTTATGGAGGTAAAGCAAGGAGGCAGCACTGTTTTGAAGGTGGATTTGAATCCCAATACCAATCAAGTGGCTGGAATTACCACCGGCGAAAAAAGTTACAAGTTTGAGCAAGATCGGAAGCCGAGAGTTCAAGTTATTAGTGGGCAGAATTTGATTGGAGGAATGGATTTTTCGTTAAGCAAATTGACTTTCCCTAGTGGCCATCAGAAAAACTACGAATTCGCAGTGAATCAAAAAATCGAGCCGACATTAAAAATTTCCGAAAATGGGTCTGAACGGCTCTTTTCGTGGGATCCCTCCACAAAATTAATTAAAACCGATAATGACTGGAATTATAAAATCACTCCTAATCCTGAAAACGCTCTCGCTAATGCCGCTATCGGAAGAAAAAATTCACGAAGTGAAGAAGAGTTTTGGTTCTTCAATTCTTTTCGTGGCGAAGAAGTGATTTTAGCTAAAAATGGAGCCCGACAGGAAAAGCATTGGTTTACTTCAGGAGAATTAAAAGGAAAAATTAGAAGTGAGAGTAATGGTCAGAAAAAATATCTTTATTCGTATGATGAATCTGGAAATTTAATCGGGTTTAAAACCCCAGATAAAACTTATAGATTTGAAAGTAATAAAAAACAGGAGAAATGACTATATGAGAAAAGGACTGATATTTGCTATTTTAATCATGGTAGGACAAAGTTACGATGTGCATTCGGGCTGCAGCAATCCTCCGGCTCCTTCCGGCTGTACTGTAGTGGCGATTCTTATGTCATCAACAGAAGTATCAAGGACCCGAACGGG
>CAZKRU010000123.1:0-7262 GCA_964555235.1 uncultured Verrucomicrobiota bacterium
TGGCGAGAAACCTCTGGATTTCAAGTGCTTAGAAGTTTACTTCACCGAGAGGCACAATGCGCACGAAGGAAATCCAGTTTTTATTTTGGGAGCCAAGAACCGGTCACTCAAAGGATTGAAACAAAAAGGATACCCCCTTTGTGAGCTTTGTGACTTCGTGTGAAAAACCTCCCTTCACTACAGTGCCAGCACGTTCCACGGGCAGGAGCTTCGTGTGAGACGATTCCATTCACAACCGCGTGAAATAATTGCCTTCCCCGGAAATGCCCGCTAGGAGAGGGGCGTGTATCAGGTTCAAAAAGTAGAAACCTTGGAGATTCCCGAACTCGTTCATTACCAGACATTGCGCCGTCAAGCGGAACAACGAAAGGAAGGAGTTTTTGTCGCAGAAGGAGAGCGCGTGGTGCGCCGGATGATCGAGAGCTCAATCGAAGTCATTTCACTCCTCCTTCCCGAAAAGTGGTTCCAAGTGTATGAACCGATCCTCGCCAAACGCCCTGAAATGATCGGCGTCTACCTCATGGATCGCAAGCAACTCGAATCCTTGACGAACTTTGCCTATTATCAAGGCGTTCTCGGGTTGGGGCGCGTTCCTCGAGAATTCACGCTCGAGGAACTGATCGCCCGCACCCCGGCACCTCACTTCTTTGTCGCAGCAGAAGGGTTGACCAAGGCTGGAAATATCGGAACGCTCATCCGCAACTCGGCCGCCTTGGGAGTTCATGCCCTGATTTCCGGAGAAACCTGCTGTAGCCCTTATATCCGATGGGCGGTTCATGGTTCCATGGGGGGCGTCTTCAAAGTCCCGGTCATTGAATCAAAAAACCTGGTCGAATCCCTGAAAGCACTTCGCGCCTTGGGAATCCAATGCATCGCCGCGCATCCCCGCCCCGGATCGAATTCCATTGAGAAAACCGATTTCACTCAAAATCTCTGCCTCGTTTTCGGCTCCGAAGGGGAAGGACTCAGCGACGCCGTTCTTGCCGAATGCGATACAGCCGTTGAGATTCCGATGACCAACGGCATCGACTCCCTCAACATCGCCAATAGTGCAGCGATCTTTTTATACGAAGTCGGCCGACAGCGGAGTCAAATCGCGCGAAAGTAAGCGGCGAGGGGATGGTTGACATCCGAAATTACACCTCCCTACTCTAAGCCATGTCCTTCAATCGCGGAATTACGTTCACCGTTATTTGTGCGAGCCTCTTTCTGCTTTTTAGTGCGTGTTACTGGTTTGATCGGCTGATTCCCTACGAGCCGTTTCAACAGCTTGAAAATTCCACCTACGATTGGCGCGTTCGCATAGGACGAACAACTCCAATTGACCCTCGCCTGGTTTTTATCGCCATCGATAAGGCCAATTACTCCCATCTCTATGGGAATCCCGAATCCCTCCCTCCTGAACTCCAAACCATCACAAAAGACTGGCCTTGGCCGCGCTCTGTCTGGGCAACTGTTGTCGAACGCGTCTTGGAAGCGGGAGCTGAAATCATTGCGTTGGATATCAATCTCCCCTCAGCACGGGACGCCAAAGGTGATGAAGCCCTGCATCAAGCCCTAATTCGCTTTCCGAACCGCGTGGTAATCGGCGGGAACATTCAGGAGGAAAGCTTTTCCCAAGGAAGAAATGAAAAAACATTTGCCCCTCCTTCTCCCAGTATTATCGGAACGGCAGAAGACCCTCTTTCTACCTCAATTCATCAGTCGATCGGTTATTTTAATTTTTGGGCTGATCCTTCCGATGGAGTCATCCGTCGAGTCTTATTTCGCTATGATGAATTCAATCGCCCCATTTACGCACTAACCGCAAAAGTCTTGGAACGTCTTCACCTCTTCCACCAAATCCCTTCCCCGACCGAAAAGACTTTATTTCGTTTTTCAGGTGATCCAAAATCCGTCTTTCGTCACATCCCCTTGCACGAAGTTATCGATCCGAGATACTGGAAAACCAATTACGTTGATAAAAACTTTTTTAAGGGAAAAATTGTTCTTCTCGGACCGATCGGCAACTGGGCTCAGGATGCTCACCCCACTCCGTACTCCCTCATGCCTGGACCGAAAATTCACTTAAGCGCTCTCAACGCGGCAATCCATGGGGAGTTTATTCGGATTTCCTCCTCAACTATTGATTTGTTGGAAATTCTTACCATGGCCCTGATTGCCGGATTACTCAGTTATTTCATTCCCAACGCAAAAAACCGATTAGTGGCTTTTGTGGTCGCGAACGGAACTTTTTTCGCAGCCTCACTGCTCTTCTACGATTACAAAAATCTCGCCATTCTCACCGCACTCCCTCTCCTTACCCTCAATACCAGCGGTCTCCTTTGCTTTATTTACGAATATGTTTTCGAGCTTCGCGAAAAAGCCCGCGTTCGTGGCTATCTCGAACGTTACGTCTCCAAAAACGTGGTGAAACAGCTTGTCGATGGATCGATGACCCTCGGCGGAAGAAAGCCGGTTACCATCCTCTTTTCCGATATTCGCGGATTCACGACGATGACGGAGAGCGCGGACGAACAACAACTCGTGACTCAGCTAAATGAATATCTCACCGCGATGGTGGAATGCGTCTTCAAACACAATGGAACGCTCGACAAATTTATCGGTGACGCGGTAATGGCTCACTGGGGAAGCGCGCGCCCCGGAGCGGACTCTCCTGCCGAAGTCGAAGCGAATGCCGCGCTCGCGGTTCAAACAGCGATTGAGATGTTGAGTGAGCTGAAACGATTGAACGAGAAATGGGTCGCCGAAGGACGCAAAGCACTTCAGATCGGCATCGGGATCAATCACGGAACGGTCATCACCGGAGATATGGGTTCTCCCCAGCGAATGGAATTTACGGTCATCGGCGATGCAGTGAATCTCGCCTCACGTCTGGAAGGACTCACCAAGGAGTATCATACCGATCTCCTTCTCGGCGAAACCGTCGCTCCCTTCGTCAAAGATAAGTTTTATCTTCGTTCCGCCGCCTTGGTTCAGGTCAAAGGAAAAACCAAGCCCGTCGAAGTCTGGACCGTGCTCGGAGTCCGCACGACCAAGAACGAACCGCTCTCCTGGCTTGATCTTTATCACCGGGGAGTCGAAGCCTACCGACGACGCGCTTTCGCCGAAGCACTCCCTTGCTTCGAAGCCGGACTGCAAATGATGCCCGACGACTTCTTATTTCAAATCTACGTCGATAGCACCCGCGAACTCATCGATCATCCTCCTGGTCCCGACTGGACCGGAGTGACGATCATGAAGAGTAAATAGAACTCAATTCTTCGATGATTTCCTGCGATAAATCTGGAACTCAGGAACTCAAGAAGCAAAAATCAGACGGGATCGCCCAATTTTCCTGAGTTCGTGAGTTCCAGATTGCTTTAACCGATAGGATCACGGCGCCCTCGGAGAGGTCGCCCTACCACTCACCGCTATTTCTCAAGAGTCGGTTAGATCCGTTCCATCGGAACAATTCCTCGACGCGTTTGCGCGTGAGTGATTGCCACCGCCAAAGCATCCGCCGCATCGGCCGGGGGCGATTGCGACAGCTGCAAGAGAGCACGAATCATAAAGCCGACTTGCGATTTTCCCGCCTGCCCGAGTCCCGTGACTGCTGACTTCACTCGGCGAGGTGCGTATTCAAAAATGGGGAGCGAGACTCCGGCACAAGCCACCAACGCGACCCCACGTGCGGCCCCCATGGTGATTGCCGTCTGATAATTCTGAACAAAAATAATCCCTTCCACCGCCACTTCATCCGGTTGAAACTCCTCGATGATCTCCTTGATCGTATCATTGATTTTTACCAAACAAGCCGTCGCCCTCACCTTGGGCGCATTACGAATCACCCCGCACGTCACCAATCGATGTTTGGATCCCGTCGTCTCAATAATTCCATAACCCGTATTTCGAAGCGCCGGATCAATGCCAAGAATTTTCAAACATCCTCCGACTTCACGCCATGATCTGCGCTTTTTCTTTGGAGATCATCCAGCGCGTCGATTTCCCTGCGAGCGTTAAACGAAATTCTTCGATCATGTAATGAGCCATGCGACGACACTCCAAATCCAAACTTCCTGCAATATGCGGCGTAATCACCACATTCGGAAGATCATAGAGCGGCGAATCACTCGGCGGGGGTTCCGGATACGTTACATCCAACAACGCAAAAAGATCAGATCGTTCCCGAAAGACCTTGATCAGCGCCTCCTCATCCACCACCGCCCCTCGCGATGTGTTCAAAAAGGAGGCTCCCGGTTTCATGGCCGCAAAATGTTTCTCCCCAACCATCTTCTCGGTCTCCTTCAACCACGGCGTATGAAGCGTCACGAGGTTCGACCTTGAAAATAATTCTTCCAGTGAAACCAACTCCACTCCCCATTGAGCCGCTTGGGAGGGGGCCACAAACGGATCGTAAGCCAAAAGCTGGTGATCAAAATTCCGAAGCCGATCCACCACCATCCGTCCAATCATCCCCAGCGAAACAACCCCAACCGTCGATCGAAGATTTCCCGGACAGACGAATTTCGGCTTCGGATAGCCTCGGTTCGCTTTGACATAAGCCGCCGCCTGCCACCCCTTCTTTAAACAAAAAATCACTTGGGAAACCGTAAACTCGGCGACCGGAACCGCATTCGCCGCATACGCACTGTGGACTTGAACTCCTCGCGCCCAACTCTCCTCCGTCACAAAACCTTTGATCGATCCCGCCGCATAAAAAACCGTTTTTAATTTCGGAGCTGCCTTCAAAAAAGCCGCATCCATCGGCGGCATTCCCCAGGTCGAAAAAATAATCTCAATCTCACTCAGAAGCGCTGAATTTCCCTTCAGCGAATCCGACGTCTGGGGTTCTCCTAAAATCTCGGCGAGCTCTCGAATTTCCTGAATCTCTTGCGGGCCATAAACATTTTGAAATTGGTTCGCATTTCCAAGAAAGAGCGCTTTCGGCTTTGCCATAATCCCCTTTTCGCTTTAACCGACGACCATCCGCTGACGATCCAAATACATTTTGCAAATCTGCTTCATCCGCCCGAGCACATAGTAAGTCGTCTGACTCCGCAACCGGATTAATTCGCCTCCAACAATTCGAGGAACAAAGTCCGAGGGAAGATCGAGAACCTCCTGAGGTGAACATCCATCCAAACCACGACAGAGAATCGCTGTCATTGCTTTAGTCAAGGTCTGAACTTCCGGTCCGAGACGCATTCGAAAAGAGACTTTTCCTTCAGGCGAAATTTTCAGAAAAACCGCCACCTCGTCCGTACACTCTTGATCCTTGCGAATATCCTCCAAGTCAAAAGTCTCCCCCGCTTGAGGTTCCACCCGTTTGGCATTATCGCAGTACGCGATCAGATTTTCGCGCTTCTCTTCTTCGGAGAGCGATTCAAACAAACCGATGATCGATTCGAGCTTGGGAGGATACGCCATCTTCAGCTGCGCTCAATCGGCGCCCGCACAGTATTCCCCCACTCGGTCCACGAACCATCATAGTTCCGCACCTTGGTAAATCCGAGGAGATAGGTCAGCACAAACCACGTATGGCTCGAGCGCTCACCAATCCGACAGTAGGCAATGACGTCGTCATCCTTTTTGAGATTCAATCCCTTTTGATAAATCTCCTGAAGTGCCTCGACAGACTTGAAAGTCGCATCCTCATTACAAGCCGTTTTCCATGGAACGCTTTTTGCGCCGGGAACGTGTCCTCCCCGCAAAACCCCTTCCTGCGGGTACTCGGGCATGTGGGTCGTCTCCCCTGAGAATTCGCTCGGGGAGCGAACATCAATCAACGGAAGCTTTGCCTGACTATGCGCCAACGTATCATCGTAGAAGGCCCGAATTTCAGCATCACATCGTTTCGCGGGAACCGGATAACTCGCCACCGGGTATTTCGGAACTTCACGAGTCAGTGCATGACCTTCTGAAATCCATTTATTCCGTCCGCCGTTTAAAATTTTAACCTTGGTATGCCCGTAAAGTCGGAACGCCCAAAGCGCGTAGCAGGACCACCAATTGGACTTATCCCCGTAAAAGACACAGGTCGTCTCAGGCGTAATTCCATTCTTTCCACAGACCTCAGCGAATTTCTCTGGCGAGATGTAATCCCGCACCAGGGAATCCTGCAAATCACGACGCCAGTCAATATGTACTGCCCCGGCAATGTGCCCGGTATCGTACAAGAGGACATCCTCATTGCTCTCAATGATACGAACTTTCGGATCGTTGCGATTCGCTTCGATCCACTGACAGTCGACCAACACATCCGGATTAAAATAGCCCATAGTTTGCTCTCTTTTTTGGTTCAATGAAGAGGCCAAGCTAGGAATTCAACCGTCACTCGTCCAACAAAATCCTTTCTTTCAAAAAGCCCCTAATTTTTGGTAGGGAGACCTCTCCGAGGGCGCCGTTCCACGTTCCATCTCATCCCAGAACAGAGGGAAGAGATCCAATGGACTCCAACCCACAGAAGTTCGGAGGTTTTGGCCACAAAAAGCACAAAAGCCACACAAGGACTAATTTTTGTGAGGAAAGCCTTATTCCCACAAAACTGAAACTTGGAGTCATCATCCTCGTCCAAAATAAAACCAGATTATCGAGGTGAAACCGGGGGGGGATTGAAATCCAAAAGGAGGTGGCATTTCCCGCGAAATACGCGAAACACGCCAAAAGGGGAACGATCCTGCCCGCGAATCTCGCCAATCACCGCGAATCGAATTTAAGAATGGGAGAGGAGTTGGAGGCGTCGTCCTTTGGACGTCTTTTCATGGACTCGATCCACGGGCTCAAACGAGTTTGAGTCCGATGGATCGATCCTGAAAAGGGCTCCAGGGAGCCCGCCTCCAACTTGGGATTCTTACGTTTCGCGGGCAAAAATTCCTGAATTCCTCATTTCCTGGTTTCTTCAGACAAATTCTTTACGAGAGAACGATCTTTTTCTGTTTTGGACACCAATGATATCGACTCGAAAAACGATTGTGACTTTTGTGCTTTTTGTGGCCAACTACGACTAGAGTTCTCCAATGAATCATCGACCCCGCCCTACCAAATCTTCCGCTTTTTTAACAAGCTCCATAAACTCCTGACGATCCTCCTGGCGTTGACCGAGAGACGATTCCGCCCACTCACGAGCCTTTGTCAGCGTCGCCTCACCACGGTCCGGCGAATCCCGGAGCACCATTCCAAAGGCCGCGACGGCTGCCGCAAAGCGGGTATCACCTGAGGCGCGATCCCATGATTTTTCCTGACCCGCACGAATTGGAACCGTCAAGAGTGAGCTCTCACTT
>CAZKRU010000124.1:0-6909 GCA_964555235.1 uncultured Verrucomicrobiota bacterium
CCAAAGATGTAAAAAAAGGGGGGTGTTTTACGATCTAAACGAGGTAAATAACACCAAGAGCAAGCAAACGTATTTCCCGCTAGAAAACTTTTTTAGCTGATTTAGTTAATTTAACTGATTTCGAGACAGACAGAGCCTTGTTCAAGGATCTCGTAGCCCTAAAGGCATTGATTGCTGTCTGAGCTTGTGTCTCAGCTCGTATCCAAGCCGCTTGGTTCTCGTAGAGATTCTCTGAAATTTTCGTTGCTTTGGCCCAACCATAAGCTCGTTTCAGGCGAAAAGCTCCTAGCTTTTTTAATAAATCCTTGGGATGTGCTTTCCCTCGTTCTTCGGGATTTTTTATTTTTTTCGGCCGATATTCAGATAGCCATGATTGAAAGCGTGCCTGTAATTCTTTATTCGATAACTTCCAATCAATTCCTAAGCAAGCTATGGTTAAATGTTCTTCCGTAACGTTACGGTGGGTCGAGTCCTTGACGAATAGAACGGAGGGATCTGCTTGGATTGTGCGCCATGCCGAATTAAAAAAATCATACGAAATTTGTTTAATTCGAGATTTTCGGTTTTTTTCAGGAATTTCTAGCCATGGCGTTTTTGGCCACTCAGGAAATGAAGCCATCCAAAGAGGAGTACCTTGATTTAAATAAATCCGCTCTATCGGAGTTTTGCGTTCTTCAAATAATGAGGAAAATCCAGGAGGTTTTTTAATTTCCCGAAATAATTCATAAATAATAGCGTAGTAAGCCTCTTTCTTCGGGCATTTACTAAAGTCCCATTCGGATTTTCGAATTTCCGGATTTTTTGAATTCACGAAATCAAAATATCTGAATAATTCAAAAAATCATGATTTAATTTGAGGAAAGAATTTCTTTTATTGGCATTACGCCCATTTTTCGGGCCGATTGAATATCAATGACTTGATAGCGAGGATCAGTTTTTGGGTTTTGAAATAAAAATGAATGCGCTTTTTTGAATTCAACTGCTCCGACAGATTCGGCTTGATTATAAGCCCAAAGGGAGGCTTGGTTTTTGGTGCTTACTCCCGTTAATCCTCCCAGCAAACGGCTTAAAGCGTCTTTATCATTTAGATAATTCTTTCGATCCATATTTCCGAGTAGAGTGGTTTCGATGCAGGAATAGTGTTCTTTGTCGGTCCAAACCCCGACAAAACAATGTCCCGGAACCAATATCAAAAATGTTTCCAGCCCGATTTTCCGAAAAATAGAAGCAAAGAGAACACTGCCGTCAACGCAGTTGGCTTGAGAGTTTGCCAAGGATTCTCCTACGAATCGGACATTTTGACTGTAAACCGTATCCGAGTAAGCACTGGAGGTGGTAATGCTTGTGTATCGAAATCCACGCTCCTGAAGAGCTGCCCATATTGCTGCGATTTCGCGTCGAACCTGATCGGACGAGCCTTGATAGCCGCCGAAGTTTTTGACGATTCCTGTATCTAGAGCCCATTTTAAGATCTGGTCGATTTGAGGATGATTTTCATTTACATACGACGCGAACATAAACGAAAAATCAATCGGGATTCCTTTTACTCCGAAAAGACAATCTCCAATACTTCGGACTTGAATTACCTTTTTCTTTTCACCAATCAATTGCCCATTCATTTTTAATCTGAAGGTGATGGTTTCGGGCATCGGTTGATGGTTCGTAATCAGTTCATCGTAATTGTAATCGATGAGCGGGAATACACAGTATTTTTTACTCGGCTCTAGGAATTGTCCCGAAAAAGATGATTTTCGAACAAACTTGGTTCCCTCAATTTCAAGATCGAAAGAAGCGGGTTGATTGGGGGAAATTAGTTTGATTCCGATCTGTCCGTTCATCTCACCCAAATAAAATGGATTTTTTGAGGCATTGGCGACTACGGGGAAGTTTTTTGAAAAATCCAGCGTTGCTGTAGCAATCAAATAGGATGGGAATAGCTGTTCTCCCATATCCACGGAGGGTTCCCATTCGGGGATTTGGGCCATTACCGTTGAAAGCATTACTGCAAGGCCCAAGAGATATTTCATGTGACTTTAACTAAGCCTTACTATCGTAAGTGTCAAGTGAGAGGTAAAATCTCTTCCCTAAAAGGCTGTGGCCGATCCCCTTATCTACGAATTTCTTAGGAAGCGACTTAAAGCATTACGAGGACAATGCGATTTAACACAGGAATCCGTCGCAGAATTGGCGGGAATTTCTGTGATTTATTATCAAAGTATCGAGGCGGCGCGTCGTAAAAATATTTCTATTTTGATTTTGGAGAAATTAGCGGGTGTCTATGGTCTGAAAACTCACGAAATTCTTTCTCCAAAAATGCCCAAAATTAAGAAATTACCGGGAAAAATACCGCCACCGCACTATCGAAGATAAATTTAACGGATAGGTGTTTTATCCTCCAGAAAACGAACACATGGTGTCATGTGGATGTGAGAGCGAAGAGCTCAAAACTTCAAGTTGCTTCGGATTGTGGATTGGAAAAAAAGAAGAAGATTACAAAAACTCTGTAATTAGTTTATATTTATTATCCAAAATTTTTCATAAATATCTAAGTTCACGTTGGAACTTCAGAGCAAGAGATCAAACTTTTACCACCAATCTAGGGGCTATTACTAATTCAATTTTACGAGGGAAAAAGTGCGGTGAGTTAATTTTCAATGACGAAGGCGAAAGTGCTTGCTTCGATGGATTGATTTAAAGTAGAAGTCTCGCGCTTGAAACAAAATATTCAAACTAGATATTTGATTCTCGGTGCTCTATTGGTGAGCGGTGCTGCTCTCCTCCTGTGCTTTTCGAGACACGATTTTTCGCTGAAAGTTGTGGAGTCAACCCCTACTGAAAAAAATCCTTCCGATGTTTCGACGAAGCAACTTTCTTCTGAAACAACTTCGGCTCCCAAGATTCCTTCTTCTTCTTCTTCTTCGGTCAAAATATCACTTTTGCCGGATGCCCATCCGACGGGATCTCCGCTGACAAGTGAAATGGGCGGAACACGCGTCGCTGCCAAAGTGAAAGTGGGCAGTAAAAATTTTAATCTCTCACCGAATGAAGCGGGGATGTTCCCTCGGGTTTTGGTTCCTGCAAATGGAAAGATTCAAATCTCGGTCGCGTATCCAGAAGGAACGCCAAATGATCCGCTGGTCATTCAAGCGGAGGATGGAGGGCTTCTTGATAATGGAACCGTAGTCAAACAGGGGAAACTTGATTCCAACAAAGTCATCTCGTTCGAATTTCAAACTAATGTGCAAGAGGGCGTTTATCGCATCACGCTTCGCAAGGGAACAGATGAAAAACGTTTGGATTTCTGGGTCGGCGAAGAGCTGGCTCTTCAAAAAGGGAGTTAAGGGACTATGAAAAAAATCAATCTCATCATCAAAACCATTTTTATTTCAATGGTTGCCAGCAGCCTCGCCTTTTCGCAATGTGGCAATGGAGCCAGGGGGACTCCGTCAGGAACCAGTGTCCCGTCAGCTCCAATCCAATGTGGAGCCGACCCGATTGTTCCGTACAGTGGTAATGAATTTAAGGAAATTCCAGAACTTTCAACCTGGGGCGGAGTCGGCAAGCAACTGGTTTGGACGCGTTACGCAAATTCGAGAGCAGCAGCAAGCACTCAACTTTTTGGGATGGGACATTATTGGGCCCACTCATTTCAATATCAGCTCTTAACCCAGTCGGCGAATGCCAGCGGGCAAGCGCAGGTTAAATTGGTTCTTCCTAAAGGAAGCGCCTTTATTTTTACGCAAACCGATCCCTCTACGTGGACGGGGACTCTGAGCTGCGAGTACAAATTGATCCCCAGCGGAAATGACTTGGTATTGCTGACGAAAGATTCCGAGCAGTATTTCTTCAAGAGATTTGCTTCGGGAAGTACCTTCTATTATTTGATGACGGAAATCACCGATGCGATGGGAAACAAGTTTCCGCTAACGTACAACGCTTCAAAGCAGCTTGTTAAAGTGGCAGAGCCCGCCGGACGTTCTTTCAATGTGACCTATAAAACGCTCACAGCGAATAAAGTCGATTTTGCAGGTTTGGGAACGCTCACGGCGGCTCCCACCGCTGGAGCATGGGTTGAAATCCCTGTGACGAGCACAACGGCTTGTCGCTATGTAAGACTTTTGTCGGCAGACGGAGCTTATGGCAATATCGCCGAAGTTGAATTTTACGATAACTTGGGAAACAAACTCACCGGAAATGTGATTTCATCGGACTCGGCGGCTCTCGCGTCCAGTGCCTTGGATGGAGATCCCTCGACTGGGTTTATTTCTGGATCATTTTCGGGAGGGTACGTTGGATTGGATTTAGGAACAGCCAAGAAGATTTCCAAGATGCGGTTTCTGGCGGTTGCCGGAAAAGAATCGCTGATGAAGCCGACGAAGTGGGGCTATTCGCCAGTGAAGGTGCAGGGAGCGAATCAAGCTCCAGCTTCAGTGACAGTTATCAGTAAAGTTTCTACGAGTGACGGGCGTGAAATTAATTACACGTACGGAAACTACAATGATGCCTCGGTCCCTTATGTTTTCCCAACTCTGACGGAAGCGGTTTACGGAGATGGCACGAAGGCAACTTATGGCTATGGACAGATTTTTTCAGGTCAACGTCCGATGATCACGGATTGGAATGATGTCCGGTACGGATTGCCACAACCCCGTTATAAGACGGTTTATCAATCGGAACGTGCATCGACCGTTTTGGGCATGGTCGACAAGCAGATCAATGTGGAAACGGGAGGGACAATCACGCAAGTGGGAGTCTTTTCAGGGAGGCTTCACGAGCCGACATTAACTTTTGCCAATGGGAGTGTATTGCATCAAGTCATGAGCGGAGGAATCATGACGGCGGAATATGATGGAAATAACAACAAGACCACTTACGTCTACGATGCCAATGGATTTTTAAACAAGGAGACGGATGCTCTGGGAAGAGTGACTTCCTATGTTAATTCACCCCTTGGAAATCACAATAAGATCACGTATCCGGATGGAAGTGTTGAGGAATGGACGCGTAATTCGCTCGAGAGTATTTTAACCTATAAAGATACGCTGGGGAGAATTACGAGCTACACGAGAGATACTCAGAATCGAATCACTCGGGTTGATTATCCCGATGCCTCATACGAGACGTTTGCTTACAATGCGTTTTCGCAGGTTGTTCAAAAGCAGCAGCGTAATGGAGGAATTTCGATATCTACGCATGACTCTCGTGGACTTTTGACTCAGAGCGAGGATGCTCTGCACAATGTGACTCAATTTGGGTATGATTCAAATGACCGTGCAACATCCGTTATTGATGCAAGAAATAATGTCGTGACGAAATCCTACAACGAGCGAGGGCTTGTTTTAAAAATCACGAACTCTGATGGAACGTTCAAAAGCTTTACCTATAATGCGCTTGGAGATCCTCTTACGGAAACCAACGAACTGGGAAACACGACTTCGACCACGTATGATATTTTTCGGCGTGTGACGAGTGTGACCGATTCGTTGAATCGGACGACGACTTCGACTTACGCCGCGGATATTTATAATTCAAAGCCGATTGAAGTGGTGCTTCCCAGTGGAAAGAAATCGACATTCACATACGACAAAGAGTGGAACGTTTTGACCAAAACAGCAGGAGCAGGAAGTGTGGATGCTGCAACCTCGACGTTTACGTATGACAAAGTCTATAACGTTCTCACAGCAAAAGATGCTAGAGGACAAACAACGACGATGACGTATGACTTGCGCAATCGCAAGCTCACGCAAAAAGATCCGCTGGGGAATGTGACGACATGGACTTATGACTTGGCGGGAAATAACCTGACAGTGAAAGACGCCCTTAACCGAGTCACAACAAATACATTTGACTCGATGAATCGACTACTTTCAACGACCGACGCCAAAAATCAGACGACAAATTATTCGTATGATCTTTCGGGGAATTTGCTTTCGATGACGGATGCGAAGGCGAATGTCTATTCATTCCAGTACGATTTGTTGAACCGAAAAGCGGCGATGATTTATCCGGATTCCTCTAAGGAAATGTACGGGTATGACCCAGTTGGAAATCCGATTTCTTACACAACTCGTTCCGGGGCGGTGAAGACGGCGATTTTTGATAATCGCAATCGGGAAACGTCCAATTCGTGGAGTGATGGCGCCACGACCGGAGTTACTCGAACGTTCGACGCCCTCGGAAGACTTCTTACCAGCAACAACGGGCAAGCACTTTGTTCTTACGGCTACAACAATGCCAATGAATTAATTTCTGAAACCACAACGGTCAGTGGACAGGTAAGAACGATCTCCTACGCATTCGATCAAGATGGAAACCACTCCAGTGTGACGTATCCTGATGGGAGTGTTGTGACCTACGGATATACGGGACGCAATCAAATTGCTTCGGTAGATTCTGGGGGAACTGTTGCCGCTTATTCTTACGATTTAAACGGGAACCGCATTGGAAAGAGTCTTGAGAATGGAACGAGCACGACCTATGCGTTTGATAATGCCAGTCGACTGACTTCAATTACTGATAAAAATGGTCCAACGATCCAGCTTTCAACGGTCTATACGCTGAATGCTGTAGGCAACCGAACCAACAAAACACAAAGCGGCGCGAGCGAAACCTATGCGTTTGACGCCATTGATCAGGTGACGGGAGTGAATTATTCAGCAACGAGTCGAGCCGTTACTTACAATTACGACGCGACAGGGAACCGGACGAGTGTGGTCGATAACGGCGTTTCTACAGCCTACGGCACAAATAATCTGAACCAATACACTTCCGTTGGCGGAGCGGCGCAAGGCTATGATGGAAACGGGAATCTCACCTCGGGTCAGGGAATCTTTCTTTACGACGCCATGAATCGATTAACTGTTACCACTTTCTTTAACATTGTAGTCGTTTCCAAAATTGAGATCGCAA
>CAZKRU010000125.1:0-6871 GCA_964555235.1 uncultured Verrucomicrobiota bacterium
ATAACCATCCCTCCGGAGATCCAACCCCCTCGGGAGCGGATATTCAAGTGACTCGGCAGATGAAAGAAGCGGGGGAGTTGCTTCAAATCCCACTGATCGATCATGTCATCCTCGGGACGAAATCCGAACGATATGCGGATGGGTGTTATAGTTTTAAGGAATATGGGAGATTGGGGTAAGGGAGTGAATGTTTTTTAACCACGGAAAACCATCCGAGACGATCCGGAAAAAACGATCTTTCTGATTTGGTAGGGACCGATCGATGATCGGTCCGGGCTTTGGGCATGTATAGACAAGAAAAACATGGGATGATGAGAATGTCCGCTTGATCATCTTACTGAGTGGCACTAAAGTGTCACTCATGAGAACGGAATTAGTGACTACATTGAAGCGCCAGGCAACCCGAATTTTAGCGAATCTTGAGGGGAAGAGTGATCCTGTTCTCATCACAGAGCATGGCCGTCCTGCGGCTTATCTGATCGATGTAAAGGCGTTCGAGCGGCTTTGCCAGCGGGTTCAGATTTTAGAGGGAATCGCCCGAGGGGAGAAAGCGATTCAAGAAGGGCGAGTGAGTAGTCAAGAAGCGGCGAAGAAGCGGATGAAACGATGGTTGAATTGATTTGGACCGAGCCGGCCCTTCAAAATCTTGATGGCATTGCAGACTACATTGCCTTGGATAAGCCTGAGGCTGCTAAAAAGCTTGTCGCTCGAGTTTTTGAAAAAGTTGACGCATTGAAGCGATTACCCAAGCTAGGGACCCATCCCGTAGAGCTTCGCGGAATGGCCTACCGTCAGCTGGTGGTTTCCCCCTGTCGGGTTTTCTACCGAATTGAAGAAAAGAAGATTTTCATCCTCCACGTGATGCGAGGAGAGCAGCGGGTTTCCTTATCGGGATTTGAGGGTTGAAAAGGTGATCATTTTGATTTGGTAGGGACGCCTCTCCGCAGGCGTCCGAGTTAGGTCTTGCTTGAGCATGAATGCAGGGGTAGTAAATCGCTTATGAATGCTCGCTATTTTTTGATTCTGATTTTTTCCTTTTTATTCGTCTTTTCCTCGAACGGACAGACCACTTCAAAAGTCAAAGGTGGTCCGTTGGATTCCGAAGTGGACAAAACCTCGCAATTCATTTTTTACAGTGTCTTAGAAGGTCTTTACGAAGATGGATTGTCCAATAAGGACGTTGATCAGATTTTGATAAAGAAAGAGAATCAGGGGTATTTCCATTTCATCTATGCCTGTCCTGTATGTGGAGCAACGATCTGGGCTCTTGAGGCTTATCGCTCCCGCCCAGAGCGATTTTACGGCCTCAAGCGCGACGGATCAACATTTGGGAATGGACTCTCAAGTTCACTGCGCGACCAACTTTACAGTGAGAATGCGACACAACGGCTGATAGTTATCAATAAACTCGTTAAAGACTGGATCGCGCGTCGAATGGATAAACTGAATCTATCCCAGAAGGATCGCATCGAATTGGAGAGGGCATTGGAAAAGAAACGAGAAGCTGGGATGGAAGCGCTCAAGAGTTTTCGTCGATTAGAGCATGGTCCAAATTTCGGAGTTGCAGAAGCGGCTCCAGCTTACAAAGATCTTGATGAGTGTGCCGTTTGTAACGGCGCTGTCGGGAAAGTAATGAAGTTGCCAGACTCAAAAAAATAAAAAAAGACGACTCAGTTTAGTGAATCAAATCTGTATTGCTTGGAAAAGGCAATGGAGTCGTATCAAGAGATATGTCCCCATTCCAGCCTAAACGCCTTCGGCAGATTTGGAATGCATGTCAACGAAGTGAGAAAGGGTTTTTTGATCTGCGATTTGACATTCAAACCGATGAATATTACAAAACTCGTGTGAATTTTGTTTGTGTCTGGTACCTTGTGATTGCCTTTTATTTTGTCCCTAAGCTTGTGGCGGGAGACAAAGTGAAACCGATTGAAAATTACGATTTGGATTCCAAGATGAGAAATCCAGAGGCGGCGGTAATCCTTATGACGGCAGGAAGGCCGTTACTCATAAAAATTCAAGTCGATCCCGAGGGGAGATGGTTTGAGTTCAAGGGACAAAAAAACGAGCCGGTCATTTTCCCCGTCGAAGTAGGGAAGCCGGTGATTCTCGATAAAATCTACACGGATCTTACTTCGCTCCAGCAAAACTTATTTTACTCAGAGACGTCCCGCTATGTATTGAAGAATACTGACAAAAAGCAGAATCAAACGCCGATTCATGAGGCAGGACTTTACTATTTGGGTTCTATTTCGCATCAGGAAAGAAATCCCATCGAGGATTCAACCGAGGATTGGATTGTATTACAGTTGGCCCAAAAAAAATATCCTCAGCTTTTTTCAAAAATGAAACATGTGAATTTCACCATGGAGGGTGCAAAGCAAAAATACGACGATTATCTGGTACAGAAGGCTCAGGCACAGAAAATTGCTCGACTCAAGAAGGAAGAGGAGGATCGAAAGCTCCGCCAGCAATTGGATCAAGGGCTACCGAATCCCCAGCCAATTGAGAGGCGTTAGCGAAATCAAAAAATATTCTCTCCATCCGAACGATTTTCCGTTGGAATGGAGCATTATTTTAGGATGAATTCACGCGCACGATATTGAGACGATGAGACCAATCCTACTCATTGCATTTTTCGGGTTCCTTATTCAAGGGGATGCATCGGGAGAGAGTTTGGTCGAGTCGGCCAGAAGGCAGATCGGAGTGACTCGACAGTACGACTCAAGCTATACTCCTCTGGCCTATCCGAATGGGGATGTGCCTCAGGATCGTGGCGTCTGTACGGATGTGGTGATTCGAGCATTGCGTCAGTCGAGCCAGATGGATTTGCAAAAGTTGATTCATGAGGACATGCAGTCAAACTTTTCATCTTATCCAAAGTTATGGGGTTTAAGTAAGCCGGATAAAAATATTGATCATCGGCGCGTTCCAAACATTCAAACCTACTTTTCGCGACAGGGGTATGCGATGAAGGTGAGCCCGGAGGATCGCGATTATCTTGCCGGTGATATTGTCACCTGTCTCTTGCCGGGAAACCTTCCTCACATCATGATCGTTAGCGACAAGAAGACCGCTTCAGGTCGACCGCTCGTGATTCATAATATTGGGAGAGGAACCCAAGAGGAAGAGATGCTCTTTGTGTATCCGACCACGGGACATTATAGAATTAAAAGGAAATCGGAAAACACGCAGCGTCCGTAGGCGAGGAAGCTGCCGGTTTTTTGTCATTCAAAGCCCGGACGCCTGCGGAGAGGCGTCCCTACCAAAGGATGCTTACGCTTCCTTCATCTGTGACTGAAGCTGCTGAATCTGATCCCTGAGTGAAGCGGCGAGTTCGTACTTTTCTTCTTTGACGGCGACGTGAAGGTCGGTCTGTAATTCAGAAATACGATGTTGGAAGAAGGACGATTTTTGGAGGCGGGCCGGAATTTTACCTTTGTGAACGGTATCCTTATGCATGTCTTTGAGGATCATGCCAAGACCTTCGGCGAAGGTGGCGTAGCAGGCGGGGCAACCGAGTCGTCCGGTTTTTTTGAAATCAGGTTGGGTGAATCCACATTCAGAACAGACGAGTTCTTCGGGATTTCCGGCTTTCATGTTTTCGGAAGCACCGAGTCCAAGAAGCATATCGGCGAGCGAAAAACCGGCAGGATCGGCGACCCCTTTTTCCTTGGCGCATTTATCGCAAAGGTCAATTTTCTGCATTTTTCCCCCAATAATCTGGGTGAGGTGTACGTTGGCCGGCGCGCTGCAAATTTGACACTTCATTTCTGAGGGTAAATTGGCACGCCGCTGTTCTGAGTCAAGTGGCGGAATTTCTCCATGAGCTGCATGGTCATCGGGCCGGGCTTGCCTTCCCCGATTTTTCGACCATCGACATCTGCCACCGGAACGAGTTCTGCTCCGGTTCCGGTGAGAAAGATCTCATCGGCAACGAAGAGGTCGTAGCGGGTCAATTGAAGCTCTTTGATTTCTTTTCCGAGCGTTCGGCAAAGATCAAAGGCAACTCGACGAGTGATCCCGCCCAAAGCGCCGGCATGGATCGGAGGCGTGAAAACCTCCCCTTTTTTGATCACGAAAATATTGTCGCCCGTACACTCGGCGACGTAGCCTTCGTGATTGAGCATGATCGATTCCTGGGCGCCGGCCTGATTCCCTTCGATCTTTGCCATGATGTTGTTCAGGTAATTGAGGGATTTCACGGCAGGACTAAGCGCTGCAGGAGAAATGCGTTGCGTCGCAGCAGTATTGACCTTGAGGCCTTCCCGATAATATTTTTCGGGGTAGAGCTGAATCGTTGCCGCAATGATGAAAATCGTTGCTTTGGGGCATTTGTCGGGGCTCAGGCCGAGATCTCCCGTGCCGCGAGTGACCACGAGGCGAATGTATCCGTTCTGGATCTTACTGCGGCGGCAGGTTTCCAAGGTGGCTTCCTGAAGTTCGTCAATCGTCATTGGAATGGTAAGCAGGATCGCTTTGGCTGAATCGTAGAGACGCTCGAGGTGTTCCCGAAGGAGAAAGACCCGTCCGTTGTAAGCGCGGATTCCTTCAAAGATCCCGTCGCCATACAGGAGCCCGTGGTCGAAGACCGAGATTTTGGCGTCGTCTTTTGCGTAAAATTTTCCGTCGATGTAGATTTCCATAAGAAAGGCTCTCTAAACTCCAAGAGTTGCGTTCAAAAATCCAGCAAAATCCGTTAATTTTAAAATCTTTAGGGATTCGGTGGAAGGTGTAGAAATGGATTTTTTTTCACACAAAGCCACGAAGCCACAAAGAAATCCCCTTTTTGCTTCCGCATTATTTCGCTTCGGGAGCGGGACGATGGAAAAAGGAAGCAATAATGGAACCGGTGAGAATCGACAGAACAACGCCGAGAGAGACAAGCGTGTCAATGGGGTAGTAATGACTCATGAGCATTTTGGCTCCGACAAAAGCGAGGACAATGCCCAGGCCGTATTTGAGATAATGAAAGAAATGCATGATGCTGGAGAGGGCGAAGTAGAGGGAGCGAAGTCCTAAGATTGCAAAAACGTTGGAAGTAAAAACAATAAACGGATCGGGGGTGATGGCAAAAATGGCCGGAATGGAGTCGACGGCGAAGATCAAGTCTGTGACCTCGACGCAAATGAGAACAATGAATAGTGGGGTCGCCCAGAGGCGGCCTTGCTCATATACCCAAAAGTGTTCGCCACGGTATTCCGTAGTCACGGGGAAAAATTTTCGGAAAAGTCGAACAATCGGATTGCGTTCCGGTTCCAGTTTTTCATCTTCTTTCGTCAGCATCTTGATGCCGGTGAAGACGAGGAAGGCTCCAAAAAGATAGATAATCCAATGGAATCGTTGAATTAAGACGGCTCCCGCACCAATCATGGCCCCGCGCATGAGCAACGCTCCAATGATTCCCCAAAAGAGGACGCGGTGCTGGTATATTTTGGGAACATGAAAATAGGTAAAGAGAGTCAAGAAGACGAAGAGATTGTCGACACTGAGGGAATATTCGATGAGGTACCCGGTCAGAAATTCAATGGCCTTCTGTTTGCCGAAGAAGTACCAAACCCCGAGATTGAAGAACAATGCCAGCGAAACCCAGACGGCGGTCCAGCCGAGGGCTTCTTTTACTCCGACTTCGTGATTTTTTCGATGTAAGATACCAAGATCCAGCGCGAGGAGAAAAAGGACAAAGACAATAAAAGTGGCCCATCCCCAAAAAGGGACGGATGCGGTCAGGGTAGCAATCATTTTCTCCTCGAAGATTTCATTTTTCAGTCACATTCAAACCGGGTTTTGGATAAAAGAAGATTATCCGAGCCGGCTTGGACGCCAACAAGGTTGCATGACTTTCTCAGAGATCAAGTTTTTAGATCAAATTATTTTCCGCACAGAGTTCGCAGAGCAGAGGGTCTCAAATTTCTTACTGCCCCCTGCGGGAGGACAGATGGTGGATTTACGCTCCCCTTTGAGGGTGGAATTCGCGGCAGAAACTTCGTTTTTAATCACTCAACTCAACTTGCCAAGAGTCAAGATCGAGAAATTGACGCCAAGATTCATCGGGAACACGGTTACGATAGACGGTGAGCATGGGGCGCCATTTGGGGCGCTTCGGTTTTTTGTAGAGTTGCATCCCGGCTTCGGAGGGGGTTCGATTTCCCTTTTTGCTGTTACACGGAATGCAGGAGCAGACGATATTTTCCCAAGTGGTTTGTCCGCCACGCTCGCGAGGGATAATATGATCGAGATTTAAGTTTCGGCGGTCAGGACGATCTTGGCAGTATTGACAGGTAAAGGCATCGCGTTCGAAAATACTTTGTCGGGTGAGTTTAATTTCTTTCCGAGGAATTCGGTCAAAAAGATGAAGGAGGATCACGCGGGGGACTTTGATTTTTAAAGAAACCGTACGAACACAGTCGCCACCGTCATAGTCGCGGGAGTGATCGACCCACTGGTCAAAGCTCAGGGTTTGGTAGGAACCGGTGGCAGACTCGACTGCGGTCGCATGCCCTTGATAGAGGAGAGTGAAGGCGCGGGAGACAGAGCAGATGTTCACCGCCTGCCACAGGCGGTTGAGTACCAGAACCTGTCCGCTGATCATGGATTCCATGGTGATCACCGGAAAAATTTCATAGCGGGTAATTCGACAAGAGTCAATTTTTTCGAACAAGGGGGGGAAATGATATGGATTCGCTCCGTAGGGAATCGGGTCTGAATCCGCAGATTTTCACAGATTTTACACAGATTTCATATCGGAGAGGGGGGAGGCAGAAGAGTTGTGATGAAAAACTTTGACGTTTTCAAAAACATGGTGATGATCCAGGACTTTAACCCAGATTTTGCATTAGAAAATGCAAAATCTGTCCTGGCGGGAAGAAGG
>CAZKRU010000126.1:0-6360 GCA_964555235.1 uncultured Verrucomicrobiota bacterium
GTTGTCAAACTTCGGGAGTCCTCCGGCAGAGCCGGAGGATTACCTTTTTAATTTATTATGGCAATGTAAAAGTGCGCGCTAAACTGATTACATCCTGAGTTCACTTTATCATTGTTTTAGGCGAAAACTACGTAGACGTAGCGCATTCCCAATCACTGAAACACTACTCAAGGCCATGGCGCCACTGGCGATCATGGGGCTCAATAGTAATCCGAATGTCGGATAAAGAATTCCGGCTGCAACAGGGATTCCTAGGATGTTGTAGAGAAAAGCAAATGCCAGATTTTGGCGAATATTCCGCATCGTGGCACGGCTTAGTTCGATGGCTTGGACGATGCCTCTCAAATCCCCTTTGACCAAGGTCACTCCGGCGCTTTCCATGGCAACATCGGTTCCGGTCCCCATGGCGATTCCGACATCGGCTGCCGCCAGTGCGGGAGCGTCATTGACTCCATCTCCAGCCATAGCAACGCGTTTACCCTTCGCCATGAGAGCTCGGACTTTTTCGTGTTTCTCTTTCGGACTGACTTCCGCCACGACCTCATCGATTCCCAAGGATTTCCCGATTTGCTGCGCGGTATGAGCATTGTCTCCGGTGAGTATGACGATTTCCAATCCAAGACGGTGCAACGACGCAATTGCCTCAGCGGTTGTGTCTTTCAACGGATCTGTAAGGGCCAATAAACCGGCGGCGTTTCCATCAACCGCGACGAAGATCACAGTCTTTCCGACCTGACGCAACGGTTCTGCGATTTTCTCCAGCTCTTCCACTCCGGAAATTGAAAGTTCCCGAAGCCATGAAATTTTTCCAATCGAGACATTTCGGCTGTTGACGATTCCTTGAACGCCACCGCCCGTGATCGATTGAAAATTTTGCACGGCTTCAATCGTGAGCGATTTTGCCTTTGCCGCTCGAACGACGGCTCCTGCGAGAGGATGTTCGCTGGAGAATTCAATCGCCGCAGCCATGGCGAGTAAATCATCCGATTTCCAACTTCCCACGGGCTGAATCTCCGTGACGGCAGGTTTTCCTTCCGTGAGCGTTCCGGTTTTGTCGACGACTAGAACCTGAACTTTTTCCAAGGTTTCCAAGGATTCCGCATTTTTGATCAGAACTCCCGACTGAGCTCCGCGACCGACGCCAACCATGATCGACATTGGTGTGGCGAGCCCCAGTGCACACGGACAGGCAATCATCAGAACCGCTACGGCATTGAGCAATGCATAAGTCAACCGAGGCTCAGGCCCCAAAGTCCACCAGAGAACAAACGTCAAAAGTGCGATCCCCACCACGGCTGGAACAAACCACCCGGAAACAATATCCGCCAAGCGTTGAATGGGGGCACGACTTCGTTGGGCTTTCGCCACCATCTCAACGATTTGAGCGAGGAGCGTCTGACTGCCAACGCGTTCCGCTTTCAGGACAAAACTCCCGGTCCCGTTTACCGTACCACCCGTCACAGGACTCCCTGATTCTTTATGAACGGGAACCGGCTCGCCCGTGATCATCGATTCATCAACGGAACTACCCCCCTCCTGCACCACTCCATCCACTGGAATTTTTTCACCGGGTCGGACCCGAAGGAGATCGCCTCTTTGCACTTCCTCCAAAGAAACTTCCATCTCCTCCCCTTTCTGAATTCGACGCGCGGTCTTCGGCGCCAAACCAAGCAAGGCTTTGATCGCTGCACCCGTTCCTGCCCTCGCCTTGAGTTCCAAAACTTGACCCAGCAAGACGAGAACAATAATCACTGCCACGGCCTCAAAGTAGACCCCGACTCCGCCGTGATGACGGAAGTCGTCCGGAAACCAATCTGGAGCCAAAACAGCAGTCAAACTATAGAGATAAGCCGCGCCAGTCCCTAAGGCGATCAATGTGAACATATTCAGACTGCGATGCACGAGAGAGTTCCATCCTCGGACAAAAAAAGGAGCCCCGGCCCAGAATAAAACCGGAGTACTGAGGACGAACTGGATTCCATTCGAGAGGGCGCGCGGAATCTCTCGAAGAAAGGGGAGCTTCTCACCCATTGCCAGAATCACCACCGGCACCGCAAGAGCCAGCGCGATCCAGAAACGTCGTTGCATATCGTGAAGCTCGTCATGATCAGGCTCGGTGGATTCAGCCACTGCGAGCGCCTCTAAAGCCATTCCGCATTTCGGGCATTCGCCTGGATGATCCTGACGAATCTCCGGATGCATCGGACAGGAATAAACCGTTTTGTTCGATGGTTTCCATGACGGATTCAACTCCAACGCCATCCCGCACTTGGGGCAGGCCCCTGGATGTTCGGATTCTACTCCGGGACACATCGGACAGATGTATTTCGCAAGGGAAACAGGAGTCAATGAGGACGGAGTCGACTGATGGTCGGGATCATGACCGTGTTGACAGCAGGATTTTTTGGCGGGTTTAGTATTCATGAGAGACCTCTACGGGTTTGACAAGGCGTGGAATCGAAATCGCCATCCAGAGCTCGAAGAATTGGACAGTTTCCTGTTTCTCCCTTGCCATTGCAGGCGGAGCTGACTTGAGTCAATACCCGATGCATTCGCTGCAAGTCACGGATTTTGGCAGCAATGGAAGTAAGTTTTTCTTCCGTCAATCGCTTCACTCTTTCGCTACTCCGCTTTGGCGAAGCTTTGAGTGAAAACACCTCTTTGATCTCCTTCAACGTAAAACCGAGTTCTTGGGCCCGCTGAATAAACTTGAGGCGTTTGACTTGAGTTGGATCATATTGACGATAACCCGACGGCGAACGCGTGGGAGCCGGTAGAAGTGCTTTGCTTTCATAGAAACGGATCGTCTCCAAATGAACTCCTGCTCGTTGAGCGAGTTCTCCCCGTGTCAGGAAGGGCTGCTTTTCTTTCATGGAACTACTCTACACCCTGTAGTACAGTACAGAGTCAAGCACGAAAGTTTATTTAGTAAATTTAGTAGGACGGGGTCGATGACACCGCCGTTCCGAGTTCTCTGCCATCCCAAAGCCGCGGCGCCCTCGTCGAGGTCGCCCCACCAAATCTATGATGCCTTGATACCTTAAACTTCCCGACTTGTCTTATGATCCCTGCTTGTTTAGTTTTGCGCCCGTGAGAAAATTGACATCAGGTGGGCTTTTGATTGCAGTTGAGGGGGTGGATGGTGCGGGAAAAACGACGATTGCCGCCCTTCTGGCTCAATTTTGTGGCGAGCGAGGCTTGGGTTGTGTCCTCTCCAAAGAACCGACGAGTCTTGGTTGGGGACAGAAAATGCGTGAATCCGCCCAAACCGAGCGCCTCTCCCTTGAGAAAGAACTCGAGTACTTTCTTCTCGATCGAAAAGACCATGTCGAGCGAACGATTCGTCCGGCGTTGGAAGAAAATGCGGTGGTGATTTTAGACCGTTACTATTGGAGTACAGCCGCCTATCAGGGGGTTCGCGGTGCGAGTGTTGAGAAAATTATTACCGAGAATGAGACCTTCGCGCCGATGCCAGATCTTTTTATTCTTCTCGATGTTGAGGTGAAAGCGGGACTCGACCGGGTCCAGAAGCGCGGCGACACCCCAAACAGTTTTGAAAAAGTCGATGCCTTGGAGCAGGCACGCCAGATTTTTCTCGGACTTCACCAAAAATACCCGGATCGCTCGTGCAAAATCGACGCGTTGCGCCCGTTTCGTGAAATCAACAAAGAGGCCCAGAGTCAATTTCTGCGCGTCGCCGTTAGCAAAATTTTAAACAATTTCAAAACGAATCCCGAACGTGAATCCAAAGCAACCCTCAATGAGGTGTTAAAGCTTTTGGGAGCGGCGCTGATTCCGTAAGAAGAAAATTCTTTGGAGTTTTTCTCTGAGGAATGCAGGAAGCCAGGAAGGGTCTGCTAAAAATTCCTGTATTCCTGCTCTCCTCAGAAATTGATCTAACAACAGCCTGATCCGGAGCAGCAGTCACCTTCAGTTGTTTTCACTTCAGGTCTCGCGCAGGAACCGCCGCGATCTTCCAGCTTGCAAGTCGTCACAGGCGCCCGGAGGGTGATGGTCAATCCCCTCGCCTCAATCATGGCGTTTTCGATGTGAAACAAGATCGGCGGAAAATCAGCGCTTCCATATTCAACGCGAACTTCTGCATCGGGAAAGAGCCCGATTTTCTGGGAAACCTTTGCCAGGATTCCTTTGATTTTACCTGCCGTCATCCCTCGTTCGGCGTCGGCTTCTGGGGAGAGCCAGAGTTGTAAAATCGTCTCCTCCCAATCGTGCAACATCTCACCACAGTCGACGGTTTGATAAGAAGCGGCTTTCACCTCCGAGACATGATACGCGGGGGGAATCAAGTTTCCCAGATGATCCCGGAATTGAACAGCTTTGTCTCCTTGCGATTGAATGAGGTCAAAAAATTCGGTGGTTTGCATTGATTTACTTGGTTTGGGTTGATTGATTCGATTGAGGAGCGCAGCAGTCTTTTCTAAGAGCATCCTGAGCTTTGGCTGTCGACAAAAGCGCCTTCAGGCGGATCTCATCCTGTTTAAAAATCTTTTCTGTCTGACGACAGTCCTGGAGGCACTTGAGATTCGCCTCGAGTTCCGGCGTCCGATCTTCGGGGAGTCGGTAGATTACCCAATGCTGATGACGGGTTGACTCGACCAATCCTCTCATTTTGAGATAGGCCAGATGCCGCGACACCTTGACCTGCGGTTGACCTAATATTTCTTGAAGATGACAAACACAGAGGGGGCCGCGGATGAGGAGATGAATGATTCGAAGACGGGTTTCATCACAAAAGCACTCGTAAATTTGAAGAAGCCTCACTTCAATAACATACGCCTAAACAAGTATATGTCAAAACGAATATTAATTTCCACGGACTCCAACGCCGGATTCTTACGTTTCGTCTCTTTCGCGTGTTTCGCGGGCAAAATTCCTGCTTTCCTCATTCGATTCGAAGTTGATTTTTTAAGATCCTTCTTTAATCATAGTTGGCGATGAATCTCTCCCGTTCCGATTTTCTCCGAACTCTCGGCGCTTCGATGGCCGGTTATGCCCTTGGAGGGCTTCCACTTCTGGGAGAGCCAATGGTCGTTCCTCCTCCCTCTCAGCCGGGAGAACCCGAAGTCGATTTGGCGTTTGCCGTCAGTAAAGGCCCCGGGTTCGGAAGGCGGATCTCGATTACTTTCGATGATGGACCTCGCCCGGGAACGACGGAGGCGGTCCTGGATGCCCTTTCAAAGCGGAATCTCAAGGCGACTTTTTTTATGATCGGAAAAAACGTTGATGCCTACCCTGCCCTTGCCAAACGGGTCTTGGATGAAGGTCATGAAATCGCCAATCACTCTTACACTCACCCCGCTCTCATGAAGTTGTCTGATGAAAAGGTTCGCGAGGAGCTCAATCGTTGTCAGGATTCCATCGAAAAAGCGACCGGTTGCTCTCCCATCTGGTTCCGCCCCCCTTATGGATCCTTTGACAATAAAAGACAGGGGAAATTAGCATTGGAGAGGCGCTTGAGTATTTCTTACTGGAGTGTCGATCCTCGGGACTGGGCAAAACCGGGAGTCCAAAGGGTGATCGACTCCGTACTCGCTCAAACCCAACCGGGGGCGATCATTCTCCTGCACGATATCCATCAATCGACGGTCGAGGCCGTTCCAACGATTCTCGACTCCCTTTTAGACCGGGATTATACCTTTACCACCATGTCGGGATTTCTCGGGGAACCCTATTCGGGAGCCTGATTCTTAAAAATTATTCGAAACTTATTTCGAACGCCGGGGTTTAATCGAATATGAATAAATCATCACTCAGTCTGATTCTTTCGCTCGGATTCGCCCTGACGGTTCCATTCCTCCAAGCAGCCTCGGATGGAGGCTTCGGAGAGCGACCGAAACCTCCCCAGACTTCAGAACAGCGCGAAGACAAAATGGAGCGCCTGGCGGCAATGACGCCTCAACAGCGTGAAGAGTTTTTCAAGACACATCCTGAAGCACGGGAAAAGATGGCGCTCATGGAGAAGCTCAAAGGAATGACTCCCGAACAGCGCCACGAATTCTTCAAAAATCACCCTGAGCTCGCGGAAAAGATGAAAGAGCATCGTGAGAAGATGGGCCCGGGCGATCGGGAAGAGATGAAGAAGCGTTTTGAGGCAATGACCCCGCAGCAACGCGAAGCCTTTTTCAAAGAGCACCCGGAGGCCCGCGAAAAGATGGAGATGATGGAGAAACTCAAAAAGATGACTCCGGAGCAACGCCAGGAATTCTTCAAAACTCACCCCGAAATTGCCGAGCGGATGAAAGAACATCGTGAGAAGATGGGGCCGGGCGATCGGGAAGAGATGAAGAAACGTTTTGAGGCAATGACCCCGCAGCAACGCGAAGCCTTTTTCAAAGAGCA
>CAZKRU010000127.1:0-6334 GCA_964555235.1 uncultured Verrucomicrobiota bacterium
GACGAAGGCGTGAAATCCTCCGCTCTCTCCATTGTGCCAAACAATTTTTCCCTCTCGGTAGGTACTGATATGCCAGGCGAGGGCGATATCCATTGAGGAGGTGACTTTGAGTCGCGGTTTTTGAACTTCCCGGATCGCTTCAGGAAAGGGTGTTCGATCCGGGTATCCCATGAATTGCAGGTAGCTGAGAAGATCTGGTAAGGTGGAGCGAATCCCTCCCGCCGGTTCAAAGGCGTTGAGATCCCATGCAGAGGTCGGCTTTCCTTTGGAAAAGGCCTCCGCTCGATTTTTCTGGGCTTCAGACGGAACTTGAATCCAGGTGTGACGAAGCCCGAGGGGAATCAGAATTTCTTCACGGAGCGCGACTTCGTACGGTTTTTGATAGGCCTTGGCGAGGGCTTGACCGAGGAGGGCCATTCCAAAATTGGAGTAAGCGTAGTTTCCTGCGGATGCTTCCAACTTCGAAGCGGAAACGGCACGGAGAAGTCGATCCAGGGAATAAGCTTGATACGGATTCGGAGTGATCTGTTCGCGCAGGGTGAAGTCGCTCGGAAGTCGGGGGAGTCCGGACGCGTGGGTGGCGAGGTCTTGCAAGGTGATCGGTTTCCCTTTGAGTTTGGGAAGGGTGATTCCTAAAAGAGATTCAGCCGATTGATCCAAGGTGACGCGTTTTTCTTGGACAGCTTTCGCCAGCAAGAGCGTGGTGTAGGTTTTGGTGACCGAGGCGATTTCAAAAATGGTCTCGTCGTTGACCGGAGCTCCCTGAGCCGTAGCGGTTCCAAAATAATGCGGGAATGTTCTGGCCCCAAACACAATCCCAATCGCCATTCCGGGATTGGGGGTTCCCGTTTGAAATGATTCGAAGAACGGCTGGAGATCTCGCTGGGAAATTTCATCGACCGGAAGCGTCTTGATTTTTTTCATCGCATCCTGAAGCAGGGTCATTCGCTCGCGTTGAATCCCTTGATCCTGCTGATTTTTCCAAAGGGCAAAAATCATGTAAACACTTGCAAGCAAGAGGAAGATTCCAAAAATAGGAAAGAAGCGAAACTTCATTGGGAGAAGTCTAACAGGAGAGGGGAAACAGTGGGAAGCTTGGATTGAGGTGGAAGTTTTTTTACGCAGACCTGCCCGCAATGTTCCGCATAGCGTTGCAGGCGGGGCCGCCGGGCCGCAGAGGGTTTTGGAATTTAACAAGAAAAACTCGGCGTCTCAGCGCCTCCTTAGGAACATCCAGTTTCACACGGAGATCACAGGGTTCACGGAGACAAATCAAATTTCAACCTCCGTGAGCGCTGAGTCCTCCGGGTGAAATCCTCTTGCGGAGAGTTCTCTGAACGATTGCCTCATAACCATAAGGGCTTAGGCTCTGCGCGAAAAAATCAGCGTTGGGGGATTGACAGTCGGAAAGGATTTTGACCAAGATAACCTCCTCCCATGAAATCAAACAAAAAACGCTGCCCTTGGTGTGGAACGGATCCTCTCTATGTTCAGTATCACGATGAGGAGTGGGGCGTTCCGGTTCATGATGAGCGCACTCTTTTTGAAATGCTGAATCTCGAAGGAGCGCAGGCGGGATTGAGCTGGTTGATTATTTTACGGAAGCGCGAGAATTATCGAAAGGCGTTTGCTCGCTGGAATATCCAGAAAATCGCCAAATTCGATTCTAAAAAAGTGAATGCGTTGGTCCTGGATGCTGGGATTGTCCGGCATCGAGGGAAAATTGAGGCGGTGATTGATAATGCGCGAGCGACTCTCGCTCTGAAAAAAGAGGGGATTTCGTTGGATGGATTTTTGTGGAGTTTTGTCGGAGGAAAACCGATCCAACATTACCCCAAAAAGCTCAAGGATTTGACGAATGTTTCTCCAGAATCCGAGGCAATGAGCAAAGCTCTCAAAAAACGCGGATTCCGTTTCGTCGGAAGTACGACCTGCTATGCATTCATGCAAGCCGTCGGAATGGTGAATGATCACCTCGTAGGGTGTCATTACAATCGGAGCGTAAGATAGGCCTCACACAAAGGCACGAAGCCACCAAGAAATCCATTTTTGGTTTATTTCTGATTGAAAAGGTGGGGATTCTTCGGATCGACTTTGTGGCTTCGTGCCTTTGTGTGAGACAAATCGGTTCGGTATTAAAAAGCATTGCCAGCGGGGGGGATCTTCGCCAATTTCGGCGACTTCAGTGAAGGAATGATTTATGGCAAAAGAACCAGTGAACGCAATTTCCCCAAGCCGGGAGCAGGATTTTCCAGAATGGTATCAAAAGGTCGTCGCGGCGGCGGATCTTGCTGAGAATTCCGACGTTCGCGGCTGTATGGTCATCAAGCCGTGGGGCTATGGCATTTGGGAGTGCATTCAGCGTCAGTTGGATGTGATGTTCAAGGAGACGGGGCATGAGAATGCTTATTTTCCACTCTTCATTCCGTTGAGTTTTCTTCAGAAAGAGGCGGCTCATGTCGAAGGCTTTGCCAAGGAGTGCGCCGTGGTGACGCATCACCGGTTGGAGGCGGGTCCGGATGGAATTCTCAAGCCAGCAGGAGCGTTGACGGAGCCGCTGATTGTTCGTCCGACTTCGGAGACGATTATTGGTGCTGCCTTTGCACGCTGGGTGCAGTCGTATCGCGATTTGCCGTTGTTAATTAATCAATGGGCAAATGTCGTTCGCTGGGAAATGCGGCCCCGACTCTTTCTCCGCACGGCAGAGTTCCTTTGGCAAGAAGGACACACCGCGCATGAGACGGAAGCAGAAGCTCGAACCGAAACGCAGAAGATGTTGGGGGTTTACGAGAAGTTTGCGCGGGAGCATCTGGCCTTGCCGGTGATTCCGGGAGAGAAATCGGAAAGCGAGCGATTTCCGGGTGCCGTTCAGACGCTTTGCATTGAGTCGATGGTGCAGGATCGCAAAGCGGTTCAAGCGGGGACATCTCATTTTCTGGGACAAAATTTTTCCAAGGCTTCGGGGATTCAATATCTTTCGCGCGAAGGAAAGCAGGAGCTGGCTTGGACGACGAGTTGGGGAGTCAGTACGCGGCTCATCGGAACGATGATTATGGCGCATGCGGATGATGATGGTTTGGTCTTGCCGCCCCGAGTGGCGCCGAGTCATATCGTGATTATTCCGATTACCCCGAAAGACGACACCAAGGCGGCGATTTTGGATGCCTGTCATGCCTTGGCGAAACGGTTGCGCGGTGTTCAATTCCATGGGGAAGCGATCCGGGTTCGAGTCGATGATCGTGATTTTACCGGGGGGAATAAGAGTTGGGAGTGGATCAAAAAGGGAGCGCCCCTTCGAGTGGAGATTGGCCCTCGGGATCTTGCGTCGGGTTCCGTTTTTGTCGGTCGTCGCGATCAAGGACATCGAGACAAGGTCGGATATCCGACAGACGAATTTCTCTCGAAGGTCTCCGGGATTTTGCAAGAGGTTCAAGAGGCGATCTATCAACGGGCTTTGGCCTTTCGCGATGCGAATACCAAGCCGATCGATACGAAAGAAGAGTTTTACGCGTATTTCACGCCGAAGAATCCGAACAAACCGGAAATTCATGGGGGATTCGCTCTCACGCATTGGTGTGGCTCCGCAGAAGTGGAAGAGCAGATCAAGAACGATTTGAAGGTGACCATTCGGGTCATTCCTCAAACGGATCAGACAGAAGCGGGAATTTGTCCTTTCTCCGGAAAGCCGAGCCCTCAGCGGGTCGTCTGGGCGAAGTCGTATTAAAATGCAGCGTTCGCTGCATTTTTTATCTTCACTGACGCGAGGGCTGAATTTGGTAGGTAAGAAAATCGAAGATTTTCTAAGGAATCGCCTGGCTCATGCGTTTGATAAGGTGAAAGGTAAAACATGCGTCGAACGTCTGCCCTATGAGCTCTGCTGATTCTTCTGAATGGATTCGCGCCACCTTGGCGGATCACGAGAAACCGTTGATCGCCTACGCGCGAAGTTTTGTCGGGTCGTTGGAACCGGCCCGGGATCTGGTTCAGGAGACGTTTATCGCCCTCTGCCGAACGCCACAGTCCGAAGTGGAAGCAAAGGTGAAGGCTTGGCTCTATGCAGTCTGTCGGAATCGATGCCTGGATTTCCTTCGAAAGGAAAAACGCTTGAACCCTCTCTCACCCGAAATCATCGAACAACAGCCAACCTCCGATCTCTCGCCAGACTCTTCACTGGAGGCGCGAGAAAAAGAGGCTTCGCTGATGAGAATGCTGCAAACGCTTCCGTCGAATCAGGGAGAAGTCCTTCGCCTGAAGTTTCTCCATGAAATGTCTTATTCCGAAATCAGTGCCGTCACCCAACTTTCTGAAACGAATGTTGGGTTTTTGATTCATACCGGATTGAAAACCTTGCGCCGTCAATGGATGGGACGCGAAATCGCTTAAGGAACTTGCCATGAATATTGAAAATTTGACTGAACAAGAACAGTTGGAGCTCGAATTAACCGCCTATGCTTTGGGGGAACTCAAGGGAAGCGCAAAAGAGGCGATGGCGCGAAAGCTTGAAGCGAATCCTGAGCTTCTCAAGGAAGTGGAGACGATTCGCGCATTTGGGAGTCAACTTGCGAGCGAGTTGAAATCAGAGCCCGGTGAATCGCTCAGCGAGGTGCAGCGTGAGAAGATCGAAGCTTCCATGGAGTTATCGTCCAGTCATGCGCGTTCGCGACGAAATGTGAATGTCGGCTGGATGGCGCTTGTGGCGTCGGTCGTTATTTCGTTGGCGGTCTGGAAAATGGAGCGAACGCATCGAGGTTCTGAGTTGGCGGTGGCGAACGGAATTTCCGTAACACTTCCTTCACCGATTCCAGCGCTTTCACCGCCAGCAGAGTCGCGCCTTGAGGCTCCAATGACAGCTTCAAATGAATCGAATTTAATGGTGGGTCAAGTCGTAGAGCAACGGTCATTGGATCTTCCACAATCAGCACCGAGTGCTCCGACTGCTCCGTCTTCTGTGGCGAGTGGTTATGTAGGGAAGGCCGAAGTGATGAAATCGAAAACGCAGACCGTTTTTGCTGAACGGAAGCAAACCAGATCTGGTGGCGGGATTGTTGGAGGATCGGAGTATGGGTTCGTAGTGGCCGATCGAGCTCGAAAGGATGCTGATTCGAACTTTAACTCCGAATCCTATGCCCGCATCGAAGAAAGAACGTTCCAAAAGTCACAGGAGACTCCATTGTCGACCTTCTCCATTGATATCGATACGGCTTCCTATGCGAATGTTCGGCGAATGATCGAGGGTGGATCACGACCGCCCAAGGATGCGGTACGGATTGAGGAGTTGGTGAATTATTTCAACTACTCGTATCCTCAGCCGGAAGGAGCGCACCCTTTTTCAGTGACGACGGAGATCACGGATTGTCCCTGGAAAAAAGAGCATCAGTTGATGCGAATTGGATTGAAGGGACGTGAGATTAAGGTGAAAGATCGCCCGAACGCCAATCTCGTCTTTCTGATCGATGTCTCTGGATCGATGGATGCTCCGAACAAGCTTCCGCTCGTCCGTTTCGGAATGAAGACCTTGGTGGAACAGTTGAAGCCGGAGGATCGAGTGGCCATTGCGGTCTATGCGGGAGCTTCGGGATTAGCACTTCCTTCGACCCTGGTGGAAAATCGTCGGGAAATTCTGAAGGCTCTCAATGAACTCACTCCCGGAGGCTCGACGAACGGAGCGATGGGGATTCAGTTGGCGTATGACATTGCCAAAGCGAATTTCATCCCGGGTGGAATTAATCGGGTGATTCTCTGCACGGATGGAGATTTCAACGTCGGAATGACCGATGAGGGGGCTCTCACGAGGCTGATTGAAGAGAAGGCGAAGTCGGGAGTTTTCCTGAGCGTCTTCGGATTCGGAATGGGAAACTATAAGGATTCGACCTTGGAGAAGCTTGCCGACAAGGGGAATGGAAACTACGGCTACATTGATTCTGAAAAAGAAGCGCAGCGCAGTTTTGTGCAACGTCTTTCGGGAACACTTCAGACGATTGCGAAAGATGTAAAAATTCAAATCGAATTCAATCCGGATCGAATTGCCGGCTATCGCTTGATTGGTTATGAAAATCGAGCCTTGGCAGCACGCGACTTCAACGATGATCGCAAGGACGCGGGAGAAATTGGTGCAGGACATACGGTGACGGCACTTTACGAGTTGATCCCTGCTGGGAAATCAGCCGGCGCTCCCGAGATTGATCCGCTGAAGTATCAATCGACGTCTGAAAAGAAGAAAGTGGTGGCTTTCTCGGAGGAGCTGATGACGGTGAAGCTGCGTTACAAGCAACCGGAGGGAAGTGAGAGCTCACTCTTGACGGTTCCAATTCGTGCGGGTCAGGAAAAATCATGG
>CAZKRU010000128.1:0-6103 GCA_964555235.1 uncultured Verrucomicrobiota bacterium
ATTTCAATCCCCCCGCCCGGTTTCACCTCGGTGATCGGGTTTTATTTTGGACAGGGATGCGGTCGATTCTTAGTTAAGCCTTGAAGGGGTCGGTTTTCCATGACAATTTAAGCCCCAAATGAGAGAAGAAGTTTCGAATTTAATTGGAACAACCGATCGGTTGGTTGAATAACTGTTCTACTAAGAATGCTTGCCACGCTCCGCCAGTTTCTGGGAATTCGGACGCACGCTGAAAAGCTCAGCGTGTTGCCCGTTCACATGGGGGAAAAAGAAAGAAAGCGGCTTGCAGACCTTATCGCGGGCTTCATTGACGGAACCTGTGGCCCGTATGATTGGGACTGGGTCATGACGGGCCCCAAAGAAAGTCAGGAGGCGGAGCGAGTCAGTTCATTGTGCGCCAGCCTCGATACGCTCCATCCGCCCCAAAAGAAGGGCCATTTCACGGATGATGTCGGTCTCACGGTGCTGCGGGAGTTAGTGGTATTGCTGCGTGCGACAAGTGCGAGCGATACCCGTGTTTTCGAATTCGTAGACGAAACCTTCAAAGAGGTAGAGTGTCTGACCTACGACGTTTGGCAACGGAAATTATGATTTTGCGACGCGTCATAAAAGTCTCAGCCATCTTAATCGGGATAGTTGGCGTTACTTTGTTATTCACTGGAGGTCCCTATTTTTACGCCTGTTATCTCGAGGATAACTGGCGGTCGAATCATCCTGAAATCAGAGAGGATTTGGAGAAGTATCTTCACTTTTACTCTGTGCATGTCATTGATCCGAAGGCCTCCATGTGGGGCCGAGATTACGTTCTCGCGGAAAACGAAAAAATGGTGCAATATTTGATTCTCTGGTCACAGCCGCTAGATGTTGTCTACGATGATCAGAATCGAATTAAGGTGATATTTACTTCATACGAATGAGGCAGAACCATGTCATTGACTCAAGGCGCTACGCACGCGGCTCATGCGCAGGCCGTGCTGTTGGCCCGGATGCCCACACCGCTGAGGTTTGTGTGCAACACGTCCCTGTGATTTTTAAAACCGGTTTTAACCGCAACGACTCGACGACCTCAATGGTTTGACGGTTCGGAATTGAAAAGAAAATTCCCACCGTTGCGCTTTTGAGGCTTAGCGGTTAAAACTTCAACGTTCCTGTCAGAGATTTTACTTCTTTTCAAAAGGGGAGATGAAAGCAGTGAGAAGCATTTCACTGAGCGTTTTCAAAACGGTTAGGTCTGAATCTATTTTAATTTCATTAAAGTCCGTCACAGAATTTTTGGCAGTAGTCGAAGGCCATGAAACGACTTTGCCGAGCGGCTGCCAATCTTCCTTATTTTCTGATGCGATGAGATCCTCAGGTTTAAACTGGCCGTTCGCAATTCCTCTCGCGATCTCTTCAATTGAAAATGATCCAAGTTCGATTCCATTTCGTTGGAGGCGAAGTTGTGTCATTTAAAGGGACTCGGTCATGCTTCAACGGCACGAAAAAAGGCGGCAGGATCGCTGAAGTCTTTGAAGGTGAAGGTCGGGGAGTGTTGCTGAAGTTGTTCGACGGAGAAGGCTCCGGTGGCGACGGCAACGGTTTTTGCGCCGATGACTTTTCCGCATTCGATATCGTGCGGCGTGTCGCCGATGACAAAGACATTTTCCGGAGGGAATTCGACTCCATGCTTTTCTTTGGCGCGTCGAATGGCGTGAGGGCCGAGGTCGTTTCGGATATGGCTGTCATCGGAGAAGGCGCCGAATTCAAAGAAGTTCCAGACGTCGTAGTGGGTGAGCTTGAGTTTCGCTCCTCGAACCAAGTTTCCTGTTAAAAGTCCTTGGGTCAGATCGGATCGTCGTTTCGTTTGTTCGAGAATTTCCAAAATCCCCGGATGCGTCCCGCCGCTTCCCTTCGGAAGTTCATCCTCTAAAAAGCGAAGGTAGTCCTCCATGAATTTTTGAAGCGATTGAGGGGTCTCTTCGAGTCCGTAATGCTTGATCATCATTCGCGCGATCATCGCATCAGTGCGTCCGCGGTAATCGATCTCGGAGAGAATGCAATCACGGCCGTGAACTTCTTTCATCACCCGAATCAGGGCGCGCTCTCCAGCGGCTCCATTACAAATGAGTGTGCCGTCGATGTCCCAGAGGAGGAGTTTCATGAGGATCCATTTTCACACGAAGCTTCAGCCCCTGTGCTCATGTGGCGAACCGTGGTGAGAACAGGATGTTGTCTCTCGCGAAGGTCGCCAAGGCGCGAAGGAATGTTCGACTTTATAACCAAAAAAGATTTCTTGGCGTCTTGGCGTAACTTGGCGAGAGACAACATCATAGCTTTTTGTTCTTTAGGAAAAGGCACCAAGAAAAACTCTTTGTGGCTTCGTGCCTTTGTGTGAGGAACAACTTACTTCACCGAGAGTTTTTACATCCCCATGACACTGTAGCCGCTGTCGACGTAAAGGACCTGGCCGGTAATCGCTGCTGCGCCGTCGTTGGCGAGAAAAGCGCCGGTGGCACCGAGCTCGTTCATCTCCACGTTTCGACGAAGGGGGGCATGTTCGGCACAATGCTTGAGCATATCGCTGAATTTGGCGATACCCCGGGCGGCGAGGGTATTCATCGGTCCGGCGCTGATGGCGTTGACCCGGATCTTCTGAGTGCCGAGGTCGTAAGCGAGATATCGAACCGATGCTTCCAGCGCGGCTTTGGCGACACCCATCACATTGTAATGGGGAATCACTTTTTCAGCACCGTAGTAACTCATCGTCACAATGCTTCCACCATTCGTCATGAGCGGTGCGGTTTCGCGAGCCAGCGCGACGAGGGAGTAGGCACTGATATCGTGGGAGATGCGGAAGGCTTCACGTGTTGTACCGACAAAGGTTCCTTCCAAAGCTTCCTTCGGGGCGTAGGCGACACTGTGGAGGAGGAGGTCAACGCGGTCGGTCTGTTGACGGACTTTTTTGAAAAATTCAGCGATCTGTTCGTCCGAGCTGACGTCACAGGGGAAAACGGCGGTATCGGAGCCGAACGTTCCGGCGAGTTCCTCGACATTTTCCTTAATTCGTTCCCCTTGGTAATTAAAGATCAGCTTGGCGCCGGCCTCATGCCAGGCTTGGGCAATGGCCCAGGCGATACTGCGTTTGTTGGCAACTCCGAAGACCAGACCGATTTTTCCAGCGAGGGGCTTGTCACTCATGCCACCGATCAAAGCCATTCAGCGGGGGGTGACAAGTCTAAAGTCTCGTTTTTTCTTGCCCGATGAGGAGGGGATGGGCAGGTTTTCAGCCCTATGTTAACGTTTCTTCGCTCGCAATCCAAGTATTTCATGGCCGTTCTGTTGGGGCTGGTCTTCTTTTCCTTCGCCCTCTTGTTTAATGTGAACTCGCTCGAGCAGTTCCAAATCCGAGGTGCCGGGAAGATCGACGGCAAGGGGATCTCCTTTGAAACGCTCAACTTCGAGCAGCAAAATACGCATCTCATGATGCAGCTGAGCCAGGGAGGACGTCTTCCGAATTCGGAACAAGTCCGCCAAGTGGTAAATAAAATGACCTGGCAGCGCCTGCTTTTGGTTGCGGAAGCGGACCGACTTGGGGTGGTGGTGACGGATCAGGAAGTGGCGGATTTTATGATGAAGCTTCCGATCTTTCAGAAAGACGGAAAATACCATCCGGAGAGCTATCAACAGTTTGTCCGGGGTTATCTGGCAGCCCAACACATTACTTCTGAGCGTTTTGAACAAATCATTCGTGAGCAGCTTCGAGTGGAAGTCGTTCGCAAAGCCCTTTTGGGTTCGGTGAATATCGGGCCACAGGAGTCCCGGGAAGTTTTTGATCAAATGATGGGGCCGGTTCGAATGACTGCCGTTCGTTTGGCGTTAACTCCGTATCTCACCAAGGTGAGCGTAAGTTCGGAAGAAATTGCCAAGGAGTACGAGGCGAAAAAATCGATGTTTCAGACGGAAGAACGACGTCAGGTCGCTTATGCCGGATTTCTTTTAACTCCTGCTCAACAAAAAGCTCCGGAGAAGGAGAAGTCCGAAGCCAAGGCAAAGCTTGCGGAAGCGGCTCAACGGTTTACTGGAGAAGTCTATGGGTTGGAAGGATTGGCTGGGAATTTTTCGGAACGCGCTCAGAAAGCGGGAGCGATTGCTGGCGTGAGTGAGTTTTTCAGTCGGAGTGAGCCCGCGAAGCCGATTGCACCGAGTGTCGGTTTTAATCGGGCGGCGTTTCGTCTTGCTACGGAAGATCCGGTCAGTTCTCCGGTGGAGACGGATGACGGGTATTACGTTCTTTATCTCAAGGGAATTCAACCGAGTCAGCCCAAGGCGTTGGAAATGGTCACCGAGACGATTCGTCAGCGGTTGACGCAGCAGAAAGCGATGGAGATGCTTCGCCAGGAAGGGGAGGTCTTGGCCTCGAAACTTTCCCAGGAAGTTCAGAAGGGAACCAAATTCAAAGCGGCGGCAACCGCACTGAAATTGACGGTGACCGATGTGCCTGAATTTAAACCGGCCGAACCCCAGAACGTGAAGGATCAAGATCTTCCTGCCTTGGTTCGTCTCTCTCAATCGCTGAAGGTCGGCACCGTCAGCGGATTTGAAGCGACGGCAACCGGCGGACTCATTGCCTTGATTGAAGAGCGTAAGCCGACGAGCAATGACGAGTTTACGAAGATCCGTTCGATGATCGATTCCGAAATGCTCTCACGTCGTCAGGCGAAGATCATGGATGAATGGTTTTTGATGCAAAGCCGGAATCCACGTCATCGCCTTCCGGATAACTTTGCTACTGCGTCTCTCCCCAATTCTTAAGGATGGGATGAGACCCGAAAACGCGATCAGCGGATTCGAGACCCCGTTGGGGTGGATTCGCTTGGAGGCTTCGGAAATCGCAATCGTATCGTTGAGCTTTGTTCCGCGTGCGTTGAAAATAAAAACGGCTCCCACGTCTCTCTTAAAGGAAGCGCGTCGTCAGTTGGAAAATTACTTTTCCGGAAATCTCCAGAAATTTTCAATTCCCGTCGATCCTTCGGGAACGGAATTTCAGAAAAGCCTCTGGGCTCAATTGCTCCGAATTCCGTTCGGTAGCGTCAAAACCTATGGCGCGTTGGCGGCGGTCATGAAAAAATCCGGCGCAGCGCGAGCCATCGGAGGCGCCTGCGGAGCCAATCCGATTCCGATCATTATCCCATGCCATCGCGTGACCGGGGCGGGAGGAAAGTTGACTGGATTTTCAGCAGGACTTTGGCGGAAGGAATGGTTGTTGAAGCACGAGGGGAAGTGCTGATGATCAGTTTTAAAGGTATTTTAGAAGAGCAATTAAATGAAAAAAATTATTTTTCCAGGTATAAACGGAAATTTGAAGATTAGTTTTGACTACATGGGTCCGAACTGTGAATTGAGATCTTGTGTTTCAATAAAGGGAGATATTGAAGGGCTCAGATCGCTTGCAAATTTACTGCTCAAACTCGCTGAAGTAGATCAAGAGGAAATGGTTTTTCTTCCGGCAGGAGAGGCGATTTATGTCGATTTAAATCCCTCTTCACAGCTCAATCCAGATTCTGAAGTAACTAGGATCGGGAGATTGGATGGAAAAAAAACAGGAGCATTTCCGCTTGGGGTAAAGAATCTGCCGATAAAGGGGCGACCTATAGTTCTGACAAACGAAAAGTTGAAATAGGCAGTAATCTTAGGGACGCATCTAACGATTCGCCATTTGAAATCATTTCTCGCTGACGCGGCTGAAGGCAATAGGGTTGCAACTCCGTGTTTTCACCAATGACAGTCAAAAACAGACCCTTGCCTTCACTCGACTTTACTGCTACCTTCCTATCATGTCGATGCGAGTTGAAGATATTGCAGATGAGGCACTTGCGCTACCTAGTGAAGCGAGGGCATTGCTGGCGGATCGACTGGTTGAGAGCTTAGACCCAGCAGAGGACGGGTACATTCACCAGCTATGGATTGCTGAAGCAAACCGACGTTTACATGAATTGAGATCCGGAGATCTGACGCCTATTCCAGGAGAAGCGGCGATTACTCAGCTCAGGCAAAAATATTTAAAATGAGACACAGCCATCCCACAGGAATGGGTGAATATTTCGTAGAATAAAAAAGGTTTGGG
>CAZKRU010000129.1:0-5853 GCA_964555235.1 uncultured Verrucomicrobiota bacterium
GATTTTTTAAATCCCATCACCTTCACTTAAAAGTACCCTTTTTGCAGAGGTCTCGGACTGTTACTCTGCCTTCTCTCCTGCTTTTTGATCATGTGGATGATTAGCGGAGATTGATCGAAAGACCCGTCTCCTACCTCTTTACTGACACGATCTCAGCGATCCGTAGCACGCTTAATGTCAGAAAGATTAATTCGGGAAGCTCGTCCGCTATCATCAAAGACACGCAAAATAATCGCATCAACTTCCTTTCGGATAGTAAATCCGCCAGGGCCATCCTCAGCAACAAGAGGCTCTCCAGTAATATAATTCAGCGCTTTTCCAGATCGCTTGTATTGTCTCCTAAAATAATCTTCAGAAGCGAATGCATTTAAAATCGCCTCGGATATTTCTTTCTCGGTTTTTTTGAGCATTTCGGGATGATCATCTACATTTTGTGTAATCGCCTCTATGAGATCATAATAATAGACTCGCTGGAGCATCTCCGAACTTCGTCTGACTTCAACTTCTGAATCTGCGAGCTTTGGAAACCACATACAGGCTAAAATGGAAATTACAGACGTTACTGCAATAGCTCTTGGAAGAAAACGCCAGCCATCCCAATACAAGTCCTGCTTCACCTCCGACCGCCTGCGATGCATTATCAACGAGGCAAACAACCATACGCCATTGAGTAAAATAAAAAACACTAAAGCTGTCTGGGTTGCTCCTAGGCTTGTATAATAGTGTTCCTGTTGTGGTTTGAAGGTCTCCCACTTGAAGCGCAAATCCTTAGTCGTTTGCTCGCTCTTAATGTTTCCTGAAAGCTTTGTCAGGATACACCCAGGCCACATCATTTGAACCAGTGATTGATGACCAATCTTTGCCCGAGCGTTTTCCCCGCGATAAAGTGTTTTACTTTCAAATTCTTGCCCACGTCCTTCTGAGTCAGATGTCCATGGGTTGAAACGATCACAATATTCTGTTTTCAGCAGATCGCAATTCGCACGCTCACTCCCAATTACATACAACTCAAAGAACGTACTCCCCCCAGCAAGCGATGTTAGCATTAATGGATAAATTAGCTCCTGACTTCGAAACGACATCCGAATCGGATGAGGCGTGTTGCTCCCAGCCTCATCACGTCTTAGCTTAATGGTCGCAAACACCCAACGGTCTTTAATGTAAGCTTCCATAATTGAATCCGCTTTCGAGGGCAACGAAGCAAACTCGTTCTCTGATAGCCATCCACTCAATTCCTCAGCTTTTTGAGGTCGAAGAATGGCAATTTCGTAAGAACCCACTGAAGCAGTCTTTTCAGCAACAAGACGCCCAGGTCGGGTACCCGAAGAGCTTCCTGCCGAAGAAAGAGATCCTAAGCATAAGCCGAAAATCATCATTAAAAGAAACAGCCAGAGTAGAAAACTCCACAATGACTCTCTACGAAATAAAATAATCGCTAAAACTAGGTTTAAAAATACCACCATAAAAAGCACCGAACGCACCACACTCGTCATCTCGTGTGTAATGTCCGGTTGAAGACAAAAATTGATCGTCTTGAGCGGGCCCGGAGTCTCTTTCTCGATCGTATCAGGAACTGAAGGCAAAGGAATAATCCATCCAAGCTCTTGCGATTCTGAATCCAAAGTAGATGAGATGACCAACGTTTCAACCCCATCCTTCCATTTTAAAATCGCGCGCTGAGCGGGAACCTCAGGAATCTTGCGGTAAGCCTTGGAAGGAATGTAAATGCCATCTCCAAAAGCCGATGAGAGCAACAACCCGAAAGCAAAAGTTATGAAACCCAGCAACCGAAGAGGGCTTTGTGTTTTCTGTTTCATTAAGCAACCCGATCTAATACAGGAAATATCGCAACTCCTTCAATCGTGCCCAAGCGTTTTTAGCTTATAAGGATTATGAATGAAACATTTCTGTACGATTTTTTTTACAGCCGCCTTCCGTCTCTTCACTGCTAATTCGAATGCCTTTTCTCTGCCGTATTCGTGAACAGCAAACCGTTCAAAACACTTCTCATAGGGAGATTCATGCCAAGTAGCATGATAATACTCCCGGATGATTCCGCTCTTTAATTTTCGCGCTATGAGACACACACCAATAACGCCTGACTTATTACGAGGTGATTTAGTTTTGAGTTGAGTGACAGGAAGTGATTTTTCGATCTGATTGCGCCACTCAATCGCTTTTTTTAACGAAACGTTTTTGTCTTGAGTGGATTTTATCCGGCCATCCCCAAAATACGCCACGTAAATCTTGCCCGCGCGCTTGACTTGGACCTGCCAACCATTGTGGGAGGAATCCTCTTTTCGTATAATATTTCGATAGCGTCTCATTTTAGCAGGGAAATGTTGAGAATATAGCAGCTATTTACCACCACCCACCGCCGCCTGATAAATCTCCGTAAACGTTCTCCCCGTCTTCTCCGCTAACAACCGACACGATTCATATTCCGGCGCCCACTGGACTTGCTTTCCTTCCCAGGAACCTTTTTTTACCTGAATCGGGCCAAAGGGGGTTTGAACGGTGAGGATTTCTCGAGCGAGTTTCCAACGATTCTTCAGCGAGTGACGCACGCCAAAGGCCGAGGTTTCGGTCATGAGGAGCTTCGCTAACTCTTTCGCTTTTTCAGGAGGTGCAATGACGGTGATCAAGGTTCCGGGACGATTTTTTTTCATCTGGGCCGCTTGAAAAAAGACGTCGAGTGCTCCAGCGGTGAAAAGTTTCTCCATGACGTGCCCGAGTTGTTCGCCGGTACTGTCATCGACTTGGGTTTCGAGAACTTCGACCTGGTCTTCGTGCTCGGGCTCGGCGATCTCTGCCAAAATCGCGCGCACCACATTGGGACGGGAGGCGAGCTTTCTCGTTCCAACGCCGTACCCGATCTTTCGAACCTGAAAGGGCGGTAGTGGAACAAACTCTTTCACAAATTCCGCAAGCAAGGTCGCTCCGGTCGGAGTAATCAACTCGTGCGGCTCATCGACTTGGCGGAGCGGAATTCCCTTGAGACATTCGAGCGTCGCTGGGACCGGAATCGGCAACATGCCGTGAGCTGCCTTCACAAATCCCGTTCCATCGATCAGGGGACTTGCCAGCACTCGCGAAATTCCAAGCTTTTCCATTCCAATACAAACTCCGACCGTATCGATAATCGAATCCAACGCCCCAACCTCGTGAAACGTCACCGTCTCGGGAGGTTGATGGTGAATCTTCCCCTCGGCTTCCGCCAAACGACGAAAGGCCCCGACCGCATGGGTTTTGACGAACGGAGAAAGCTCACTCGCTTCAATCAAGGCACGGATTTCAGAAAACGTTCTTCCATGAGAATGATGATCGTCATGATCATGTTTCGCCGCATCATGGGAATGAGAATGACCATGTGAGTGCCCTGACTCTTCATGAGGATGGTGATGCCCGTGATCGTGGCCATGGTCGTGATCATGAACCTGAAATCGAATTCCTGAAATCCCGTGACGCTCTTCCCGTGAGGTATGGAGATGAAAATGCTCCGGCAATTTCAACTTTTCCAGCTCATGCTCCAGAAAATGAGAATCCAGCCCAAGATCAATCAAGGCCCCGAGCAGCATATCTCCGCTCGCCCCCGAAAAACAGTCGAGATAAAGAATCATCCCGTTATTTTTCCTTCCGCATCAGTCGGTATTCCATGCTGTCCGTCAACGCGATCCACGAGGCATCTAGAATATTGTCAGAAACCCCCACCGTATTCCACGTTGCATTTCCATCCGTCGACTCGATGAGCACTCGCGTCCGCGCCGCCGTTCCTTCGTTGGAATTGATGATTCGAACTTTGTAGTCAATGAGCCGAATCTCCGCGATGATCGGATAAAACCGAACGAGCGCCTGCCGAAGCGCCGCATCCAGCGCATTCACCGGACCATCCCCCTCCGCCACCGTGTAGACTTTCTCTCCGCGAACCTTCAGCTTCACCGTCGCTTCACACGCATCGATCGCATGTTCCGAACTGCGCCGATAAGAGACGTGATATTCGATCAGCTCAAAAAAGGGCTCCACGTGTTCCAAGACTTTTCGGACGAGCAATTCAAACGATCCATCCGCCGCCTCAAACTCATAGCCTTCGTTTTCCAGTTGCTTGATCTTGTCGAGAATCGTCTTCGTCTCCGGCGATTTTTCATCCACCGCGAGCTTTAATTCACGAGCCTTGAGCATGACATTTGTCCGCCCGGAGAGCTCTCCGACCAAAACGCGCTGAAGATTTCCGACCAGCTCCGGCTGAATGTGCTCGTAGCTCCGCGCCAATTTGTTCACCGCATTGACGTGCGTCCCCCCCTTATGCGCGAAGGCCGATGCCCCAACAAACGGCGCACGTTTATTGTGACGTTGATTCGCCAGTTCATCCACATAGAGCGACAACTCCCGCAACTTGGCAAGACTCTCATCGCTCACGACCCGCTTACCGAGTTTCAGTTGAAGATTCGGAATCACCGTCGTCAAATTACAATTCCCGACCCGCTCGCCGAAGCCGTTCATCGTCCCCTGAACCTGCAACGCTCCCGCTTCCAGCGAGGCTAACGCATTCGCGACACCGACACCGCTGTCGTCGTGGGTATGAATTCCGACCCGCGCACCGGTCGATTTTTGAACTTCGCGCGTGATTCGCGCGATTTCCGAAGGAAGATTTCCCCCATTCGTATCACACAAAACCAAATAGGAAGCCCCCGCATCCGCCGCTGCTTTCAGACATTGCGTTGCGTATTCCGGATCGTCGCGATATCCATCGAACCCGTGTTCAGCGTCATAAATCACTTCACGTCCATGCGATTTCAAAAAACGGACCGTGTCCGCAATCATCGCCACATTTTCCTCGGGCGTCGTCCGCAAAACCTCGAGCACGTGCAGCAGCCACGTCTTTCCGTAAATCGTGATCGCCGGAGTCTCGGCCTCCAAAAGCAATCGGAGCTGGGGATCCTCTTCCGCCTTGATTCCGGCGCGACGCGTGCTTCCGAATGCGGCAACCTTCGCCTGATTCAGCTTCAGCTTCCGCACTTTCGAAAAAAACTCGATATCCTTCGGATTCGATCCGGGCCATCCCCCTTCAATATAATGGATTCCGAATTGATCCAGACGCTCCGTAATCCGAAGCTTGTCCTCGACTGAAAAATTGATTCCTTCTCCCTGCGCCCCATCGCGCAGAGTCGTGTCATACAGTGTGATCTCGGAAGCCATAAGGGGAAGACCCTACCGGATGCTTTCGGCGATTTCAATCCCGATCCGAGAGAGGCGTAGATTCCTGTCCAAAACAAAACCCGATCTCCGAGGATAAACCGGGAGGGGGGATTGAATTGGAGGGTTTCGCGATTTTGACCTGCCCGCATTGTTACGCAAAGCGTTGCAGGCGGGGGTGAAACTAGTTTTAACCGCAAAGGCTCGACGGCCTCAACGGTTTGAATTTGCAAACAAATCCCCTCCGTTGCGCCTTGGAGTCGTTGCCCTGCCCGCAATGCCTACGGCATAGCCGTTGCAGGCGGGGGTGGAAACTTCAACGATCCGACTCAACCGCCACGACTCCAAGGGCTCGAAGGGAGCCTCTCATTGACAGACAATGTCTATTTTGGACACCAATGAGAGGCGTAGATTCCCCAATCCTTAGTGATCTCATAGAAAATAAGAAAAATGGTGAGTTTTCACACGAACCCGCCCGCAACGCTTCGCGTAGCGATGCGGGCGGGGGCACGAAGCTCACAAAGGAAATCCGGTTTTATTTTTGGAAACCAAGAACGAGTCACTTAAAGGATCGAACCAAAAGAATTCCCCCTTTGTGGGTTGTGCCCCCCTTCGCCCCCGCACCAAACCAGTCACGCCTCCGGCTGGAGAGTTATTCCT
>CAZKRU010000130.1:0-5651 GCA_964555235.1 uncultured Verrucomicrobiota bacterium
TTGATGAGGGAATTGCCACGCTCCTAGGATCGGAGCGTGGGAAATAACAGCTAATCACGGAAAGTGAAGCAGAGGCCGTAAAGCTTCAAGAGCATATTGAAGTATTTTCTGGTGTTACAGGAGCAGGGTATGATGAGGGGAATGGAAAAAAAGATCCTGATAGAGCAAATAACACGATTGGTTCGGTAAGTCATAAGCCTACTGATGTTGTTGCTCCAGAATATTCAGTGGGATCATCTGATGGCGCAAAGAATTGTGGTGGACGTGCTTCTGACTGGGTAGATCAATCGGGAATAAATACTAGCCAGTTTCAGAAGAATGAAATTACTTCCTATAATAAAGGTGTGGGACCTTCTTGGGGGATTCCAACTAACGAACAAATTAATAAAGGGGCGCTGGGTGTTAGTCCTGCGGTGGGAATTGGTTTCAAGCTGTATCGAGCGATGCAACAGGAAAAGAGAAACGAACCGCCGAGTGGTAAATGACGAAACTATTTATCTATTGTATATCTCTACTGATTCTACTTGTTGGAAATTTGAGATCATATGAAATCCCTTTGAAAGTCGGTGAAACTGAGTATTATCCTTCTCCTCGATTGAAAGAGTACATTTGGAGTATTCATTTAGTTGCAGAGAAGGACTTCGATCAAAAAGCAGAAACTAAAGCATTTAGTGCAGCGATCAAGCTAGCGAGAGAAAATAAGTTAAATGAATGGAAAGACAACGACATCTTTGGGTGGCGTAAAGGTTACAAGTTTGTTTTAATAGGAATTCAGAATAATAAAAGCGACCGACGTGGAGGAGAAGTTGCTACTATTTTACCAATGGATAAAATGATGGATTCAAAGATTGATCCAGAGGAGCTTATTAAAGGAGCTCCTCGTGAAGCGGACTGGAAAAACTGGTGGAATCCTGATGATACCAATCTTTTTATCCGTGAACATATCCGATACAGAATTTCAAAAGGAGAAGTACCTGCGGATGCAGATATTCTTAAGAAACCAGCTGCTCCTTATATAGACCCTCCTGGGAGACCCTCGACTTATAAAAAAATTAATGAAAAGTAAGAGAAAGCTGGAGCGGAAGGAATGAGAAAAGGCAATAGGGTCACAAAGGCAATGGGGACGAAGGCAAAAGGGTCAGATCCAAACTAATGACTATTGGGAAGATCGAAGGCAATGGGGACGCATCTCATTATTAACTAGTCGCTCCTTAAAAACCTCAATTTCTCCTCTATAGAGGAATGAAAAATGCTTGATAAAATTCGGCCAGAAAATCGAATAGGCGAACAAAAATCTGGTCGAAAAAGGAGCAGACGGATGCAAGGAAGAGGAAATCAAAGCGCGCAGGCAAGTTTTTTGATGAATGGGTTAAGGGAGATGCTCAATCCTGAGCATGAGGTTTATCGGTTATCAGAGGCGATGCCATGGGAGGAGTTTGAACGGGAATTTTCGGGGATGTATTCGACAACAGGAAGACCGGCAAAGCCGGTGAGATTGATGGTGGGGTTATTGCTTTTAAAGCAGATGTATGACTTAGGGGATGAGACGGTGGTGGAACAATGGGTTCAAAATCCGTACTGGCAGTTTTTTTGTGGGGAAGTCGAATTTCGGTGGGAGCTTCCGTGTGAGCCGAGTGATTTGGTGCATTTTCGAAAGAGGATCGGAGAAAAAGGGGTTCTAAAGATTTTAGAGGGATCGATCCAGATGCATGGAAAGAAAGCCCAAGAGGAAGAGATTTTAGTGGATACAACGGTGCAGGAAAAGGCGGAGACCTATCCTACGGACTCGAAGCTGCACCGTAAGATCGCCCAGACTTGTTGGAGGATCGCCCGAGAGGAGGGAATTACTTTACGTCGGACGTTTCGAAAAGAAGTGAAGCAATGTGTGATGGCGCAAAGAGGAAGAAGACATCCCAAGACGATGAAGTTAGCTCGTCGCAAGGCCAAAAGACTCAAGACGATTGCAGGCAAGATTTTGAGGGATTTAGAAAGAAGACTTTTGAACAAAAAGATTACAAAACACCAAGAGAAGCTGGGGCTTTGTCATCGAGTACTTCGTCAGAAGAAGGAACAAAGTGACAAGGTTTACAGTCTGCATGAGCCGCACATTTACTGCATCTCCAAGGGTAAAGAACACAAGAAGTACGAGTTTGGATGTAAAGCCAGTGTGGCGATGACCAAGACGAGCGGGATTTTAGTGGGAGCGTTTTCACTCAAGCAAAACCAATACGATGGGCATACGTTACCCGAAGTCCTCTCACAGACAAAAACCCTCACGGGAGTGATCCCCAAGAAAGTCATCGCGGACAAAGGCTATCGAGGAGCACGATGGATCGGAGAAACTGAAATTTTAACCCCCAGAAAAGGCCCCGAAGATCAAAGTCCCAAGGAGAAAAAAGCGATGCAGAAGCGGTTTCGACGCCGATGTGCTATTGAGCCTGTTATTGGACATCTCAAAAGTGACTTTCGAATGGCTCGCAACTTCCTTAAAGGAGCTATTGGTGACTCCATCAATGTGATGCTGGCCGCTGCCGCTTGGAACTTCAAAAAGTGGATGCGACTTGCGTCTCTTTTTGTCTCGTTCCTTCAATCTCTGTTCCAAACCCTTTTTTTATACCAAAATTTTAAAAAGAGTTTTTAAGGAGCGACTAACTAAAGTATTGTAATTTGGGAGGGGTGGTTTTCAGGGACGGAATGGGGACGTGTCTGACAATTCGTTAATCTGGTTGGCGCTTGCTGCGTTATGGTTGGTGTGTAGAGTTCTTCGAGCATGGGTTTCAAAGAGAAATGGATTCGATTCGGAGTTTGTCTCTTTCTGTCCGTTCTGGTTTTTTATATCTATTGCGACGTTCGGAATTTCGAATTCGTCAACTACGATGACCCGGCCATCATTTATGCCAATCCGACCGTAACGGCTGGCCTTACCTGGGAAGGATTTAAAACCGCCTGGACGGAGCCGATTGTTTTTGAGGCGTGGTATCCGCTCACGGCACTCTTGCACATGGTCGACTGGCAGTGGTTTGGTCCCGATGCAGGCAAACATCATTTGATGAATGTTTTTTTTCATCTGGCCGATGTCCTGCTTCTGCTTTGGGTCTTGCACCGAATGAGTGGCCGTTTCTGGCCCTCGGCAGTTGTCGCGTTTCTGGTTGCTGTCCATCCCTTGAATGTCGAAGTCGTCGCCTGGGCCTCGCAACTCAAAACCCTTCTCGCCATGTTCTTTTATTTGGGCTCGATCTGGTTTTACGTTCGCTACTGCGAGCAGCCGAACCGACGTCACTACCTCCTGATGCTCCTGCTTTATTTTTGCGGACTCTTGGCCAAACCGCTTTTGATTACGATGCCTTTCATTTTGCTTCTCTTCGACTTTTGGCCGATGCGGCGATGGAGCAACGATTCGAAACATCACCCGAGAGCGTTTACTCTTTTAATTCCTTCGCTTGAACGACGAAACCTTGAGATCAAAAGGCTTCTCTTCCTGGAAAAAACTCCGTTCTTTTTACTCACCATCCTTTTTTCTGCAATCACCTATCACTACGCTCTTGCATCGGGAAATATCGACGGCGATCAGATTGTCCCCGTCCTCATTCGCGTCTGGAATGCCCTTCAATCCTACACCGTCTATCTCCGACAGACTCTCATGCCGACGGATCTTGCCGTTCTCTATCCATGGAAGAGTGACTTTTCTCCCTGGTATCTGGCCTGCTGCCTCCTTTTTTTAAGCACCCTCTCGCTCTTGGCGTTATCGCAGTGGAAAAAACATCCTTCACTCTTCGTGGGGTGGTATTGGTATTTGGGGGTTCTGGTTCCAGTCATCGGACTTGTGGATTCGGGAGCGCGTGCTCATGCGGACCGTTACGCCTATGCCTCCTTGATTGGTATTTTCATCGCCATCGTCTGGATCGGTGCATCCCTCGCAAAAACCCGTTCCATCAAAATCATGATTTCCATTCTCGTCTTCCTCTGCGTTCTTGCCTTCGCTCGAATCTCGAAACGACAGGTTGTTGTTTGGGAAAACAACTTCACCCTTTACCAGCATGCCATCGATATCGGTTACCCATCGAGTGTTGTCTACAATAATCTCGGATCTGCCTATGTCGACCTCCGTCAACTTGAAAGAGCTAAGGAGGAATATCAGAAGGCATTAGTCCTGGAGGAAAATTATGATGAAGCTTTAAATAACCTCGGTGCCATTCTCGTGGTGCAAAAAAAACCGCAGGAAGCGATTACTTATTTGGAGCGTGCTCTCAGGCTTCGCCCTCGATTTCCAGAAGGCCTTTTCAATATGGGGAACGCCCATCACAGACTCAAACAGTATGAAAAAGCGATTGAGTACTATGACCAAGCGCTAGCCAGCAGACCACTTTATCCCCAAGTCTATCACAATCGCGGCGTCAGTCTGATGGAGTTAAAACGGTACGACGAAGCGCTTGCTGCCTATCGCAAGGCCATCGAACAGTATCCCAAGCTTCCTGACTTTCAATATGCTGCAGGAAATACCCTCCGGGAATCGGGGGGGGGCGATGATGCCACGGCTAGCTACAGAGGGGAGTCGCAATTTGTCACAAACTCTCTGGACGCTTACAATCAGATCGCCGGAATGCTTTATTTACTGAAACGGTATGAGGAGGCAATTCCGTATTACGAAAAAGCCATCAAGCTCAAACCTGACTCGGCGGTTTTCCTCAGTAATTATGGTGCTTGCCTTAACGAGACTAAGCGTTTTGAAGAATCTCTCAAGGCCCTGGATGCGGCCATTCAGATTCAACCTAACCTGATTGCTGCTCACAATAATCGCGCTAATACCCTGGCATCTCTTGATCGATCTTCCGAAGCGATTCAAGAATATCAGAAAGTTCTTCAAACTGTTCCGAAAGATCTCGAAATCCTTTTCAATCTGGGAATCACCTGGATGGATCTCAGTAACTGGAAAGAGGCGCTCAACGTTTTTAATCAGATTCTGACCCTCAAGCCGGACCACCCAAGCGCTAAATTCAATCTCGGGGTCGTTTATATAAAAATGGGAAAGAAATCCGAGGGACTTCAAGTGCTGAGATCCGTCGTCCAAGCCGCTTCAGATAAAGCGTCGGCAGCAGGAAAAGTAGGTCGGGAACTCTACGAACGCAGGATCTACGAGGAATCGATACTCTTTTTAAATGAATTCCTCACCTATCACCCAGATCACCCACTCGCACTCAATCAGTCAGCATGGATTCTGGCGTGCGCCCCTGAAAAGAGCGTGCGAAATGGTCCGGAAGCGTTAAGGCGGGCTCAAAAATCATGTTCCCTCTTTACTGTGCCGTCGGCTGCAGTTTTAGACACCCTCGCCGCCGCATGGGCCGAAAATGGGAAATTTAATGAGGCCCTTACTGTTGCGAACCAAGCCTTAGCGACGGCAGAAGCAAACAAGGAGGAATCCCTGATACGCGAGATCAAAGAACGGATCGCCCTCTATCGATCGCAACGCGCCTATCGAGAGACGCCTTCCTGGCCTAAGAAGCGTTGATTCGGCATTCACAAAATCCTTACGATAGTCGCAACCAATCGTAAGCAGGGTAAGCGGTGCACCAAGCACCTACTATTCAAGAGATCATAGGTGTTACCACTTTCTTTAACATTGTAGTCGTTTCCAAAATTGAGATCGCAAAATG
>CAZKRU010000131.1:0-5230 GCA_964555235.1 uncultured Verrucomicrobiota bacterium
ACCAAGCCGAGCGAGTCGCCTGCAGCGCCAACCATGTCCTTTGCACGCGAGCGTTCCCAGATGAATGGTTCCTCCCGTTCGGAAATTGGCAATGCCTCCCCGGAATCCAAAGCGACGGAGATGGGGCGTTATAAGGCAAAAATGTATCGAGCGATTGGATCTCGCTGGTATTTAATGGTGGAAGAGCAAAAAAGTTTGTTGGCTATTGGAAGTTTAAAAATTAAATTCTATGTTCAGGCAAACGGGGTGATTCGGGATTTTCAAGTCGTCGAAGCTTCTGGTCGGACAGAGATTTTGGAAAAGATCTCGCTACAGTCGATTCGCGCTTCGGGTCCTTTTGAGCCCTTTTCAGATTCGATGAAGCAGCAGATGGGGGTCGGTTACTGGGAAGACATTACCTTTGCCATTTACTGAGAATAATTCTTGGGAATAATAATTTCCCTGAAGACTCTCATAGGATAAGATGAACTCAATGACTTTTCCTTCCCTCTTCAGAAATCTTGCCCATGCCTTGATGCTGAACTTCTTGATTTTAATCCCCCTTGCTCGCGCGGAGCTGGCTCCCGAGTGGTCACTCAAGGACTTGGAAGGGAAGACGGTGAAATCGTCCAGCTTCCGAGGGAAGATCGTGATTTTGAATTTTTGGGCGACTTGGTGTGGGCCGTGTCGTGCGGAAATTCCAGATCTGATTGCGATCCAAAAAAAATACCACGGAAAAGTGGCGGTGGTCGGAATCAGTTTGGATACGACTCCGGCTGCCGGAGTTGCCGCCTTCGTCAAGGCGCAAGGGATTAACTATCCGGTCTTGATTGGGAATCCCGAGGTTGCGGCTGCTTACGACGCTCAGGGCATCCCAAGAACCTGGATGATTGACAAGGACGGCAGGGTCTTTTCTCAGAAGACCGGGATGTTGAGCGAGAGTGAGCTGGAAGAAATTTTGAAGCCGATTCTTGAAGGTAAATCGACAGCGAAGGCGAGGGAGGATTTGAAGAAAAAGCTGACTCCAGAACAATATCAGGTGACTCAACAATGCGGGACCGAACCTTCCTTTCAAAACGCCTATTGGAACAATCATGCGGCGGGGATCTATGTGGATATTGTCAGTGGAGAGCCTCTATTTTCTTCCACGGACAAGTTTGATTCCGGAAGCGGCTGGCCCAGTTTCACCCAGCCGATTGATAAAAAGAAGATCATAGAAAAAAAGGATTCAACGCACGGGATGGAACGGACCGAAGTGAGGTCGTCAAAGGCAGATTCTCACCTCGGACATCTCTTTGACGATGGGCCCGGGCCGAATGGACTTCGCTATTGTATTAATTCGGCGTCGCTGCGATTTGTTCCAAAGGAAAAAATGAAGGCGGAGGGTTACGAAGCCTATTTGCCGCTCTTTGAAAAGGGGAGAGGGAAAAAATGAATCGTTTATTCCTGAGTACTATTTTGGGAGTCGTGCTTGGAGTGACCGTTTTCGCCAAATCGGATTCCCCTTCTCCGATCCAAACGGCGACGTTTGGGATGGGCTGTTTTTGGTGTACCGAAGCACTTTATGAACGCTTTCAAGGCGTCGGCAAAATCGCCTGTGGTTATACCGGAGGATCGATCGAAAATCCAGCGTATGAGGAGGTCTGCTCGGGAACGACCGGGCATGCCGAAGTGGCGCAAATTACGTTTGATCCGAAGGTCATCAGTTACGCACAGTTGTTGGAGATTTTCTGGGAAGTGCATGACCCGACCACGCTGAACCGACAGGGGGCGGATGCGGGAACGCAGTATCGTTCGATCATTCTCTACGAGAACGAGGAGCAGAAGAAGCTCGCGGAAGCTTCAAAAATTGAGGCTCAGAAAAAGTCAAAAAAACTGATCGTGACCGAGATTGTTCCCCTCAAGGTTTTTTACTTGGCCGAGGAGTACCATCAGGCCTATTTCAAGAACCATCCGAACGTGCCCTATTGTGTGTCGGTGATCAGTCCCAAATTACAGAAGTTGGAGAAGCATCCGGAGTTGCCGAAAAAGAAGTAGTGGTAGGGCTCGACCTCCGGGCGAGCCGGACTAGATCATATTACTACGAATACTCTAGTGACGGCGCCTTCGGAGAAGTCGCCTTACCAAATTGGTATCGATGATTACTTCGCTTCCGAATTTCCGATGCGCTGATTGATCAGGATTTCGGTTTCGTGGCGAAGGTCTTCGATTTCTTCTTGGGAAATGCCGAGGGCTTCGCGGATGTCTGAGTAAAGCGTGCCTTCTTCAGAGTGAGTGAAAAACTCGACTTCCCCATAAAGCACGCCGAAGACCAAATGTTCTGCAAACATCAGGAGCGCGAGGAGACGTTTGGTCAGATCAGGAAGACTGGGGTCAATTCGGTCATCATGGTGGCGGCTGATCGCTTCCGAAAGATGTTTGTCGAGGCCCCAAGTTTTCGTAACGATATAGGCAACGACTTCATGGTTGGTGTTGTATTTTTCCATCTCTGCGCTCTTGGTCGAGCCGCGGCGAATGGCTTCGGCTCCCAAATCGACATACTCCGGGAATCGTTTTTCGAGAAGGGGAATTCCACAATCATGGAAGAGCCCCAGAATATAGGCGGACTCCACAAAGGCCGGGCAGACACGCTTTGCCAAATGCTCGCAGACGTATCCCGTAATCGCCGTATGATTCCAGACATCTTCATTCAAGGGAGTCGTCGTTCCGAGCTTTTCCTTGGCGATTGAGGTGATCACGACGTTTTTGAAAATCTTAATCCCAAGGCGAATAAAGGCCTGATCGATCGATTCGACTTTGCGCTTTCCGGCGTAGAGCGAAGAGTTTGCCAGCTTGAGAACGCTTGCCGCGATTCCGATATCTTCCATGATGATCTTGGCAAGGTAATCAACGTCGGGGGTATCCTTGGCAAGTTCCGCTTGAACTTTGATCAAAATTTCAGGTCTTGCGGGGAGTCCGACGGATTTGAGGATGTCCGTACCAATTTGAAGAGCATCGACATCAGAAACTTCGGGGGTCAGATTTTCAGTGGGCATATTGCAATGATTAGCAACAGTAGAATATTTAGTAAAATAAAATCACGTTGAATTCACCAAAAAGTCCGAAGATTGTGGCAATTAGTTTAATTATATAGGGGAATCTACTTACGGTTTCAAAATGATTCGCTGGTTTTTTAAGACAAATCGGTTTTTTGTTTTTGAAATTCGTTGCGATGAAGTACGACACGCGCAGTTGGGTCGGAGGATTTAGGGCTTGATTCCCTGTCTCTTTTCGAGGTTAATCAACCCTCTTATGGCGCAACCGCAGTTGATGGAAAAGATCGTCGCTCTTTGTAAGCGGCGCGGGTTCATTTTTCAATCCTCCGAAGTCTATGGAGGTCTGAACGGCTTTTGGGATTACGGTCCCCTCGGAGCGGAGCTCAAGCGCAATGTCAAAGAATTGTGGTGGCGTCGGATGACCCGGGAGCGGGACGATGTGGTTGGATTGGATGCGACGATTATCATGCACCCCTCCATCTGGAAGGCCTCGGGTCATGTCGATACGTTTAGCGATCCGATGATCGACTGTAAGACTTGCAAAGGGCGTTTTCGTGCAGATCAAATCAACGAGATTCCCTGCTTACAAAAACCGAGCAAGATGGTTTCCGAATGTGCCGGTGAAAAAACCGAGGCGCGTCCGTTTAATCTGATGTTCAAGACGTATGTGGGGCCGACGGCGACGGAGGAGGATGTGGCTTATCTTCGTCCGGAGACGGCGCAGGCGATTTTTGTTCAGTTCAAAAATGTTTTAGATACCTCCCGAATGAAAGTTCCGTTTGGAATTTGTCAGGCAGGGAAGGCGTTTCGCAATGAAGTGACGCCACGTAATTTTACCTTCCGCTCCCGTGAGTTTGAACAAATGGAGTTGGAGTTTTTTATCAAACCCGACGAGGTGGTTCAGCAATTGGCGGGATCGGTGAACGAGGATGTTTCTGAATCGACCCCCTTGACGGAACCTCAGCCGAATTGGGGTTGGAAAGCGTGGCATCTCTATTGGGTGCAACAACGCTTGGAATGGTATCGTTCCATTGGGTTGGGGGCTGAGACGCTGGAGCTTTACTGGCAGAAGAAAGAAGAGCTGGCGCATTATGCCCGTGCTTGTGTTGATATTCTCTACAAATTTCCGTTTGGAACTCAAGAGTTGGAAGGAATCGCAGCGCGTGGCGCTTTTGATTTAACGCAGCACCAGACGCATAGTGGCAAGTCGATGGAGGTTTTTGACGAGGAGGCCAAATCGAAATACGTTCCTCACGTGATTGAGCCCTCCGCAGGAGCGGATCGTTTGGTTCTGGCGCTTCTTTGCAATGCTTATCATGAAGAGGAAGTCACCGACGAGAAGGGGAACAAGGAGACACGTGTCGTGATGAGGTTTCATCCGAAGGTAGCCCCGATTCAAGTCGGTATTTTTCCGTTGCTTCGCAATAAGCCGGAGCTTGTCCAGAAAGCGCAGGAGGTTCAAAAACTTCTTCGCGAGCATTGGAACGTCTTTTTTGATGACGCAGGAGCGATTGGGCGGCGCTATCGGCGAATGGATGAAGTCGGAACTCCGTACGGGGTAACGATTGATTTTGAAACGATGGAGGGAGTCCGTGCGGAAGGTCCGACCCAAGGTTTGAAGGAGACCGTAACGGTACGGGAGCGCGATACGATGAAGCAAGTCCGGGTCCCCATTGCTGAACTGGTTCCCTATCTTTCGAGTCAGATCGCCTCTTGGAAGCTTTCCTGAGACCGGGAAGGCGGGGGTTTTGACGTTTTTATTGTAAAAACCCGACCTTGCCTCTTGAGAAATATTTAGTAAACTTCCCCACCTGTCTCCAAAGAGAGAGAAACTACGGATGAAATCGCTCGGACAACAACTTCACGAAGCACGCATTGCCAAAGGATGGACTCCTGAAGCTGCGGCCAAGGTCACCAAGATCAAGGTGGAGCGCTTGCTTGAAATTGAGCGAGACGATTACACGAAGCTCGCGGCTCCCACCTATATCCGGGGTTTTGTTCGGGTTTACTCGCGAGAATTGGGTTTAAATGAGAAGGAAATTCTTCAGCAGTTGGACGAACTTTGCGCCCAAGAGGATGGGGAATCCTACGTTGCGGCTCCTCCGGTTGAATATATCCCTCAGGAGATTCGGTACACGAAGCAATTTACCTCTCGAAAGATCGGTTCGTGGGTCATCTATTTGGTTTTGGGGATTGTGGTCTTGGTCGCTGGTGTT
>CAZKRU010000132.1:0-5211 GCA_964555235.1 uncultured Verrucomicrobiota bacterium
CTCTTCCTCAAGCATTTTTCACGCCACTTCACCACTTTTGCAGAGGTCTCAATCTAAGATTTTGGATCTCCGTCCACTGAATAGGTTGAAAGCTTCTTTCAGCGATCTTTATGTCTGGAAATGCGCCCTGTTTGCGGAAGCTTGGGTGAAACACATGCCGAAAGGTGCCGTTTCGCACAATACCCCTCAAACTGTTCCTTCCAGTCCAACCACCACTTTAATCGCGAGCTCTCCTCCCGAAAAATCGATCACTTTTAGCAATTGGGAAGAGCATCCTTATTTCAAAGCCCACTCGGAACTGATTACTCCGATGCGATTTCATCTACGGATGATGCTCAAAATGCATCATCTGACCCAAATTCAAAAAATCACTTTAACCCAAGTCTATCTATATGTAGGCGATCCTCGCGATGAGGTTTATGAACCGCTCTTTCAAGAGTTTTGTGCAAAAGAAAGAATTCCTTTCCTGAGTATTCGGAATCTGACTCTCAGTCCAGAAAACGTCGAGAATCGCTACTTTCTTCATGGCGACGGACATTTTAGTGACGAAGGGGCTCAAGCGGTTGCACGATTTTTTAAGAACACTGCAAGATAGGTTATTTTACCGAGCGAGACTCTCCCCATTGCTTTTCAACCAGATCGGCCATTCCCAAAGCCACCGCTCGATTTCCCCGTGCATTCATGTGGCACCAATCTTCGTAGGTCATCTCGGTCTCATGAATCACATCGGTAAAGTCCTGATGAGTTCCAGGGTATTTGGCACGTATTTTTTCTGCCGCCAAGAGATAGACCGACTGAAGGTAGGGCATGTAAAAGTCAACGGTTCGAATCATCATCGATTCTTCCTTGGATGGATTTGCCTTGGTGAAAACCACGGGTTGAAGAATGGCAACGGTTTTAATCTCATTCTCACGTCCATAATCCTCCCCTTGCTGCCATGCTTTCATGTGCTCAGCCAAGTATTGATCTGAAAGGGAATCCATCAGTTTTTGTTCGTGTTGCATGTTTTTTAATTTAATTCCGAGTACTCGTGTAAAATCAAAGATTCGGATTTTCCACCACCACGGATCGACAAACTGCTTTTGCTCGTGAACCTCACGGGCGCTGGAAAAGGAATTCACTCCTTGATAAAAAACAACATGGGTAAAATGATAGAGCGGCTGCATTTTTTGAAGCAACTTGATGGAGGTCGGATAGTTCATTCCCTCCAATCCGAAATTACAAACATCGACATTCCTCCCGCGACGACGCAATTCCGATTCAAGCGACTTTGGAATGGTTTCGTCATCCCACGACCAAGCACCAAACGTGGTGGATCCCCCGATCACGGCGATTCGCATCGGAGCCTTGAGTTCGTTTGGCTCCTCACATCGCAATCCGAGCGAATTGATTCGAAAACGCTCCGCTCTAAATATTGGATAGTAAGAAATCCCCTCTCGTTCGATTTTTCCCATTTTTCGATAAGGGCCTTCCCATGAAAAAATAGGCGACTTCTTTGCAAGCTCAGGATGCACTGTCGGAAAATTTACATATTCCCGATTCGCCCCAAACCACTCCCGATAATCCACCGAACGCAATCCCCACTCAAGAGAGGCAACGAACCCCACCGGAATTGCCGCCATGATCAATCCAAAGAGCACCTCTCTCTTGCACTTTGCCAACGTCAGGATCAAGCTGAGAATTCCTCCGACGATGAATAAAAATCGAAAGATCCGGATTACCGTTCGGTGCCAATAGTAGCTTGGATTAAACTCCGTGAACAAGACCTCCCCATCAATCCCGGAGAAGAGAATCGGTGCGTGAACCAGACTCAAAGCCACTTCATGAAAGCCTTGAGACTGAACGACTCCAATTTTTCCTTGAGAATCAAAAAGCAACTGCTTTCCGGGAGGTACCACGACCTCAAGCAGAATCTCAGAAGGGAGTTTCGGGATCTGGATCGCATATCGAAGCGATGACTTCCCTTCAACTCCTGACAGCCGAACCGTTTCCCCACTTTCTTTCAGATGAAAGACAATCCTTTGAGTGGCACTTTCTTTCAAATAAGAAGCGAGACGAGGCTCTTGAACCAGAACCGTCCCCAACAGAAAACTCACCCACAAAAGGTTTGATACCAAAAATGGAATCTTCGACCCATATTGCCAAATTCGACTCATTCCAAATCAACCCTTCTTTTCAATCATTCTCATCAAAAGTCGTTAAACGGGATACGTCCCCACTGCCCTCACTAAAAACGAACCAATTCTAATATCTAAAGATACGTCCCCGTTGCCTCCCGTTTTCGGAGCAATCCCGTCTTTTACGACTTACTGTCTTCAGAGAAGTCCGGCTTCTCCTATGGCTCGTTCGGTTCTCGACCTACGCTTCATCCTCTCCGTTCAGTCTGCTCCGATTCGGACCTGCCTATCGGTCGTTCCATCCTCGGAGGATGCAAGGTCTGATACTGGCCGGACTCTCGCCCTTTACCAGACAGGGACTTCCACCCTGTAAGTGTGCGCCAGCTTCGCTTGGCGCACGTCGGGATACGTCCCCATTGCCCCCGTCCTTCAGATTAACTAATTGTTAGATATGTCCCCTTTGCCTTCCCCTTGTTGGCCAACTGAAATTCATTAGGGGTAGTGAAAATACCTTGTCATCCAACATTTAATACCTCTTATCTTGCCGTCGTAAGGTTTCTCTAATATAGAGGCGGGGATATATGCGAACTCATTTTTTTGTAAAATCTGAATAACATCACCAACCTTTGAGTGCTCTATTTTATTTTCGTCAATGATCGTAGCCAAGTCACCAAACTTACTTAATCTAATTGTGCCATGGCTTTCGGAAGCCAATACCGGCCATAAATTAACCTCAGCATAATGGGTTCCATCTTGGATTGAATCATCCAAAATTGGCCTGAAATTTAAAGCAATTTCCAGGCTATCAACGAGTCGTTTTGCTTTGGTGAGTGCAAATGAGCGATCGAATTCCGGTGGCGAATTAATGTTTTTTGGATCATCATGACGCTCCAGTATTATGTGATAGTTTATTGAATTCATAATTATGGAACGTAGCTAAAAGTTTCTATCGGAAAAGCTGTTGTAACTTCTTTTGTCGTGGCATTTATGATCAACCGGATCTTAGTTTCACCGTTGGTTGAGGTGCCCCCCATTCGTGAGAACGCCTTTTAAGGAATTTACTATGTAAATTCCGTTTGTTTCCTTTTCGTTTCCGTGAGGAAACGAAGACGATTTCCTAGCCGTTTTCTCTTGTTCCTTCAATCTTTGATTTCTCGATATTTTCCTTTCTTGTGATGGCTCCTGCGATTCCGATGGAGTGAAGGCTGTGGACGACCCGTAGGGTCGCCTCAGCCGAAACGCAATCGGAATCGCACCCGGACGCCATGGTGGTGTCTTCATTTGAGGTAAAGCGTTGCTGGGATTTGATAGTCGAGGGTTTGATGCGGTCGGTCGTAATTGTAGAGCAAGAAATACTCTCCGATGCCCTTTCCTGCCTGCGTCATGTCCGAATAACCTTTCAGGTAAATGTCTTCGTATTTGAGGCTTCTCCAAACCCGCTCGATCATCACGTTGTGAAGTGCCCGCCCGGCACCGTCATGACTCACTTGACTTCCGAGCAAGCAAACGGTTTCGACCCACTCTCGACTTGTGAATTGACTCCCTTGATCCGAGTTGAGGATCTCGGGTGCCCCTTGCGCGAACTCCACGGCATTCTCCAAACACCTCATACAGAATCCACCGTCCAAGGTATTGGAAAGCCTCCAGGAAAGAACGAAACGAGAATACCAGTCCATGATGGCCACCAAGTAACAAAACCCCTCCTGAAGGCGGATGTAGGTGATATCGACCGCCCACACTTGATTCGCCCTCTCAATGGAGAGTTTGCGCAGCAGATAGGGCATAATCCATCCATCGATTCCCGGTGCGCTCAGATTTCCAAAAAGACTTTCGCTCCTCCAAAGTGGACGACGGCCCGCATTCCCTTGTTGCAAATGCCGGTTATTCCCAGAAAGATCCTTTAGCACCGCACAGCCATCCACTCCCGACTGCACGCATAAGGTCGTCATGGCATCGTCGAGATAGGCCTCTGCGGCCCGATACCAGGCAAACAATTCGCCCAAAGGAGGCGCCGATTCATCCAGGATCGGATTGCTCCCCTGTTGATACTCTTGTAAATTGGTAAAAGCATCCCAATCCGGATTTCCAGTGGGTCCCTGGCTTAAATTACCAAAATATTGTATCTCCCAATCATCGGCTAGCCCGTCCCCGTCCGTGTCTGCCGCCGGGCCGGTTTGTTGATAGATCCCCATCCCCAAATCCCCTTGCGGCGCCACTCTCAAAATCCCCTCGACTTTAAAATCCCCATCCACTTTGAATTCACCCGCCTCCAGCGGAAGGACGAAAAGCATTGCAAGACCTAGAACCTGTTTCACTCTCTGAATTTTCATACGCACTCCTTTTAAGGGGGAATAATTGTCACGTTTCCACCGGGCTTTAAAATGATTGTTTTCCCGTTCGATTGAATCCCGGAAGTGAGATACTCTCCCGCCTCCACTTGTACCACATCCCCACTCCACGCCGCCTGCACTCCCGAGTGAATCGATCGCTTGGGCGCCGCAACAGTCAATCCTGCATTCGCATCATCCCCCGTTACTCCATTCACATACAGTGTGACATTGAGCAGGTTCCCATCGAGAGGATTGGTTCCGCGTGTCACCTCATCTCCATCCTTGACGCCATCCCCATCCGTGTCCGCCAGGATCGCGCTCGTGTGCGAGGTATTCTTCTCATACACATCGGTCAATCCATCCAGATCCGTATCACTCGAGTCTGGATTCGTTCCATCAATTCGTTCCTGATACGTCGAAATTCCATCGCCATCGGCATCATCTCCATCGACTAATCGTGGCGTCGTGATCGTCACTCCCACCGGATCAAAACCTCGGGTTCCCAATCCCAACTGCCCTCTCGAATTGCTTCCCGCCGTCCAAACGCTCCCATCCGTTTTAAGCAGAATGCTATGAGCCGTTCCTCCCGCTCCTTGTAAAACCGATGCCATCATCCCGCTCGAGGTTCGCATCTGAACCGGCCCCCCTTGATTGGTCAGCGTGTTGTTGGCCAGCTGCCCACTCGTATTTCCTCCAAAGGACCAAACTGTTTCACAGCCATCCCACAGGAATGGGTGAATATTTCGTAGAATAAAAAAGGTTTG
>CAZKRU010000133.1:0-5059 GCA_964555235.1 uncultured Verrucomicrobiota bacterium
TTTGGTGCGGGCCCGCCCGCAACGCTTCGCGTAGCGATGCGGGCGGGGGCGAAGGAGGGCACGATCGCAGAGGACGCCGAGAGCTTTGAAAAACCTCTGCGTTCCTCAGCGAACTTTGTGCGAAAAACAATCCGTATTTCACATCCCAGAATTGTCAAATTTTGGGAGTCCTCCGGGAAGGGCTTCCCCTTTCCGATCAGCCATTTCGCGCTTGATTGTACGCTTTCGTGAATGCCGCTTCACCATTGACGCCATAGGCATCGATAAATCCTCTACGAAACTCGTTGTAGTCGGCACTCGAAGCTTTGCTGATATTTTTCTTCAAATAATTCACAAACTCATCCCGTGTCACGATATCATCGCGAAGATCCTTCGCCCAGTCGTGTCCGTCCCGGGCAAGTGATGAGGTCTCGGTGGGATTCTCATTCACTCGCACCGGATTCGTGATGATCCTGGTTGATTCATAAATCACCGGTTGAGATCGGATCACCACGGGGGCCGGTTGATAAACTACCGGAGCATCATAAACTACGTATCTCGGCGGATAGGAATAATATCGAGGATAGGAGGAACACGAATGCCGGCTGTAATAAACGGGGCGACTTGGAAAGCACGGGGCGCTATTTCCAAAAGATAAACCAAAAGAGACCGAAGACCCACGGTGGCGATCACTCGCAGAAGCAGGCGCGTTCAGAAAAAGAAACCCTACGCCAACGATTAAAAGTGAGGAACGAGAGGTATTGGAGAGAAGGTTTTTCATTTGTCGTGTAGTGAATTCATCTGTGACATTAGCATATCGCAGACATTCAACAAGCAAGACATCCGCAAGTCGTTGATGACGAGTTAAATACTCCTGAATATAATTTCAAATAGCATCCACCCAATTTCAGTCGCCTCTGGGAATGACGATCACTTCGGTGTTCACTCTGCAGGGGGAGTAAAAAATTGGATTTTTGAAAAAGAGACATTTCCGGGCTCGGCGTTGGTCCCTTTTCCCTTACTCACTCCAAGGAGAAGTCCTTTAATCGGATAATGAATGATCCCATCGTTTTCTCCTCCGAAATGAGTCGTTTTTCCGCTCAATTCCACTTCCATCGGTAACCAGACTTGGGACTGTCGATAGGTCACCTGATATTGATGCACCTGTCCGCCAGAATCGATTACCCGGACAAACAACGGCAGATTGCGTTCGGCTTTGACTTGGAATGTAATTTTTTTTACTCCCTCCCCAACCTCGACTTTCGTTTTGGCAGCAACGTATCCGCCACCCCCCGTAAAGTCGTACGAGAGATTGAGCGCCTCCTGTTCTTCAATCTTCTCTTGAGAAAGTTTTCCGGCAGCACCGGGAAATTCCGTTCCCAATACCAAGGTCCATGGTTGTGTCGTCAGTCCATCCGAAACCGTCGACTTCTCCTCCTCGGCCCTCACTCCGGCACTCCATCCCACGAGGAGCGCACATCCAATCGCGATAAATTTTGAGAACTTCATCCGCTCAGTCCTTTAGTTTTGATCTGATTATTTTGCAAACGGAACCGTGCTGACTTCCACTTTTCCGATAATCAACGGACCCCCGCCAGTCAGACAGAAGTCATAGTTCCACATTTTTGAAAACGAGGCATCGGTCAGATGCCACGTATAGGTTTGCCACTCCGCCCCGGGAGTCAGCGCAAACGCATTCGAGGCCTTTCCATAGGCCGACTTCCCTTTACTGTCAGCATGTTCATAGGCCAATTGCAGCGACGCCTGCCCCTTTGCCTCCCCACGCTTCGCCGTCGCGCGAATATAGTATTCGTTCGTTTTGACACTCCCAAACGACGGATGGGTATAGAAGTAAACGCCATTGGCATTCTGTTTTCCGGGAGCATTAATTTGAACTCCGGTCGAGCCGTCAGGAGCCGAGTAGGGAATCGTCGTTCGGCGATGCGTCTGCGTCACCCCCTTCTCTCCATCGGCGGCACCGAGTTGAATACTCACCGAGGTCGCCTTTTCATAATTCCCCCCCCATGGAAACGGTTCCGTCAGATGGCCTTCGGCCTGAGCTAGAAGGTCGGGCGGTACTCCAACGACAAAAACCGGCGTTTCCGAAAGCTTCAACGGCTCTCCTGCTTTCAGAGAAACTTCCGCATTTCCGAGTGCCGTGATGTATTTGACATCCCCCGTGAAAGTCATGCTCTCCTCGGGAGCTCCCTCCGTCAGCCAAGCAATCAGCACCGGAAGGTAGGGTCCCTTAAAAACAAATCCGTAACCTTTTCCTCCCGCGCCGAGCGCCAGCCAGCCCGCGTATTTCGGGTTCGGTCCCAGACAGGAAGTCATTGTCTTATAGGTATTGTAAGCCGGGCGAGGTGTCCCACTGATATCAATCAATCCGAATCCGCTATCCTCTCCACCCGGATCTTGTGCTTCGAACCAACTGATATGCTCAATCCCTTGCGCAATCCCCAGCGCATAAATTTTCGGCAGACAAATGGCGATATCCTCCGGCGTCGTGGTTCTTCCGTTCTTCGTGTGGATGCGATGTCCAATCTCCGTCATCCAAACTTCCGCATTGGCATAATCGGGCGAATGCGTTTTCAGCATCTCCCGCATCATGCGTGTCATCCACAGAAATGGAACTTCCCCATTGGGATCAATAAATCCGCCGACAATTTCATAAGGGTGAATGCAGACGTAATCCAAGCTCTTCGGCTTTCCCATTTTCGCCTGGGCAATCAAGACCTGATCAATATAAGCCGGATCAAAACTCGCCGTCGTCGCTCCAATCTTCGCCGTTGGATCCACCTTTTTCACCGTCGCATAAGTACTGGCCACTAACGCAGCGTAATCGGTGGTCGTGTCATATCTTCCATCGGGAAAATTTCCTTTAAAAGCTCCATTCGGTTCATTCCAAACTTCCCAATGATGAATCCGATCTTTGTAACGACCGACGACAGCCGTGACGTAGTTCGTCCAATCCTCCATGTTATCCCGGGGAAAAGGAAAATTCTTGGCGCCGGCCGGCTTCGCCCAATTTGCGCAGAACATGAGGGTTCCACCAATATGAATTTTGTTCTCCTGCGCGAACGCAATTCGGGTATCCGCAACCTCCCAATTCCAAGTCCCTTTCGTCGGCTCCAGCGCATTCCACGCGGGAAACGCACGCGCGGAGGTGACGCCAATTGCCGCCATTTTTGGCATCCACGCCTGATAATGGCTTTTTGCGGAAGTCCCCGAAGGGGCCACACCGAACGGATTTGATTTCGCCTCCACCGGAGGCTCTGGCACCTGCGAAAATCCCGGGGCCGTGATTGTCGCATAACTAAATCCCAACACCAATATTCGAATGAAGTGACGCATCATTGTGTCTCCCGATTTTTTATCAAGTTACTCTCCCGAATCCCTTCATAGAGAACGCTGCTTACAGAAGCGACTATTAATCCAATTTTGTCACCGTGACATTTTGAATCGAGTGGGTGCCGGTATTGAATTTAAAATTGAACCCCCACATACTGACAAATTGAGCATCCGTGATCTTCCAGGAGGCTTTCTGCCACTCCTTCCCCTCCGGAATTGAAAAGTCCGGCGCTTTTTTATTCCCGCTCGTCGATTCATACTCAAGGGATAAGGTTGCCGGGGCATTGGCATCATTGCGGCGGACAAGAGCAGTAATTTCAATCGGGACGCTGGTATAGGAGAGAAAATTGGGATCCACAATAAAGACGTTTCCACCGGGAATTCCCCCCGCCCGGGCCGAGCCGCCATAGGCGACAACATCTGCAGCGATTTCGTCTCCAGACTGGATGTGAAGCCCTTTCACCTCAGCTTTCTCTCCCATGGTAATTGAGATCGATTTTGCGTTGGTATAGTCACCATCCCAAGGCAGCGGAAGGGAGGCATTGGTCTTGGCCTCTGCCACAAGCTTTTCTGGAAGGCCGCTGACAATGATAGGAGCGAGCGTGAGGGAATAAGTGCTGGCGCTGGAAGTGACGCCCGTCTCCGGATCCAATATTTGAACTGCTTGCTCGAAGTCAACTTTGTGAGCTTTGGAGGTCCTCGACCAAGTGATCAACAGCGACCCTTTCGCTCCCTCAAATACAAATCCATAATCCTTATTTTCAGAGAGCAATATCCATCCCACGTATTTGGGATATTTACCCATGGCCTGAACCAATTGCTGATACGCCGTGAATGCGAGACGGCGTTTATTCCCCTTCATCAAACCGATCTCCCCATTGTCTCCATCCTTCCCCTCAAACCACTGGATGGAGGCGACCCCTTGGGCAATTCCCATGGTGTAGGCCTTGACCAAGGCTTGGGCCTGAACGCTTTCACCATGCTTTTTGGCATCGCACCCGAGCTCCGTGAAAATGATGGGGACGTTGGCCTTGGATGGATTTTGTGCGGCCAGCATCTTTCTCACCCGGGGAACAATATTCATGTAGACCGGCTCCATTCCGGGAGTACGGTAGATTCGTCCCATCACTTCATACGGGTGAAACGTGACAAAATCAAAATGGTCTTTTGCTCCGGCTTGGATGGTTTGATCCATATAGTTAATGTGAGCCGACTTCGCCGCAAGCCCCACCAAGCAGTCGGGATTTGCCTCCTTGGCGGCTTTGTACGACGCGACAACCAATTTGGCATAATCTTGGGGAGAAGCATTGTGGGAAGCATTGGGAGGCTCGTTCCAGACTTCAAAATATTTAATATTCCCCTTGGTGTGCTTGACCAATTCGTAAACGTATTTGGACCAGTCATCGATCCCATTCAGCGGCAGATATCCCGGGGCATCCTTGGTGTTAAATTTACAAAACCCAAACAACATGGCAATATACTCAATCTTCAAACTGTTACCGAGGGCAATCTGTTTATCCAAAAGCTCCCAGTCCCACTTTCCCTCTGCCGGCGCAACCTTCCCATAGTAGCACCGGGGCGAACGAAGATTACTCACGCCGATCTCAGAGATCTCGGGCAGCCACTTTTCTAAATCCCCCGACCTCAAATTATCCGAGCCGATTCCAAAGGGGCTGAGCGGATTGCCGATGGTCGAAGTGATTTCCTCACTTTGGGCGACGGTGCAGGG
>CAZKRU010000134.1:0-4834 GCA_964555235.1 uncultured Verrucomicrobiota bacterium
CCTGAAAAGGGCTCCAGGGAGCCCGCCTCCAACTTGGGATTCTTACGTTTCGCGGATTTCGCGTGTTTCGCGGGAAAAATTCCTGAACTCCTGATTTCCTGATTTCTTCAGACAAATCCTTTACGAGAGAATGATCTTTTTCTGTTTTGGACACGAATGGATACACGTCACCATCCGATCTCACCTAACCCCGGGAAACTCGTTCGGCTTGGGGGCGTACGGTTTTCCCTGGGACCCAAGTTCCCTCGACAAGAAGACTTTGAGCGAGTTTTGGAATTCCGATCTCATAACGCTGCACAAGGCCCGACAAAAAATCAACCGCCACCGAACCGATCGCCTGCGGGTTCTGATAGATCCCCGAATATTGAGAATCATCACTCAAACAACTCATATGAACATAACCGACATCCTCAGGAACACGTTTCTTCAGGTAAGCCAGCCATTCAATGATTTCCGGAGCCGAAGCAATAATCGCATCCGGTTGATATTTTTTAAACCACTCACAGAATAAATCTCTCTCCCATTTCGCCTCTTCCACGGAAAAAGAGAGGATGTTTTTACTCGTCGGAGTCGAGCGCTCCTTACTCCAAAATCCCGCACTCCATTGACAACGCTGACGCTCGTCCAATTCTGACTTCATGGCCAGTGCGATACGCCGATAGCCCAGCCGGGACGTGTTCTGAATGGCAAGCTGCATACATTCGTAATTATGACTCGCAACCCGGTGAATCTTCGACTCAACCAGTGAATACCCTAACGCCACCGAAGCATGGTTCGACCAATTGAGATCCAATCTTCCCTGCGGGACCGAAAGGGGGGAAATCAACAAACCGGTAATATTTCTTTGAAATAACATCCGATTAAATTTTTCCATGGTCATCCCCGGCTCATGAATACAGAAGGGCTGGATTTCATACCCATGCCGCTCTGCAGAACTCTTGGCCCCACGCAACAAATCTTGAGCATGAGGATGAAGCTCCGAGGGATTAAAATGTTTCAGATCACAGATCCAACCGAGGACACAGTGGTTTCGAATCGATTGGGTTGTCCGGCGATGACTCATCCATGCAGAAACCAGAGGATTCAGCGTATAGCCTAATTTTTGAGCGACCTTTTCGACTTTGACCCGAATTTGACTGCTGACATAGGGATATCGACGAAGCACTCTCGAGACCGTCATCGGACTCACTGACGCCGCTTTTGCAATTTGTCGAATCGTAACAGACTTCGCCTTCATTGTTACGTGAATCATATCGTCCCATTTGCAAAGATCAAGCCCCCAGCGTATCTTCAAAAATAGACGTTTATACGGGAAAACCACTTCAGAAATTTGATCAACATGACATCAATCCAAAAACCCAAAGGACTCTCCATGAACCTCCCTACCAAAAAACTTGTATTCAATCGTATGGTTGCCCCCTCTCTCCTCATTCTGATGGGCGCCCTCGCCCTTCATGCCGCTCCGATTGAAAAGACCCTCAACTTTGAGAACGGATTGGAGGACTGGGATTTCGATACAAAAAAATCGAATTCTAAAGTCACGCCAGAAGTGACCCAAGAAGCGGCGAAATCAGGGAGCGCTGGACTTCGATTTGTTGATCCGGGAGATAAAAAGTTCGGTCAAATTCTCTCAAAGTCGATACCGGTGAACGCTGGTGAAAAAGTCACAGCCAAAGTCAATGCGCGTTTAGTCAGTGGAAAAGGGGCCGGGGTTCGTCTCATGTTTGAAGAATCCGGCGGAAACAGTCTGGATGATTCAGCGGCCCCCAAGAAATTCAAGGGAATCACCTCCACAGACTGGAAGGAATTTTCACTGGAAGAGACCGCACCGGACAAAGCCACCGGAGTTCGAGTCGTCCTAAAGACCTACGATCCTGCCGAAGCAACCGTGGATTTTGATGATATCACCATCTCGATTCATTAAACCCAGATTTTGCATTAGAAAATGCAAAATCTGTACTGGCGGGAAGAAGGACCCCGACGTATGTCGGGGGGTAAAACCCCGCCGAGATTTCATTCGCCAAAATGGTGAATGAAATTGAAGGAGAAATCGGCCTCAAAAAACCGCTCTTTCAGAGCGGATTTTTATGAGGTAAATTTTGGAATAGAGGGGCTATTGCAAAATTTGGGTTAAATGTGGTTGAGAATCACTGCCGTCCAAAATAGAAATACCCCGCTCATGAAAGTCTCTCTTCGAGCCCTTGGAGTCATTGTCTCTCGCGAATTGCGTGACCTCCCCTGAAAACGAAAACACCCACGGAGGTTGACTCCGTGGGTATTTCTTAGTTTTAGTTGAATCCGAATTTATTTTGGAGGCGTTGTCCCATTCGGATAGATCCGTAACGAGGTCGTTCCACTGGCTCCGGCATATCCGTCGACTGAGATCTGATAGGTCGTCCCCTTCACCACCCCGATCTTAACGCGTGACTTCTGATCCGAGGCATCGCTCGGAGGACTTACTTGATCGTCGTTGCTTCCCTTTTCAACCAGGGTCGCCAATTGATCTCCTTCGTAGACGGCAAGCACGGTGTCCACTGGGCCGCCAAACGTATCGAAGAGATATAGCCCCGTCACTGGAGCGACCCATGAATACCAGACGGAACGAGTGGCAGGATCCCCTGCTTTTGCGGCCTCACCGACTTCAGCGGAGCTTCCCTGGTTCGAAACACCTTTGGTCTTGATGCTCGCTCCCATAATCAACTGGCGATTGACGAAATTGTCATTCGCAGGCGGAAGGTCCACATGCATCGCAACCGCACCCATCTCTCCGTTTTTGCCATCCACCGCAATCAGATAGTCTCTTCCGTTTTGCACAGGGAAGGTTACCTCACTGGTCTTCGCGCCATTCGCATCATCATTGCTGACGATTGCGACCTTCAGATTCTTATTGGAATAGACCGCCATGACCGTATCAAGACTACTTCCATCCGTACTCAATGTCGCCAGCCCAGTCCCATGAGAGGTCCACTTAAACCAGACCGTGTGACCGCCGTTGATCCCGGCATGGTTCAGCTCTCCCACTTCTTTCGTGGCGCCTTGGTTGGAAGCTCGACCCACCACTCCATTCGCTCCCAAGACAATAGCCTCTTTGGAGTCATCTCCCAAGGGACGCGTATTCGTGCAGAGCAACGCTTTTGCTGCATTTAATGTTCCTTTGGACTGTACCCAGCGATACTTCATCGGCTCACTGGCAGGAATTTCAACTCCTCGACAGAGACGATTAATTAACTGGCTATAGCTATCATTCGGATAATGCGCCTTGAGAAGCGCAAACGTTCCCGCGACATGCGGAGTCGCCATCGAGGTGCCGCTCCATGAGCCATACATATCTGTAGTAGTCGAATTGCGCTTGTTAATGATGCTCGAATAAATCTCTCTTCCCGGAGCCAGGAGATGAACCATCCCAGGTCCATAGTTACTGAAACTGGACATCTCCCCGGTCCGATCCATCGAACCGACGGCGACAACATTGTCAACCAGGTAGGATGAAGGATAATGAGGGGAAAGATCCATATTGACACCAGAATTTCCCGAAGCTGCGACAAAGATAATCCCTTGTTTCCGAGCCGCATCAATTGAATCATAGAGCGCTTGGGAATAACCTCCCCCGCCCCAACTGTTGCTCATGATGTGGGCTCCCATCTTACGCGCATACTCGATACACTCAATCGCGTCCGAGCTGTACCCACTCCCTCTCGAGCTCAGAAACTTACAACCCATCAGTTTCACCTTCGGGGCAACCCCAGCCATTCCAACCCCATCATTGGAGGAAGCTCCAATGACTCCGGCACAATGAGTCCCGTGTCCATGATCATCCATCGGATTCCCACTACCTTTGATCGAATCCATTCCATAGACATCATCGATATAACCATTTCCGTCGTCATCAACTCCATTCTTCGCCTTGTCTTTACCATTGGCATCAAGACCCGACTCACCCGAATTCTTCCACATGCTGTTCTTGAGATCTTGGTGGTTGTAATGAATTCCCGTATCAATCACCGCCACAATGACCCCTTCCGCTGAAGGTTGAATATCCCATGCCTCAGACGCATCGATATCCGTATCCACCACTCCATACGGATAGGGATAACTTGTTGAACGCTGACCGGTATTGTGCAAACCCCATTGAATCGGAAAACTCGGATCGTTTGGCATCGCATTCGCCGACACTTCGAAATCAGGTTCCGCATAATCGACCGCTCCGCTCTTCTTAAACTTCTCGATCATACTTTCAACCGTTTCGCCGGCCGGAACATCGACCAGATGCGCATTCATGCGACGCGAAATTACTCGAGCAGACTTCGTTTTCAGCTTTTTGTTAACGGAATCAATTTCACCCGCCGTCTTCTCCTTCTTAAACTTGACGATCAACTGATGGTCCTTGATGTAAACCGGAGGCGCCGGGGGCGCTGAATCTTCAGACACACCCTGAGCAGAAAGGGTTGTTCCAACGAGCAGACTGCATCCTGCAGCGACGAGCCACGACTTGATCGCGTTTCGGTTCAATGATTCGGTTAATTTCATGTTTTTCATTTCCGTTAGAGGTTAGGGATGCTGTTACTATTTTTAGTATATAAGCGGATTTCCACTGAATTAGCCACCCGGAGTTGTTATCCTTTTTCTACTTTTGCTTACCGAAATTTCACTCACCAGTCTCAGCAGCCGCATCAAGTAAATTGGAGGACTTCGCGATTTTGCCCCAATCCTTAGTGATCCGAAGATAAGAAAAGTGGTGAGTTTTCACACGAAGCTCCTGCCCGTGGAACGTGCTGACATGGTTGTGAAGTGGATTCATCTCTCGCTAAGCCCGCCAAGGCGCAAAGCGTTTGGA
>CAZKRU010000135.1:0-4271 GCA_964555235.1 uncultured Verrucomicrobiota bacterium
CGGTTCGTGGGTCATCTATTTGGTTTTGGGGATTGTGGTCTTGGTCGCTGGTGTTGGGCTGTATCAGAGAGTTTCTCTGATGATGAGCAAATATGGTAAGTCGAAACCGACGACTCAAGTGGTTGAGGAAACTCATGCGCCACGAGCAACCCCGGCGGGGAGTCATGAAGAAATTCGCTCAGCGGTTCCTGTCGCAAAAGCAGTCAAGACCGATGCAGTTCCTGCCGAGCCGGTCGCTCCACCCGTGGTTGAGGCAACCAAGGGGCATACCATCATTCTGGAGGCGAAAGAAGAGACTTGGGTGCGTGTTCGAGTGACCAGTGGGGGCGAGACGAAGATCCTGTTGGACGAAGTTCTTCCTGCAGGAGAGAAAAGAGAATTTCAAGGAGATCGCTTCGGTGTGAAAGCGATGATTCCAGTTGCCATCCTGGTGACCTACGATGGAAAAAAACCGGCAACGCTCGGCGAGACTCGAATGCCGTCCGAAGAGATTTTTATTCCTGATCCTTAAGGCCCTTGATGAATTCCTCCAGCGAAAAATCAATCAAGGTCGGACTCGTCTCCCTCGGGTGTGCGAAGAATTTGGTCGATGCCGAGATCATGGCCGGGCACCTTTTGAAATCCGGAATGACTCTGACCTCCGATGCGAATGAGGCCGATGTCTTGATCGTCAATACCTGTTCCTTTATTGATGCGGCCAAGGAAGAGAGCATTGAAGCGATCCTGGATGTGAATCGCGATCGAGGGATGAGGAAGCGTCGCGATCAACAAAAGCTGATTGTTGCCGGTTGTATGTCTCAACGATTTTCCGGAGAGCTTCAGAAATCGATGCCTGAAGTGGATGCCTTTATCGGGTTGGATCAGATTACCAAAGTGGGGCCGATTATTGAAGGGCTTTACGCAAAGGATAAATCTGAAGCGCCTGAGAATTTTGTGACGCCTCGATCGGTTTATATTCCGGACTACGATACCCCACGATTTCGCCTCACGCCGCCTCACTTTGCTTATGTGAAAATTGCTGAGGGATGTAATCACCCTTGTTCGTTTTGTGTAATTCCTCAAATGCGAGGACGCCATCGGAGTCGAACCATTGATTCGGTCGTTCGCGAGGTGCAGCAGTTGGTGGGAGAAGGGGTCAAAGAGTTGAATTTGATTTCGCAGGATACGACTTATTTTGGTATGGATCGCTGGGAACAAAAGGCAGGACCTCGTCAGCAAGTGGATTCGACTCGGGGCGATACGCTTTGCGATCTGATTCGTGCTCTGGATCAAGTTCAGGGCGAGTTTTGGATTCGTCTGCTCTACACCCATCCGGCGCACTGGAGTGACGAGTTGATTGAGACGATTGCGAAAAGTCGTCATGTCCTTCCGTATATTGATATGCCCTTGCAGCACATCAGTGAGCCGATGTTGCAAACGATGCGACGCGAAACCTCCAAGGAGCATATTGAAAATTTGATTCAACGGATGCGTGCCGGAATTCCGGGACTGGTCTTGCGAACGACCTTTATCGTCGGTTTTCCAGGGGAGACGGAAGAGGATTTTGAAACGCTTCTCGATTTCATGACACGGATCCGTTTTGAACGGCTTGGCGTTTTTGAGTACTCCCAGGAAGAGGGAAGTCGCGCGGCAAAGATGGAAGGCCAACTGACGCCGAAGCTTAAAAAACAGCGTTGGAAAAAAGCGATGGCGTTGCAGCAGAAACTTTCCCGGGAAATCTCCTCCTCCCAAATTGGCAAAACCGTGACGGTGTTGGTGGAATCGCCCGGGGTGGCTCGTTCGATTTCTGATGCCCCTGAGGTCGATGCCCGTGTTTACGTGGATGCCGCTCTCAAGGTCGGATCCTTTGCTCCGGTGAAAATTGTGAAATCTTTGGAGTACGATCTGGTTGCAGAAGGGGGGCAAGTCCTCTCCGGTGACCCTCGAAAAATCTACTCATAAACATCGAAAATCAACGAGATTTTCAGCCATTTTCGACGTTTTCCCCGTGGTGAGGCGGTGAAGAAACAATCCGAGTGATCGGATTCTTGGAAGGTCTTAGCCCTCAACGGCTTTTGGCGCGGGTATCCTGATGTAAAAACCGTCATTTTCTTGGGCTTCGTTACAAAAACGTCACCTAAATGCCATCGAAACGGGAAATCGAGGAGCTTAGTTATTCACAATTCATTCACATTAATTCCAACGGAGCGTCACTGATACAATGAAAAAGGTACTGATATTTACGGCAGGCTTTGGAGAAGGCCATAACACGGCGGCTCGCAATATCCGGGATGGAATTGAATCCGTGGCGGATTCTGACGTTCAGGTCGAGATCCTCGATTTATTTGAATCGTGTTACGGACCGATCAACGATTTTGCCCGAAAAGCGTATCAGACCGCGATTCATTCAACGCCCCGGATTTGGAAGCATCTCTATCAGTACTTTGATAATGCCGATCTCTCGCAAAGCAATATGGCGGCATTTACCAAAATGAAGCGGAGTCTCGAAGAAATTTTAGCTTCGAATCAACCGGACGCCGTGGTTTCGACCTATCCGCTCTACAATTATCTGATCGATGCGATTTATCAGGACGGACGGGCCCGGACCTTTTCGCAGATTACCATGGTAACGGATTCGATTTCGGTGAATTCCATTTGGTATCGCTGTCATAGTGATTTCTTCCTCGTTCCCAATGAAGCGACGGCAGAGGTCATGCAGGCCGCAGGGGTTCCCGAGGAACGTCTCCGGGTTTTTGGATTTCCCGTTCCATTGATTTTTGCAGAACCGCAGGTCGATTCGAAGTTGGGTGAGATTCGGACCGGAGGCCGCCCCAAAATTCTCTATGTGATTAACTCCGGGAAAAGCAAGGCCCCCAAAGTCGTTGAGCGGTTGTTGAGCCATCCGGAATGGGATCTCACAATTTCCACAGGCCGCGATGCGAAGCTGCGGGAGGAGATCGAGGAGATTACTTGGAACCATCTGGATCGGGTACAGATCCTTGGGTGGACCAATCAGATGCCGCAGCTCATGCTTTCTCACCATTTAATGATCAGCAAAGCGGGAGGGGCGACCGTACAGGAGACGATTGCGGCACGATGTCCGCTTCTCGTGAGTCAGGTCGTTCCCGGACAGGAAGAGGGGAACTGGGAGCTGCTGCAGCGAATTCACTCAGGGGCCTTGGCGGAAAAACCGAAGGAGATTGAAGCGTGGGCTGAACGGGCTTTTGCCGACAATGGAACGCTTTGGAGTCTCTGGCGTGAGAATTTAGGACGCCTGAGTCGTCCGGGGGCTTCACTGGAAATCGCTCGCTTCGTTTTGGAGCAATGTGTTCCGAGCAATGTTCCTGTCTATCATTTGCATACCGTGAGTCGGGAGGAACCCGGCGCTCCTGCGGTGGTTTCCGGCGAGAAAAAGCGAATGCTTCTTTGCGATTTTCATACGCACACCACCTATTCAGACGGTAAGTTGACCGTTCGAGAGTTGATCGATTTTTATGGGCAACGCGGTTTTGACTGCCTCTGTATTACAGACCATCTTTGTGATCCGGCACGCTTGATTGGAAAGATCTGTAATTTAACCGGACTCGTTCTTCCTCCGGATCAAGTCGAGGAATATTTTGAGACGATTGAGCGAGAGAAAGTACGAGCGTTACAGCGTTACGGAATGATTCTCATGACTGGAGTCGAATTCAATAAGGATGGCTACACCAAGAAAACTTCGGCGCATTTGCTGGGGATCGACTTGAAACAACCGATTGATCCGTGCCTTGATCTCAAGACGACCATTGCGGAGATTCATAAACAGGGGGGGCTGGCAGTCGCTTCTCATCCTCACGAGATGTCGAGCGCTTGGGGAAAGAATACGCTCTATCTTTGGGAAAATCAGGAGGAATTTGCTCCCTTGCTCGACGCGTGGGAAATCGCCAACCGGGATGACCTCTTCAATCCCGTCGGACTCAAGCGACTTCCGTTCATTGCGAACAGTGACTTTCATAAGCCGAAGCATATTCGCTCCTGGAAAACGCTCCTCTTTTGTGAGAAAGAGCCCGAAGCGATCAAGGCCTGCATTCGTCTCAATCAAAACGTCGCGTTGACTCTGTATCGCGAACACCGCTTCGCGTTTCAATTGCAAGCCAACGCGCTCGGTGGGGAAATGCCCTTGATCCAATCGGTGGATCCCGAGATTTCGACGAGTCGAATGATGGCAGCAGGGTGATGGTGGGGGCGATCCGTCAGATGACCATGGGCGTCAACTTAAGGTTTTGGCATTTTCCGGTTTGGCTTAGGTTTTA
>CAZKRU010000136.1:0-2841 GCA_964555235.1 uncultured Verrucomicrobiota bacterium
GCTCCCTCGTTCAACTTTATAAAACCGCCGGACCCGAGGATGCGCTCGTTCCGCTTCTCAACGCCATGACCCGACAGTTTCAGAACGATGATGACCTCAAGGTTTTCGCCCAAGGAGAACTCGTTAATGCGGCGCGATCCAGTGGCGACTCGCGAAAGGCCGACGCCCTTACTCAAAAGATGATGACCCAGAATCGCGATGGGCGGACGGATCTTGCTCTCAAAGTCGCCTGGCAGGGATTGGAAGCAAAACTCAAGAGTGGCGATTACGAGTCCGCTTTGAATGATTATTATGAAGCCATTCGCCGCTTTGAGTCCGTCAGTGGTGGGAACCTTCTTTACGATTTGGTTCAGCCCTTTGTCAATGGATTGAAGGAAAAAGGTCAGATTCCTTTGGCAAAAAAAGCCGTTCAATATGCAAAAGACCACATGAAGACCGAGCGCGGGAGCTTGGTTGATCTTGGACTCAAGCAGCTCTCGTTAGGCCTCTAGACTCCTTGATTTTCGCTTGGATGGCGATAATTTTAGGGGTTATCCCTTAGGTTTCACCCCTAAGAACCATATTTTCATTTGAATCTTGTCCAAACTCGTTACAATCCGTTCGGCATGAAATTTATTGAAGTCCTCTTCGAAAAACTCCAACGACACCCCAAGCGAATTGTATTTCCCGACGGAACGGATGCACGCGTTTTGGAGGCCGCAGCCGAATATATCGGGCGACGTCTCGGGATCGCGATTCTTTTAGGCAACCGGGATGAAATCAATGCTGCCGCTCAAAAACATGGGATCTCAACCAATCGGATCAAAATTATTGATCCTCGCAAAGCCGACGATCTTCCCCTCTTTGTGGCCCATCTCGAAAAACTTCAACGCTATCGTGGCATCGCGCTCAACGAGGGCGAGAAGATCATGTCGAACCCGAATTACTTCGCCACGATGATGGTCCAGAACGGACAGGCGGATGGGTTGGTCGGTGGAGCAACCGGAAACGCCGGAAGCCTTCTGCGCCCTCTCTTTCAAATCATCAAACCGCTTCCTGGAATCAAAACCATCTCGAGCTGTCTCCTGATGCAGGTTCCGGACTGTGAGTACGGCGAGAAGGGCGTTTTCGTTTTCGCTGACTGCTCGATTATTCCTCACCCGACGGTCGATCAGCTCTCCAGCATCGCCATTGAATCCGCCAAGATCTTTCGTCAACTCACCGGTGAGATTCCGAGAGTCGCCATGCTCTCCTACTCGACCAAAGGAACGGCTCAGACTCAGGATGCCGAACGGGTGGTGGCGGCTGCCGCACTCGCTCGTCAATATTTTATGAACAACGATCTCAACATCGAGATTGATGGCGAGATGCAGGTTGATGCCGCATTGGTCCCCTCCATTGCACAAACCAAAGCTCCCGGAAGTCACGTTGCTGGACGCGCGAATGTTCTGATTTTTCCCGATTTGAACGCAGGCAACATCGCGGCCAAAATGATGCAACGACTTGCAAAAGCAGATGCCTATGGTCAGATCCTCCTGGGCCTGGACAAACCCGCTGGCGATGTCTCACGAGGCTCCACCGTTCGGGAAATTCTCGGAGTCGCCACCATCGTCGGACTGCAAGCGGTCAACTATCGAAAGCTCTATCCGGAACAAGGCGCTCGTTTCACGGGAGATTACGAACTCCCAGAATTCAAAGCGGCGTAAGCCATGCCTAATTTCTTGAGTGATTTTGCGACGCTCAATCGACTGCTTGAACTCTTTATCATGTTGGGGATCGGTTTTTTCGCCTTCCGAAAACGCCCATGGATCGTCGCCTGTGTCGTTTTTCTCAACACCCTTCCTGATTTTGTTCCGATTCCACCGCAGGATCGAATTCGTCTGGAGGGAACCGTTCCCACCACCATCGAGCAAGCCAGCTCCTCCCGCCTTCCCTTAAGCCGTGAAAACATTCTAAAAGGCGATCACTCGGGAGTACTCCTAAATACCATTCAAACCGGCGTCGATTGGTTTGAGCGCGGCAAGAATTCCGATGCGACCAGCGAATCCGAGGCCTCCTCCACCAGCAAAGCGCGCGCTCAATTTGTTTTCGTTTGTCGGGCGAGCTATCTTTTAGCGGCACTTCTGATCTTCACGAAAACTCCCGTCCTCAGCGTCGCCGGCTTCTGTCTCTTTCTGATTCCATTCCCCTACTACCTTCAGCGTTTTTTTGAGTTCATGGATCTTTTCACGACGTGGCAATTGGAACGTCAGATGTGGATCATGGGAAGCAACCCCGATTCTTTTTTCACAGGGATCATCTCCAATCCGTCCGGCCAGCTCATGCTCCTGATTTGCGCGATTCTCCTCTCCGGAGTTTTTCTCGGGATCTTCTTCTTCACCCAAAAAGAAGCCCGCACCTTCAATCTTTGGATTCCCGATCCTCAAAAATACTGGGCGCTCATGGAAGGAAAACGCCACGAATTTCGAGTCACCGATAAATTTATCATCGTGCGAGATATCCAATTTCGACTTCAGTCCGCCTACTACGACAAACAAGAGCCGCTCAAGATGAAATTCTCCACCGGAACCTGCATCGATTTCATCAAAAAGCCTGAACCTGAGTAAGAACGATAAAATTTGAAGTAAGACTGACCTCACACAAAGTCACGAAGCCACCAAGCAAATCCTTTTGATTGTTTCGATCCAAAATCACTCTTCTCTCCCCTTTGTGAGCTTTGTGACTCTCGGTGAAGCTTCTAAGCGATTGAAATCCAAAAGGAGGGGGCATTTCCCGCGAAATACGCGAAACACGCCAAAAGGGGAACGATCCTGCTCGCGAATCTCGCCAATCACCGCGAATCGAATTTAAGAATGGGAGAGG
>CAZKRU010000137.1:0-2807 GCA_964555235.1 uncultured Verrucomicrobiota bacterium
CCCAAAGATGTAAAAAAAGGGGGGTGTTTTACGATCTAAACGAGGTAAATAACAATTAACGAAATCCATCGTCGGGGTGAACACGGTTGAATTTACGTATGATTCTAAAAATCGCGTGGTGAAGCGTTCGACAAATGGAGTTCCTCTGTTCCTCATTTATGATGGATGGAGCTTGATTGAAGAAAGAAATGGAAGTGGCGCGCTACTTCAGAAATACATTAATGGAGCAGTCGTGGATGAAATTCTTGTGAAAGTCTCGACCACAGGATCTATCTATTATCATCAAGATGGTTTAGGTTCCATTACGCAGTTGACCGACTCAACTGGTGCTGTGGTTGAAAAATACAGCTACGATATTTTCGGAAAAGCGACGATTGCAAGTGCTTCGGGAATTGTTCTGCCAGCGACATTGCAAGGAAATCGGTTCTTATTCACAGGTCGCGAGTGGATCAGCGAGGTGGGGCTCTACGATTATCGAAATAGAGTTTACTCTTGTGAGTTGGGGAGATTTCTCCAGACAGATCCGATTCGGTTTGATGGTAAGGATATCAATATTTATCGGTATTGCGGAAATAATGGTGTTAATTGCACTGATTCACTCGGCTTGTGGTCATTTTCACTATGTCCAGAGAACAAGCCTTCGAAGGGTCTTAGTGAGCCACTGGCATGGGATCCTAACGCCCCTCCTCCAACTCCAACTGTTCCTCCTAAACAGAGGGGGAACAATAATAACACTGGGGATAGTGGAATTGATAATGGCGATGGCACCAAAACCTACAAAAATGAGAACAAACATTATTCTGAAGGTAGCGGCAATACTGCGTTTACGACATCAACTGTTCTTCCTGATATCAAAGATTATTTAAAGGATATGTTTGTGACCGGTCCTAAAAATGAAATGAATATGTGGAAGGAAAATTTTTGGGGAAGATTGGATTTTTACGCTGGGGCACTAGGTCCGATTGGGGCTGAGATGTCTGCATTAAAGGGCGCAGCACGAATTTCAGCGGCTGATGCGTTAAAAAGTACTCCATTGACTGCTTTAGAAAGAGAGGCTTTGGGAGCGTCGGATTCGATGCCAGGTTTAGATGGAGGCAGGCACATGGTAAACGTGTTGGCTGAAGCTATGGCAACTCGAGGGTATACTGCAAAAGAAATTATTCGCGAGCTTGGTTCTTGGAGTGGTGGAGGAGGTTGGTAGGATTTGAAATATGAAGCAAAAAATTTTAACTGAAAAGGGTCCACTTGTAATATTGTTCATTAAGCAAAACGCAATGGGTTCGTTAGTAGGAAATCTGACTCTCGAGAAAATTATTGCGATTCTTCGAGACAGTGTAAAGGTTTGCGAGGATGTTGTTAAAAGTACCGGGGGGGGGATCGTTCGTGTGGAGGGTCATTGCATTTTGATGGCATGGTCCCAGAGTGACGCGAAAATTAATGCCTCAAAATATAGTCAAATTGCTTGTGACGTGCAACAACGACTTAATAAAGTCTATAAGACAATATCAGGAAACAAACTGCAATGCCCAGCAATATCCATCTCTATAACCATGGGTGAGTGTGTTTTTGAGCTTGCGAATCATCATTATCGTCATGTCTTTGGCACACCAATTAACAGGGTTATACAAATGATGGATCAGCAAGGACCCATTGATGAAAATGTGATTCTAGTTGATGACTCTCTAAAAGAAGCTTGGTCAGAATTTGACTTAGAGGATGTTGGGTCTGGCATTTACAAAGTTCGAGGAATAAGGACGTATCTGTAAATATTACAATTTAAAAGCAAGAGTGACATGACCCCGACGACGGGGCGCATGAAAAATGTAGCTTTTATAACTCAATCAAATGACAAAAAAAATCTGTCAAATATTGATTTTAAGTATTGCGACCTATTGCTGGAGCGAGGAAGTTGCTCTTGACCTTGATTCATTACCCAAGAACGCCATTGGAGGCCCCACTTTTTTTGCTTCAAAAGGAAGCCATTCGGCTGGAACGGCTTCGCTTATTAAGCAGTCAGATAAAAACTTTATTATTACCTCTCACCATCTTTTTGGTCCTGAAGGCGGATTGCCTAAAAAAATGACCCATGCGGACATTCAGGATTTCGTCAAAAAAATCTCAATAAAGTCACTTTCGGGTGGGCAAGGCAGTACGTATCCCGTCCTCAAAACCATTCCGGTTCCCGAACTTCAGGCGACGAGTATTGAAAAACAGGATCTAGCGGTGTTTGAGGTTGAAGGCGACGCCTCTATGGGCATGGAGCTGTCCGAATCAATGCCTGCGATAGGTGAATCCCTATGGCTTCTCGCTAGAGTGCGAGGCGGTGCGCCTGAGGGACAGATTCATCATTTATGTAAAGTAGATCGGATTGATGAAAAAATTGTGGCAATCTTTGAAAACGATAAGATTATTACAAGTGGGGCAAGTGGGGCTCCGGTCGTGAATGCGTCGGGGAAAATTGTTGGAGTCTATTCAGGTCATAGCGATTATAAGGGAAAAGTTTACGCATTTATGGTGCCAGTTGACGTAATAAGAAAGGTAATTGAAGATTCTGAGAAAGCATCTCAGGCGCCATGATTATTTAGCAGCGCATGAGATTTTTGAATCAGTGGCTGTTACCACTTTCTTTAACATTGTAGTCGTTTCCAAAATTGAGATCGCAAAATGACCAAAAAGCGACGCATTAGATCGTAGAGGAAGCGAAAAAATGAGCGATACGACGGGATTAGGGAGATGAGTTGAGGTGAAAAGGTAACTGTTACCACTTTCTTTAACATTGTAGTCGTTTCCAAAATTGAGATCGCAAA
>CAZKRU010000138.1:0-2753 GCA_964555235.1 uncultured Verrucomicrobiota bacterium
CCTTCGCCCCCGCACCAAACCAGTCACGCCTCCGGCTGGAGAGTTATTCCTTTCGAAAGGGTTTTGTGGCTCCTAAAGAACAAAAGAGCTAAGACATTGTCTCTCGCCAAGTTACGCCAAGCCGCCAAGAAAGCCATTTTGGTTTTAAAGTGGAGCATTCCTTCGCGCCTTGGCGAACTTCGCGAGAGGCAAAATCCTGTTCTCACCACTCATTGCCCCATGGACACAGGGGCTGAAGCTTTGTGTGAAACCATCCATCGCGTCAATTCTTCGCTAATGATTGGGGGAGCTGCTTCAAAAAGCCCTAAACAACTAGTTAATATCACCTAATTTATGTAACAATCTCCTGAACAGTAAAAATTCTAATGTTAATAGGGTTGACTTTACTTCCATCTCTTTTACGGTCCGAGGCCGGTGCAACGAATCGCAATAATTCTAGGGTGCTTTTTGGTGTTTGCTCTGGGTGAAGTCATAGCTCAGACCGTTGCGACTCCGTCGTTATCGATTCCTGCAGGTGAATACACGACCGAAAAGAGTGTCACGGCTTCGAGTACAACGTCCGGAGCGACGATTCATTATACACTGAATGGCACGGACCCGGCAGAAAGTGATCCGATTTTATCCGCTCCTTTTGCAGTCAAACACACGTTGCAATTGAAGGTGAAAGCGTTTTTGGCGGGAATGACGCCGAGTTTGACGACGACGGGGGATTATGTGATTACCGGATCGGTGGCGGCTGGCGGCAATCATGTCCTGGGACTCAAGAGTGATGGGACGGTCTGGGCGTGGGGATTAAACGCGACTGGCCAATTGGGAGACGGAACGACGGTATTAAAGAGTACGCCGATTCAGGTAAAAACCGGCGCGAGCACCTTTTTGACGGGAGTGGTGGAAATCGGAGCGGGGCAAAATCACAGCGTAGCGCTTAAAAGTGATGGGAGCGTCTGGTGCTGGGGAACGGGAGGCGGATCGCAGCTTGGAAATAATGCGACGGCTAATTCAAGTTATCCAGTTCAGGTAAAGACGGGGACCAGCACTTTTTTAGGGGGAATTGTTGCGATTTCGGTGGGAGACAATCACACGCTTGCCTTGGATGGGGATGGCTATGTCTGGGCGTGGGGAACCAATAGCAGTTCACAAATTGGAGATGGAACCACGGCTGCAAAAAAAATAGCGGTTCAAGTCCTTGATTCTGTCGGAGGCATTTCAGGGGTTGCCGAAATTGCCGCCGGGGGCTCGCATTCGCTCTTTGTCAAAACCAATGGAGAGGTTTGGGCGGCAGGACTCAATAGCAGCAGTCAATTGGGGGATAACACGAATACGGCGCCGCCGAGTAAGAAGGCGATTCAGGTTTTACAAGCTGTCGGAGTGCCACTGACGGACGTGCAATACGCTGCGGCGGGAACGAGTCACAGCTTGGCCATCAAGACGAATGGCACGGTGGTGGCATGGGGTTTAAATAGCAACGGGCAGTTGGGGATCAATAGCACGACGACTTCCAAAATGGCGGTGGTGGTGAGCGGTCTCACGGACGTGATCGATCTGGTCGGGGGCGGAGCCCATAGCATGGCGATGAAGAGCGACGGAAGTATTTGGAGCTTTGGTTTTAATTATACGGGAGCTCTGGGAGATGGAACTTCGACCCGTCGCTTGACACCGGTCCGCGCCGGGGGAACGACTTTGGGATTGCGCATGGCGGCGAAGAACAATCTTTCTGTCGTAGAAAAGACAGACGGAACGATCGTGAGTTTTGGGGAAAACGTTTCTGGCGTTTTTGGGAATGGAACCCTTGGCTATGCAATGACGATGGCGCAAGTGCCGAGTCTGACGGGGATCACCCAGGTAGCGGCGGGCGGAAATCAGACGATGACTTTGAAAAGTGATGGAGCGGTCTGGACGTTTGGAGACAATGAAAATTCAAATTTAGGGGATGGAACGAGCACGGCGAGTGGAATTCCGGTGAGAGCAACGCCAGCGACTGGAGTGCTGGATCAGGTGACGCAAATTGCGGCGGGGCTGAATCATCAGGTGGCGATGAAAGGGAACGGGACTGTCTTTGCCTGGGGATTGAATTCAAATGGCCAGGTGGGGGATAACAGTACGACGTTGAGATCGCGTCCGGTGCAGGTCAAAACGAATTCGACGACCTTTTTGGCCGGAGTGACGGCGATCAGTGCGGGAGATACGCACACGGTCGCGCTCAAGAACGACAATACGGTCTGGTCGTGGGGATTAAATTCCAGCGGCCAATTGGGGGATGGAACGGCCACGAAGCGAACGGTGGCGACGCAGATGTTGGCTTCGGCGGGAGTTCCCTTTTCCGGAGCGGTGGCGATTGCTGCGGGAGGAACGCACACGTTAATTTTGAAAAGTGATGGAACGGTCTGGGGCGTTGGAAATAATGCGAATGGTCGCTTGGGCAATAATACGACGTCGAATTCGCCTTATCCGGTGCAGGTGAAGATCGATGCGGCGAACTATCTGATGGGAGTCGCGAGCATTACGGCGGGGCAGGGGCACAGTTTTGCGTTGAAGCCGGATGGCACGCTTTGGGGTTGGGGCCTGAACAGTTCGAAGCAATTGGGGGATGGAACGACGACGCAGCGGCTCATCGCGACGGTGGTTCCGGGAGCCCATGTTTGGACGAAGGTGAAAGCGGGAGCGAATCACACCATTGCGGTTCGAAACGATCAAACAGTTTCACAGCCATCCCATAGAGGGTGGTTAGATGATGTTTTCCCTCTGTAGGGGTT
>CAZKRU010000139.1:0-2713 GCA_964555235.1 uncultured Verrucomicrobiota bacterium
GTGGTATGCCGTGATGGCGCTCCCTTATTTGATGGAGTTTCCTCATGAATGCTCAGAGCAGACGTTTAACCGTCTCTATGCGAATGCACTGGCGCGCCATATTGCCAATTCCGATCCGAAAATCAGAAAGGTTTTCAATCAATGGAAAGGGACGGATGCGCTGAAGGGTCCACTCGAAAAAAATGCGGATCTCAAAAGCATTGCGCTTCAGGAAACCCCGTGGGTTCAGGAGGCGGACAAGGAATCAACGGCACGTCGTCAGGTCGGAATCTTGTTTCAGCAATCCCGTCTTGATCGGGAAGTGGAGCGTACGTTACAAAAGCTGAGCGAGATGCAGCATTCGAATGGATTGTGGCCTTGGTTTCCGGGGGGGTATGGCAACGAGTACATCACGCTTTATATTACGACCGGTTTTGGTCGGCTCAGAAATCTCGGGGTGGAGATGTCGATGGAGTGTGCCGTGAAATCCCTGGGAAAACTGGATGACGGAATTCAAGAGCAGTATCGTGAGATTGTCGCCAAGAAATGGGAGTCCCATAACAATCTGACTCCATCGATTGCCTTCTATCTTTATGGTCGGAGCTTCTTTTTGAAAGATCGACCGATTGATTCAAAGCACAAGAAGTCCGTTGATTATTTTCTGGGACAGGCGGAACAATTCGGACTTTCGATGGGGAATCGCCAGTCACGCGCGCACCTTGCGCTCGGGTTGCATCGGTTTGGTCGCAAAGAGATGCCGGTCAAAATCATGAAGTCGCTTCAGGAGCATGCGCTAAACGAGGAAGAGATGGGGATGTTCTGGAGGGATACCGAGATCTCCGCTTCATGGTTCCATGCGCCGATCGAGACCCAAGCGTTGATGATGGAGGCTTTTGATGAAATCATGAATGACACGAAATCGGTGGAAGATTGCAAAGTCTGGCTTTTGAAGCAGAAACAAACACAGGATTGGAAAACAACCAAAGCAACGGCCGATGCGATTTACGCCTTGTTGCTTCGCGGCGAATCCCAGCTTGCTTCAGATGCGCTGGTGGAGATGACGGTGGGGGGTGAAAAGATCAAGCCCGAGGTCGTTGAGGCAGGGACCGGATTTTACGAAAAGAAATGGAGTGGCTCCGAGGTTCGTCCTGAAATGGGCAAGATCCATCTCAAAAAATCGGACAAAGGGGTTGCTTGGGGGAGCATTCACTGGAGATATCTGGAGGATATCAGTAAGGTGACTGCGTTTGCGGAGGGGCCGTTGAAGTTAAATAAGAAGTTATTTCTTAAAACCGCGACGAAAAAAGGACCGGTGCTCGAAGAGATTAAAGGTTCGGTTGCTGTGGGCGCCGAGATTGTCGTTCGAGTCGAACTGCGTTCGGATCGTGATATGGAGTTTCTCCATTTAAAAGATCAGCGAGGGAGTGGGGTGGAGCCGGTGAATGTCCTGTCGCATTTTAAATTTCAGGACGGATTGGGTTATTACGAATCAACCCGTGATACGGCGAGCCACTTCTACATCGATTATCTTCCCAAAGGGGCCTACGTCTTCGAGTATCCGGTGCGAGTGGTGCATCGGGGAGCGTATCAGTCGGGAATGGCGGAGATTCAGTGCATGTATGCGCCTGAATTTCAAAGTCACTCGGAGAGTGTCGAGATTCAGGCGAAATAAAATTTCAGCATGCGATGAAGGCGAATAGAACTTCGGATTATTTTTCGCGCAGAAAACCCTTCTGAAAGAAAAAACTCCCCTGCCCGGATCGCTAGAGGTATCTGACGGGGCGTGCAGGATAAAACTGACACGACCCCCGTCGATGCTGTCACTCATGATGCGCCTTTGACAGGTGGCGGTCCTGGCTAGATTTCGTTAATTGTAATCACGTAACGAAAAGAAATTTTAAAACAATTAAAGGGTCACTATGAAACGAACACTCTATGTAGTCTTGATGGTCTTGGTATTGACCGGAGTCACCACGGTCTCGGCACGTGATGAGGCGTGGGAGATTTCATTGAATGTGAATCTCCAGGGGAAAGGGGGATGGTTTACCTGTCTCGGGTTTGCCAAAGATCTTTACGGGCGTCTTGAGATGGCAGGGGGAGAGGCTCACTTCGTGATCTATGAGTGGACGGACAGCGATCGACGAACCGGCCGACACGCGATTGTGGTCTATCGAGATGAAAAAGGCCGTCACTGGGCAATGGATGCAAAGTCGCCACAACCTCGTTGGGTCAAAGGAACTACACCTCTAGAATGGGTGAATTTATTTGGGTGTGAGACGGAGAACAAGATTCTTCATCATCAAACCAACCCGCAAATGACCGGTCGAACGGCGAATCCTAATCGAAATATGGTGGCACAATATGAAAAATAATATCAAAAAAGATTGGGAACAGGAGAAGTTGCTTGCTCGTGCATTAGTCATCGATTTTGAGACCTATCGAAATCCTGTGACGGAATGGATGACGGAACTGTTCATCTCTGCTCCTCAAGGCGAGAAAATAAGGATTCATTCTGCTATTCGCGGAGACGTTTTTATTGGGAATTCCTCACACAAAGGCACGAAGCACACAAGGAGTCTCTTTTCAATTTAGAAAAAATACCGGCTTGCCTTGGTGCCTTTGTGTGTGACGATTCTTAGTCGCTATTCTTCACGAATGAATGCGGAGTTTCGCGGCTTGCATTAGTGTCCAAAACAGAAATGGCCCTTCACTGAGGGTCTCCCTTCGAGCCCTT
>CAZKRU010000140.1:0-2693 GCA_964555235.1 uncultured Verrucomicrobiota bacterium
GTTTCTTCCTTGTTTGCTAGGGCGGTTGCTAGGGCTTGATTCCCAACCACGAGTGCCTTATCAAATTTCCCATTTTCGGCCCAGGCGGCGGCAAGGGTGTCTAAAACCGCAGCCGGCGGCGCAGCAAAGAGGGAGCACGATTCTTGGGCCCGCCTCAAAGCTTCTGGACCATTTCGCACTTTCTTTTCGGGGGCGCACGCCAGAATCCACGCGGACCGACTGAGTGCAAGTGGGTGATGTGGATGATACGTCCCCATGCCTTGTCCCAAGCAGTTGTCTATCACAAAGCCTATGGAGCATTTGCCGTTGAAAATAATCGTATTTGGCTTTCATCCTTTGCGCCAATACGCCCCGATTCAATATCGATAGACAAATTGCGGCATTTGCATCTTACATATGAGATTGGCTTACTAGGCAAAATATCACCACATAAGCCACATTCGTAGAAAAACCCCTCTTGTGAAGGCCAGCTTTTCTTTGGGTTAAAATCTAGGTATTGTTTTATATTCAAACTGTCACTGTATTAGTTCGCGTAGGAAACCCGCGTCAATAAGTTCTTGAACGGTATTTCTGCGAAACTTGGGGACCGCGTTAGTGGCCGTAGCTGGCATATCGCTTGCTATTGATTGCATCTATGTTTTTCAATGCATTTTTTATAAACCGTAAACTGTTCGGGGCTGAGATTATAGGTAATGATGGGCTCATAAGGATTCAGAACGATTCCGACACCATCGGCTAAATTTAAAAAAAGATTGCGTGCCGCAACGTTTACAAGACATCGATAACCGTCATGCCGTTGCACAGCCCTAACCGCACGATCGTTTGACGAAAATATGGCAATTCGCGATGTTTTGTCTTTAGGATCAATGAGAACAAGAAGATCGCTTAAATCTTCGTGTGTTTTTGTGAGGATCAAAATGTCAGCGACTTCCAGTGCGCCCAATAGTTGCCCCAAATCGGCCTGACCCATTTGCACTCCCAACAATGTAGCCTCAAGAGTGGAGATGTCCCGGCCTTTTGCAATGGCTTCCAATTCCTCTTTGAGTGCCTCTCGATTCTCAGGGTCTTGGAAGCGTTCCTTGGTGATTTCCTTTAAGGTTTCGCTCGTGGAATCATCAGAAGCAGCTTTACGTTTGAACCACCCAAACATATAAGCTTATTTCGCAGGCCAAGGGATTGGCTTGCTGATGTAGGATAACATTGTGACAATATTTTCGTCGTCCTGCGCATTCTCGATTGGCTTTAGGATTCGACATTTACCTTCTGCCGCCCATTTTTCCAAGCACGTTTTGGCAACGATTATATTACCTTTTGTTCCTGCTAATACGTATTTGCGCGTTAAATTCCCAACGCCTTCGTAAAGTCCTCTTTCAATAAGGGCGGTCAAAATAGCCTCCAGTTCTTGATGAGTATACATATCAAAAACTCCCGAAAGCTTTGAAAGTTACTTGAGGCTGAGCACCATCTAGCAAAAGTTGTAATCCTTTGCCAGGAGTTCCCAATCTAGGTTTAGCAGTCTTATCCCGGATAATCATGGCCTCAAATAACTTCGTTTATTCGTTACTGAGATAAGCTAGAATCCGGTATTCGTTTAAGTATCTTTACACATGTTTCATTTTCACCACATGACTGGGGATCACTCAATACTTCAACACATCCATTTTTTTGCCATTCCGTCAAAAGTAGATGAACTAAATTCCAATCCCCGTCTGTAGCTTGCTCTAAAAATTTAGGAGTCAAATTTTCAGCACCCTCGTTAAATCCTCGATTAATAGAGGCTCTTAAAAATTCTGATTTCATGTTATTGCCACTCCGATGAATCTACTAATTCCTCCACACCATTAATAATTCTGTAAACTCGCTTTTATGTGGAGACGTTTTCCACTTGGCACATGACAACGACTAAGGATCAATCTTTCGGTGGCCAGTTTGGCCACGGACTTTTGCCCTCGATATAACTCTTCATCTTCACCACTTCGTCTTCATCTTTCGCTTGGTCAAGTGGCTTAAGGATTTTTAGCTTTCCCTCTGACTCCCATTGTTTGAAACATTCAACAGCCGTAACCCAGTCATTATTGCAGTAACTGAGGATGTCAGATTTTTTAAAGACATTCCCCATTCCATCGAGACATCTTTCGATTCTACCGATCAACCTTTGGCAATTAGTCATGTTCATAATTTTAAAATGGAGTAATAGCGGTGATTGGGACTTGGGCTCCATCTATCAAAAATTGAGTTCCTCCTCCTGGTGGGGTGACTGCATTGCTAGGAAAAGCCCTTGCCGTAAATTCAAACAAGCTTTTGATGCCATCGTCCTGATCAAATGGCACACGCACATTATTCTTTACGTTCGATATATTGAACTCAATCCGAGCTACAATACTTCCAGAGGGTTGGGGAAGTTGTAATGCATTTTTAGCATCCGTAGCACTGCCATAACTTTCCAGCGAGCAATACCAACCCTTTGAATTATGTACAGGCAAGCTGCCACCATTGGCGTTAATCATGTTGAGTTCAGCCTGCGTCACATACCGATAACCCTTCGTCTGCACCGTATCCAAATCTTTAATCCAAAACTTGGCGTCTGCGTTACTCGACACAATGCGAAACTTGGGGACGTATCCCGACAAACTACATTTAGAGACCTCTGCAAAAAGGGTACTTTTAAGTGAAGGTGATGGGATTTAAAAAAT
>CAZKRU010000141.1:0-2600 GCA_964555235.1 uncultured Verrucomicrobiota bacterium
GGCACGAGGATCAACTCTATCCAATCGTGCGCCGCTGGCTGGAGGAAAAGCGGACCGGGACTGATTTTGGAATGACGGCTCCGATCTCGATGCCACATCGGTTGTTGGCGGCCTCGATGGTGATGCCGCCGGTGAATGGAGCGGCACAGGCGATCTGGTACTTTGGCAAGGCATTGGAAGTGATGTCGGCGATGCTCTTTACCCCCCATGAGCAGGAACTTTTTTGCGCTCGTCAAAAGCGAGTGACTCGAGAACGGGTGGAGCGGGTCAAGACGCTCATTCAGGGAAAATTAGAAGAGCCTCCTTCGTTGGAGGAGATCGGTCGGGAAATTGGGTGCAGTATTTTTTATCTGAGCCGAACGTTTTCCCAAGAGACCGGAATGACGATTCCCCAGTATCTGTTAAAAATTTCTTTGGCATCACATCGTTTTTGATAATTGTGATCGTACGGTTTTTGAGAGATTTTATATTTGAGACGGTGTTTTTTTCTCTGCTACGTCGTACGCTTTTGTTGGCTTATGGTGTCACGGGCATTTCTGACCATCGTTTGCAGAGGGTTTGAGCGGTTTTGTTTTTGAGTTTTTCAAAATTCTGATCGTAAAAAATTGAACGCCTTGGATGGGTGGGATCCCGATCCAAGGCGTTTTTTATCCTTTTTTGATGTTTTTATTTTTTATGATTTAGCGAGGTGCTTGGATGGGAAGAGAGGAGGTCGGAATCGGCTCTCCAGTGGGGTTGCATCAAGACTTTATTCACCTGTTTCAAATCGATCGATTTGGTCTGATCTCGGACGGCTTCGAGAAAGCAGGAGAGAGCCAAGTTGCGAGCCCGACGTAAGACGCCATCAGAAGAACGGATCAAGAGTCCCAACGCTTCATCCGAAAAAGTCGAATGGGGCAGGCCGACTGAATCGAGTTCTCCGAGGAAGAACGCTTGGATTTGATCGGGATTGAGACGCGGGATGATGACCGAGAAGGTGATCCGGGATTTGATATCCTCGTTGACGGAAAGATGCAGATTGGTCATGAGACTGGGTTGTCCGATTAAAATCAAATTATGATTTTTCGGGAAGTCTTCGAAGAGCAACCTCAGCTTTCTCAATCCTTGGATCTCCAAAAGATGGGCGTCATCGATGATCGGAGCGAGCATCTTGCCGTCCTGATTGAGTTGGCAGGCTTTTTCCAGAAGCCTTTTTTCCGAAGTAAAGTCGTTGCCGCTATCTTCGATCCCAAACGATTGGCAGAGGATCCTCAACGTATTCGTGTAGGTGTGCAGGGTTCGGCCAATCGTCGGCGTCATCAATCGTTTGGGATCATGATTTTGAAGCTGGTTTTTCAAGCTCGATTTGCCGATGCCGGGCTGTCCGAGGATCAGACAAAAACCTCCCTGCTGACAGTGGACTTTCAGCGTGTCGAAGATCGGTTGTTGATGCTCCAAAAGTTGACGGGGCTTTTCAAAGGGGTTCTGGGTAATGCCAAAGTAGGAACGGATCATACAGGTTCTCCGGAGGTGTTGTTTTGGAGGCGAGGACGGCGGTCATTGGCGACAAAGTCGACAGGACGAGCCTCCCCCATGCGTTCTTTGTTGTAATAGACGATCACTCGTCCGATTCGTGCCCGTTGAAACCGGACTTCGATCTGTTTTTCCCGCAAATCGACGGGGGCCTCGAACCGGATGCTTTTAAGTGAAAAGGTGTTGTCCAATTTGACCCAACGTTTTTCTTCCATGAAAAAGAACTCGTCGTTTAATTCGGACGGAGGCAGGAATTTGATCCGCCTTAAATCCAGTCCAAAGCGATCGATCGGTTTCATTCCCAGAGAGCCATGAGAGACGGAGTTGTACTCGTCTTCCAGCCATTGGATCAATTGACGATTCAAAACCTCCAAAGAGGAAAGATTCAACGCTTTGCTCAAAAACTTGTCGCGGACTGTTCGGAAAAACCGTTCGATTTTCCCCTTGGCGGCCCCATCCCGTACCGGGGTGTGGCAAAGCATACACCCGAGCCTCTCGCAAACGAGGTGGATTTCCGCCGAGGAGTAGTTTGCTCCATTGTCCAGATAGAGCATTTCCGGAACGCCACGCTTGTAGAGCGCCGTGCGAAAGGCCGAAATGAGCGAATCGACATTGTCCGAGAGAAAGAACTCGCCATGGGCGACCACCCGGGAAGCGTCATCAATAAACGCAATGAGTTTTGCGGGAACCTTTCCCGAATCCGTATCGACATAGGGCCCCACCATGGTGTCCCCCTGCCACATCTGGTTGGCATGCTCCTTGGCGAAGGCCACCCGTCTTTTGTGATCGCTCTCGATTTTAAGCATTTCAAATTCATGCACCATGCGCCGGAACGTATTGGGCGCGACCAGCTCCCGACGCAAAAGTCCTCGTTCGATACAAAGTCGATAGACCGAAGCGATGGTGAAGCTTTTCGAATGGAGCGAGGGAAGCACTTGCTGCACGGCCTCGGTGACGGTTTCCGGAGTCACCTTGCGAAAGGTTCCTTGATCCGAGCGGCGTTTGTTTTGCATCACGGTGATGCCGTCTTTTTGGTAACGACTCCACCAGGTCTGGATCGTGCGCCAAGTAAAATAGCGCACGTTTCC
>CAZKRU010000142.1:0-2560 GCA_964555235.1 uncultured Verrucomicrobiota bacterium
GGCCGACTTTGAATTTACGATTAGGCATAAAATCTCAGGAGCAAAGACCCCAATGATCTCAAGACTACCCCGGGACATCCCCGGTGAGAGCAACGGTATTCTCGTTCATTTGCTCCATGATCATCTCCTTCACGGTACCGCCCGCCGGAATCATCGGCAAAACGTGATCCGTGTAGGGGACCATGACATCCAAAAGGTACGGAGTTTTTGCATCCAGCATCCGCTTGAGAGCGGCACGAAGGAGCTTTGGATCCGAAACTCGTTCCGACGGAACACCAAACCCTTTACAAATCGTGACATAGTCGGGATAAATGCGCTCAGGCTCATGAGGAACTCCCAAGAATGTATGCCCTCGATTGCTGTCAAAGAAGCGATCTTCCCATTGGGCAACCATCCCCAAGAATTGATTATTGATCACCACAATTTTCGCCGGAATATTCTCCGCCACTGCAGTCGCCAATTCCTGGATGTTCATGATGAAACTGCCGTCGCCATCGATATCAATGACTTCGCGCTTCGGGCAAGCCACCTTGGCTCCCAGTGCAGCAGGATAACCAAATCCCATGGAACCGAGTCCGGCCGAAGTCAAAAAGCTACGGGGATGAACAAAGTCATAGAACTGTCCTGCCCACATCTGGTGCTGACCGACCCCAGTCGTAATGATCGCTTCCCCATTGGTGAGTTCGTACAAGTCCCGAATCACCGCCTGCGGCATAATTCGTCCCGGCTCTGGATTGTAGTGAAATGGAAACTTCTGCTTCCATTCTCCCACCTGTTTGTGCCAGATCGGGAAATTTTTGCGCGGCCGTTTTTCCGAGGCGATCATCCTGTTTAATCGCTCCAAGGCATACTTCACATCACTGAGAATCGGAAGATGAACCGTCTTATTCTTATGAATTTCAGAATTATCAACGTCAATATGAACGATCGTCGCATGCTTCGCGAATTCGGAAACTTTGCCCGTCACTCGATCATCAAAACGCACCCCAAAGGCGAGCAGAAGATCACAATGCTCCACGGCATAGTTACCAAAAACGCTCCCATGCATTCCGAGCCACTTCAGAGAATTTCCATGAGTTTCAGGAAAAGCCCCAATCCCCATCAGAGTCGTCGTCACTGGAATATGAGTTGCCAGCGCAAACTTCTTCAAAGCATCTGCGGCCCCCGAAGTGATGATTCCACCTCCGACATAAAGCATCGGTTTTTCCGATTTTTCGATCAGCCCCAGAATTTCGTTTAACGCCAAATCATCTGCTTTGGGAGGAGCCGGATATCCACGAAGCTCAACTGTTTCAGGGAAAACAGGTTGCGCAGACGCGGTTTGAACATTCTTCGGAATATCAATGACCACGGGACCGGGACGACCGGTACTCGCAATATGAAACGCCTCTTTGATAATTCGCGGAATATCCGCCGCGTCCATGACAAGATAGCTGTGCTTGACGATCGGAAGTGTCACCCCAAAAACGTCCGTCTCTTGGAACGCTCCTTTTCCGATCATATGGGTTGCCACTTGACCCGTAATCGCCACCAAAGGAACGGAGTCCATATAGGCATCGGCAATTCCGGTCACTAAATTCGTCGCCCCCGGGCCCGAGGTCGCCATACAAACACCGACCTTACCGGTGGCTCGGGCATAGCCGCCTGCCATAAAAACGCCCCCTTGCTCGTGACGCGGCAAGATCGTTCGAATCTGTTTGGAGCGAGTCAACGATTGATGAAGCGCCATGCTCGCACCGCCGGGATAGGCAAAAATCGTATCAACCCCTTCTCGTTCGAGGCATGCTACCACGACATCGCTCCCCTTCATCGGAGTTCCAAGTTTTGGACGTGCGGCCTTCAATGGCGCTTTTTTCGTGCGTGTACTCGTTTTCATAATCGTTACTTTTAGTTCAATAAGGGAACGAAAACCCTAGGAAATTATAGCCATTTGTCCAGAAAACTCCTTGAGTCAATGCGCCGCGCCCGGCCCACAACGATACCCGCCACCGTCGGTGGGGTCAGGTCAACTCCTTCACCCATATCGCCATATTCGGCTCATTCCAAATCACCCCTTCTTTTCACCATGAGGGCCTCGAGCCTTTGCGGTTAAAACCGGTTTCACCCCCGCCTGCAACGCCCCTGCTCGCATCTACGAGAAGCGTTGCGGGCGTGGTATGCGCAGCATTGCGGGCAGGTCAAAATCGCGAAGCCCTCCAATTTCAATCCCCTCCACCCGGTTTATCCTCGGAGATCGGGTTTTGTTTTGGACAGGGATGAGCGTGATCCCATTTAAAATTTCGTCATCACGCCCAAATCCAATTGATGGGAGCAGGACTCCAAGTTCACGCGGGCCTCATAACCAAAGTTCAGCGTGGTTGTTTCGCTAAATCTGAGTTGAAGGCCTGCTCCCGGGATGATCATCTCCTGCCCGGCTCCTTCCGGATGCACCGTAAAGGCATCGCCTCCTGCCGCAAACTGTGCGCGAATGTCGTTCGGTTTTTCCCACTGGTGTGATCCCATCAATCTTAATTCCGGGATCCATTTCCAGCCATTATAATTAAACGGGCGACTCACTCTC
>CAZKRU010000143.1:0-2513 GCA_964555235.1 uncultured Verrucomicrobiota bacterium
TTTTTTAAATCCCATCACCTTCACTTAAAAGTACCCTTTTTGCAGAGGTCTCAATGAGATACTTCCCTATTGTCTTTTTGGAACTTTCGCAGGAATGAGAATCTCGATTTTTGTAAAATAGTTTTTAGGCAATCGTTTTGCGCCTATTCCTACGAATTTTTCCGCACTGCGAAATTGGACTTCACCTGTGATGGTGTTGACGTAGACGCCTTCAAGCACAAGTTCAGCCCCACCCAAAAGAGTGTTTCTGGTCTCACCATGGGTAAAGATGGCATAATCCCCCATGCGTATCCTAGGCCCATCCGCATAAATTTCTATCCCTTTCAATGCCCCCCCCTTTTTCGCCAACTCTACCATCTTGTCAACAGGCATGGTAAAGCCAAGTCCCGTGTATGCTTCTAACCCTAGTCCATGAGCCCAAACAAGCTCATGTTCGTGATCCTGCTTCATGTTCATCGCATAAAAGTTGCCCGGAATGAGAAAAAGAATAATTGTCATTAAAGACAAAAGCTTGTTCGGAAAAGTGTCTCGCATATATTTACCTGATTTTAGCTTCTCTTGGCCCCTTGGAGATATGGGATCGCATCTTTACTTATTAATACTTGAATTTGACCTTTCAGATTTTCACTTAGTTTTATCCAAAATCAATCCAAAGCAAATCAATATTAATCACAGAATACAACCCACGTCCCCATTGCCCCCGATCCTGAATTCCTGCTCTCCTCAGAGAAACCGGCGCTGAAGACGAAAATACCCACGGAGCGAACTCCGCGCGGAGAAATGGGGACGTGTCTTAAGTGCGCCAAGCGAAGCTGGCGCACACGGGATACGTCCCTTTTGCCTTTTCGCCGGTGTCATCCTTTTTGAGTCAATGAACCTTTTTCTCTACCACTTTCACGAACCTCTCGGTGTCATTATTTATGAGTCAACAGGCGATCAATTCCCCCCACCGAATTTCCACTTGCCAAGCAAAGACATAATTATACATTTGGATAATGTTTGGCTTGCTCAATAATTCCTCAGAACCCTACGCCTTCGCCTTGGATCTTCATGCCCTACTCCTGCCCCACCCGCAAGCCAGCTTCCTCTTTCGCATTGATGGCGACATTCTAATTATCGATCGATCTCTCACTGCACGAAATGGAAGCACGGTCGTCGCCATTATTCGATCAGAGTACCGCGCGGGAACCCTCGAAATCACTCCCGCTCAAACTTTCCTGCATCCTTTGAACAAGACCGAAAAACGAATCTCAATTAACCCTGAAGGAGATGAAGTATGGGGAGTCATCACGGCCCGCATTCAGCAGTTCCCCCATTGATCGCTTTGGTAGACGGCAACTGCTTCTTCTGTTCCTGTCAGCGTCTCTTTGAGCCGACACTACGCTCGCGTCCTTTAGTCGTTCTCTCCTCCAACGACGGATGCGTCGTCTCACGCACGAACGAAGCCAAACAACTCGGCATTCGCATGGGACAACCTCATTTTGAAATTCGATCCTTGGTCAACGCTCGTCAGGTTGAAGTTCGCTCCTCCAATTTCGCTCTCTACAGCGACATCAGTCGTCGGATTCAGAGCATTTTAGCCATGCTTTCCCCTCACGTTGAACCGTACTCCATCGACGAGTCCTTTCTCGAAGTTCCCCAAACTGACAATCCTCTCGCTTGGGGAATAAACGTCACGGAGCACGTCCAAAAATGGTGCGGCATCCCCGTCGGTGTCGGAATCGGTTCAACCAAGGTTTTAGCCAAGGTTGCGAACCATCTCGCCAAACGAACGCTCGAACCGCAATGCATCGAAGCCAATGATCCACGACTTCATGATTTCCCGATTGAAGAGGTGTGGGGAATTGGAAGACGGCTTTCCACCCAAATGCGAGGACTCGAAATCCGCACGGCTGGAGACCTTGCCCAAACAGATCCCCGCCTCGTTCGCAAACGATGGGGGGTGGTCGGAGAACGGCTCGCCTTGGAGCTCCAGGGCATCCCCTGCTTGGGATTCGAGGAATCACCTGAACCTCGCAAGAGCATGCTCTGCTCTCGCACCTTTGACCATCCCCTCTCCGACCTGAATGCGTTGGAAGAAGCTCTCCGCTGGATGATGGAAACGGTCGCAGAACAATTACGTGAAGAGAAATCGGAAGCAGGAGTCTTGCAGGTCTTTCTAGAATCCCAAGGGCGTCATTCCCCCAACCCTCATGCCGTTGAACAAATTCATTTATTTCATCCCAAGACTGATTCCACTTCCCAGATCCTCACGGCTGGATGCGCCCTCCTTCAATCGCTTCATACGGAAGGAATGCACTATCGACGTGGAGGAATTCAACTGATGGATCTGAGCCCCTCTACGGCCCACCAAGACGAACTCTTTGAAACGCCACGCTCTCCCCAGTCCATCGCACTCCTAAAAGCCGTGGACGAGATCAACCAGAATTTCGGTTCTGGAAAAATACGTTGGGGTGCTGGCAAAAGAAAAAATCTCGTGAAGCAGGAGTTGCTTTCTTCTCGCTTCACAACTC
>CAZKRU010000144.1:0-2467 GCA_964555235.1 uncultured Verrucomicrobiota bacterium
CATCGCTTATGGTCTCTGTTTAAAAAGAAAAATCTATCGATCAATCATGGGAATCTATCATTTCTAGAAATTTCGACGAGCGGAAAAAAGTTACGAATCCGTTAGGAAACCCCGAGGGAATTGAAAGAATGAAGGCGATTCATTCGAATTTTTTAGAAAAAACTTTCGTAAAAGATGACGATCTTGGTTTTGATTTCCAAGACCCAAATGGGTTCGGATGCTGATGTTAAAGGATGGTGCAAGCATTTTAAAACTTCACGGACGGCTACCGATTCATTTTGAAATCCCGACGCTTGGCAAGAATTCGGAGAGCTTTTTTGCGTCGCAGATCACAAAGCTATTGAGTCAAAGTTGACGTGGGTTTTGGATTTTCACGAAGCGGGCCTGACCCGCGGAGTGTGAGGGAAATGCGCGAGCGCATGGGGGAGCGGCCAAATTGTGCACAATTTGGCTATGCTCATGTCATAAGAAATGGCGACCAAATGGGCGCCATTTTCGTGGTTTGAGCCGGGGCCTGACGGATGGAACTGACCCGGGATATGAAGGTATTTCTCCCGGATGGGGAGATTGTCGATATTCTTGATAGGATTTTGATGGGAGCGATTGGACGGATGTCATGGGATGAGCTCACGGGAAAGAAAACCGCCTCCGATGTACCCTCAAAGGAGGGTAACGCGAGAAGTCTCGATGGCTTGGATGCCGGGTGGGTCGGGGGCTCAAAAGAAGCTCCTTCCTTATGACGATCCGGAGGATGCGAACCCCGTTCCATTCTTTTGGAAGGTCGGATTTTACGAAAAGGATGGGGTTAGCGTGTGTGCTGCCCCGATTTGAAAACCCGATACAAGGGGATATATTTAAGCCATGCCGCTCTCTTGGAACCAAATGACCCTTGAGGAATTTCCTTGGCAGGACTATGCCCGAGCGGATCGCGAGGGGGAAAGCGAGGGAGTCATCGAGAGGGTCGTCTATAGTCGAGGACACCGCTGCACGCATAGGGGAAGGGGGGCGCGTCAGGGGATTCATCTTTTTATTCGAGAATCCAATGGGGGTAAAAAGCTCGCGCTTTTCGTGGTCTATCGGTCGGACAGTGTTCCTCACGACATCGCTAAAACACTTTCACCTGGATCTCTCATTCGCTTTACAATAGAGCGATGGAAGAACGGTTTTATGCCTGTCCAAAGGCTCACCACGGTTTGAATGCAGAAGGGGATACCGCCGCAAAGAGGATGCTTGGGGGGAGATGAATACTCACCATCGAATCAATGGGAGCCGTATTCAGGCGTCTGTTCGGGATGATCACCGATCTTTGGAAAGCACTCCTGCATCACGAAGAATCGTTTTCAAATCAGCGTTCCATTGCCCATTCTGGGCGAGTCGAACAATGGTATCTAGAATAGGGACGCTCTGCTGACGGAGCATCGCCGCTTGGGAAGCCAACACCATGGCTTCGAGGCCATCTTGGGGTTTGGGACGCAAGCGAGCATGGGATGCGGTCCAAAAATCAACGACAATAGGGGGAGGTAGAAGTGCCTTCTTGGGATCGTCCATAGCCTCCATGCAATCCCTCAGGCAGCGAATGACAAAGGCATTTGCGGTGATTTGGAGCCACGGGATTTTGGCTTTGATCTGATTCGGTACATCCGTTACCCCTGAACTAATTTTAATAGGCACATGCTTCGGACGGTTCTTTTTTAATTCTTTACGGCACTCTTCGAGCCGCTTCTTGGCTTCTGCTGCCCGCTTCCGTCGATCCTCCAGAAGGAGCCGAGTCACTATGGAAGCTCTTTCCTTTTTTTGACCTAAATGAATTTCTTCCTCACGTCCAAGGGCGTAATAAAACTTCTCAACCATGTGAAGCGGCTCAAACTGACTGTGAGGAGTATCCATGCACTGCATACACTGAAAGACGCAATCCCCCGCAAATGCGCTCGGATAAGGATATCCAACCACCGCACACTTTTCTAAAAAAGGGACCGACAGATCAATGGGGGTTTTAACACTCAGTTGCATAGATTTTAGGGGGTTGAGGTATCTTCCATTTGACTTTTGTATCTTATTAAGGTACCAGTAGCTTAATGAAATATCAAGTCAATCTTAAAATCATTCACCGCGCCAATCCCTTCCGTAGTTTAGACGTGCTCACTAAAGATGCGGAGTTCTCACATCACCACTCATTCCCATGAATACACGCAATCCTAACGCTTACCGACTGAACATCTCGGTTGCCCCTGAAATAAAACCCGCGCTCAAGGAACTCTCAAAACGCTGGCATTGCAAAACTAACGAAGCCGCCGCGCGCTCCATCCTCGAATCCCTCCACCGTCCCTTAACCTCACCGTCAGAACCGATTTGGGCGAGTGAAATCAAAGCCGAAGTCCGACTCTTGCACGAAGACTTGATGGAGATATTCTCATGATTGAAATCGACAAGAAAGAGTTGCTTTTGGTCCATCGACTTCCCGGACGCA
>CAZKRU010000145.1:0-2323 GCA_964555235.1 uncultured Verrucomicrobiota bacterium
AAAAATGCCCGTGATCCTCTTCCGTCTCAAAGAGAGAACGTCGATTACTCCCTCGATTCGTCACATGATACCAGACCCCCTTCACCCTCACTCGTGCCGCTCGTGACATCTTCCTTTCCTACTCCTTCAGCACTCTCATGTCAATTCTCCAATCTCCAGATACGTCCCCATTGCCTTTCCCTCTCCAGCCTTTACGATACAACAAATGCGTATTTGAGTAAGTAATCGGGTGAAATGCTCCCACATCGACGTAAAAACCAGGATCGGATCCAAATTTTTCAGTCCATATTTTTTCAAGAACAACATCTTCTCCGCATTGCGAAAAATGCAGCCCCACACTTTTCCATTCCTCAAAATCCAGAGCAGGAAATGAGCGATTTCCCATCATTCGAATTAAACGATTAACGACCCAAGCGACAACCTTCCGGCCAGCGGTTTTCAAGACAATCACCATGCAGCTATACAAAAAGCCCTTCTCCCGTCAAAAACAAGATAATTCACACCAACAGTTACTTTCCACCACACCCCTCCACCACAACATACGAGTGGAATGTCAATTAACGAATATTCAGATGCGCCCCCAACTCCCTCACCTTGTCAATAGTCATTAGTTTGGATACGTCCCCGAGGCCTTCGCCATCTCGCCCTTCGACATATTGCGTCTCACGGGAAAAACCCATCAAAAAACCATTTCGGGCAACGTCATTCGCCGCGATGGCTCATTCTTCGCGACAGGTCATCGTCTTGAATTCACCCTTTTGCTGGCTTTCAAGCGAACGATCAAAAGTGGTCAGACGTCTCTCCTAAGCTCCGCTTGAGGGGATCATTTCCATCCGGAAAAATCTTCGAACAAAAAGAGTTATTGGGGACGTATCCCTAGTATCTATCAAGAGTTATTGGGGGTAGAGTCGAGAAGTGGCGCGGTGATCCGTTTCCACTCCCCGCTCATCAAACCGGACGTGCAGATTTCCCGCATCCGGCTTTCGTAACAGAGGACTCATGCTTTTGCCCACGGAAGGTTGCGTTTTGTGTTGGTGAGGCGAACCAATCCTAGGTTTTCGTAGAAGTACGAACCCGAGTAGGATCCTCTCCCTTTATGTTTTCTCTGCAACCACCGGCGCAGCCGATTCCAAACATGAGCATCGATCCCGCGATAGGCTTGCGTTACCGAGCCGAGGCAAAAGTAATTGCCCCATCCCCGTAGCAGTGCGTTGATCTCGCTCACTTTATCGGCCGTCTCCTCATGCAGCGTTGTGCGCTGCGTCATTTGACTGATCTTGGCTTTGATTTCTGCGATCTTCTTCTTGCTGGGCACTGTCCCAATATAGGCTTTCCCGGTCGTCGGCAAATCAAGAGTTATTGGGGACGTATCCCTAGTATCTAGTATTTGAAATCGTTTCATGCGCTTTTCGGAGATTTTTATTCCTTGCCATTCTCCGCTTGGCTGCCTGAATTCCTGCCGACCAGATCCCTTTGATTCGCACTCTTACCACTCCTCCCATCCCTCCACCCTACCACCTCCCTCTTTTCCGTCAATACTAGATATTAGGGATACGTCCCCGTTTGCCCCTTCCCCGTTTGCCCCTCGCGTGCTATTGCTATGGTTATCAAACGAATCTTACCTTATCGCATAGTTGTCTTTAATAAAATCGATGAAGTACAAATCTTTTGAACTCGAACCCATAAATTTTTCGTACACGTGGCGAGGAACGTTACAAAAATCGCAAAAGTTCCCCCGTACAAATTGAATCCTCAAATGTCGAGTGGATGCATCATAACCGACCGACCGTATTTCTCTGGAATTCACTGGGATCATAATCGCTTCCCAATCGAAGGTTACTAGGGCTTGGTACGTGGTGTCCTGACTTTAGGCTTTTTTGGTGCGGGAATTTTTCGCTTTTTTGAAATGGAAGAAAGTTTCTCCAAAAACTCTTGCGTCGGATACCACCCCTGATTGGAACCGACCGCATGGATGAAGTCGCAATCATGAATCACTCCCCTTGAGTGAAGCGCTTGAAACTCGGCCAGTGTAAAGGGCCCAAATTCAACAAACCTTCGAGACACAAGAACATTCATATTTGGATATTGAATTAGTCAAAATTTCCTTAGAGCTTCCGAGACTTGAAAACAGCCTCTTTCCCAAAGGGAATATCGCACAGAAAAGACTATTCTCAAGAGGTAAGATTATTTCAGGAGCGTTCAATTCCCGAGACGCTTGTCTGATTACTTAAAAGTATTGGCACTGTCTGTGCTATGGTTGCCGGCTTTAACCCAGATTTTGCATTAGAAAATGCAAAATCTGTCCTGGCGGGAAGAAGGACCC
>CAZKRU010000146.1:0-2294 GCA_964555235.1 uncultured Verrucomicrobiota bacterium
ATTGAGGAACGAAGTTTGTTGAACCCGAGAAGATCGTGAACCCTTGCAAGGTTCCTCCATTGATGGCAGCAGTTCCTCCGACTTGCGTTTGATCGTAAAAACCACTTCCGTTTCCAGCGGTCGCTCCGTCGATTTCAATCAGAAGCGAGCCTCCGGGATTGATGGTGAGATTTCCCGCTACTACTTGAATCCCCGGAGAGTTTCCGGGACTGTAGGTCGCTCCGCTATTAATCGTAACGTTTCCGGTGATCGTTCCTCTTCCTTTTAAGATCCCTCCGTTCGCTACGACGCTTCCCGCCCAGTTCCCGCCGGCGGAGGTTCCCACGACCAACACTCCGTTCGAAACCGTCAGCGTTCCTGTTGAAGTATTTGTTCCGATGTAGGTAGTGCTTCCCGTTCCTGACTGTACTGGAGAGGAGGTTCCCGTGATACTCGAAGAAACGATTAGATCTGTGGCCCCCGAATTACCAAAGGAAGTCAATCCGACGCTCACACTGTTGGCCCCGATCGTCACTGAATCTAAGGAATACAACGAGGAAGCAGTGCTGGAGAGAGCGAAGTCGCTGGTTTGAAGTCCTGCTGAAGCACCAAAGTTAATGATCGAATGCGCTCCGTCCGAGTAACCGCCCTCTAAATTCAAAATCAGACCACTAGCCGCTGTAGAACCCGTGAATGTCCCTGTAACATCCAACAGATCCCCGCTCGAAAGAGATAAATTCAGGCCGTTCGTTGCGTTGAGAGTCGCCAGCGTAAAAGTACCCGCAGTCTCAATTGTGCTACTCGTTCCACTGGTGGTGACAGTGTTCGCAAGACTGCGGCCCGTAGCATTATTGGCTAAAGTCGCAGAATTCAAAGCGACCGTAACCACAGAAGTTCCAAAAGCATTGTTCGCTGCGACAATCGTTTTCCCCGCATTCAAGGTCACTGCCCCCTTGTTCCAAGGGTCTGTCGATGCCGATGAATTTCCGCCGAGCGTCAGAGTGGCCGTTCCCGCTTTCACTAAATTAAAAGTCGCTCCCGCGGTCGCTCCGACCGAAAAAACTCCCGAATAAGTTCCCGCCTGATGTTGATTGACCGTCAGAGTTCCTACATTCGCCGCACCCGTCGCCGTCGCGATTCTCGCATTCGAATTTCCGTCGAGTGTTCCAATGGAGAGATTGATTCCATTTCCGACCGTCAAACTGTTCGTGACCGCGTCCGAAGAGTTCACAGTAACATGATGATTGGAATTCGATCCGTCTCCGAGCCCCGATGCATCATTGGCGGTGACTCGATTAAACCCCGTTCCTCCACCACTACTAATCGTGAGGTGTCCGGTGTAACCCGCATTCGCCGCCTGCATGGCAAGTCCACCTGCAGATGCCCCCATCTGCGTCAGATCGATCGTGAAGTTTCCCGTTCCCGCAAACTGACCCGCATTTGTCCAACTTTGATTTCCATTCGTCGCCACAAAAGTTCCTCCATTGGAGCCGATGGAAATCCCCCGATTTCCAATCGCTGCATTTTGCTGTAAAGTGGCCGTCGCTCCGTTTAGAGTAAAAACCGTTGTGAGCGACCCAGGATTATTACTCACATTCCCCGTCGTTAAGACCGTTCCAGCGAGAATTACCCAGCTTCCCGTAAAATTATTGGAATTGGGGAGAGTCAACGTTCCAGAGCCATCTTTGGTCAAGACCGCAGTCGTCGCTACGGTATTCGTAAGACGAAAATTGCCATTCACTCCATTGGTGAACGTCATTCCCCCACTCCCAATCGTCCAGGTCTGATCCGCCGTGATGTCGAAATCGAAATTACGGAGCGCCGCCACCCCAGTTCCTGTGATTGTTAATAATTGAGTTCCCGTATCAATTCCCGTCGAACCGAAGCTGACCACCCGATTCGCGACCGCAGTCATCGCAATCGTCGGCGCATAATTGTCTCCACTGACGATTCCATCGACTCCATTGGTGACGCCCAAGGACCAGGTCGGCTGGTTGATTGGAGCAGTTCCTCCCGTGAAGGAAGCGATATCATTGGTCGTGGTTAACGAGGGGGCACTTCCCCCAACCCAATTATTGCCATTAGTGATAGTTGTGTCGGTATCCCCATCCCAAACTACCGTCGTAGAATAACCAAGAGGCGTCACCAGTAGAAATAGGATTCCTACTTTGAGGCAACTAAAAACTCCTGTAACCGCTTTCACTTCAGACAATTCTAGCAGTAATTTATCATTACAACAAGCCCTCCGTCCTTTCACCCATCACTCCTGTCCAAAATAAAACCCGATCACCGAGGTGAAACCGGGCGGGGGGATT
>CAZKRU010000147.1:0-2211 GCA_964555235.1 uncultured Verrucomicrobiota bacterium
GATTTACGAACAACTCAAAAGTCATTAGTTTGGATACGTCCCCAATAACTCCGTAGTAGTCATAAATTTGAAAAGAAGGATGCCCCTGGACAGCCGCCAACGGAAAAGAAGGATCCACTTCCCGCACCGAAGCCAGCAGAGAAAAAGGAATAGTTGTTATGGAGTCAATTTTTGAAGCAGTTGCTAAAACCGATTTAGAAGCCCTTAAAAAAATCGTTGCTGACGGTGTTAGTGTTGATGTTGTTGACAGTAATGGCAGAACTTCATTGATGCATGCTGCTATCGATGGGAAAGAGACAGTAGCTAAATACTTGATCGATCAGGGTAGTAAATTGAATGCAAGTGATGGCAATGGGTATACGGCCTTACATTTTGCGGCCCAAGACTACCGTGTCGCAATAGCGACAATGTTGCTAGATGCTGGTGCTGGTATTGATCCTCAAGATTCCTACGGTAATACCCCCTTGTGGAGGGCGACATTTAATTCGCAAGGAAGAGGAGAAATGATAAAATTGTTGTTAGCGCGAGGGGCTGAAAAAAACTTAAAGAACAAAAACGGCAAGGCGCCTGTTGATTTGGCGAGAACAATAGCGAATTACAATCTCAAACCATTTTTTGAATAACGCCCAAGCAACAAGTGAACTCCACACGCCAACTATTAAAAATTTAATTGAGATCACAGGAAGGCACCGGGGACGCATCCCTAGAATCTAGTATTGGCGGGAAGCACGAACAAGGATCGAACGAAGTTCGGAACCCGAAAAAGGTGTCATGACGTTATTTGTTATCTTGACGGGTGGGTGGTATTGAGTAGGGTGGCGGGATGGGAAGAAGTTTAAGGATCGAGTATGTGGGGGCGATCTATCACGTGATGAATCGGGGGATCGAGGGGCGAGATGTTCTATTGGATCGTGCGGATATGGATTTCTTTTTGGGGTGGCTGGGGAAGGTGAGTGAGAAGTGCGGGTGGAAGATCCATGCGTGGACGCTGATGACAAATCACTATCATTTGCTCATTGAAACGCGGCGCCCGACGTTGGTGCGGGGGATGCAGATGCTCAATGCGGAGTACACGAGACGATTTAACCGGAGGTATCGTCGCCGAGGTCCCTTGTTTCAAGGTCGTTACAAGGCGTGTTTGGTGGAGGGGAAAGCGGAATACTATCGAACGGTATCGGATTATATTCATCTGAATTTGGTTCGAGCGGGGGGATGTCGAAATGTGGCGGCGTTAGCGAAATCACCTCGAACGAGTGTGGGCTGCTATGTACGGGGGAAGTTTCCGGAGTGGATGGAGTGGCGCAAGGTGATGGGGAGCTTTGGGCATCGGAAGCTTGGGGTGGGGGAGCGCAGAGCGTATGAGGAGCATTTGGGTGGGAGAATTGAATTGGAGCAGGGAGGGGGATCGGAGTGGGCGAAGCTCCGTCGGAGTTGGTGGTGGGGGAGTGAACACTTTGCGGAGCGAGTGAGGCTGGGATTGAGTCTGAAGCGTGGGGAGAGCGCTGCGGAGGATCTCTGGCAGAGAGGGGTGGCGACGGAGACGGAGGAGGAGAAGGCGGAGCGCATTCTGAGGCAATGGGAGAAGAAGATGGGAAAAGCGGCGGCAGATGAGGGAGTGGGGGAGAAATATGTGATGGGGTTGGTGGTTCGGGAGAGAAGCTGCGTTTCGGTGGCGTGGTTGGTAGAACGGCTGAAGATGAAGAGTTCTGGAGCGCTCCGAAGAGGAATGAGCGTGAAACGGGGGAGTACGGAGTATCAGCGAATGAGGAAGTTAATGGGAGTAGATAACAAATAACGTCATGACACCTTTTTCTTTTGTGAGCGTAGGCTTTGGGAGTGAGGGTGTGAACGGTTTGATTGGTGTGGTGGGGGATCTGAGTCAGAACGTGGCGCAGGTAATCTTGGGGATTAAGGCCATGCCGTTTGCAGCTTTGGACGAGAGTGAATAAAATGGCGGAACGTTCTCCGGCGTCTTCTTCTCCGAAAAAGAGCCAGTTCTTTTTACCAATGGCGGTGGGGCGGATGGCGTTTTCGACTTTATTGTTGTCGATCTCGATGCGACCGTCTTGGAGGAAAAGATCTAGGGGCTTTCGTAAGGAGAGGGCGTAGTCGATGGCGGATCCCATGAGGCTTTTGGGAAGGAAGGTCTTGAAAAGAAAAAGGTGTCACGATGTTAATTATTAGATTGACGAGGTAAGGGGGAGTGGGGAG
>CAZKRU010000148.1:0-2162 GCA_964555235.1 uncultured Verrucomicrobiota bacterium
CTCCCCACTCCCCCTTACCTCGTCAATCTAATAATTAACATCGTGACACCTTTTTTGCATGCCGTCATGACTACGGAAGGCCATTTGCTGAGTGATAAATTGATAGTGATCTTGGATGGGATAAGATTGCCTATATCTTAAATCTCTATTTAACTTTTGCAAATCCATCGTTTGACTTAGCTCTGACCAGTCATGCGGAAGCTTGCCATACCGTTCCTCATGTATTTCAAAAATAGTCGTAAGACTATCAATCGCTGCCATTTCAGGCGTTTTAGTGACGCTTGCCTCAGAATAATTTAAACACACAGATAAATATAATAATGCTAGATATAGTCGATACATAACTCACCACTTTTGACCTGATCTGAATCGATTGATTGATTGTGGCTTGAATTTTTGATCTATGTTACCGCCATTCAGTCCGTCCATTATACCTCCCTCGTCATGATCTGCGCCATCACTTTCGTTGTCAGTGATATGTGCGACTTCATGCGCTATAGTTCCGAAGAAAGATTTCTCAAATTTTGTTCGAGTCGAATTGTAATCACTGGGGTAAATACTTGATAAAAGCTCCAAATAGTTTGCCGAATGTTCACGGATTGATTCCATAAATATAATACTATATCCAAAGTTAATGTTTCAATGGAATGGGGACGTATCTTTAAATATTGCAAATGAGTCGCCCTCGGGCTTTTTTATAGCTTTTTTGAAGTTCATCGCTTTTCTCCATTTTTCGACGACAGTGAAAGATTCCTGCCGCCACAACCCCATATTCAACCCCACTCTTTTCCCCAATTTCTCTTAACTTCAAGCGTCCCATTTCCCGACAAAGCAGCCAGATTAAATCCCGGCCCCAATCCCCGTGACGCTTCCAAAAATCCTCCGTTCGTTCCCCTTTGATCGATTCGACCACTGACACAATCTCCTCCCAACACCTTCCCCCTCGGGTCAGAATCCTCATCGCTTTTTGTTCCTTGCAATCCCCCTGGATTCTCTTGCGAATCCGCCCCACAAACTCCCCACTCCCCAGCACCAATCCTCCAATTAACTCTCCCCATGGCGATTCATCCTTCCCCTCTCGAATCTCCTTCTCCACTTGCTGTCGATACCCCTTCTTTCCTCCCGACTTCTTAAGAACAAATTCGGTGGTCAGCCAATCCGCACTTCGCTCCAGTCCCACGTACGCTCGATAACTGCTCCACGGATATTCATGCAGGGTATTCAATCGCGCATCCACCCGCTCTTTTCCACTTTGCTTTCCCGCTCGAATCGCCTTTGCCTCCCGTTTGTCCAGACCCAATGATTTCACTCGAACTGGATTTAAGTGGACATAACAACTGACCGACAGCCCCCGATCTTCAGGATCCAGAATTACCCCCTTGAATCTTCCCTGGAAGACAGGCCCGATCCGTCGATGACGACGATTAAAACTCATCCCGTAACAAAGATTAAGCCACTTGATCCCTTCACTAATTCTCTGCTCCGGATCTTCAACTAAAAGATGATAATGATTCCCCATTAGAACATACCCATGGATTTTAAACCCATACCGCTCGGGAAGCTTTCCTAAAAATTCTAAAAACTTCAGGTGATCCGATTCGGTTTTAAAAATCGATTCCCGATCGATTCCACGATTCGTCACGTGATACCACACGCCCTTCATTCTCACTCTCGCCGCTCTTCCCATTCCCTAACTCTGCCAAACTCTTGACCCCACGTCAATTGCAATATCTATAGATACGTCCCCGTCACGCAGTATCCCCGTCACGCAGTAAATACTAGATTATAGGGATACGTCCCCATTGCCTCGTCTATCCGGTAGCCATGCACAAATAAAATGTAGTCGTTATAATGAGTGTCGCTTGTGACGGATAATCCAGGCTTTTCCGCGCCATACTCAAAATTATTACCAACAGGGTGGAACGCAGTTGCTGGAACGGTTGCACCACGGACTGTATTATCTCCCACCGTCCAATGTTCGTAAAACGCCTGAATGTTTTTCAAATCCATCCACACTCCAGAACCTTCGCCTATTTTAGTCAATCCATCGTTTTTGTAAAACGTGACGACCAATTGACCTTTTCCGGGATCACATCCTTCAAATAAGAAATAGAGACCTCTGCAAAAAGGGTACTTTTAAGTGAAGGTGATGGGATTTAAAA
>CAZKRU010000149.1:0-2089 GCA_964555235.1 uncultured Verrucomicrobiota bacterium
CATTTTGCGATCTCAATTTTGGAAACGACTACAATGTTAAAGAAAGTGGTAACACATATTGCTCCGAAACCTCTTCACCGATCAAACGATAGTTTTGAGGATTGGAGAGGACGGACTCGGGTTCGAGGATCTCGACTTCAATGGGAAGATCTTCGGGGACCCGTTGACGACGGATTTTGGAAGAAGGGACTTTTTTTTTAGGATCGGGAATGATCGAAATCGAAACCATGACCTCGGGAGTAATCCCCAAAGGCATCTCGTCTTGAAGGAGATTGAGTTTTTCGCTTTTACTTCCGAAGGCTTGTCGAATGAGCACATCGACTTTTTGACGGAGCAGTTCGTTCTCTTTTTGGAGAGACTCGATGAGCTCTTTTTGAGTTTGAATGAGGGAGAGAAGTTCGGCTTCGCGTGTCATGAAGTGAGTGAATAAAAGAAAGCATCTTCCATACCATCTTCGGAGGTAAAATAGAGAAAAAACCAAGAATCAATCTCGCTCGTACCACGGCCTCATTTTGGCTCCTTTTTAAATCCACGCCATCGGTCAAAAGAGCGAGCGCTTCGGCTCGCAGTGCGATCTTGGTCTGACCTTCTTTTGAAATCTTGGGCCAGGAGAAAGTCCCCTGCTCCAAGCGCTTCGAGCAAACCCATAATCCTGTCCCATCCCAATACAAAATCTTGATCCGGGTCCGCACCCGATTGGCAAAAACAAACATCGATCCCTTGGAGGGCTCCTCATGAAGGTGGGACTGAGCCAAGGAAGCCAGTCCATCGAACCCCTTTCGCATATCGCAGGGATCCAGCGAAACCCAGATCCGCATCCCTCCCGGAAAAGTCAGCATGACAGACTCTTGAGCAAAATCCCTGCAAGCCGGGCTTGGTTCTCGTCTTGAATCGTCAGCTTCACGCCACCCAAAAGCTCCAGGGTCAAAAAACTCGTTGGAAGTTTTTCGGAAACTACCTCGACCCACTGCGTTTGGGGGGTCCCTGTTAAAAGCTTCTTTGTTATTTACCTCGTTTAGATCGTAAAACACCCCCCTTTTTTTACATCTTTGGGACTGTATTTGGTCCGAACTCATCGTAATGCATTCTCTCTCTGTCTGCTACGTTTAACATTAAAAGCCTGCCTTTAAACGGCTTGCTAAAGCGTTTTTGAGTCACACCCCATTCTCGCGCCCAACTTGCGATCACATTTTCGTAAACAGCCTTAATTTGGTAAAAAAATTACAGTCTATTTTCTTAGCCGCTATAGATTTTTTGTTACCTTTTCACCTCAACTCATCTCCCTAATCCCGTCGTATCGCTCATTTTTTCGCTTCCTCTACGATCTAATGCGTCGCTTTTTGGTCATTTTGCGATCTCAATTTTGGAAACGACTACAATGTTAAAGAAAGTGGTAACACTTCTTCTCCCGACGATGCTTCTGAATCCATACCTGTTATTTACCTCGTTTAGATCGTAAAACACCCCCCTTTTTTTACATCTTTGGGACTGTATTTGGTCCGAACTCATCGTAATGCATTCTCTCTCTGTCTGCTACGTTTAACATTAAAAGCCTGCCTTTAAACGGCTTGCTAAAGCGTTTTTGAGTCACACCCCATTCTCGCGCCCAACTTGCGATCACATTTTCGTAAACAGCCTTAATTTGGTAAAAAAATTACAGTCTATTTTCTTAGCCGCTATAGATTTTTTGTTACCTTTTCACCTCAACTCATCTCCCTAATCCCGTCGTATCGCTCATTTTTTCGCTTCCTCTACGATCTAATGCGTCGCTTTTTGGTCATTTTGCGATCTCAATTTTGGAAACGACTACAATGTTAAAGAAAGTGGTAACACATACCGCCAACGTCTGATACTTGACTCCTACCCACTTGGCAAACGCCTGCCCGCTCATGCCGCTCTTTTCAAACTCTGCTAAAATCTCTTCACGCCTAGCTTCGGTCGTACGTATACGCCCCAACTTGTCCCTTTTTAAAATTAAATCACCTTCTGTTCCGCGCTCCGTCATAGATGTCATAGCTCGTAGACTATGACTCCTAGGTGTTATTTACCTCGTTTAGATCGTAAAACACCCCCCTTTTTTTACATCTTT
>CAZKRU010000150.1:0-1954 GCA_964555235.1 uncultured Verrucomicrobiota bacterium
ATCACCGATCTTTGGAAAGCACTCCTGCATCACGAAGAATCGTTTTCAAATCAGCATCCCATTGCTCACGCTGGGCGAGTCGAACAATGGTATCCAGAATAGGGATGCTCTTCTGACGGAGGATCGTCTCTTGGGAAGCCAACACCATCGCTTCGAGTCCATCTTTGGGTTTGGGACGTAAGCGCGCATGGGATGCGGTCCAAAAATCGACGACAACAGGGGGAGGCAAAAGTGCTTTCTTAGGATCGTCCATGGCCTCAATACAATCCCGAAGACAGCGCATGACAAAGGCATTGGGAGAAATCTGAAGCCATGCCACTTTCGCTTTGATGCGCTCCGTCAAATCCACTCCTGCCGGACTGATTTTAATCGGAAGGTGTTTGGGAAAACCCTTAGGAAAGCCGGATCGCATTGCAGAAACACGCTTGCGAGCTTCAGTCATCCGTTTTTTCTGTGCAGACACTTGAAAGAAATTTCCTTTGCCTTGGAGTTTTGCTTCCTGACCAAGAGCCTCGTAATACTTTTCCACCATCCGCAAGGGAGTGAAGTTCGAATGCGGGGAATCCATCCCCTGAATACATTGGAAAACGCAGTCGGAGACAAACGCGCTGGGATTCCGATAGTCGACAATGGCGCATGCTTCCAAAGTAGGAACGGTCAATTCGGCCGGAGTTTTGACGCTCAGTTGCATTAAATAAAGGCTTCCATTTGACTTTGCTTAATAAGCTACTAGTGTCTTATTAACAAGTCAATCCCAAAAACCCATGAATAAACGCGCTTATCGATTAAATCTTTCCGTTGCCCCGGAACTCAAGAATGCCCTCCGTCAGCTTGCCAAACAGTGGCATTGTAAAACCAATGAAGCCGCCGCCCGCTCCATCCTCGAATCTCTCCACCGTCCCTTAAACTCCGCATCAGAACCGATTTGGGCTACTGAAATCAAAGCCAAGATTGATCTTTTTCATGAAGACTTTTCCGAGAAATTCGAATGATTGAAATCGACAAGAAAGAGTTGCTTTTGGTCCATCGACTTCCCGGACGCATTGACGCCAATCAAGCGGCGGATTTATTGGGCTTCCAGCCCCATGACATCCCGGTTTTGATTCGAAAAAAGCTTCTTATCCCATTAGGAAATCCGGTTTCCAACGCTCCGAAGTGGTTTGCTTCCTTGGATATTGTCCATTGTTCTCAAGACACGGAATGGCTTTCCCGCGCTACGCGCTGCATCTCTCACTATTGGAAGGAGCGGAATCAGCGGCCAGTTTCTCAAATTCAATGATTTTGCTGGTGTGGATTTTTTCGTAATACTCCAAGGGCATCGTCACAATTCCCGCTTGCTTCGAATAGGCTTGATGAATCGCCCGGCTGTTATGTCCTAAATGCGACATGGCCTCTCGTTCCGGCATTCCGGCGGTTTTTGCCCTTTCGGCCCATGCGTAACGGTAGCTATGAAGGGTGACCCCCTCAATTTTTAAAGCCGTAATTCGTTTGCGGAAACGAGCGGCCCGACTCTCCACGGTCCTGATTCGAATAGAGGGGAAAAGCCATTCCCCACGAGCAATCTGGCTTAAAATCGCCTCAAGCTTTGATCCAATCACCAAAGAGGCTCCCGGACAATAACGACCCGCCAGCTTCATTCGATCATAGTAAAGTCGATGATTCAATAAGTCGATATTCTCCCAATTCAGATGGGCGACATCACTTTGAGCGCCGCCCGTTTCCCATAGCATTTCGTAGTAGAGACGATGCTCAGGGTCTTTTTCAACTCCAACAATTCGACGATGTTCGTCCGCTTTGATGGAGCGTTTAATGCCATATCTGAACTTGGGCCATGCCCGACGTGCCAAAACAGGGTTGAGGAGCCATCCCATATCGATTGCCCGGTTGTGAAGAATTCTTAGGAATTTATTGGTAGCGACTCCCGCCCGGGGGTGTTGCAAGGTTTTTAAGAAAT
>CAZKRU010000151.1:0-1912 GCA_964555235.1 uncultured Verrucomicrobiota bacterium
ATCTCTTCCTCAAGCATTTTTCACGCCACTTCACCACTTTTGCAGAGGTCTCAGGCTATTATTTATACTGCAAAAACAGTTGATATTACAGCCTCAGGTGGTACGACAAAAAAACCAGAGGATAGCGAGGGATGTCCTCCTTGGACTTCAGGAGATTTGAAATATAAATTTAAATATTCAGGAATAGAGGGATCGCCGGCTAGCGGCGCTGAGGGAACTGAGAAAACATTATCGTTGAAGCGCGATCTGGAGGGGGAGGCAACAGTTACAGTAATTGCTACGCAAGTTTGGACTGATACGAAGGGAGCAACTCAAACCAAAGAATCGCCCGAATCCAACTCAATTAAAGTAGTTGTTCAGAAACCTACTGCCATCACTTTTGAATCAGGAACTGCTGCTACAGATGGTGCAAATTTTACATTCTCCGTAAAAGATCAAAACGATAAGTTAATGAAATCGCAGCCCATGAGTTTGCTCGAAGACGTAACTGGTATATTTCTGTATTATTATGATGATGCTGGAGTATTCATAGATCTTGTCGGCCCTACTTCCCGTCCACCAGGTGGGGTTGCCTCAAGTCAAGGCACTGATGCTAATGGTAAAATTACTGATCATGTCCACCTTCTAACCCCTGGAGCTCTGGCTCAAGATGCCGTTGATAGGCAAAAAAGTTTGCTTTTGAAGATTGAAATTACTTCCCATGCCTACCATCAAATCAAAGGACCTGATGGGACGACTTACGAGGTGAATTCAATTATTCAACAACAATCCATTCACCAAAAAGCAATTTATAATCCTACTAACAATTCAGCCACGAGCTCTACTATTTTTGTAAGTCCAGCCAACTAAAGCAAATATGAAAAAATTAATTCTGATCTTAAGTCTAACTGCAATTTATGCTTACTCATCAACAGCAGAATCTGATGCGCGCTATTTCGGAGCTTTTTTAGAGGCGCTTCACCAATTAAATATATATCCTTCTGTCGAAACTTTAAACCCAGTAGCAGTCAAGTCTACGTCTACATCGGGTTGGGGAAAAGCAGATAAAATTATCCTGCTTCAAAGCGCCAGAACTGTCTTTGGCCTTGAGACGGTTAAGTTAGATGAGGGTCGATTTGCGTTAGTTGAGCCTTTGATGCTTTCTTCAACAGAAAACCCAATGAATTTTGTGGTTAAAAGCATTGAATTAAAAGATATGACACTTGATGATGCTGTTTCTTTTTTGGCTAAAACTTATAATCTTAAATTGCGATCTCGTGCCGCTTTTGCCCGAGAAGAAGATGTTTATAAAGTCTCTATTAATTTAAAGAACGCAACAATTCGCCAAATTATTGATAATTTTGCCATGCAAGCTCATTATAAAAACTGGAAAGCAAGTTTATATAGGAGAAATTCCGAAAACATTATAGGCGTAACTATATTTTGGGAGTCTAGATAATTTCTATTGTTCCGAGTTACTCCTGACTGACCATCCCTTTGGACAAGTGCTTGCGCATAAAAAATCCTGCAGCTATCTGCGACTGTCGCTAGTCCAACACAACAGATAGATGAGGGTCGATTCGCATTAGTTGCGCCTTTGATGCTTTCTTCAACAGATAATTCAATGGATTTTGTGGTTTTTTACTGTGCTTCAATCCGAAAACCCGATGATTTTGAGTCGAGCGAGTTCACTTTCGTTCAGGGTCTTTTGTTGCAGACGATGACGTTGACGAGACGCCCATTGAGCCAAGGCTCCATTATTCCCAGACGTGACGTTACAATGACCATGTTTCTTTGCGAAAGAGCGTAACTTTTTGTACATGAAAGACCAATGGGCTTCATAGGAGTTCCAGCAAAATCCCAAGGCTTCAAGTCGCCTGAATCGCTCCAAGGGCATTCTTCCTTGTCTATAATTCTGCCTTTGATTGGTCAC
>CAZKRU010000152.1:0-1844 GCA_964555235.1 uncultured Verrucomicrobiota bacterium
CAATGCCGCGAGCGGATAGCTCGATTCCGGTAATTCAAATGACGCCCGAAGCATGGCTGCTCCGCCGATTCCCAACCAGATTCCGAGGATTAAGCAACGCAGCTGCATCGCGCTCTTTTTCGTAATCGCCTGGGTCGAATCACTTCAGACCCGGGTGAGACGGAGATATTCCTGAAGACGCTGCTGAATCTCCGCATCGGTTAAATTCTCCAATCGACGAAGACTGAACGCCTCGACATTGAAAGAAGCCACCACCGTCCCGCGCAAAACCGCTTCTTTGAGAACTTGAAAGGTCACCTGATCCTGTTGCGCACAATAACCGGCCAATGCTCCGACAAAACAATCTCCCGCCCCGGTCGGATCCGGAACCCTCTCCAAGGGAAACGCCGGAACACTGAAAAGCTCATCGGGGCCAAAGAGCAAACAACCGTGTTCCCCTTTTTTCAACGCCACATACTTGGGTCCCATCGCCTGAATCGCGCGACCCGCTTGAATCAGGTTATCCTTCCCCGTCAACATGCGCGCTTCCCCATCATTCAAAACCAAAAGATCAACCCGTTTGATCAAAGCCATCAAATCCGGCCGGGCAATGTTGATCCAAAGATCCATCGTATCCGCAATCACGAACTTCGCTTTCCCCATCTGATCCAGCACCAAGGACTGCAACGCAGGGGCAATATTTGCCAACAAAACGAATTCGCTCGATTTGTAAGCGCTGGGAAGTTTCGGCTGAAAATGCTCGAAAACGTTGAGCTCAATCGAAAGGGTCTTTCGATTGTTCATATCAACTTCGTACTCACCCGACCAGCGAAAGGTCTTTCCCTTGGCCGTCTCCAACCCCTCGATATCAATCTTTCGACTGCGATAAAGTTGCCGATAACGCTCCGGAAAATCATCCCCGACCACTCCAACGAGATTCACCGGGTTAAAAAAGGAAGCCGCCACGGAGGCGTAAGAAGCCGAGCCCCCCAGAAGTTCATGATGCTCTTCCGTTGCTGTTTTGACATGATCAATTCCGACTGAACCGACAACTAAGACTGACATCACTTCTCCTTGGTTAAAAATCAAATTGATTTAACCGCTACAACGCAAAGAGCTCAACATCATTTTCTATAATTATCTTAAGATTGGTAGGGCGACTTCTCCGAAGGCGCCGTAGCTTTGGGTTCAAGCGGAACATGGGACGGCGCCCTCGGAGAGGCCTCCCTACCAAATTTGGAAACGCATCGCTGACAAATACAGACTTTGCCTTGAGAATCGACTGGAACCGATGCGAGCAACTCCGCAGAAATCGATACGTTTACGCACCAGCACGGATCCTCCGAGCGAACCGCCGAGGCCATCGCGCAATCATTTGAGCCACCGCAAAGAGGACAAGTGAGAGGCGACATAAGGAGCGTAGCTGAAAATGTGCTGATTACGGAGCGACGGCGAGAAAAGATTTCAAATAGCGAATCGTTAGATGCGTCCCCATGGTCGATCTGCCTTGTTCGACCTTATTGCTTTCGGAGTTTCCAGTAATCTGGCTCTCTACTGCAATGCATTACTGCCAAAATATAGATAAATCCATCTTCAATCGAGTAAAGAACCGCATAAGGAAAGACATGAACAAGAACTCGCCTGATCTCCCCATCAAAAATTCGCCACCTCTGCGGAGCATCGCAAACATGCTTGATTGCGGCATGGACCGCATCAATAAAACGAATCTCTAATCCCTTTTGACACTTCTCGTAATAATCGGCTGCGGCTGTAAACTCGGCGAGTGCCTCAGGGTGAAAATCATATCTCATTTTCACAGCCATCCCATAGAGGGTGGTTAGATGATGTTTTCCCTCTGTAGGGGT
>CAZKRU010000153.1:0-1786 GCA_964555235.1 uncultured Verrucomicrobiota bacterium
GTGACCAATCAAAGGCAGAATTATAGACAAGGAAGAATGCCCTTGGAGCGATTCAAGCGACTTGAAGCCTTGGGATTTTGCTGGAACTCCTATGAAGCACATTGGGCTTTCATGTACAAAAAGTTACGCTCTTTCGCAAAAAAACATGGCCATTGTAACGTCACGTCTGGTAGTAATGGAGCCTTGGCTCAATGGGCGTCTCGTCAACGGCACCGTCTGCAACAAAAGACCCTGAATGAAAATGAACTCACTCGACTTAAAATCATCGGGTTTTCGGATTGAAGGCAAGCTTGAAGCACAGTAAAAAACCACAAAATCCATTGAATTAGGGGCAGCAAACGAGAGCGTCATTTGCGCTGGAGAATCTTGGTACTTTTGTGATCGTGCCACAAAAGCAGTATAGATCACTTGTCAAATCGGAGAAGATTTTCTGAGTTAAATCAAGACCTCAATTCGACGAGCAAGCCACTATTTTATGGGTTCTTTTTTGATTTTAAAATCACTAATTTTTCCGGTTTTATCCACAACCTTCAAGCTCATCGCATCCATGCTATTTAAAAAGGCCAACAACTTAGCGCTAGTATCAAAATCGACCTTTTCACCGTTAATCTCAATAATTTCAACTCCTCCGGGAATTCCTGCTCTTTCTGCAGATGATCCCGGTAGGACACTCAACACGTATGATTTCCGATCTTTTACAAGGGGCGCGATACCAAATACCACTCCCGATGGCCCTAGCCTAGCCTTTTCAAAAGCTTTCCATTTGTCCTTACCAATATCAAGATCATCAATATCGTGACTTAGAGAAGATTGCAGCTTGCCCTCAAGATCTTTTAGCAGAGAGCTTAACCCAAGCCTATTCTCGGTTCGATTAACAAGTTCGCCTTTTACATAAACCTCAATTTTATTAATAAATCCAGTTTTGTCGATTTCGTACTCAATCGAAGAGACATTTCGATTTCCCTCGATGTAATTTCCCGTGATTGTTTGTTTTTCGCGTTCTGCATCAATTGCTTTAACGAATGCAACAGTTTTCAAAGGGTCTGTCTTTTCAAAAATATGCAACTGCGCTTCCATTTTTTTAATGCGTTGTTCTATTAAACGTCGAAATGTAACATCCAGAGTTGACCAATTTATTTTTGAGTTGAATACCTCGTCAACCATGGATACAGGCTTATCATCTCTCGATCCGAATTTAGGAATTTGCCGCCAATTGGTCGAATCTTTAAGCTTCAAGTACAAAAGATCCTTAATAAAGATAGTCCCATTACTCGCTCGATTTAAACTGTTCATGTCGAAAGTGCTGCAATCATTGATAAAAACAGCGCATAGTGGATCTTGATTAAAAACAAAGCATCTCGATTTTAATTTTTTATCATTTTCATCTAAGACAGAAACACTCTGCTCCAAATATTTTTCTTTTGGGATATGATTATCATTTAAAATATTTTTTAACCGATCATCGAATTCCGTCGAATTCAGGTTTTCGGTAAGCATCCAGCACAATACGAGAGTAACTCGGATTATGTAATTCGATGAAATTTTAAGCAACATAGGGAAAGCACCCGGTTAAATGTTCGCGTACAAATTCCTGTTCCTTTTTGTACGTTGTTTCCGTGCATTGGAGCGGAGAAGTGGGACACGGGCACCCAGTAGAATCCACGCCACTAAGCCAAGCATTAAGATAGGTGTCGAGATATCCAACGTTAATCACTTCATAGTCGAGCCAATAAAGTTCATACCCAGGAGTGCCATAATCAGATAGACAACCCTCAAGTGTCACCGG
>CAZKRU010000154.1:0-1604 GCA_964555235.1 uncultured Verrucomicrobiota bacterium
CAACTCCCTCCCCCTGTCAATAGTCATTAGTTTGGATACGTCCCCATTGCCTTTCAGAGGATGCGGGATGTCTCGTTTTTCATTTGCAATATCTATAGATTCGTCCCCGATGCCTTGTGTTTCCAGTGAGCCGGCTCGCGTTGTCATAGGCGTAGTCCGTCGTCGTTCCGTTTTCGAGGGCCTTACTCATGCGTCTTCCGTTTAAATCATCTCTTCAGAGGATGTCTCATTTTTCATTTGCAATATTTATAGATACATCCCCATTCCCTTCCTTCAACCGGCCCCGATTTTTGGGATACACGGCCTTAGCCTCATGCTGCTGCAAAAGAGCGATAGTTTTCATTTTGGATTCGCTCATGTATTTGGGATTTTGTTTTTCACCCTGTAACAAAGCCCCAAGGATCGAAAAATTATATCTGTCTATCGCATTCGGATCGGCACCCAATTGCAGCAGAGCTTGAACCTCCTCTAATTGTTCAGCAAAAGCAGCCGCGTATAAAGGCGTTTGCCCTTCTTTATCGCGCACCTCAATCTTCGCGCCACTTTTCACAAGTTTTTGGATCATGCCCGGAGGCGCTCGGAAAAGTGGAGTGCGGCCTATTTTGTTTCGGATGTTCGGATCAGCGCCAGCCTCCAAAAGCATCTCTAGTATTCGACTGTCGTTTCGCTCCAATGCATAAGACAATACGGCATCGCCCCAATCATCTTGAACATTTGCCCGTGCTCCTGACGCTAACAACTTCTTGACTTGGTCGCGGTCAGAGTCGTAGGTCGCCAACATCAAGTCTGTAATACCCCGCCGCTTTGCTCCTTTCACAAAAAGCCACCGCAACAACTTCGTGCCATCAGAGTTGAGTGCTATTTCAACGGCATCACGTCCTAATGAGTCTTTCGCTTGAACAGTCGCCCCCTGCGACAACAACTTCGCAGCCAAAGGCAAATTGCCCTTTTCGATGGCTGCTAAAAATTGATCGTTCACCGATTGTGATCCGGCGCTTGCCGTTAAAACTCCCATCGACCAGACCACTAAAATCAAAATCCATTGCACAAAATACTCTCACTCTATAGGCTTTGGCGCTGAACCAGAATTCACACGCGTAGGCTTCCCACCATCCGATTGCCAAGTTTCGGGAGGAGGATTTCTCTTGCCTTGTTGGCCTGGATCGCGAGTCATAAAACCGGGATTATCAGGGGATGAGGCGGCAATGTCACTCGGACTCATGGGGCCACCTTGATTAGGATGTGAATGATACGGAGTTATTGGGGACGTATCCAAACTAATGACTTTTGAGTTGTTCGTAAATCTTCCGTAGTCCATCATCCTTTTCCATTTTCTTGCGTAACCGTCGGAGCGCTGTCGAAATCGCTCGTTCTCCCGTCATTCCCACTTTCTCGGCCATCTGCTTGAGCCCCATCCTTCCCCGCTCCCTCATCAAGAGCAAAACCCATCTATCCCAACTCCCTCCCCCTGTCAATAGTCATTAGTTTGGATACGTCCCCATTGCCTTTCCCATTGCCTTTCAAATTATAATTTTTTTCATTTTTAAAGTATGAGACCTCTGCAAAAGTGGTGAAGTGGCGTGAAAAATGCTTGAGGAAGAGAT
>CAZKRU010000155.1:0-1562 GCA_964555235.1 uncultured Verrucomicrobiota bacterium
TGAATCGCTCCAAGGGCATTCTTCCTTGTCTATAATTCTGCCTTTGATTGGTCACCCATGATCCCAAAGGATCCTTAGCAGGCACCAGACAATGGCCGTGTTTTTGATGGAAGGCACGCAAAGCACCAAAATGCTCTTCCCACAAGGTTTCCGGGACGTTCCAATCAAACCCCAAGGCATCCAATCGTCGAACTTTATCAGGGGAAAGTTTCCCACTCTTTTTCATTTTCCGCTGGAGTACCGCCCATACGGCCAAGCTTTTATGCTTTTCCGTCTTGGGTACGTAGGTATTCCCTTGTTTTTTCTTAAAGGCAATCAACTCCTCAAAACGAAGATCCCATTGCCGCTCCAAGGGTTCCCAAACAAAATCCAAGGTTTCCAATCGTCGGATTCGATCCTTGCTCAGTTTTCCCCGGCGTTTGGCATCACGCTGAAGAAAGACCCAGACACTCAAATCATCATTGGTGGTCCATCGGTAGGGCACCTCAGCATTGCCGAATTTGTCTCGATATGCCTTCAACTCTGAAAAACGGCGGTTCCATCGGTCCTCTTGCACCCGTCCGATAAAACCGATCTTTTCCAATTCTTTTCGTTTATTATCAGAAAGGAGGCTTCGACTCCATTGGCTTCGCAGATACTTACACCACTGTGCTAAGTCCCGATCCTCACGGGGCGACACCCTGCAATGTCCATGTTTCTGGTGAAAAGCCTTGAGTTTGGACCAATTCCTTTTCCAGATTTCCTCGGCGGGTTGCCACTCAAATCCAAGATTTTCGAGTTTTTTGATCCAATCCGGTGACAATCTTTGACGCTTCTGCCGCTGCTCCGAAACCCAGCGGCTCAAGCGCGGATTCGCCCGGTAGCCAAAGGGAACCTTGCAATGGCCATGCTGGGCTTTGAAAGCTTTTAGTTCGGCAAAGGCCGCTTCCCGACGTTCCTCCAAAGGGTTCCATTCAAATCCGATTTTGCCTAACATTCGACGACGCAAGGGCGACAACTGGTGCCGCTGCATGCGTTGGGTGACACACCAAGCTCCAAGAGCGGAATTTTTCGGCCATTTGTCGGGCACCCGGCAATGACCCTGCTGACGACGAAAATCCAGCAGTTCTTCGTAACGTTGGTTCCATAGAGCCTCCCGCAGGCTCCATACAAAGTTGATGCGGTTCAGGAGGGCCAAGCGCGCCGGAGACATGGTAGCGCGGCAACCGCGTTGATCCTTAGCCCAGGACGCAACACTTGTCACCTCTTTGGAGGAGGAGCGTTTCAGCTTCGCTCCCGAAAGAGTGAGTCTTCGATAATCGAAAAACCGTTCTAACCAAATGTTGTCCTGCCGAGTAAAAGGGAAGCTCCAATCAAGCAATTGCTCCAACGTTTCCAAAGGTAAGCTATCGATATGCGTTTGAATTTTTTGAACTTGGCGTCTTAGTTCACAAAACCGAGTGCCACGAGTCGGGATGCGCCAATGGCCGTAAGTTTCTCTAAAATGGATCAGTTCTGCAATCAATCGCATCGCTTATGGTCTCTGTTTAAAAAGAAAAATCTATCGATCAATCATGGGAATC
>CAZKRU010000156.1:0-1545 GCA_964555235.1 uncultured Verrucomicrobiota bacterium
CTGACCATGGGCGTCAACTTAAGTATTCATTTTTTCGGGTATGGAAGTTTTTTCTGGATCGTTTTTCGTAAGAACAGTGGCGGTTGATTTGGGGGGCTAGAAACAGAGGGGGAAAGGATGGAGCAATGGCGGCAAACAGGATCATGGGGAAAGACCAGGTAAAGAGTTGAGCGAGCTTAAGGATAGAAAAAGAGTGATCGACCGGGATGGATTGATGGAGAAGAAGGGTCAGGATGAGATGGGCACAGAGCAGGGTTTTGATTTGGCGTTTGCCCACATTTTTCAGCGAGTTGAGGGTCATATGGCTTTTCCAGGATTTAAAGAGGACTTCGGCCCTCCAGCGTAAGGAGTAGAGCTTGGAGACTTGTTGGAAGGGCATCATCGTTGAATCGGCGTTGGTGATAAAAATATTCCAGGAAAGGAGAGCCATGAAGGCTTTCGAGTGGTTGAGGCGTCGATCTCGGTTTTGATTTTGGTTGGCTTTTCGACGTTTGGCATCTGCGACTTGTGGAGGGAGAGGAATCGCCACGAGACGAACGGGTAAAGAATGCTCTTTTCCCAGGATCAACGGGATGTCTAAAGAGCCATAGCGATCGAGCAATCTGAGAAGGTCCACGGGTTTTTGTGTCTTGGGATCCAATAAAGAGGTTCCATATCGCCAACGGGAGAGAAAGAAAGCCCCCAGAAGATCGATGGTCGTAAAAACTTTGAGACTAAAGTAACCCAAGTCACGAAGCACCAAATCCCGAGGTTTTAAAAAAGGGATGATCTCTCCGGAGGCGGCCTGATCGTTGTGAGTGAAGGGCGAGATTTTAAAATCGAGGAACTGCTCTGAAATGAGCTCGAAAAGGCATTGGATCCGGACGCAGGCCGACTTTCCTTTTGTATGGGAAGGTCCTGGAAAGGTGTCTCGATGAGAGTCGGGTAGGGAAACGCAGGTGCTATCGGCAATGAGGATGCGTCCAAAGCGGTGAGAGAGATTTTTGACGGAAATTTGACGGGAAAACAGAGAGGCCAGAACCGCTTGCATAAAACAAGAGGAGGCTTCGCCGATGCGATGATGGAGAGCTTGCTTGCTGACAGTCGTGTTGCCAAGGAGACCCGCACAAATCGACTGAAATCGCAAATGAGGGGAACCCGCGTTAAGAGCGAGGAGACAAGATCCCAAGAAAGCGAAAGGATGGATTTTACGGGGGGTTCTGGAGACAAAACCTGTTTTTCGAGCGATTTGAAGAAGTGAGTCTGAAGAAAACAGCGAGAGCGGATGGGATGTCATATAATAGTATATATACTATACATTGACGACAAAAAGGCAATGCGGTATAAAAGAAAGATGGGATACGAAATTAAAATCCAACACGTCCAACGCCAAGGAACCTCAAGTTACTACATCAACTTGCCGGTCGCGGTCGCCCAAGCCATTGATGCGGTCAAAGGAGAATCCTGGTCTTGGTCCATTGAAAACAAAAATACGCTCCTGTTCCAACGCCTAAAACCTAAGCCAAACCGGAAAATGCCAAAACCTTAAGTTGACGCCCATGGTCA